>CAYMCR010000005.1:0-93719 GCA_964389015.1 uncultured Fibrobacteraceae bacterium | reverse complement strand
CCACGATCACCGCGGATGCCACGCCGGTGGCTTCGATCCGTGGTTCGGCTTGCGTTGCACTGCCCTGGTCGATCCACGCGGCGCTGGCCGCGGTGGAAATACCTAACATCAAAACTAAGGCGAATAGAGTCGGTATCTTGGAACGCATTGACGGACTCCTTCAAGGAAAGAACTGTCTGCGGGGGATTTATCGCTGCGGGAACTTAATTATACCTCATTTGGGGGTCTACTGACAACAATTACCCCCGCATACCTGATAATTGATTATCCAGGTTATTTCCTGTGCTAAAGACGGCGGCGACCCCCTGGGGGCCGCCGCCGCGAGATGCCGATCTGCCAGGATCCGCTATTGGATGGAATCCACGGCTTCCTGGTCGCAGAGGGTCGCCCAGCGACCGGCGAAGAAACCACCGGGCCGGTCCGGGATCTGGACGTACTGACCGCCCAGGACACCTTCCACCGTCTCCGCGGCATTGATCCATTCGCCCCAGAAGATGCCGTGGCCAGGCTCTTCGCTGGGACCGTAGGTGCCCGAGAGCAGACCGCGGAACTGGCCGCTGCGAGAGACATACTTGCCGAAGAACACGTTCTCGCCTTCATCGGTGACGCCGTAGCGACCGCGCAGGAGGCCCTTCACGCGTCCCCAGATGCCGACCCAGCGGCCCTTGAAGTAACCGTTGGCGATGAGGGTGCCTTCCTCGTCGTACTGGGGATCACTGACCCAGACGCCGCTGAGGAAGCCCTTGGGGCACAGATCGACATTGGTCAGGAGGTGGCCCTCGATACGCAGCGCATTGCCCTGCTCGTCCACGGGATAGGTCTCGTCGAGGCCGTCGACTTCCGGCATCGGGAAATCGAGGCTGATCTGCATCTGCGGCATGACCAGGTGCAACATGTTGACCGGGGGCAGTTCACCATCGGTACCGGGCTCGAGCGGGGGCTCGATGATCTGCACGATCAGGCCGTCGAAGTGGGGACCGGTGTGCGAGACCCATTCCACCGTGTGACGGTCGATGCGCGGGCGCACCAGACTATCCCAGGGACGCTCGAAAAGAATCACGCGCCGCACCACCGCGATACCCCGATCGACGCGCAGCATGCCGCTCCAGTCCAGGGCGTCGAAATCCTCGTCGATGTCGTCCACGAGCCCGTCGAGCTGACCCCACAGCAACCTCACGACGGTGATGGTCGGTCGGTTCGGATCGGCGGGATCGCCGTCGGCGATCTCGCTCTCGTACATCTGCACCTCGTTCACCAGTTCCACATCGTTGTCCTGCAGGGGATCTTCGGCATCGGCGTCTTCGTACAGGTATTCGGTGTCCGTGTAGTACGTGTCGCCGAAGCCGTCGGCTTCGTCGGTCATGGTCAGACCGCCGTTGGCCTTGTTCATGTCCATGTCGTCGTAATCGTCGACCGCGGACTGCTCGTTGACGGCCAGGCTGCCGGTCTCTCCGCAACCGGTGGCGCCCAGGATGAGCAGACCCAGCATCGCCAGGATTCCCAGGATTCTCAGGTTCTTCATGATCGTCTCCTCTTTTGTGTCCCTGGCCGCGGATCCTCTCCTCGATCGTGCGGCCGTTGTCATGCGCGTTACACTCTCGGTGAGCATCTGCGGTGCCACGATCCGACCCATACGGCATATGCTTGAATTACAATCAGTTACATTGCAGGCCGTCGAGAATCGACACCTCTGCGGAATCAGGAAGTGAACCTGAGGGTACAGACGTCGGTCGGGAAGGTACAGGGGGGGGGCAGCTCTGGAACTCGCGGCTGGGCTGTGGCTAGCCGGCCGCTGAGTCGCGGGCGCGCAGCTTCAGGGCGATGGCTTCCTCGTGCTTGAGACCGAGCAGACGGGTCAGCTTGTGGGCGAGGGCATCTTCGTGGGCTTCCAGCACGCCGTCGCTGTAGACCACGCGCCAGAGAGCTTCGAGGATGCGCAGCCTCTCCGGTCGCGGCAGCTCCTCGCGGATGAGGCGCGTGAACTGGTAGAGATCGGTACTGCGTTCCCGCTCGCGCCGGGCCAGATCCAGCAGGGTGACGACCGACGCGTCGTCGAGAGCGAACCTCTCCCGCACCAGGGAGGCGACCGTGTCGCGTTCCTCGTCGCTGAAATCCTCGTCGGCCCAGGCGATCTCCAGCAGCAGGGCGCAGGTCGAGACCTGGAGCCGGTGCTCGGCGTCGTCGTCAGACTTGCCGGTGGGAGCGGCTTCTTCCTGAAAGAGCTTGCGGATGGCGTCCAGCACGTCAGCTCCTCACCGCTGCACCGCGCACCGCACGCCGCCAAGCGGGACCGGGCATGGTGAGCACCTCGTAGGGAATGGTGCCGAGCCAGTCGGCGATCTTCTCGGCGGTGATGTGTTCCGCGCCCTGGGCGCCCAGCAGGACGGCGGTGTCACCCGCGGCGACGCCGGGAATGTGCGTCACGTCGACCATGGTCAGGTTCATGCAGATCCGGCCACGCACTGGCGCGCGCTGCCCTCCGATCAAGACATGGGCCTGCTGGGAGAGGCGTCGCGGATAGCCGTCGGAATAGCCGACTGGCAACACGGCGATCAAGCTGTCGACCGGCGCCCGCCACGCGCGTCCGTAGCCGACGGTTTCGCCGGCGGGCACGCGACGAACCTGGGCCACGGCGCAGGACCAGGTGATCGCCGGCTTGAGCTCCAGGCCGGGATGGTCGGCCGCCCGCGCGGAAACGAGAGTCTCCCGGGAGGGCCAGATGCCGTAGGCCGCGATACCGACGCGTACGATGTCGCGATAGGCGGAGCGCCAGAGGATCGCCGCCGCGCTGCACGACATGTGGCGCGCCAACCCCCCGTGCCCCCTGCGCTCGAGCACCTCGAGCCAGGCGTTGAATCGGTCGGATTGGGCGTTGGCCCAGCCGTGATCGGTGGTGTCCTCGATATCGGCGAAGTGGCTCGACACGCCGACCAGTGCCAGGCCGGGCGTGCCGATCAACAGGGCCAGGGCGTCGTCCAACTCGTCTTCCACGATGCCTTGGCGATTGACGCCGGTCTCCACCTTGAGGTGGACCCGCAAGGGCTTCGCAGGCGTGGCGGTCTCGGCCGCGATCGCCGCGCCGTCCAGCGACCCGACAGTGATCTCGGCGTCGAGACGGGAGGCCAGCGCAGCCCCCTCGCGATTGACCGGTCCGAGAATCAACACGGGTGCTTCGACACCGCCCTGCCTGAGAACGGCGGCTTCCTCGACGGCATGCACACCAAGCATGTCGGCGCCGCCGTCCAGGAAGGCGGTGGCGGCCGGGAGCAGGCCGTGGCCGTACCCATCGGCCTTCACCACGGCGAGCAGGCGCGTCTCGGCCGGCGTGAAGGCACGGAAGCGGCTGATGTTGTGCCTCAGCGCGTCACGGTCGGTCTCGAGTCTGAGCCAACCCGAATCACTCATCACCCAACACTCCCCGTCCGGAGGAGATGGTCGCCTGACATGCCGCCGTCAGTCCTTGTGCTTGTGCTCGGCCTGGGTCTGGCGATAGGCGTTGCAGCCCTCGACGTCCTTGCAGACACCGTAGAGTTCCAGACGGTGGCGATGGATGGTGAACTCGTGGGCTTCGGCCAGCTTCTCCTGCAGCGCCTCCAGCTCCGGGTTGAAGAACTCGAAGATCCGGCCGCAGTTCTGGCAGATCATGTGATCGTGATGCTCGACCTGGGAATGGCCCTCGTAACGCGCCAGACCGTCACCGAATCGACGCTCCTCGACCAGTGCGCTCCTGACCAGCAGGTGCAGGGTGCGGTAGACCGTGGCGTAACCGATCTTCGGATTGACGATCTTGACCTCGCGCAGGAGTTCCTCGACCGAGATGTGCCCATTCAGGTTGAAGAAGACATTCACGATGGTGTTGCGCTGGCGGGTGGTCTTCAGACCTTCGGTCTGGATGAACTTCTGGAAGGCCCGTTCCTTTTCCTTGACGGCCTCCGGTAAAACGTCTCGCTTGATGGCCACGTGCTTGTTCCTTCCGTTGCGGTGAAGCGTGATTCTGATATCCAAAATCATAGAAATTGATAATTCACCATCGGGCTACTGTCAAGTCATTGGCGAGAAGAAAAAATAACCCGTTCGGGTGGACGAGGATCAGGGAATCCAGAGCCGGTGGGCGACGGCGCCGGGCTGGGGGACCGCCCACAGCGAGGCTCCGTCCCAGGCCAGCATCACATCGCGTCCCCGGAATTCGAATCCTTCGCGGCTGACGGTGCCGCTCCAGGCGGTGCCGCCCCGCGACAGGCGGTACAGACGGCCGGTGCCGCTGTCGCAGGTCCAGAACGAGCGACCGTCGAAGGCCAGACCGCAGGGAGAAAATGCCGGTGTCAGCTCCGAACGGGAGATCTGTTCCGTCTCGGGATCGAAACTGTCGAGTCGACCGCGATCCCGATCCACCATCCAGACGTAACGTCCGTCCCAGGCAAGTCCGTAGGGGCGGTGTCCCGGCGTGGGATACACGGCATCGACGAACAAGGTGTCCGACTCGATCTTGAAGAGCGTGGCCTCGGCGTCCGACGTGGCGTCGGCGAGACTCCAGAGGTACTTGCCGTCGAAGGTCAGGCCGCGCGAGAGCGTCCCGGTGAAATCCTCCTCGCGGGTGACGCTCCCTTGCGCGTCGAACCAGGTGAGAGCGGTCTTCACCGGCGGCATGTCGGGCAAGCTGTCCGGCTGCACCACCAGCGCCACGTAATGGTCGTCGTCGAGCCAGGCGAGCCCCCGGATCTCACCCTCGGCAACGGAGAGGGAGTCACCCCAGCTCACTGCGATCTCGCCACCGGCCCCGGCGGCCTCCGAAGCCGCAAGGCAGAGCGACAGCAACAACGGCATAACGCAGCGGGATCCGCACAAGCCTCTCATGAACCCTCCTCGAGCGCCGCGCCAGACTCGCCGGCGGGCGGCGCGGCCATACCGATGGACACGGCGACTGTAACACGGGTGGCGAAAAGACGATCCGCGGCGTCCCCGAGGCCGCGCATCACGCCCAGGACGAGGCTGCGATCCTCGCCCAGGGGCAATTGCATGGTCAAACGCAGTCGCCGGCACTCACCGTCGCCGGCATCCCGTGCGGAGAGGCGCAGGGCACCGGCCCGCGCAAAGTCCCACGCCAGAGACCCACCCCATGCAAACAGCGAGGGAAAGACCTCGCCGGCGAGTTCTTCGCCGGAGGGGCTCATGTTCACGACCTGTTCGCACACGACGGCGCAGCTCAAATGATCACCGAGACGGAAAGGTCGGCGCAAGGCCAAACGCAGGCTGGCGCTGCGAGCGGCGAACGGAAAGAGGTCGTTGCGCGCCAGAGGCAGCGCCACTTCCCCGCAGAAGATCCCCGCACCGAGCAGCGGCAGTCGTAGCGGCGCGAGCAACCCCAGTTCGGGACGCCCCCAGCCCGCAATGGCAGTCTCCCCCGGCCAGCCGAGGTCCGGCTCCTCGCCCTCCTCGAGGGGAGGCGCGGCCTCGGGCCAGCGCTCCAGGACAGAACGCCCACCCGTGTGGAAGGTGAGGTGTCGCCAGCGCAGATAGATGCGGTTGGCGGCGCCTTGCGACATGACGCTCATCACGCCGAAAGCGTCCACCTGCCAGTCGCTGTCCGGGTCGTCGAATCTCTGGGCGTCGAAGGTGAAACCGGCATCGCCAGTCAGAGCGTCCCAGGGCAAAGGCTCGGCCCAGGGTGCCGCGCCCGCGGTGGGTCGTGGCATACAGAAGAGCAGCAGCAAACAGGCGCAGGGAACCGTAAAACGGGGGGCTCGGCGCAGGGAACCGCTCACGGTCCCTCTCCCTCCTGTTCGATCAGGCGCACGGTGCCGGCCTCAGCGAACTTGACCAGCACCACCTTCCGATTGCCGGGCAGGGTCTCTTTGGCGAGGACCACGCCGTAGTCGTCCCAGGCCAGATGATGGATGACGTCGCCCTCGGCGTAACTCTCCCACGGGCGGTAGGCCACGGCAGACGAGACATCCATGTCCGCGATGGGATCGGGCTGCGGGACCTCGTCCTCCCGCGCCTCCTGTCGGGACGACTCGTCGGCTGCGGCGACGTCGGACAGCTCAGAAGTCCCATCGTCCGCAAGGCCGCTTCGATCCGCCGTCGCGGGCGAGGCTGCCGGTGCGGGATCAGCCTCCGCGTCGGCCCCGTCCGCCGCGGCGTCGGGTTTCCGCAGGTCGGCACTCGAACTGACCTTGGGCAGGAACCCCTTGCAGCTCGGGCACTGGAGCCAGACGACACCGTCATCGTCCCCATCCGACGTGGGCACGACCGACATCTCGTACTCCGCCTTGCAGACGGAACAATATTGCAGGATGTTCATGACCTGGACCGGGTCCACAGTGAAGTGAAGAAGAACGGCCGAACCGTCAAGGTAGGATCTTGCAGCAGTTCTCCGCCTCATCCTTGTGCAGATAACGCATACCGCACACCAAGCATTTGAAATCGCCGTCGATACGACCCTCGTTCTCGGCCTTGGCCAGCAGTTGCTCGAATTTTACGTAGGATTTATCGCGGATCAGTATTTCCGCGTCGCTCCTGCGTCGCTGCATGGTATCCTCCTTGATTCTCCACGACCCGCACTGCAAGTCGTCAAGTGCACAGCGTTATCGAGGGGGTCTCAGTGGCGCATACTACAAGATCGGCACCGGAGAGTCAACCGGGGTAGGTCGAAAGAGTTCCGATTTCTTCGAGATGCGAGGTCAGCCCGCGGCGTTGGCTTCGAGCAGGTCGTCCTCTTCACCGAGGTCTCTGCAGGCTGACGTGATGCGGTAGAGGTCACCGAGGGTTCGCGCGCCGAGTTGGCGTGCATCGGACAGCGCTCGCGCCAGTACGCCGGCGGTTGCCAGGGCGTCTTCCCCGGCGCGGTGGGGATGCGTGTGCGCCACGGCGAAGGTGCCCGCGAGATCCTGGAGCCGCCATCCGTCCAGATCCGGCCAGAGGCTCCGGGCGAGTTGCAACGTGCAAACCGCCGGTGCATCGGGCATCTCCAGGCCGTGCCGTCCCAACTCCCAGTTCAGGAAGGGCATGTCGAAACGGACATCGTGCGCAACGAAGGCGTGCGTGCCGCGCAGCATGTCGACGATCACGGGCGCCACTTCGCTGAAGGGCGGAGCCTCCTTCAGCTGGCTGGGCTTGATCCCGGTCAACCTGCGGATGCGCGGTGACACGTGGCGCTTGCTGTGACAGAGGCTGCTGAACTGCTTCACGACCTGGCCCCGCTCCAGCACGGCAATGCCCACTTCGATGATCCGGTCCACACCGGTGAGGCTGCCCGTGGTCTCGAGATCGACCGCCACCATGCGGGCATCGTCCAGGGAAACATCCAGGTAGGGTGCATCGAGAGTCATCCAGCGCCCGTCGTGTGCCCGCTCGACACGTGCCATCGGTTCGAGAATCGCGCGCACCAGCAGAGCCGCTACAGGGTCTTCGTGACGCTGCGGCCCGAATATGTGACGTGCCACGGCTTGCGGGGCGCATGGGCGATCACAGGAGAGGAGATAGCTTTGCGCCTCGTCCCTCAGTTCTTGCAATTCAGCAGAAAGCATAAGTAATTATAACATATCTCAAAAAGAAGACTCAAGCCCCCGGAAGAGCGGAAACGGCATCGGTGCCAAAATCCAGCAATTCCATGATTTCGACGCGTATGGACGGAGGCGGGGGTTGGCGCCGGCCGGCGGGGACGAGTTCCGAGCGCGTTTCGGTACGTTCCGCCGCATAAGCGACACCCAGAAATGGAACCTCGTCATGCACCGCGGCGCTGACCTCCTTCCGGTGTATCTGTATCATCTCGCCGCGAGGAAGTGTAATGCGTGTCGTGTCGCTGGCGATCAGGGTGAACTGCTCGCACAGCAGATCCGCGTCGCCGACCACGCGCGTCGTTTTCCCCTGCACTTCCATGCTATCGGGAGTAAAACCGGATTCCAGGAAGATGCCGGTCAGGGGATCGTCGCGCCATTGCTCGGCGGGCAACATCCGGCCGCTTCCGTCCTGCCACTGGGCGACCTCCAGCACGAAATCGATCAGCGAACCCGAACGCTTCGCCAGCTCCCTGGCGATGGTCAAGCGCAAGCCTTCACCCGGCCGGGGAACATGACCGTCCGGGATCTCATCCAGCGGCAGGACCTCGATCAGCCAGGTCGTCTCGGTCTCACCCACGCACTGGATCCGCATGGCTTCCACCTGGCGGCGTCCCGCCTCGATGGAGGTGCCGAGGTAGTCCACACGGCAACCGGGTGAGATTCGCAGTGGCGCTTCGGGTTGCCGCCACAGAGTGAACACGTCCAGGGCGAGGGCGCCGCCGGCACAAGTCAGCACCAGCATCCAGACGGCACAAGCCGCGACGGCCGTTGCCCGCAAGCTACGGCCGTCTTCGCGCACGCCTACGGCGACGTTCAGCTCAATGTTCGATCTTGGCCCAGTACGTATCATAGTCGAACTCGGGGCTGTTCTCCTGGTCGTGGCAGACCACGCACGAATTGCGCGCTTCCTGCACCCACTTGCCGTCTCGCTGATGCAGGGTGCCGTAGCCGTGGCAGGCCTCGCACTGCACGCCGCGCAGGCGGTTGGCCGGCGGCTTGTCGTCGTAGCCGCCGATATAGAGGTACCCGGTCGAATGACAGACCAGGCATTCCGGAGCATCGCCCTGCCCCTTGCGCGCCAGGGATGACAACGCGGAGAGGTGGGTGTTGTCCCGGAGTTGATCCCAGATGTCCTGGTGACATTTGCGGCATTCCCGGTTCGTGAGGAAGGACTCGTCCGCGGATCCCTTGTCCTGCTGGTAGATGCCCCGGGACGCGATCCGGAACTCCTCGAGGTGCGTCTTGAAAGCTTCGATGCGCTCGAGCATCACGGGATCGTCGGCGACCGTGTCGTTCAACTCGGTCACAACGATGTCGAAGGCCTTGAGTTCACCGGAGTCCGGCTCGAAATGCCCGCTCAGACGGCCGACGTAACGACCTTCGAAGGATGAGCACAACAGTGCGGCCTGCTCAACGATGCGCTCCGTGCGATAAGGCCTTCGCGAATGGCCTACGAGGCAGATGTCGATGTCCTGCACGGCGGCCAGGATGGCCTCGGAGCCGGCGTCGCCCAGGTGCGAGAGCAGCACGATGGACTGTGCTCCCGCCTCACGCATGCGCGGGATCAGTCCGTTGAGCGTCGTAGCCGGATCGTCGACCTGGAAGACCTCGTCTTTCGCGGCCATGGTCATGATCTGTAATTCGGGATCCAGCACCGAGCATACGCCGAAGGTGATGCCGCCCCGCTCGATCAGCAGGTACTCGGGCAGGATCAGCTCGCCGCTCGCGGGCAAACGCACGTTGGCGCTGGTGAAGGGCAGCTGGTAGGTGTCGATCATCTCGCGGAGAAACTCGCTCCCGTAGTTCAGGTCGGCATCGCCGAGACCGATGGCGTCGTAACCGAACTCGCTGGTCAGCTCGCAGACGAAACGCGTCTGTTCCCTCTCGATCCGCGCGCGGCGGCCGAACAGGTCGCCCGCGTCCAGCATCAGCACCGGATTGCCTTGATTCCAAACCTCATCCAGGATGGTGGCCCTCCGGGCCACCCCGCCACGGCGATTGCTCTTTCAGCCGCAGGGTTCGATCTTGCCGATGACGTCGGAGTTGTAGACGATCGTCACCGGCAACCACTCGTCGTTGCCCGGTTCGGGCGCCTGGGCCAACGTGGGCGTGATGTGGGAACCGAGGGCCAACATGACCAGCATGAATGCCCAGACCGATTTCTTATGCGTGAGTGAAGGCATGGTACTCCGTGATCGTTTGACAAGGTTGAATACGGCGCCGGGGCTCCGCTATGGAACCCCCCTCAAACTGCTACGGCGCCCATAGGTTCCCGCACCGTAGCGTATAAGATACCAGCCGGTGAAGGGGTGAGCAAGAGCCGGTAGCACGGGAGTCGCGAAAGAAAGCCGCCGCTGCCGGGGAGACACAGCAGGGGGGGCGGCACCTGGCCGCCCCCCCCCATTCGCGTCCCATCGGAATGATCTACAAGATCGGAACGATAGGGATGCTACTTGTGCTTGACACGTTCCTTGAGCGACTTGCCCGCGGAGAACGCGGGATACTTGGTCGCGGGGATCATGATCTCAGCGCCGGTCTGCGGATTGCGGGCCTTGCGCTTCTTGCGGTTGCGTCGTTCAAAAGTACCGAAGCCTGTCAGCTGTACCCTCTTGCCCTTCGCGACCTCGGTCGCGATGATGCCCTCGCGGGGCACCGTCGAGAAGATGGCATTCACGACTGACGTAGCATCCTTCTTGGACAGTTCGGTCTTCTTGACGACAGCATTGATCAGATCGGTTTTATTCATGATATCACCTCCTTGCACGCATGAAATCGTGAACGTGAATTTCTGTCAATAGAAAAAATGGAGATATTCCAGTCCTGGAGCGGGCTTTCGACGGCCCGTCAGAAGACGCCGCCGGTGGCGCGCCCGAATCCGCTGACCATGTCCTCCTTGCCGCGCGTCACCTTCACGTCGGGAATGGACTTGAGCGACAGGATGAAACCGAACTGGGAATCCACCGCGTTGACCGTGCGCGAGAAGCGTAACTGCCAGCAATGCAAGTCACGTGACAGATTCCAGGTCTGGTTGGTCAGCGTGCCGCGCTCGATGTCGTAACTCGTGCGATAGTCGAACTGCCAGTTGCGCGTCAGGGTGGCGCCGATGCTCAGGCTGATGCGCGCGGTGGTGTTGTCGCTGAGGTGGTCCTTGCTGTAGGAGAAGTTGCTGCCCAGGCGCCAGGGGATGTAACGCCCGCCCTCGGTCTCATCACGACCTTCGTCCTCCTCTTCCGCGCCGAAGTAGGCGAAGCCGGGAAACGCCTCGTCTTCATCGTCGTGGTAGCCGTCCTGTTCCTCGGGAAAGAGGTACGCCTCTTCATCGTCCACGACCGCGGTGGTGTCGGCGTCGACACCGAGCAGGTCGATGGTGCTGTTGCGTTCCCGTGCCAGGACCAGGACCTCGCCGCCGGTATCCACGCGGCCGTTGAAGTTGAGCCCGTACACGATGCGTGTACTGATCACGCGCAGGGCATAAGGGTCGATGGACTGGTTGACCGTCACCTTGAGGTTGCGGCTCTTGCCCGGTTTGAGCGTGATGGAGCTGCTGATGGTCTGCCAGCGGCTGTCGGGATCGCGGTCCGGATTGTAGCCCGTGCTCAAACCCCAGTCGAAGAGGCCGTCGAGCTTCTTGTGCTCGGCTGTGGAATCCGCTTCGCTGCCGGCGAGGTACTTGGCGTCGAAGCGGTTGTTCAGGGACAGCCCGAAGGACTCGCTCCGGATCTGCTTGCCGATGATGCTGGGCGACAGGCGATGGCTGACGTTGAAGCTGAAGGTGTGCCGGATGGCGCGCAGGCGCCCGATCTTGGGCCGGAACAGACCGTAGAGCTTGGTCGAGACCGTCGAATTGATGGAGAAACCGGTGTCGTTGTTCTCCACGGTTGAACGCACATCCTCCGCCACATAGTTCGTATCGGCATCCAGGGCGTAGACGGTGCCCGTGTCCTCCTCGCGCAGCCAGGAATAACTGGAGCTGACGCCGGTACTGGCGGTCAGGAAGAAGAGCCGTTGCTGTTTGAGCGAGAGCGAGGCCGACCCCCGCGCCGAATGCAGCGTGTTGTCGGTCGTCTCGTACGACTTGCGCGTGCTGCTGAAGTCGTAGTTGTGGCTGAGGTAGGTGCTGCGCAGCAGGTTGCCGAACACGTTTCCGCTCCGCCCCGAACGCAGGGCCGGCAGCAGGGAAGTGCTCTTGAAGGTGAGCTTCAGCTGCGGAAAGAACTGTGTCGACTGCAGGTTGTTGGTGCCGAGATCGTCGTCCTCGCGGTTGACGAATTCGTCCCGCTTGAAGTTGAGCGAGGCGCTGAGGTTGGACCAGTTGCGGCTTAGGTAGATGGTCGAGGTCTGCTGTCCGCTGACGACCTCCTGGCCCACGTCGCTGATCAGGTCCTCGCGCGAGATGGTCTTGCTGGACATCTGCACGCTGGACCGGAAGCGGTAGTAGTCGAAGAGCGTTTCCTGGTTGTGGTTCCAGCGCAGCTGCCACTCGCGGGTGCCGGCCTGGGCCCCGAGCGTGTTGCGGCGCGAGTAATCGACGTTACCCGTGAAGCTGTAACGCTTCACGTAGCGGTTGCCGATCCGCCAGGTGAGTTCGCGGTTCTCGTTGTAGTCGCCGCGCACGGTAAAATCGGTGTAGTCGTTGGTCGCCCAGTAGTAGCCCCAGTCCCGGATGTAGCGCCCCGTCCGCTCCGACCAACCGAAGTTGAAGTTGGGGAAAAGGATGCCCGACCTGCGGCCCGTCTCGAGTGCCTTGAAATAGAAGGGCAGCGCGAAGATCGGCACCTCGCCGATCTTCATCACGATGGGCTTGGCGACCACCTTGTCGCCGGGGCGGATCTTCATCTTGTCGGCCCAGAAGTGGAAGTGCGGCTCGGCAAGGTCGCAGGAGGTCATCCTCCCCGAGTGGATCTTCAGGGTGCCGTCGTCGAAGCGCGTGATCTCGTCGCCCACGTAGAAGAAGTCGTCCATGCCGGTCGCGCCCTCGCGCACCGAGCCGACGCGGTGCTCGAAACCGTACCCCAGCTGACGGCCGGCGATCTTCTGGGACGCGTCCACGAGCAGGGGGTTCTCTTCCGCGTAGAGCTCTCGTGAATCCAGATCCATGCGCACCTTGCCGGCGCTCAGGTTGAGCGAGCCGTAGACCAGTTTGCCGTTGCCGGCGATATTGATCTGCCGCTCGGCGAGATCGAAGATGGCGGCGTCCCCTTCGTAGTCGACCTTCTGCCGGAGGGCGCCGAAATCCCAGGTGCGGCGTCCGTCCGACAGCGTGTCGTTCGCGGCGCGCAGGATGGTTTCGACGAGCGTGCTGTCGGCCAGTACGGCGGCCAGGGTCGTGTCGGCGAGCAGCGCGGTGAGCGTCGTGTCGGCGAGGGCCGCAGCGGAATCGCTCGTCGCCGCCGCCGTCAGGAGCTGGATAAAATCCGCACCGTCCACCCCGTCCGGGAGAAGGGACGCGAGTGAATCGCCTCCCGCGACCGCAAGACTGTCCAGGACCGCGGTTGCCCGATCGGTGACGGCGCCCAACTCCGCCAGCCGCAGGAAGGAGTAGACGCCGCTCATGTTCCCCATGACGTCGACCTGGCGCACCGTGCCGTCCCGGAAGGCGATGACGATGGTGTCGCCCGCGACATCGTTGTAGGCCACCTCCTCGGCGTCGTCCAAGGGCACGAAAACGCTTCGCGCGTTGCCCACGACCACGGAACGGTCCGGCTTCTCGTCCGCAAAGAACACCGTGATGTCGTCGCCGGTGAGTTCGTCGGTACCCGGCAGGCCGAGATACTGCTCCGCCAGCAGGGCCGGCTTGTGGTCCATGACGAAGGCTTCGCGCCTCAAGTGCACGCGGTCCAGTTCACCGTCCAGGTAGACGAATTCGATCTCCTCGGCATCCATGATGCTGCCGTCGCCGTCATCGAGTTCCGGGTCGCCGGTCAGCACCAGGCGCTCCTGGCCGTGTATCACCGCCGAATCGGCCGTGGCCGAGGTCGCCCCCTGGATGATGCGCACGCTGTCGACCATGACCACGCGCTGCTCGGCGCGGTAGAAGTACATCACCTCGGCAACGGCATTCAGGGGACGGCCGCCCTGCTCCCGGCTCGTCAGGTTCGGCTCACGATCGACGATCGCCAGGTCCTCCTGCTGGTAGAACAGGGCGTGCTCGCCGGTGATCAGGCTCTCTTGCTCGGGATCGACGATCTTCACGTTCCCGGACGCCTCGCCGCGATCCTCCTCTTCCCAGCGCGTGATGGTGTCGGCCCAGACCACGTAACCCGGTGTGACGAGACGCGCATTACTGATCAGGCGCAGCCGATCGCCGCCTTCGCGCAGTTCGCCTTCGTCCGAGGTGGCGATCATGTCACCGTCTTCCAGCCGGACCTGGCGATGGAACTCCGCCTCCTCGGTGGCCCCGTGGTAGAGGGCGCCGCGGCAGGTGAGCACGGTTGCGCCGCGTGTCATGCGCACGGCGCCGAAGAACTCGTACTCGTCCCGGTCCCGGTAGAAGGCGGCGGAGTCACCGGACACCGTGAGGGAGTCGCGAACCACGACGACGTTGCCGATCAGCCAGGTGATCTGTTCACCGTCTATGACGCGGTCGATCAGCCGGTCTGCGCTGTAGTCGGTGTGCTGCGCGGAGGCCAAATCCCGGGCGGGCGGTTCGGCCGCGGCGGTCAACCAGATGATCGCACAGAGAACGAACGTCCCGGTCAGCACGTTTCGCCGGGCTGGCGATCTCATGCTGCCTCCAGGCCGTCCCGGGCGAGGCGGGAGGCGCCGAGCGCGGCCGCGTGCGGTCCCAGCTCGGCGGGTTCGATGGGCGTGTGGCGGCTCGCTGCGCAGAGAATCAGGGGGGCGGCCGCGTCTCGGCAGGGCACAAAGATGAGATCGCCCGCCTGGGCCACGCCACCGCCGATGATGATCTTGTCCGGGTCGAGCAGGTTCACCAGGTTGCCGACGGCGATGCCCAGCATGCGTCCCGTATCACGGAACAGCGCCGCGGTCGCCTCATCACCGGAGACCGCCAGGGCGGCCAGATCGCGCGTCGTCAGTTCGACGTCCCGCGCGGTGATCAACTCGCGCAGCGCAGCCCCGTTGTCCGGAGCGCCCGGAGCGTTCGCGCGCCGGCGTGCTTCGGTCAGCAGTCCCCGCGAGCCGGCGTAGGCCTCGACGCAACCCCGGTTACCGCAGCCGCAGACAGGCCCGTCGGGATCCAAGACCATGTGGCCGATCTCGCCGGCGCCGTGGCGCGCACCCGTGACCAGGCGCCCGTCGATCATCACAGCGCCGCCGACGCCGGTGCCCAGGGCCAGCATAACGAGGTCCCGGCAACCACGGCCGGCGCCAAAACGCGCTTCACCGGCCAGGGCGGCGTTCACGTCGTTGGCAAAGACGCCGTGGATGCCGCCGAAAGCCTCACCGAAGGCGGCGGACAGGTCGCTGTTCTCCCATCCGGGCAGATTGGGCGCTCGTCCGAGCAGTCCCCGGACCGGATCCACGATGCCGGCGCAAGCCACACCAGCGGCGGCGAGCGCGGCGCCCGGCGGCAACAGGCCCGTTACGGCCGCGGCCAGGCGGACGAAGGTATCGAGGACGTTGCCGGTGTCGGTGGGAATCTCGCCTGCGTACCTGTCGGGAGTCTCGACACCGCCCAAGACGTACTTCACCGCCGTCCCGCCGATGTCCGCTCCCAGTACCAGCTGCTCCGTCATGACGTCTCCCCGTCCCGCAAACCCTTCAGTACAGGTCCGGCCTCGCGAACCCGGCGCGTTTCCTCCAGAGATCGGTACCCCAACGCGTAGAGGGCCTCCGCCACCAGGAAGCACGAGCCGCAGACGAGCACGGTGTCCTGCGGTGTGACCATCCCCGCCAGGGCCTTCAAGGCCGCGGCCAGGTCATCGTGTACTTCGACGGCATTGTGCGTAGCGAGACCCCATCGGTCCATCAACGATTTCAGCTGCTCCGGGTTCCGCGATCTCGGCAAGTCCACCGGCGCCGCCAGGACCGCATCGGTCCGGGCGAACAAGCGGCCGGTCTCGTCACCGGGGTCCTTGTCCGCCAGACCGCCGAAGAGCACGATCCGGCGACCGGCGCAGGGCCTGTCCAGAAAACCAGTCAGGGATTCCGCGAGCGCCTCCGCGTTGTGGGCCGTGTCCATCACGAAGTCGGGACTGCTCAGGATACGCTGGGACCGTCCCGGCAGGAACGCCCTGCGCAGGGAGGCGGCCGGATCGCCGGGCAGGTCGAAGACCCCGGACGCGGCCAGCTCGTCGAGACAGAGCAGGGCCAGGGCGGCGTTGCGGCGCATGGCCGGCGGCTGCAACGCGGGCAGATCGGTGAAGCGACGGTTACGGGTCGTGAGATCCCAGACCTCGCCGCGGTCGTCCACGCGCGCGAGTTCGTCGAGAAAGTGGCAGGGACTGCCCGCGGCGACGGCGGCCGCGAAGACCTGGCCGCGCAACCCCTCGGTCACGGCGGTGAAGAGCGGCGCGTCCGGCTTGAGCAGGCCGAGCTTCTCGGCGGCGATCTCGGCGACGGTCTCGCCCAGGATGTGCTGGTGGTCCAGGGAGACGCCGGTCAACAGCATAGCCACCTGCGGCAGGGCGTTGCTGGCGTCGAGACGACCGCCCAGGCCGGTCTCGCAGCAGAAGACGTCCACACCGGCTTCCCGGGCGACCGCCAGCGAGGTCGCCGTGAGCGTCTCGAACCAGCTCGCCTCGTGTCTTGCCACCGAGTCCCGCAACGACTCGGCCGTCCGGCAGAACAGGTCGGGATCGACGGGCAGGTCGTCGATGGTCAGACGCTCGTAGACCTGCAGCAGGTGGGGGCTGGTGAAACAGGCTGTGCGATGGCCGGCGTCCTGGAGCAGACGCGCCAGCAACCGCGTGGTGCTGCCCTTGCCGTTGGTGCCGGCGGTTACCAGGATCCGGTATGCGTGTTCCGGGTGCCCCAGATCCTCCAGCAGGCCGCGAATCCGCTTCAGTCCGGGGCGGATGCCCTTGCGGTTCAGGGTGAAGAGCCAGCGGGTAGTCTCGTTGTCCGGCGCGAAGGGAGGCTGCGCCCTGTCGCCGACGCCCGGTTCACCTGGATAGGAGATATCGTCGTAGGACTTGGCGGCAGGGCCGGTCATACCGTCTCAACCGCGGAAGGGTTGCTTGACCGAGACGTCGCGTCCATTCACGAACCAGTGCAGAACCTGTCCCAGTCGCGACTTCAGATCCTTGCGATTGACGATCATGTCGATCATGCCGTGGTCCAGGAGAAACTCCGAGGACTGGAAACCCTCGGGCAACTCGCTGTTGATCGTCTGCTGGATCACGCGCGGCCCGGCGAAACCGATCAACGCTCCGGGTTCGGCGATGATCACGTCGCCCAGGGACGCGTAGCTCGCGGTCACGCCGCCCGTGGTCGGATGGGTCAGGACGGAGATGAAGGGGATGGCCTCCTCCTTCAGGCGGGCCAGCACCGCGCTGGTCTTGGCCATCTGCATGAGCGAGAGCAGGGACTCCTGCATGCGCGCACCACCCGAGCAGGACACGATGATCGCGGCTTCCCGGTTGCGCAACGAATCCAGCAGCATCCTGGCGATCTTCTCGCCGACGACCGAGCCCATGCTACCGCCCATGAAATCGAAGTCCATGATACCCAGGCAGACGGGCAGACGTTCGACCTCGCAGCGCCCCGTGAGAATCGCGTCGTCGCGTCCGGTCTTCTTCAGGCTGGCCTTGATACGGTCGCTGTACGACTTGGAATCCTTGAAGTCGAGTGGATCCCGCGACGTGAGGCCGGAGTGGGTCTCGTGCCAGGTCCCCTCGTCGGCAAGCAGCTCGAGGATCTGCAGCGCGCTGATCCGCAGATGGTGGTTGCAGTTGGTGCAGACCCAGAAATTCCGCGTCAATTCCCGATGATAGAGAATCTCGCCACAGGAGGGGCATTTACTCCAGAGATTGTCCGGTATCTCTTTTTTCTGGGTGGTCAGGGCCTTGATGCCCTTTTTGGCCTGATCTATCCAGGACATGTCATACTCCTCGCTACGATCTTTTGCGCCGACGCGTCATAGTAGGCTCTCGGCGGCCGGGCGACAAGTCGAAACGGCTTGTGGTGTCTGCTTCAGCGCTCCGCTGTCTTCAGTAACCTGACCAGTACCAGGGCATCCTCGCCGGTATCCTTGTAGTACTGCTGTCGGCGTTCGAGCGGTACGAAACCATGGTGCGCGTAGAAGGCAAGGGCCGGATCGTTACCGGCCCTCACCTCGAGCGTGACCGCGCGGCATCCCTCGGCCACTGCCGCGGCGAAAGTCGCTTCCAGGAGCATGCTGCCGATCCCCTCACGTCTGGCGCCGGTCGCCACCGCCAGGTTGATCACGTGCCACTCTTCGGCGACCTTCCAGACCATGAGATAGCCGACCACCATGCCGTCCCGCAGCGCGGAGAGGGGACGCCGCATGCGATCGGTGCGCATCTCGATCAGCAGGGATTCCTCGGGCCAGGGATCGGAGAAGCTCGCCGTTTCGATACGGGAGATCTGCGGTAGATCGGCGGGCAGGGTCTGCCTCAATTCGATTGAGTCCGTCATACTCAGACGTCCTCCCCGCCCGGCGGTGCGACGCCCCGCGGAGTTCGCGGCGTGAGATCGAGACCACGCTTGACCTCGGCGTCGGAAACCCGCAGATAAGCGGGCGTCAAGGCGAAGGGATGCACCGCCACGAAACGTGACCGGCCGTGACTGATCGCCCAGGCCACCGCGCGCGCCGTGGCGGGATGCGTGGAATCCCAGGGTCGCCGGCTCAGCGAACCGGTCTCCTGCAGTTCCGCACGCAGTCCCGGCCCTTCCCCCAGCAGCAACGACACGCCGTTGCCGGCATAGACCAAGGACTCGGGAGACGGTACGGCGGCGACCAGCTCCCGCCACCAGTCATCGGGTCGGCGGGGAGCCGGCGGCAGGACTTCCTCAACCCACTCGTCACGGCGGCGGTAGAGGGCGGCGAACACCTCGCCGCGCCTGGCGTCCAGGACCGGCGCGGCCCAGGCGTGGGCCTGGTTCTCGGCCAGCATGGCGCCGGCCATGGCTTCCAGAGTGGAAAAGGCGAACAGCGAACAGCCCAGACTCCAGGCCATGCCCTTGGCGGTCGCGACACCGATGCGCACGCCGGTGAAGCTGCCCGGCCCCCGGCAAACCGCCACGGCGTCGAGATCACGCCGCTCCCGGCCGGCGGCCGCCAGCAGGTCGTCGACCACTGGCAACAGGGCGTCGGCGTACGTGCCCGTGACATTGAAGGGCTGGTACCGGAGCACTTCGCCGTCCTCGGCGACGGCGAAGCGGCCCCAGGTCGTCGAGGTGTCCAGGGCGAGGCAGAGCATCAGGTTCTCTCTTCGTCGAGGAAACCGTCCCAGCACGGCGGCAGCGCCGGCACGCCGCGCAGGCGCCAGACACGTTCGTCCTCGCTCGCGCCCGGGGTGACCAGGAATTCCAGGCGCGCGACGAGCCAAGGCAACAGCGGCGCGGGCCATTCGGCAAGCAACACCGCGCGACCGTCCTCGACCTCTTCCATGATGGCGTCAAGCCCCACGTCGTGCAGGTCGTCCCGCGGGCCGAGCCGATAGAAATCCAGGTGATGGACGACGAGCCGACCCGTATAGCGGTTGGCGATGGTGAAGGTCGGCGAGGTGACGTCCGCGTCCACGTCGAGCCCGCGGCACAGCCCCTTGGTGAACAGGGTCTTGCCGGCGCCGAGCGGTCCCCATAGCAGCAGCACCTCTCCCCCGGCCAGCAGATCGGCCGCGCGATTACCCAGGGCCAGCGTATCCGCGGGCGATCCTGATACCAGTCCGGGGCCGAAGTCCCGCTCGTCGGGCAAGGCGTGGTTCATGGCGTTCGACTACCGGGGGCGCATCACGGCGAACGGCACTAGCATCTCCTCGAGACTGATGCCGCCGTGCTGGAAGCTCCCGCGATACAGCCTTTCGTATTCGTGGTAGTTGGTCGGATAGACCAGATAGTGATTCTCGGTCGTGATGGCGTAATTCTCGATGGCGGATTGCCGGGGCAACATGAATTCCTCCGGCTCCTTCATCAGGAACACGGCTTTCTCATCCACGCCGAGGTTGTCCCCGTACTTGTAACGCACGTTGCTGCTCGTATCCCGATTGCCCTTGATGGTCGTGGCCTTGTTGCACATGGTCGATCCGTGGTCGGTGGTGATGATGATGGTCACATCCTTGCGGGACAGTAGCTTCAACACCTCGAACAAAGTCGAATGCTCGAACCAGCTGCGCATCAGGGACCGGAAAGCGGCCACGTCCGGAGCCAGCTCCTTGAGGATCGCCGATTGGGCGCGGCCGTGGGCCATGATGTCCAGGAAGTTGTAGACCGCGGCCACCAATCGCTGGTCGTCCAGCGAACCGACGTGGCGGCGCAGATCATCGGTGTCGCGTGCGTCGTAGACCTTGTAGTAGCGGTTGCTGTCGGCCGCCGGCGAGTCCAGGCGCTTGAGCTGCTCGCCCATCAGCTCATGCTCGTGAGCGTTCTTGGAATGCTGCTGGACGCTGGACCCTTTCCACCACTCCGGATAACGGGACGCGATCTCGCTGGGATAGATGCCCGCGAACAGGGCGTTGCGCGCGAAGGGCGTGGCCGTGGGCAGGATCGACCAGTAGAGACGCCTGTCGACCTGGAAGTAGGGCTCCAGCACCGACTCCACGTGCTGCCACTGATCCAACCGCATGCAGTCGATGACGATGAAATAGACCTGACGGCCGGACTCGATTTCCGGTGCGACCCAGGTGCGGAACACGTCGGGGCTGAGGAGCGGCGACCCGTCGGCGCCGCTGACCCATCCCGCGTAATTATCGCGGACGTAGCGGGTAAAGATGCGGTTGGCCTCGGCGCACTGCTCCTCGTGTGTGCTGAGCAGACCGTGGTCGCTGTACGAATACAGGTCCAGCTCCCAGGTCACCAGATCCGCGTAGAGCGACTCCCAGTCCGCCGGCGTCACCGCGTCCGCGAGACGTGCGGACACACCATGGTAGTGGGACAGGAAATCGCGGTTTATCTGTTCGCCGCGGATGCGTCGGCCTTCCAGCAGTCGTTTCAGCGCCGAGACGATCTGCAGGGGGGAGACCGGTTTGACGAGGTAGTCGTCGATGCGCCGGCCGATGGCCCGGTTCATCAGGTCCTCTTCCTCGCTCTTGGTGATCATCACCACGGGCACGTTGTCGCGGACCTGTTTGAGTTTGACGAGGGTTTCGAGACCGCCCATGCCGGGCATCATCTCGTCCAGCAGGATCGCGTCGTAGGGGGTTTTGCGCAGCAACTCGACGGCGTCGCGCCCGTTGTTGGCGCCCTGCACCTCGTACCCCTTCTCGGTCAGGTAAACCACGTGGGAACGCAATTCCTCTATCTGATCATCAACCCATAGGATCTTGAACGACAACTTATTTCCCCTCCCCGGCAAGCGTGATCAGGAATGTGGTGCCCGTGGCTCCGGTGTGCTCCACCTGGATACGGCCGCCGTGATACTGAACGATGATGCGTTTCACCAACGCGAGGCCCATGCCCCAGCCACGGCGCTTGGTGGTATACCCCGCCTCGAAGATGCGGTTCCTGCGCGTGGGCGAGATGCCGCCGCCGGTGTCGGAGACCCGGATCAACGCACCGCCGTGAGGGCCGTCGTCCAGCTTGACCAGGATGGAGCCGCCCTGTTCGGGCAAGGCGTCGATACCGTTCTTGATCAGGTTCTCGAGCACCCATTCCATGAGATCACGATTGAAACGGCACTGGTTGTGCAGGTCGCTCTCGCATCGCAGGTCCACGCGCCCGCCCAGATGGGGCAGTCGTCTTTCAAAATAAGTCACGGTGGCCGCAACCGCATTCTGCAGATCGGTGTCTTCCAGGCGGGGACGTGAGCCGATCTTGCTGAACCGCTCCGACACCTTCCCCAGCCGCGACACGTCGCGGCCGATTTCCTCGACCACCTCGTCGTCGGCCGCGGCCTTGTCCCGCAGGATGGCCAGCCAGCCCAGGATCGACGTTAGTGGCGTGCCCAGCTGGTGAGCGGTCTCCTTGGCCATGCCGGCGAACAACTTCTGCTCGTCGCCGTCCCACTTGACGTAGAGGGCCCAGACGATGAGCAGGAAAAAGACCACCAGCAGCATCAACTCCAGATAGGGTAGCCAGCGGATACGCCGACCCAGCACCGACGCGCCGTAGTGGAGCGTGAGCATGCGCTGGCCGGTGGTCGGGTCGGAGATGGCGAATGGTTCGTTGCGGGCGTCGTATTCGCGTATCAGCTCGAGGATCCGGTCCAGCTCGGGACCATTGCCGCCCTCGGGATCGATCCCGGCAAGGGTCTCCTGTTCGTCGGGCATGGGAATGCCGATCATGGTGCCGTTCCACAGGACCGGCCGTCCCTGGTTGTCGGTGACGATGAAGGGAACGTCCATCTCACGCGTGCGGCTCAGCACCTCGCCCAGGCCCGCGGTCTGCCCCTGGGCCAGATGCAGGCTCGCGAAATGGGACAGGAGCCAGGTCGAGAGCCGGGCCTGTTCCTCGACCCGGTCGGCGACGCGGAACGAGGCCTGGCTGATGGCCATGAAGATGATGAGGCTGCCGACCAACACGTAGGCGGTGAAGATGTGGCGCTTGCGGAACCTATTGAGCAACTGCGGCAACCAGGCCATGCCGACCTCCTCGGCTAGCCGATGAACTCGAGCCCGTCCAGGTAGGGACGGAGCGCGTCCGGCACGGTGATGCGGCCGTCCGCGGTCTGGTAGTTCTCCATGATGGCCACGATCACACGCGGCAGCGCCAGTCCGGATCCGTTGAGAGTGTGCACATAACCGCCGCCGCCGGAACCCTTGAACCGGATACCGGCCCGGCGCGCCTGGAAATCCACGAAGTTGCTGCAGGACGAGACTTCCAGCCAGGCGCCAACGCCGGGCGCCCAGGCTTCCAGGTCGTAGCATTTGGCGGCCGCGAAACTGAGATCGCCGGTGGCGAGAGTCTGTACGCGATAAGGCAGCTCCAGGCGGCGCAGGACCTCCTCGGCATCGTCGGTCAAGGCCTCGAGTGTTTCGTAGGACGTCTCGGGCCGTACGAACTGCACCATCTCCACCTTGTGGAACTGATGCACGCGCAACAGGCCGCGCGTATCCTTGCCCGCGGCGCCGGCCTCGCGCCTGAAGCAGGGCGAAAAGGCCACGTACTTGACGGGCAGACGATCGGCCGACAGGGTTTCCTGGCGATGGATATTCGTGACCGAGACCTCGGCGGTGGGAATCAGGAAGAGATCGTCCACGGCGCAGAGATACATGTCGTCTTCCATCTTGGGCAGCTGCCCCGTACCGGTCATGGCATCGCGGTTGGCCAGGTAGGGCACATTGACTTCCGTGTAACCCTGCTCGAGATGCACATCGATCATGAAGTTGATGAGAGCCCGCTCCAGGCGCGCGCCCTGCCCGCATAGCAGCGTGAAGCCCGAACCGGACATACGCGCCGCGGCCTCCAGGTTCATCAGCCCGAGTTCCGCGCCCAGCTCCCAGTGTGGCTTGGCGGTGAACTCCTGCGCGCGGACCTCGCCCCATTCGCGAACCAGCAGGTTGTCCTCTTCGCCACCCTCGGGAACGCTCTCGTGCGGCACGTTGGGAATGCGCAGGTACAGTTCCTCGACCACGGCCTCGGCAGCCGCGGCTTCCTGCTTCAAGGCCTTGATGCGGCTGGAGAGCTCCTTCATGCGGGAGATCGCCTCGGCGGCATCCTCGCCGGACTTGCGGCGGGCGGCGATGTCCTTGTTGGCCTTGTTCGCCTCGGCCTGGAGCTTCTCCAGGTTGTTCAGGGCCTGACGCCGCGCGGCGTCCTTCTCGTAATAGGCATCGACGTCGAAGGATTCACGCTTGGCCTTGACGGCCCACGTCACGCGCTCCCGGTTTTCCCGCAGGTATCTTCTGTCCAGCAAGGAGGTTCCTCCAGCCTGGTGGCGTCTGTTTCGCATTGCATTCGACCGTGACGGCTGTTAAGAAGTGTATAGACTAACGACCTTGGGCGGGCAAGGCAAATCGCCTTTTACAAGCCTGTGAGCGGTCTTCTTTCCATGTCACGCCAAAACGGGAACATGATGATGGACACTTCCACGCCGGCCGCCTCCCTGCGCAACCGATCCCCGGACGAGCGTGTCATCACGGCCCTCGACGTGGCCGATCCCCAAGTCGCCTACAGGCTGGCGGGCGTCCTGGGCGAGCAGGGCAGGATCGTCAAGATCGGCATGGAACTCTTCACCGCCGCCGGCCCGGCGGTCATCGCCGCGCTGCACGGCATGGGCAAGGAGATCTTCCTGGACCTCAAGTTCAAGGACATCCCGAACACCGTGGCCGGTGCGGTCAGGGCGGCCTGCGGTCTGGGCGTCGTCATGATGACCTTGCACGCCGACGGGGGACGTCGCATGCTGGAGGCTGCGGTCGAGGCGGCGGCGAAAACCGCGCGGCCGGGACAGCGGCAACCGGCACTGCTGGCGGTCACCGTGCTGACCAGCCTCACCCTGGCGGAAGCGGACGAAGCCGCTCCCGGCGGAGGACCGCTCCAGGACCGGATCGTGCGCCTGGCGCGCCTGGCCCTGGACAGTGGTTGCGACGGTGTGGTCTGCTCCCCCCGGGACCTGCCCACCCTGCGCAGCGAAGTGGGCGACGAATTACTGGCGATCACACCCGGCGTACGTCCCGCGGGCGCGGCCGGTGACGACCAGCGCCGAATCGCCACACCGGCCGAAGCCGTGCGTGACGGCGCGGATTTCCTCGTCGTCGGGCGTCCCATCACCCGGGCCGACGATCCCGCCGCGGCGTTGTGGGCGATCAACCAGGAGTTGTCATCGGTATGACCGAGTCTGAACTACTGAATCTGATGAGCGAGCTGGGCGCGCTGAAACGCGGCCATTTCAAGCTGAGCAGCGGCTTGCACAGCGACACGTACTTCCAATGCGCGCAGGTGCTGCAATTCCCGGAGCTCGCCACCGAGCTCGGGCGCCGCCTGGCCGAACGCTTCGAAGCCGACTGCTGCGACCTCGTCGTCTCCCCTGCGCTCGGTGCGATCCTGTTGGGTCACGAGGTCGCGAGAGCCATGGGTCGCCGCTTCGTCTTCACCGAACGCAAGGAAGGCGTGATGTGCCTGCGCCGCGGCTTCAGCATCGAAACCGGCGAGAGGGCCCTGATCGTCGAGGATGTCGTCACCCGCGGCACCTCTACGCACGAGGTTGCGGACATCGTCGAGCAGGAGGGCGGTCGGGTGTGCGGTCTGGCCTCGCTGATCGACCGCACGGACGCCAGCGTGGAACTACCTGCTCCCCTGGAGTCGTTGCTGCAAGTGGATGTGGTCACCCACGATCCGGACGACTGCCCCCTGTGCGCTCAGGATCTGCCGCTGGTGAAGCCCGGCAGCCGTCGGGGACGCTGAACGGTGTCGCACGCGGCTCCCACCCGGCGCGTGCTGGCGATAGTCGCCGCCCTGGCGTTGGCCGGCGCCTGGCTGGCGACACGTGAACCACTGCCGCATCACGCTGCGAGCGATCTCTACACCCACCTGTCGGTCGCACGTCATCTGGTGCAGGGAGACGGGTTCGTCAACGATACGGTCTACCCCCTGTCCCTCTCGTTTCCGTTCGCCGCCCACGTGCCGCAGCCCCTAGTCCACCGCCCCCCCGGTTATCCCCTGCTGATGACGCTGCCCGTGGCGCTGGCCGGCGACGATCCGGCCCGCGCGGAAGCTTTGGCGGGCCACCTGAGCCTGTTGTTCCTCGCGCTGACCGCCTGGTGCGGCGCCGCCTACGCCGTCGGGCGCGGGCGCGGTGACGTCGTGTTGCCCTGGCTGGCCGTGTTGCTGGTGAATCCCCTGTTGCACATGACCGTGGGTTGGGCCCAGGTGGAAATCCCCACCGGCCTGATCCTGCTGTGGCTCTGGATACGCTTGCGCGCCTCGGCCGACGAGTCTGCCGGGACGCCGACTTCGCGGTCGGCCGCGGTCAACGGCCTGCTGGCCGCCGCGATCGCTCTGCTGCGGGCCGACCTGTTCTGGCTGCCCTGGTTGTGGATGATCTGGCCGGGACATCTGCGCGGTCGCCGTCAATTGCTCATCGCGGCGCTGTGCTGGACGGCCATGCTGGCGCCCTGGTGGATACGCACCGCAGCAGTGAGCGGCAACCCGTTTTTCACACTGCAGGCCTACGCCGAGCATCTCAAGGAAACACCGTTGTGGCCGGGCTACGGCATCTACGCCTCCCTCGATCCCGAGTCCTTCTGGTACACGCTGAGTCACGACCCCGTCTTGATCGTCCGCAAGACCCTGGCCGGCCTTCGCTATTATCTGGCGCGACTCGACGACTGGCTGCCCGTAGTCCTCTGGGTGTGCGGTTGCCTCGCCGCGGTGATGCGGTTCAAACGGCTGCGTCGCTGCAGCGACCCGTTGCCGGTGCTGGCAGTCAGCCTCACGGCGCTGACCCTGACGTACGCCCCCCTGTCCCACACCTTGCGGTACATGGCCGTCCTGCTGCCCGTCCTGTCGCTCGAGATTTGGCTGACTGCAGCCGGGGAATTGGCCACGCACCTACCCGGCCGCCGCAGCCGGATCGGACGCCCTGCCTTGCTGGTGGCGCTGGCGACCGCCTGCATCTTGATCCAGCCCGCCAGCATGCCGGGCTGGGAGCGGGCGCGGGACGCAGCCGCCGCCTCCGCATCGACCCTGCCGGCGTCGCTGGAAAGCCTGGCGAAGACTCCGCCCGGCCCGATCTTCACCGATAGCGCAGCCCTGCTCTGGTACGGTAGACGGGCGGGTGTATGGTTGCCGGCAGGATCCACGGTGGAGCAGGAGATACGCGCTTCGATACCGGAAATGGAACGGGCCCCGCTCATTCGTCAGAGCCCGACCGCCGGTGGCTTAGGGTTATTCTTGCGCGGACCCTTAGGAGACGACCGCTAGAACGAGACCGCCCAGCAAGCAGAGCGGTAACGCTACGACCACCAGCACCAACGGCAGAGCCGTGGTCAACAGCACGGCCACGATGATCAGCAGAGGAATGCCGATCACCAGCGCCAGGAGTCCCTTCGTGACGAAGAAGAGCAGCTTGAAGGGCAGCAGAACCAGCGCGAAGACGACTTTCAGCAGGAACAAGCCCACGCTGAGGATCACCAGCAGCGCCAATAATCCTATGATCAACTCGATAAACATTCGAATCCCTCCCTGCTTCCAGACCAAATCTTCCTGACATACGCATCGTGCAATCAGCAAGTTGCGCGGTGTCGTTTGAACGGGGGCTTTTATCGTTGATATATTGCATAATGATGATTTTTAATGACTTAAATATCATATTTATGATATAATACTATCTACGAAGAAGCTGCAACCATTGGTGACGTCTCGGGATTCGGTTAGGCCTCGCGCTACCTGGGGAACTCGGGTGACCATGGAAGCGGCTTCTTTTCACGACCCCGTGCGGGGCGGGGTATGGACACCATCAGGAAAAACGGGCTCCGGAGCGCTCCGGAGCCCGTTTCATGATACGGAAAGCGGCTATTCAGGTTTGGTGAAATAGCCGTCGGCAAGCTTAGGATTGACGACGAACTTCTTCATCTCGCCGGCCGCGAAATGCTCATCGTCGTGCAGGATCGTCAGGGTCCCGGGGCGCTTGAAGTCCCCGAATTCCTTGTAGTTCGCATACTTGATCTTCTGCTGGACGGGCCCGCCGCTCATGGGATCTTCGCCCTTACCCTGCTCCATGAGGATCAGGTTCGTGGCCGCATCCACGTAGTACAGCGTGAAGTCTCCATCCTCCTGGGGGACGTAGACGCGATCGCAGAGGGTGCCGTCCAACTCCTCCTGCTCGAGGACCTGACACGTATAAGCGCCGGGATCGCGCAGGAGGGTGATGGTGGAACTGGTAATCTCACCTTGCATGTCCGCCAACCTATCGGCGGGCAGATCCTCGACACCCCGGGGGCCTTGCGCCCAGGCCGTATCGCCGTCGAGGCCCCGGGCCATCTCGCCGAAGGACGTCTTCTGGACGGACTTGAACTTGTCGGGATAGACGATGGTCTGCTCGATCCCGAAGGTCAGGGGCATGCCCTGGATCTCCAGGTCGAGGGACATCTCGCTCGTGTACCCCTTGATGGAGGCGAGCTTGCCGCCGCCGACCACCTTGGCGACCTTGGCCATCACCGCCTGCCCCGCGGCCAACGACTCTTCGGTCGCCGCCGGGACATCCAGGGTCAGCTTCGGCTCGGGGATGGTGATGTCGATGTCGTTCACCGGTCCGTACTTGCTCAGGTCGCCGTCGAAGAGCTCCGGGGCTCCGACCACGAGGAAGGAGAGCTGGTCCGGTTTCCAGACGGCCTGGCAGGCGGCGAGGATCGACGCGGGAGTCTGGGCCAGGACGTTTTCACGGTAGGTGTTCAGGAAGTCCGGGGAGTAGCCGTACATCTCGAACAGCACCGCGCGGTCCAGGACCTCGCGCTTGGTGTCGTAATTGAAGACGTCGCTGTTCATGATGCCGTCGACGGCAACCTGCAGCTCATCGTCTGTCACCGGCTCGGTCGTCATCAGCTCGATCTGCTCGAGCATGACGTCCAGCGCCTGCTCGGTGGTCTCGCACTTGGTGCCGGAAAACGCCACGAAGGTGCCGGGAAAACGCCAGCCGGTGCCGGACTGACTGCCCGTCGAATAGGCCAGCCCGCGCTTGCTGCGCACCTCGTTGAAGAGGCGCGACGAGAAACCGCCGCCGAGGATCTTGTTGGCGACCTGGATGGCCGCGTAGTTCTCGTTGTCGTTACGGATACCCTTGTGTCCGAGCAGGACCATGGACTGGGTCAGGTCCTCCTTGGCCGCCACGTTGACCGTGCGCGGGAAATTGGGGATGTCCGGATCGGGAGGCAGTGGCGCCGTGGCCTTTTCCCAACCGGCGAAGGTCGTCTCGATCTTGGCGATCATGTCCGCGGTGTCGAAGTCGCCGAGCACGACCAGGTACATGCGGTCGGGATGGAAGAACAGGTCGTGGAACATGACCAGGTCGTCACGGGTGATGCTGCCGATGGTGTCGTATTCCTTCACACGGGCCAGCTCGTGATCGGCGCCGAAGATGACCTTCGTGAACTCGCGCATGGCGATGCTCATGGGTTCGTCGTTGCGGCGCGAGATGCCGGCCTTCTCCTGGGTCTTGGCGAGGGTGATCTTGTCCTCGTCGAAGACCGGGTGCATGAGGATCTGGCCCAGGATCTCGAGCGCCTGGTCCGCGTCCTCGGTCAGGGCCGACAGGTAGGCCCCGCCGGTGGCGCCGCCGACCCAGGTCTCGACCGCGGCGCCCATGTTCTCGACTATCTCGTCGATCTCGTCGCCGGTCCACTTCTCGGTACCGCCGGTGCGCAGCACGCTGCCCGTGATCGAGGCCAGACCGGTGAGATGGGCCGGCTCGTAGATGCTGCCCGCCTTGATGGTGGCCGAAAGCTGCACCAGCGGCAGTTCATCGTCGACGGCCAGGAACAGGATCATGCCGTTGTCCAGCTCGACCCGCTCGTACTCGGGCATCTTGATCTCGCCCAGATCGGGATATTTGAATTTCTCCCACGGTCGCTTGGCGGCTGCCGCCTCGGGAACCGTGACCGAGGCGATCACCAGTGCCAGCAGCAGCAACGCCGTCGTCTTCAACAGAAATCGCTTCATGGTCTATCCTTTCTTTCCGCGCGTTTCGCGGCAGTTTCTACTCGGCCTCGACAGTCTCGATGTAGGCCACGGTGCGATTGTTGGGCACGAAGATCTCCTTGGCCACGCGCTGGACGTCCTCGACCGTGACGGCTTCGATGTCGTCGAGCTGCACGAACATCTCGCGCCAGTCGCCGGTGAGTCCCTGGTAGGACGCGAGCTGGCGCGCCAGGCCCAGGTTGCCCCGCAGCGAGCGTACGTAGTTGGCCTTGGCACGGCGCTTCACTCCGGCCAGTTCCTCCTCGGACACGCCCTCATCGACCAGCTTCTGAATCTCCTCGAAGATGGCTTCCTCGATCTCGAGGGCGGTGACGTCCTTGGACGGTATGCCCAGGAAGGCCAGCAGGGTCGGGTACTTGTTGGCGGGGAAGCCGGCGAAGGACATGACCTGCGCCGCGATCTTGTCCTGCTTCACCAGGCGCTCGTAGAGACGGCTGGTGCGGCCCTGGCCGATGATGTCGGCGATGGCCTCGTAGACGGCGTAGTCGGCGTCCGCGTAGTTACCGATGTGAAAGCCGCAGATGTAGAAGGGCTGGGACTCGTCCTCGATGACGATGCGGCGCTCGCCCTTCTGCTCGGGCTCGAAGGTGTCCATGACCGGGGGTTCGGCGTCGTTGACGTCCGCGAAGTACTTCTTGGCCAGCTTCTTGACCTCGTCGAAATCGACGTCGCCCACCACGGCCACGGTCATGTTCCCGCCCACGTACAACTTGTCGTAGAAAGCCCGACAGTCGGCGCGGGTGGCGTTCTGGATGTCGCTCATCCAGCCGATGGTCGAGTGGTGGTAGGGATGGGCCATGAAGGACAGATTCTGGAACTGCTCGATGAGCATGCCGATCGGACTGTTGTCCGTGCGCATGCGGCGTTCCTCGGTGACCGGGCCGTGCTTCTCCGTGTAGAACTCACGCAGGACCGGGTCGGACATGCGCGTGCCCTCGAGATAGGCCCACAGCTCCAACCGGTTGCTCGGAAAGCTGTAGAAGTAGTTGGTCGTGTCGGTCCAGGTGCCGGCGTTCATGCCGCGGCCACCGTTCTCCTCGACGATCTCCCCGAACTCGTTGGCGACGACGAACTCGCGCGCCGCGTCGACGGCGGCGTCGAAGGCGGCTTCCAGCTCGGCCAGCTTGTCGGGATCGGCCTGGTCGCCCTTGTTGCGTTCCTGCAGCAACGCGGCGAAAGCCTCGTCCTCGGCCGCCATGGCCTTGAGCTCCTTCTTGATGTCGGTGGTGCCGATCGCCGAGGTGCCCTTGAAGGCCATGTGCTCGAGGATGTGGGCCATGCCCGTGTGGCCGGTCAATTCGTCGGAGCTGCCGACGTTCATGTAGGTGTTGAAGGAGAAGACGGGAACATCGTGCCGCTCGAGCACGATGAAGTGGATGCCGTTGTCCAGCGTGAACTCCTGGACCTGGTCCTGGATTTCCTGAGGACTGCCGAAGGCGGCCGCCGACAGCAGCAGCACGACCCCCATCAGACCTGTAACCAGTTTCTTGCAAGTAGCGGGCATGATGCCTCCATCTGTTGGCTTTCGGCGCCGCAGGGGCGCAGAAAGCGACCGCTTCACGACCCGGCCGACGCCGGATACTGTACGAACTGAATTGTGATCTGGGTGATGCGGGACCCGGAGGGGCACGCTAACACCAACACCATATCCTGTCAAACCCGTCAACGAAACAGCTCCTTGCGCCGTAACAACCAGCAACCCAGTAGGATACTGGCCAGGATCACCAGCGCGAGCATCAACAACGATTGCCATGAGGACGGGGGAATCTCGTTCAGGAACATCTTCTTCAGTTCCTGCAGCAGGTTGGGCATGCTCTGGGAATCCGGCGCCGAGTTGTGCAGCAGGTTGCGCAGGTGGAAGACCACCGTCATCTCCTGCAGACGCAACGGCGCGTTGCCCCCGATCGACTCCCAGCCGAAGGCGAACAGGATGGTCGGCAACAGCGGTTTCTTCAGCCAGGTGCCGACGCAGGCGAAGATGGCCGTGTAGACGCAGGCGCCGCATACGATCACCAGACAGGCGCCGACGTAGAGTTTCAGGAATTCCCAGGACACGATGCCGAAGTTGCCGACGGTCATGACCAGGAAACAGACCACCAGCGATCCCGAGACGAGCACCGCGGAAACCGTCTGGGCGGCGACCAGCCGTCCGAGGTAGATGGCTTCGCGGAGCAGGGGCCGGGTCCAGTAGTAGATGATGGTGCCCTCGTCGGCGCTCTCGCCGATGGCCGAGAGGCCGAAAGCCAGCGAGACCACGGCCACCATGAAATGGATGTAGACCATGCCGCTCAGGTTGGCCAGCAGCAGGTCCGGCGAGATGATGCCGCTCTTGTCGAGCAGACGCCAGGCGACCACGAGCACCACCGGCAACAACATGAGCAGTCCCACCGACAGGATGCGGCGGCGGCGCAACATCTCACGGAAGGAGAAGAAAGCGATCCAGAAGGCTGAAAACCAAAGCGACAGGGGGCGCCCGGTTCCGACGGCAACGGTGGGTGTGCGTTCGGTCATCATCTCAACCTCCCACCAGGTAGTCGAAGACGGCCTGCAGGTTGTCGTCCAGGGTCTGGAACTCGTCCACCGGCAGATCCTCGGCCAGCAGCCAGCCGGGCAGTTCGCGGTAGAAACTGACCGCATGGTCCGTACGCACCACGACCCGGCCGAACTCGTCCAGCTCCACGCCGACCACCAGTTCCTGACCGGCCAGGAACGAGGACAGGCGCCGCGGGTCGGAACTGGTGAAGGCCACGATGGTGGGACGGTCCTCGATGGCGTCCCGGATCTCGGTGATGTCGCCCTCGGCCATCAGCTTGCCGTGGTGGATCAGGGCGATGGAGCGGGTCATGGTCTCGATTTCGGGCAGGATATGGCTCGAGACGACCACGCAGCACCCTTCGCCGCCGAGTCGCTTGACCAGGGCGACGATCTCGCGGCGCGACACGGGGTCCATGCCGTTCAAGGGCTCGTCCAGGAAGATGATCTCGGGATCGTGGGCCAGGGCCTGGGCCATCTTGATCTTCTGGCGCATGCCCTTGGAGTAGGCGCCGATGCGCGTATCGGCGGCCTCGGTCAGATGCACGAGTTCGAGGGCGTCGCCGGTGCGACGGACGACCTCGGGCGTCTCGTAGCCCATCAAGCGGATCATCAGGGAGAGAAACTCGCGTCCGGTCAGCCAGTCGAAGAGCGCGTCGCTCTCCGGACAAAAACCCACACCCCTGAACAGGCCCACTTCGCGGCGCAGGCGGTTGCCGCGGATCGTCACCTCGCCCTGGCTGGGCACGATCAGGCCGGACATGAGCTTGAACAGGGTGGTCTTGCCGGCGCCGTTGAGTCCCAGCAGGCCGGTGACACCGGCGCCCAGGGAAAGAGTGCAGTCGTTGACGGCGATCACTTCGCCGAACCACTTGCTGACCCGATCGGCGTGCAGCAGCGGGGAGTTCCGGTCGGCGACGAAACCGCTCACGACACCACCTCCACCGGTCGGATACGGGTGCGCAGGATCAACCAGCCCGCCACGGCGTAGAGCACGACCACCGTCAGGCTGACGACGGGCGCCACACCCTCCAGGTGCCGCGTCGCGCCGAAGAACAGGGTGCCGGCATTGAGAAACTGCCCCGGGAAACTCATGATCGCCAGCCGGGCGTCGAACAGGGCATTGATCTCGGCCAGCGCGTCGGTACCCGCGACCAGCAGCACCCACCACATGACCGAAAAGGCCGTCCGGGTCATCATCGCCGAGATGGACAGCAGGACCAGCGCGTAGACGGATCCCGCCAGCAGACAGTAGGCGGTGGCGCGCAAGGGGATCTCCAGGAGCATTTCCAGACCGGTGGCGCCGTTGGTCACCAGATAGCCGAAGATACAGAGCGCATAGATGGGAAAAAGCGTGACCGAGAAGTAGTAGGTCATGATGATGGCGCCCTTGCCCGCCACGTAGTCGCGCAGGCCGAGCGGGCGCGAGAAATAGAGCGCGAGACCGTTCTCGCGCCGGTCCTTGGTGATCAGGTTCGCACCGATGATGGCCAGGACGATCAGCACGAACGGCGACTGCCACTTGAGGAACTCGTGGAAACCGGCGGCGGTGATGTCGGTCCAGGCGCCGCCCAGCAGACGGGTCAGCTCGCCCATCTTGAAGGTGAAGTAGAGGATGCCGCCCTTGACGATCGCCGGCACCCAGGCCACCACCAGCAGGAAGAGCAGACGACGGCTCTTGATGGGTTCGGCGATGCCGCGCTTGGCGATCGCCCACCACGCGGGGGCGGCGCGTCGGCCGGAGTATTCCCAGTGACGATAGCCGCGCTCGTAGACCGGCATGTCACTCCCCCTTCCCGGCGGTTGCAGCCGCGCCGTTGTCCACCAGCCTGAAGAACAGGTCTTCGAGGGTCTCGGTCTTGATCTCGAGTCGCCGCAGGGCGAATTCGCAGCCCGCAGCCGCCTCCAGGATCAGCCTGGCGCCGTTGGCACGGGGCAGGGTCACCTCCCACAACCGGTCCCTTCGCTCCACGCCTGCACCGGCGTCGGTGAGCCCGGCCGCGAAAGCCTGCTCGTCCCCGAACCCCTCCACGATGTACGCCTCCTGATCACCGGTGGTCTCCGCCCTCACGCGGCCGTGATCCAGCAGCACGCCTTCGCGCAGCACGAGGATCTCATCGCACACGGCGCGCACGTCGGCCAGCAGATGTGTCGAAAGGATCACGCCGAAACCCTTGGCGCGGGCCAGGTCGCGAACCAGCTCCAGCAGGCTCACGCGGCCGCTGGGGTCGAGACCGCTGGTAGGTTCGTCCAGCAGTAGCCAGTCGGGGTCGTGCACCAGGGCCTGGGCGAGCTTCAGACGCTGGCGCATGCCCTGGCTGTAGGTGTCGGCCTTGCGGTAGCGCTCGTCGGCCAGACCCACATAGTTCAAGACCTCGTGGGAGCGCTGCAGGGCGTCGGTCGGCGGCATACCCGAGAGCTCGCCAAGATAGGCCACCATGCCCACGCCGCTCATGGCCGGCAGGATGCCGCCGCGCTCCGGCATCCAGCCGAGACGACGGCGGGCGGCGTGGGGATCGACAGCCATGTCGCTGCCCAACACCCTCACACTGTCCCGGGCCACCTTCAGATGCCCCAGCAGGGCGCGCAGGAGCGTGGTCTTGCCGGACCCGTTGGGCCCCAGCAGGCCAATGGCGCGCTTCTCCAGGCTGAACGAGACATCGCTCAGCACGGGCGCTTTTCCGTACGCGAACGTGAGGCCGCTGACCTCGATGGCGTCCGCACCGGTCTGGTTGACTTTGTTGCGTCCAGTCTGCATCATGGATTCCGGAGTTCAATCGGCTGTCTACCCGGTCATCCGGGCTATCGGGTCGATCAGGCTGCTCCTACGGCAGGAACAGCTCATTGTTTCAGAGACGCAGTGAATTGCAAGAACGTTCCCTGCGGATTTCACACGAGGTGGGAAATGGCGAAGAAGCCCTACGGGTTCAGCACGCGATGCGTCCACGGTCTCGGTCACCAGTCGGACGGCAGGTGGCGGACGGCTCGTCCGGTCTCGGTCCCCATCGTGCAGACATCGACTTTCGCCTTCGATAACGCCGATCACGGCGCGGCCATCTTCGCCGGCGAGGATGACGGTTTCCTCTACACCCGTCTGGGCAATCCCACCCAGGAAGCGCTGGAACAGCGCATGGCGGCACTCGAGGGCGCCGAAGCGGCTCTGGCGGTGGCCAGCGGCATGGCGGCGGCCACCACGGCGGTCCTGACCTTCTGCGCATGCGGCGATCATATCGTCTCGGGAGACACGCTGTACGGCGGCACCCACCAGCTCTTCTCGCATACCCTGCCGCGGGTGGGCATCAACGTTACCGAGGTCAACGCCACCGATCCGCACAATTTCGAGGCGGCCATCACCGACAAGACCAAGCTGATCTACGTGGAAACGCCGGCCAACCCGACCCTGGTGCTGACCGATATCCCGGCCGTGGCCGAAATCGCCCACGCCCACGGCATCCCCCTGCTGGTGGACAACACCTTCTGTACGCCGTTGCTGCAGCGGCCCCTGGAGATGGGCGCCGACATCATCCTGCACAGCGGCACCAAGTACATCGGCGGCCACGGCGACGCGATCGCCGGCATCCTCATCGGCCCGCAGGAGTTCATCACCCGCGCCCGCTTCGAAACGCTGCGCGACGTGGGCGGCTGCATCAGTCCCTTCAACGCCTGGCTGCTGATCCGCGGTCTGAAGACCCTACCCATCCGTGTGCGCCAGCACTGCGAGAACGCCATGGCGGTGGCCCGTTGGCTGACGCGGCACGCCAAGGTGACCAAGGTCAACTACCCCGGCCTGGAGACCCATCCGCAGCACGAGCTGGCCAAGCATCAGCAGGACGGTTTCGGCGGCCTGATCACCTTCGAGGTCAGCGGCGGGCGCGACGCCGGCAAGGTCGTCATGGACAGCGTGAAGCTCTGTACCCTGGCGGTGAGCCTGGGCGACGTGGATACCCTGATCGAGCATCCCGCGACCATGACGCACTCGACCTATTCCGAGGAAGATCTGCTGAAGGTGGGCATCGATCCGGGCATGATCCGGCTTTCGGTCGGGCTGGAGGACCCTGAGGACATCATGGACGATCTGGATCGGGCTATGAGTCGCTTATAAGACTGGCCGTGGACGAGGACACAAACCCCCTGCTGTGCTCATGCGCTTCGCGAAATCGCACAGCAGGGGGTTTGTGTCCTCGTCCACTGCGTTTACATGCTACTCATGGCCTGATCTAGATGGTCCAAGGGGGTCAGGATTCCTGGGGGGATGCGGTGGGCTGGCGGGTCAGGCGGGTTTCGATCATGCCGGCGAGCGGGTGGCACGTAGCGAGGCGGAGATCGAGACGGCGGCGCAAGAGCGGTCGAGCACTTGTAGACAGACGAACACTTCATCTCGCGATTTCGCGCAGCGCATGAGCGAGATGAGGTGTTCGTCTGTCTACAAGTGCCAACCCAGGCTATTGTACCGCCGTCTCGATCTCCGCCTCGCTACGTGCCACCCGCTCCGCCTCCCATTCGGCGGCGATGGACAGCAGATCCGCGGTGGTGCGCGCCCGCCTGAAGATCTCCAGCGTTTCCTGCAGCTGGACGTCGTCCTCGATGGCCGTCTGATAGGCGGCCTGGGGGCCGTAGTTGCGGCGCATGAGTTCGCGCCGGATGCCCTGACGGATGTAGTCGTCGTTGGCGACCAGCAGCGAGTCGGAGCGGACCAGTTCGTAGACGCCTAGGTATTCGTCGATCTTCTCGCGCGTGGCGAGGTGCTCGGTGAAGGTCCGGAACATCTCGTTGTCGATCAAGACGTCCCGGACAACCTCGTGGTGGGCCGACCAGGTGGTGGCGAAGCTGAACAGGGCGCCGTCGCGCTCGAGGGCCACCTCGAAATCGGAGAGGAAGGGCTGCTCGATCTCGATGTCGGGAGTGATGCCGCCGCCGCCGAAGACGATGCGTCCGGAATCGGTGCTGAATTTCTCCTTCTCGTCGCGCGGGGGATCGCTCTCGGCCTCCGCCTCGTCGCCCTGCGCTTCCTCCGGAGTCATGGTCAGGTCGATGTCGCTGTCATCCACGTGCCGGTCCTTGTGGATGGAGCGTCCGGACGGCGTGTAGTACTTGGCGGTTGTCAGCTTCAGGGCGCGGTCGTCGCTCAGCGGAAAGACCGTCTGCACGGTGCCCTTGCCGAAGGTGGTCTTGCCCACCACCATGCCCAGGTCGTGATCCTGGATGGCCGCGGAGACGATCTCGCTGGCCGAGGCGGAGGAACCGTTGACCATGACGATGGTGGGCAGGGCGGCTTTCCCCTGGCCGTCGCCGTCCTCGGCGTAGTAGCTGCGGTTCTGATTGCGCAGGCGCCCCTTGGTGTAGACGATGAGGTCCCCGTCGTCCAGGAACAGCTCGCTCACGCCGTTGGCCGCCTCGAGCAGACCGCCCGGGTTCCAACGCAGATCCAGGATCAGGCCGCGCGCGCCCTGGGCTTCCAGCTCGGCGAGCTTCTCGACCAACTCGTCGGTGGTCGTGCGGGAGAAGTTCGCCACGCGAATGTAGCCGATGTCGTCGATCATGAAGGCGTAGGGAACGCTGTCGACGTGTATGATATCGCGGGTGATGGTCAGGGGGAAGGGCGCGTCGAGACCCTCCCGCTCGATGGTGATGGTGACCTGGGTGCCGGGCTCACCGCGCAGCAGCTTGACCGCGTCGGTGCTGGTGAAGTCGAGGGTCGTCTCCCCTTCGATCTCGGTGATCTTGTCGCCGCCCTGGATACCCATCAGGAAGGCGGGCGTGCCCTCGATGGGCGAAACCACGGTCGGGTAGTGATCGCGAATGTTGATGGTTATGCCCAGGCCGCCGAACTCGCCCTCGGTGGACATCATCAGGTCCTCGTAGTAACTGGGCGGCAGGTACTGGGTGTGCTCGTCCAGGTAGTCGAGCATGCCGCCGATGCCGGCTTCGAGGAGCTCGTAGGCGTCCACGTCATCCACGTAGTTGTAGAAGACCCGCTCGTAGACACTGCCGAGAATCTTCAGGCCGTCCAGGAACTGCTGGCGGTCGGTGCCCCTGCTCATGTCCTTCGCCTGCACGGAGCCGTGCCATCCCGCAACCGCCACGGCGGCGAGGAGGACCAGCGTCAGGAGTGTCCAGCGAGTCGGCGAGGAGAGAAACCTCTTGTCGGCGTTCATGTTGTCGATATCTCCCGGTGGTGGAGGCTTTGTGTTCTGATCCACAAGATAAAAGGATCAAAGGCCCTTCAGCAAATCGTGTTCCAGAGAACGCAGAATACCCACGGCTTGTTCCATCATCTCTGCGGGACTCCGGGTGGCGTCGATGACCCGGAAACGAGAATCGCCCGCCTCGGCCATGGCGCGGTACGACGTATACACCCGGTCGTGGAAAGCGGCGTCCTCCCGTTCGAGACGGTCGAGGGTGCGATCGGCCGTACGCTCGCGACCCATCGCGGGCGGCAAGAGGCAGAGCAGGGTCAGGTCCGGGGCGGCCTCTCCCACCGCGAAGTCGTTCAGGACCCCGACACGATCCTCGCCCAGACCGCGGCCGGCGCCCTGGTAGGCCACCGAAGCGTCCGCGTAGCGGTCACAGAGCACGATCCGGTCCGCCGACAAGGCCGGCAGGATGGCTTCGCGCACGAGCTGGGCGCGGCTGGCGACCATCAGCAACAGCTCGGTCTCGGATCGCAATTCCGGCAGGGTGGGATCGAGCAGGATCTCACGGATGCGCTCACCGGCGGGTGTTCCGCCCGGTTCGCGCAGCACCAGGGGGTCCCCGCAGCGCGCCGCGAGCAAAGTGGCCAACCCCCGGACGAGCGTCGACTTGCCACTGCCTTCGGGACCCTCGAAAGTGATCAGCAGACCGTTGTGTTGCCGCTCAGTCATCGTCCTCGTCCGCACCGGCTATGAGCACGGCGTTCTCTTCCTGCTGCAGCTTGCGGGACGTGGCGACGATGCGCTGCAGGGTGGTCAGGATCGTCACGATCGCCAGGAACAACAGCACCAGCTTCAGGATGTGATGCCCGAGCAGCATGCCGGCGATCAGCAGCACCATGCGCTCCGGACGTTGCAACCAGCCGCCGAAGCAGGTCGTGCCGAGCCCCTCGGCGCGCGCCCGGGCATAGCTGGTGGTCAGCGAACCGATCAGCGTCAGCATGATGAGGATCACCGCGCCGTGGTCGGGCCAGGTCAAGGCGTCCATGTAATACCACGCCAGGCCCGTGAAGACCGCGGCCTCCGCGAGTCGGTCGAAGTTGGAATCGAGGAACGCTCCCTGGCGCGACACCTTGCCCTGGAGACGGGCCAGGTTGCCGTCCAGCATGTCGAAGACCGAGCCCACGAGCAGGACCAGCGCGCCGAGGAAGAGGCCTCCCTTGGCGGCGATCCAGCCGGCGGCGATGCTGATCAGCAGTCCGATCACCGACACCGAGTTGGGCGTCAGGCCCAAGCGGTCCAGCGCCAGGACCAGGGGGCGGACGCGTTGCTGCGCCCATTCTCTCAACGCCTTGCGATCCATGGTCAAGCTCCTTCCGGATTCACATTGCCCCGCAGGACCAGCACCAGCTCGCCCTTGAGACGGGGACCCGTCATCTCCTCCAGCAATACGTCAGCCGTGCCGCGCAAGGTTTCCTCGTGCAGCTTGGTCATCTCGCGCACCACCGCCAGTTCGCGCCCGGGAGCCAGTTCCAACAGGGCCGCGAGCGTCTTGCGGACGCGATGGACCGATTCGAGCATCACCACCGTACCACGCTCCGCCAGCGCCTCGCCGAGGAAGGTGCGCAGTCGGCCCGCACGGCGCGGCGGGTAGCCGACGAACAGGAACCGGTCCGTCGGGAAGCCGGCCAGGACCAACGCCGTGAGTACGCTCGACGGTCCCGGCGCCACCGACCAGCTCAGCCCCTCGCGGCGCAGCGCCTGCAACAACACGTAGCCGGGATCGGCGATGGTGGGCATGCCGGCGTCGCTGACCACCGCCACGCGCTCCCCCCGGCCCAGGCGCGCGACGATCCGCGGCGCCTGTCGGTCCTTGTTGTGGTCGTGGTAGGCCTCCAGCGTGGCTTTGATGTCGTACCTCGACAGGAGGCGCCGCGTACGCCGGGTGTCCTCGGCGTAGATCACGTCCGCGGCGGCGAGGGCGGCCAGGCCCCGCGGCGACATGTCGTCCAGGTTCCCGATCGGCGTTCCCACGAAGAAACAGCTTCCCGCGGGAAAATCCAGTTCGGGAAGCGATGTTGCCGCCATGTCAGCGACCGTCCGCCGCGGCGAGGTCGGGCATGGGCCGTCCCGGGAACCCGGCGGTGGGAACCGGCAGCCACTTGAATGCCTGGGCTCGGACACGCGACCGGACCGCCGCCACGAGATCGGACGGGAAGCCCAGGGCCGCGAGCTGCCTGTCGCCCAGACCGTCGTCGATCATGGCGTGCAGGATCTGGTCTGCCTCCTCGTAGGTAAAGCCCAGTTCCCCCTCGTCCGTCTGGTCCGCCCACAGGTCTGCGCTGGGCGCCTTCTCCAGGACGGCCGGCGGCAGATCGAAATGCCGCGCCAGCGACCGCACCTCCGCCTTGTAGAGATCCCCCAGGGGGTTGAGGCCGCAGGCGGCGTCGCCGTGGAGCGTGGAGTAACCGAGCAGGGTCTCGGTGCGGTTCCCGGTGCCGAGGACCAGCGTCCGGTCGCGAGCCGAGATGTCGTAGAGAACGATCATGCGGCAGCGGGCCATGACGTTGCCGCGCCGCAGCAGGTTTTCCTGGGGTATGTCCGCGAGAAACGGGTCGACCATGCCGGCGATGGCGCGGATTTCCAGGGGGATGTCCAGGGCCGCAGCCACCGCCTCGGCGTCGGCCAGGGAAGCCGGGTTGCTCGAGCGGTGGGGCATGGCGACGCCCTGAACCCGCCCGTTGCCGAGTCCCTGCACCGCCAGCGCCGCGGCCACGGCCGAATCGATGCCGCCCGACAGACCGATCACCACGCCCTCAGCGCCGGCAGCGGACACGGTCTCGGCGATGAAAGCGCCGGCGGCCGCGGCCGCCGCGGGGGCGGGAATCAGCCAATCCCAAACGTATCCCGTTCTCATATCCCTCCGGTCAGGCCTTGCGCCAAGTAGCCGGCATCAGCAGAACCAGCACCGTGTAGAGTTCCAGTCGTCCGATCAGCATGAAGAGCGTGAGCAGCCACTTCTCGAAGCCGTTCATGAAAGCGAAATTGCAGGTCGGGCCCACGTCGCCCAGCCCCGGTCCGATGTTGCCGAGGGTGGCGGCCGTCGCTCCGATCGCCGTCACGAGATCGCGTCCGGTGAGGGTCAGCATCAACATCCCGAAGACGAAGACCAGGATGAAGAGCTGCAGGAATCCCAGCACCCGGGTGGGCAACGATGACGGCAGCGACCGCTCGTTGAACCACAGGGTATATACGGCGCGGGGATGCACCAGCTTCTTCATCTCCACGTGGGCGTGTTTGAGCAGCAGCAGCACCCGCATCATCTTGATGCCGCCGCCCGTGGAGCCCGCACAGCCGCCGACGATCATCAGCAGCAACAGGATCACGTGCGTGAACGGCGGCCAGAGCAGGTAGTCGGCGCTGCCGTAGCCGGTGGTCGTGCCGATGGACACCACCTGGAAAGCGGCCGCCCTCACCGTGTCGAACAGGGCGCCCCCGATGCCGATGGGTATCAACACCGCCAGGATCGTCAACATCGCACCCGCCATCACGATGGTGTAGAAGCGGAATTCCTCGTCGCGCCAGTAGGCTCCCAGCTTGCCCGTCAAGGCCAGGTAGTGGAGGCTGAAGTTCACGCCGGCCAGGAACATGAAGACGGTGATGATCCACTCCACGGCAGCCGACCCGAAGCCGCCCACACTGCTGTCGAGGGTGGAGAAACCGCCGGTGGCCATGGTAGTGAAGGCGTGGCAGACGGCGTCGAACGGCGTCAGGCCGCCCACGATGACCAGCAACAGGACCTCGAGCAGGGTGATCAGCAGGTAGACGCTCCAGAGCAGACGCGCGGTCTCGCTGATGCGCGAGGTCAGCCGGTCCGGCGAAGGGCCGGGGGCTTCCGCCCGGAACAGCTGCATGCCGCCGACACCGAGCAGGGGCAGGATGGCCAGGGCCAGCACCACGATACCCATGCCGCCGAGCCACTGGCTCAGCGATCGCCAGAAGAGGATCGCGTGGTGTGTGGAGCCGACGCCCTCGATGTCGGTCATGATGGTCGAACCGGTGGTGGTAAAACCGGAGATGGATTCGAAGACGGCGTCGGTGACCGAGGGGATGGTCCCCGAGAGCAGGTAGGGTACAGCCCCCAGGAGCCCGACGGCGATCCAGCCCAGGGTGACGATGGCAAAACCCTCGCGGTGGCGCAGCTCCGGGGCACTGCGTCCCTGGAACATGAGGCCCGAGCCCGCCACCGCGCCGAAGACGCCCGTGAGCAGGAAGACGTCCCAGTCCCCCTCGCGGTAGATCAGGTCCACGATCGCGGGCAGGACCTGCGCTCCCGCCGTCACCAGCAAGAGGAAGCCGAGTACCCTGCCAACGCCGCGTATGTTCATCTATTTACCCGGGGTGAAAAATTTCTCGACTTCGGACACACCCTTGGGCAGCGCGAAGACGACGATCTCGTCACCCGCCCGCAGCACGGTATTTCCGCGTGGCGTGACCACGTGGCCCCGCTTGAGCACGGCGCCGATCACCGCGTGGCGCGGGAACTTCAGCTTGGACAGGGGCTTGTCGAGGCAGCCCAGGCCGGCCGCCAAGTGGAAATGCAGGATCTCGGCCCCGGTGTAACCGAGGCTGTGCGTGCTGACCACGGCGCCGCGCTTGACGAAGCGCGCGATGGCGTCCGAGGTGGACAGACGCGGCGAGATGGCCGCGTCGATGCCCAACACGGGCAACAGCGGCACGTAATCGGGACGGTTGACCAGGCAGATCGTCTTGGCCGGTCCGTGATAGTGTGCGAGCAGGCAGGCCATGACGTTGGTGTCCTCGTCCTTGGAGACCGACACGAAACCGTCCATCTGGTCCACGCCCTCGCTCTTGAGCAGCTCCAGGTCGGTGCCGTCCGCGTGCAGGACCAGGACGTGATGCAACTGCTCGGCCGCGTGTGCACACCTCGCCTCGTTGCGGTCGATGAGCTTGACGTTGACGCCGTGCGCGGTCAACTCGCGGGCCAGTTCCAGTCCCGTCGGACTGGCGCCCACGATCATGACGTTCTGCAGCTGGGCCGACGGCGTGGTGACGTAGGTCAGCGCCTTGTCGACGGTGCCGCGGGCTCCGGCCACGTAGACCAGGTCGTCCGGCTCGATGACCGTATCGCCGCGGGGTATGAGGGTCTCCCCCCTGCGCAGCACGGTGATGACGAGGGCCCAGCGGGAGCCCAGTTCCTGCTCGATCTCGGCGAGAGACTTGCCGGTCACGAAGGCCCTGTCCCCGACCCGCGCGCCCACCACGCGCACGCGACCGCCGGCGAACTCGTAGATGTCGGTGGCGGCCTGTTGCCAGAGGATCTCGCGCATGGAGCACACGGCTTCGATGTCGGGATTGATGGCCATGTCGATGCCGTCGAACACCAGGTTCCCCGCGCGGTAGAACTCGCTGGAGCGCACCCGCGCCACCTTGACGGATGCGCCCAGATGGTGGGCGGTGAGGCAGGCGATGATGTTCGCTTCGTCCTTGTCGGTGACGGCGCAGAAGAGGTCGCAGTCAGCCATGCCCACCTCGTCCAGGAAGGACGGGTTCACGCCGTTGCCCTCCAGAACACGGCAATCGAGATGTTCCTTGGCTTGCAACATACGGTCGTGGTCGAGCTCGATGACGACCACGTCCGACTCGCGGCGGCTCACGGAGCGGGCGAGATCGTCGCCCACGGCGCCAGCCCCGACGATCACGATCTTCAAGCTGGCTCCTCCACGTAGCTGTTCAAGGCGTCCAGGGCCTGGACGATCTGGTCGTCATCGACCATCAAATTCGTGACCAGACGCACACGACCGCTGCCGAACGCCACGCCCAATACACCGCTTCCGCGCAGGTGGCCGAGCAGCCTCTCCTCGTCGGCCGTCCGGTAGATGACGATGTTCGTCTCCACGGCATGATCCAGGCTGACGGCAGGGTTGTCCAGACCTTCCGCAAGACGCCTCGCACGACGATGGTCATCGGCCAGACGCGGGAGATTGTGATCGAGGGCGTGCAAGCAGGCGGCGGCCAGGATCCCGGCCTGACGCATGCCGCCGCCGAACAGCTTGCGGGCGCGGTGGGCCCTGGCAATCACGTCGCGCGGTCCGGCCAGGATCGAACCCACCGGAGCGCCCAGGCCCTTGGAGAAGCAGACGCTGACCGTGTCGGCGGGAGCGGCGAGTTCCGAGAGGGCGCGACCCGTCGCGACGTGGGCGTTCCAGAGCCGGGCACCGTCCAGGTGGAGGGCCAGCCCCCGCGCGTGGGCTTCCCGACCCACGTCGGCGACATCCTCCTGAGGCAGCACCCGTCCACCGGCGCGGTTATGGGTGTTCTCCAGGCAGATCAGTCGCGGGGACGCGCAATGTACGTCGTCGGCGTTGAGACATGGCGCGATGTCCGCCCAGCTCAGAGAGCCACCGCGGCCGACGACGGTGGTGAGCAGCAATCCCGAAAGAGCGGCGGGTGCACCGGCCTCGTAGCGATAGACGTGGGCGCCGTCCTCGCAGATGACCTGGTCTCCCGCCCGGGTGAGCGAGCGCAGGGCGGTCTGGTTGGCCATGGTGCCGCTGGGCACCAGCAGCGCCGCTTCTTTCCCCAGCAGCTCTGCCGATCTCTCCTGGAGCAGATTCACCGTGGGATCGTCCCCGAAGACGTCGTCACCGACCTCGGCCTCGGCGATGGCCCGACGCATGGCTCCGTCGGGCTGGGTGACCGTATCGCTCCGCAGATCCACGAACTCCATGACCCTGCTCTCCTTAGTGAATGATCTGGTCACAGGAACACCGGTCCTCCCGCCACGAACGGAGAGACCGGTGCTAGCAGACTATCGGCGGATGGGCCCAGCGGAATGGTGCCCTCGACTTGGAAACTGTTGTCAAAAACCGCGGGCCGCGACCTTGTCCTTGAGCATCTTGGAAACTTTGAAGATGGGGACCCTGCGCGCGGGAACAGGCACGGCCTCCCCCGTACGGGGATTTCGAGCCATTCTCTCCTTGCGTTCCTTCACCTTGAAGGTGCCGAATCCGCGGATCTCCAGGTGGCGCCCCTGCACCAGAAGCTGGCTGACCTTGTCCAGGAAGAGATCGACCGTTTCGGCGACTTCCTTCTTGGTCAAACCGGTCTTTTGGGCGATATCCTCTACAATATCGGCCTTGGTCATCACAAACCCCTTTCCGTTGAACCTCGTCCGTCCCCTCCCTACCGGAGACGCGGCTCTTAAGCCATCGTCTCCCATAACTGACTTGGAGTCAAGGGATTTTCGCTTCCGGGGAGCTTGCATATTGCATCCTTGTCATTCTCCGGATTTGCAAGACGGCACGACTCGAGAACCGAAGAGGCATGATAAGGAACCAGAGGGCACAGGGCGCGTCCTCCAGAAGCGGGCTTACTCACTACATATCAATGTGTTACGTATTTGACGAACAGGCGGGGCGGGCTGGCACAGGCCATGCAGCCGCCTGAGCGACGGAGCCGCTTCGGTGACGGCGCGACAAATCCAGAGGCAGCCAAGACCACCGATGGCAAATGCATGTCCCACAGCTCGAAACCCTCTTCAAGGAGGACTCGGTGGCTATGAAAAGAATCATGATCATCGCTTTCATCGTCGCCGCGCTCGGTCTGGCCGGCTGCAGCAGCAACGAAATCGATAAAACGCCGACGAACGTCGACACGGCGCCGCCGGCCGTTCCGACCCAGCTCACGGGCAGTTCCTGGCAGTCCCAGATCACCATCACCTGGGCGCCCAATACCACCGACACCGACTTCGCGGGCTTCAACATCTACCGTGACACCGGGACGAGAGTCATGTCCCTCACCAACGCACCCCTGACCACGAACATGTACCGGGATGCGAATCCGGTGGCCGGCTACAACACGTACCAGGTAACCGCCGTCGATCTGAGCGGGAACGAGAGCGCTCAGGCCACCATCGAGGTCAATCTGCAGCCCGATTACGATACGTACCATCCCGATCAGCCGTAGGAAGCTGCGGGCACGGCGCGAGGAAGTCCCGGATGGGGCTTCCTCGCTGTTTGTGGGGATCAGGCGAAAAATTGGCTCACGAATCGGGAAATCTGGAGATACTGTTCGCTGACGTACTGTACGCCCCTCCATAACAGACGTCCCAAGCCCACGTTCATCAGCACGATCACCAGCAGAAAACCATAGGGATACAGCTTGGCGTAGGCCCTGGCCAGTTCGTCTCTCAAGGTAGCCATCATGATCCAGCTGCCGTCCAGCGGCGGCAACGGGATCAGGTTGAACAGGGCCAGCAGAATGTTCAACTGTATCCCCCGCAGGAAGAGCAGCTGCAGGAAGGTGAAGCCGGTGCCCAGTTCGACGACCCCCGTTTGAAGGCGTAGGTGGGCGAAGCCGGCCAGGAGACCCAGCAGGATGGCGAAGACGGCCGCCAACACCAGATTGCTGGCCGGTCCGGCCGCCGCGATGATCGCGTGGTCGCGCAGGGGATTGCGAAGCTGGAACGTATTCACCGGCACCGGCTTGGCCCATCCGAATATGAGACCGCCCGGCAAGAGCGCCATTACCAGCGGCACCGCGATCGTGCCGATCGGGTCGATGTGCACCAGGGGATTCAGGGAGACCCGACCCATTTTATAGGCCGTGTCGTCCCCCATCCGCAGGGCGGTCAGCGCGTGCGCGGATTCGTGCGCGGTCAAGGAGAACAGCAGTACCAGGATCGCGATCGCAACATCCATCTCGGCCTTCCTCAAGTTGTAGCGGAACGGGGCGGGAGCGTCCGCCAGCGGTCCCAGACAGTATCCGTGGCCAGGGCCTCGAGCCGGTCGTTCTCCCCCCGCAGGTAGGACAGGGTCTCGGCCCGGGGAGCCCAGAGCCGGGGATCCGTGGGGCCGAACAGGGCCAGCGTCGGCACGCCCACGGCACCGGCTACGTGCATCAAGCCGGTATCGTTGCACAAGAACCTGTCCGCGGCGGACAGCAGGGCGGCGCATACGCCCACCGTGGTCGGCGGGATCTCCACCACCTGCGCCAGCGCGGGGGGATCCAACAGGTGACGGCAGGCCTCACGGAACCGTGCCATGACCTCGCCGTCCGCCGGTCCCTGCAGCACGAGCAGAGGTCTCCCGGCGGCGACGGCACGCCCGGCGACCTCGGCAAAGCGATCGGCGGGCCAGAGATTGACGGCCTTGCCGGCGCCGGGATGCATGATCCAGAGCGGGCCGTCGCCCGGCACCTCCCGGCGCAATTCCGCGGCGCGCGCGACCTCCTGCGGCACGGACGCCACTACCGTGACGCGGTCGTCGGTCTGGAATCCGATGGCCGCCAGGGGCGCCAGGTTGTGATCCACGGCGTGACGATCGACCTCCGGCTCGGACGGCATCTCCAGGGAAAAAGCGTGACGGCTGATGTCGAAACCGAAAGGGCGACTGTCGCCACCCACGATCACCGCGGCGCCGGAGGCGGCCGCCAGGGCCGCGCTGGTCACCGACCAGGAAACCGAACTGAGCACGAACGCCATCTCCGGCGAGAAGCGCCTCAGCTCGGCGATGAAACGCCACAGGTGCGCCGGCCTCGCACAGGCACGCTTGTCGAAGACGAAGACGCGGTCCAGGTCGGGGCTGTGCAGCACCACATCGTGGTTGACCGGTGCGCAGACCAGGGCGATCTCGGCATCGGGATACTGGCGGCGGATGGCGCGCAGGGCGGGCGTCGCGCAGACCATGTCTCCCATCTGGTTGTGCTGGCGAACGATCAGGATCCGGCCGGGTCGCAGAGCGCGAACCTCGGCGGCGCTCAGCTTGCGCCGTCGCCAGAAGCGCGCCAGCAGACCGGATACCGTCCGTTTCACCCCTTTGCGGAAAGAATACGCCTTCACGCGCCCTCCTGGCACTTCCGTTGCTACTGGACGTCCGTCCCGATCGACGCGACAGGGAGGAGGTCCGGCGTCTTGCGCAGTCTGCAGAAATTCCTGCTCGTCCTGAGCATGGCTGTTGCGACCGGCCTGCTCTCCTACGAAATCGTCAGCAAGTCCGACACCTGGTTGGGCGATCCACTACCCGGATGGTACGAGGCGCAGACCGTCGAACGTTGGACGGCGTACGTGCCCTGGACCGGCAGCCCGCCCATCGATTGCCTGATCCACGAGGGTCAAGAGGCCGCCACCTATTATTCCCTCCTCCTGCGCCGGGGACCGCGCTCGGTCTCGCGCGTCTCCAGATCCCCCAGGATCGACAGATAGGACTCGTGCCGCCAGGCGGGCAGTGTGCCGTCGCCGACGGCCTGCTTGACGCCGCAGCCCGGTTCGTCGCGATGCAGGCAGGTCGCGAAGCGGCAGTCCGCCGCCGGGTCGAGGAACTCCGGGAACAGCGTGCGCAACTCACCCGGTTCGACATCCCAGGGATCGAAACCCCGGATGCCTGGCGAATCGGCGATGAAACCGTCGTCGCCGATCGCGAAGAGCTCGGTGCGCGTGGTGGTGTGGCGTCCGAGGCCGGTCTTCTCGGTGACGCCGTCGACCGCCAGGTCCAGTCCCGTGGCCTTGGCCAGCAGGGAACTCTTGCCGGTGCCCGAGGCGCCGAGCAGCAGCGAGATCCGGCCGCGCAGAGCCTCGTGGAAGGCATCGACACCGTCCCCCGTCTCGGCGGAGGTGCGCAGCAGGCGGTAGCCGATGGTCGCGTAGTAGTCCCAGCGAGCGTCGGCGGCGGCCTCGGCGTCGAGGTCGATCTTGTTGACGCAGAGCAGACCGTCCACCTCGTAGTGATCGGCCGCCGCCAGCAGACGGTCCACGAAACCCGACATGGGCTCCGGCTGGCGGACCGACTGTACGACGATGATCTGATCGAGGTTAGCCATCAGGACCTGCTCGGTGCGCCCGCGGTCCCGCCGGGAGGAGGTGCGCGAGATCTTGTTGGTACGGGGCAGTACGTCTTCGACGACGCCGGAGCGCATGTCACCACCGGCATCCGCGACAGGGCGAAACGACACCCGATCACCCGCCACCGCCACGGTACGCGATCTGCGTTTCCCCTGCTTGAGGCGACCGCGCAGCTGGCAAAGGTATTCGTGCCCATCGCAAAGCACCGTGCAATACCCGCTCTGGGAACGAATGACTATTCCTTCGCGCCGGTCGCCTGCCCCGCCTCTTGCCACCTGTTCTCTCCCTGCAGTTAGGAAATGCGCCTTGAGGTTTCAAAACCTATTGCTTAGCTTTCGATTGTTCCAGTGCTTCCATACGATCATCCAGCCTGCAAGGTGGTGTCAATGGACATCAAGGAAGTTCTTCAGTTAACTTCTCCGGACCGATTCATCCCTGAGCTCAAGGCTACTGACAAGGAAGGCGTGTTGGCCGAGATGGCTGATGCGCTGGTGGCCGGTTCCCCGATCGGCGATCAGGGGACGATCCTGGAGATGCTCAAGAGTCGTGAATCCCTCGGCAGCACGGCCGTGGGACCCGGCGTGGCTTTCCCGCACGGTCGCACCTTGGCGGCCCAGGACCTGATCATCGTGATCGCGCGCGCGAGCAAGGGTGTTCCCTTCGAGTCGATGGACGGCGAGCCCACACATCTATTCTTCATGTTGATCGCGCCGCCGCAGGACAGCGACAACCAGTACATCCGCTCCCTGGCGTTGCTGACGGAAAAAATGCAGGACGACGCGGTGCGCGAGGCCGCGCTGCAGGCCGACGGCTACGATGACTTCTGCAAAGTGTTTACGGAGGGATAGACCATGAACCGACAACTGGCCCTGCTGGTCTCCATCCAGAACCTCGAGCTGCAGCTGCACGACGCCCAGGACGAGGTGAAGGCGAAGGAGCTCGAAGCCATGGGTTTCCCCATGGACGAGGACAAGATCACGCAGGCTATCGAGGGTCTGCTCACCCAGGTGGAGCCCCGTCACAAGGGCTACTACACACGCCTGAAGCAGAAGTACGACAACCCCGTGGTCCCCGTGTGGGAAGGCCACTGCACCGGTTGCTTCGCCAACGTACCGACCTCGTTCACATCGGTGGTCCACGAGAACAAGGTACTGTCCTGCGAGAGCTGCGGGCGCATACTCTTCCGGCCCTGAGCGGGACCGCGAGCGCCAAGTAGAATATAGGCCCGGACAACGACGAGGGGCGGTCCATACGGACCGCCCCTCGTCGTCGTGCCGTCGGCGCGAGCTGGGAGGATGCCCGCGTCGCCGGTCTTGTCGGGCACGAGTTACTCGATGCCCGATCCCGTCAGGGTCTCCGCACAGGCCGTGAGTTGCCCCGCCTCCTCCACCATCTTCTTCTTCTCGCCGCCGTCGTCGCGGATCCCCAGATCGGTGCGTGTCCACTTGTTGGACGGCTTGCACTGCGACGCCGCGAGGTCGTTCTCCCAGTCGATGCCCGGTTCCTTGAGGAAGACGTAGTCGTCTCCGTCGTGGTCGATCATCACGAGGTCGCCGCGGCGGATCTGCTCGCTGCAGATGTGATGGGAGACCGGCGTGACGAGACGCATCTCCACGACCCGTTTCAGGGGGCGCGCTCCGTACTCGGGATCGGTGCCCTCGTCGACGAGGCGCTCCTTGGCCCGCTGCGTGACCTCCAGCAGGAAGGGTTCCGCGCTGTCCAACGCGCGGTGGTGCACCTGGGAGATGAGATTGTCGAGGATGGCGAAGAGATGCTCGCGCTTGAGCGTGTTATAGGTCACCAGTTCATCGAAGCGGTTGAGGAACTCCATGGGGAAGATCTTCTTGGCTTCCCGCGTGACCGCGTCCTCGATGTTGCGGTCCAGCTGCTCCACGGACCGTCCGGACGAGAAGCCGATGCCGCTGCCCGACAGATGGGTGTTCATGGCCTGGCTGCCGACATTGGTGGTCAGGACGATGATCGTGTTGGTGAAGTCGACTTCCTCGTTGTTGGCCAGGATCAGGTGACCGTCCTCCAGGATGCCGAGCAGCGTGTTCCACATCTTGGGATGGGCCTTCTCGATCTCGTCGAAGAGCACGATCGACAGGTAGCGCTCGGCGTCGCTGGGGAACATGTCGGCGAGCTTGCCGCCCTCCTCGCTGATCATGCCGCTGTGACGCTCGATGGCCTTGAGGTGGTGCTTGTTCAGGTTCTCCTGGGCGAGCAGGGGCCGGATCTCGCCGCCCACGTAACCGGGGGGTGAACCGAGCAGCTTGGAGATGTTGTAGTGGGCCGAGAATTCCTGGCAATTGATGCGGGTGTAGGCGCGCCGGTCGCCGAAGATCGATTCAGCCAGGCAGCGTACCGTCTCGGTCTTGCCGACGCCGGTGGGTCCCATGTACATCATCGTGAGCAGCGGGCGCTCGGGGTCGTGGATCCCCGCGATGAGACGGCTGAAGCAATCCGAGATCTTCTCACTCGCCGCCGGCTGTCCCACCACCATATGATCCATGCGCCGGCGGAAACGGCGCAGCTGTTCGTTCACCACGCCAGGTTTCAACTCTATCACTACCGACTCCTCGGTTGCTCATCGAGACGGATCCCCCGGATCCCGCCGTTTCCAGCTCTTGGTGGTCGGGCCTGTCACGCCCGACGGTCCTATCATCGTCTCGAAACAAGGTTGCTTGAGCAGAAAACCGTGGCGTGCGAGCGTCGTTCAACAGGTTGGCCTGAGGACACATAGTCCATATTCGTCATCGGCGCCCGGTGGGAATACTGGAGTAGCGAATATACAAAGGCGGAGCCGGCTCAGCCAAGCCGGCTCCGCGCAGGATCATCCGGTGGTAATACCTACGGCAGGCTGCCCGTCTGCTCCAGATAGGCCGCCTGCTCCGCCCCGCCGTCCTCCACCCAGCGGTCGTCAATGCGCGGGCGGACGGGGCTGTGCAGCTTCAGGTAGCGCTCGACCGACTCGGCGGTCGTGATCTGGGTCAGCTTGATGTTCTCGGCCGCGATCGTGGTCAGGAAATCGAGGCCGCTGTTGCCCTCCATGAGGAAGGAGGTGCAGACGACATCGTAGATCCGTTCGGGATCCAGGGGCTCGTCGCCGATCAACAGCTCGCAGACGCGATCGTAGTTGGGACGATTCTTGTTGAAGACGATCCTGGCGCCGGAGACACAGAGACCGCCCGAGTCGCCGCGCACCTTGCGCTCGACGATGCGGCGGATCATCTCCCCCTTCATCCTCACGATGACCAGTTCGTTGCCGAAGGGCAGCATGCTGAAGACGTCCTTGGCGGTGATGTCGCCGGACGGCACGTTGGCGCGCAGGCCGCCCAGGTTCTGGAAGGAGAAGTCGGCGTCGAAGTACTCGCACATGGCGTCGGTCACCACGTTGCCCACCAGGTTGGAGCCGGGACCGCCGCGGGTCAGGTTCACCGCCGAGCTGCCGACCACGATGTTCATGGCCGCCTCGGCCTCGTCGATATAAGGCTTGAGGGCCTGGCGCATGGACTCCTCGGGCCAGAGTTCGTCCTCGAAGAGCGTGATCAGGGTGCCGCGGTCGTGGGGCGTGTTGTAGCCGACGAGAGTGCCCGTCGCGCGATCCACGAGCAGGATGGCGTGTCCCACGCTCGAGCCGTTGCCGTAGGATTCGAAGCACATGGTGTGGGTCATGGGGTCGATCCAGGGCTCGTTGTAGCCGCGGTGGGTGTGGCCGCCGACCGCGAAGTCGATGCCCTCGATGGCGTTGACCATCTCCATGAGGTTCATGGCGCCGCCGTGCACGTAGCCGAAACCGCCACCCTGGGCGTCCTGCTGGTCGCTGTCCGCGTCCTCGCTCTCGGTGATGCGCTTCCAGCCGACCTCGGGGTCGAAGGGTAGGCCCTCGTGGATGAGCAGGGCGATCAGGTCGGCGCCTTGGGCCAACAGCTCGTCGCGGTACTTCTCGATGGCGGGCACCATGGGATCGAAGATCAGTCCCTCGATGTTCTGCGGGAAGGACATGGCGACCGTCCCGGTGGTGATGATGCCGAGGCAGCCGATCTTCAGGCCGTCGCGCTCGAACATGATCGTCGGCCGGCACCAGTCGACGATCTCGCCGTCGCTCTCGTCGCGCAGGTTGGCCACCAGCCAAGGCATCTCACAGTCGGCGGCCAGGCGCTCGCAGTTGTCGCGCCCCATGTCGAAATCGTGGTTGCCGGGCACGACGCAGTCGTAGTCCATGGCGTTGAAGTACTTCACCACGGCATCACCCTGGGTCTTGGTGCCCACGGGCGTGCCCTGGAAGAAGTCGCCCACGTCCACCATCAGGATGCTCTCGCCCTTGCGGGCCGCCTCCTCGCGGACCTGTCCCACGTAATTGGCCAGCGAGGCGCCACCGCCCAGCGGCGGCGGGAAGTTGGGATTCATGAACCGCGCCGGTTCGGGCGCGATATGCCCGTGGATGTCGTTGGTCCAGATCAGGTGCAGCCGCACCGGTTCGTCCGCCGTGACGGCGGGCGCCAGGAGCAGCGCCGACGCCAGCGCCAGCAACATCATCGTCATCGTCGTCTTGCCGTTCATGACCCTCTTCTCCTCGCAGACCGTAGGTGCTCCGCCGACAATCTAGAACAGATAGGTGAAGCCCGCTCCCAGGCGGAACCGGGTCTCGTCGACCCGCGCCGTCTCGGCGGTCTGGATATCTGGATCGGCGTACTCGTAGGGGAACCAGTGCCGCTGATAGCTGCTGATCTTGCTCAGCTCGGCGGACACGTGGAACAGGCCCCGCTCCCACGGCACGCCGATGCCGGTGGTGAAGAAGGTGGCGCCGGCCTCGCGATCGCTGTAGCTGCCCAGGCGGCGGAAGCCGAAGCGCAGGGGCACGCCGTTGTAGAAGGTGTGCTCCACGCCGACGCGTACGTCGATCGTGTCCTCGTAGGGGGATTCGTCGCCCTCATCCCAGCTACTGTCCTTGAGCCTGGTCCACTCGGTGAGGACCAGATCGACCGTGAAGACGGTCCGCGGCTCGGAGCGGGGATGGAGGGTGAAGCCGAAGCGATAGCGGTTCGCGTAATCGATCGAGACATCCGCGGTCGCGGCCTCGACGATCATCGAGTCACCGGCCACATCGAAGGTCTCGGTCGTGATGGCGGCCTCGCCCTGGACCTTCAACGGCGTCTCCCAGGCGGCGCCGATGGTTACGCGCGGGCTGGCCTTTATGCGTATGCCCAGGGTCGCGTTGGCGCCATCGAGCCAGTGCTCCCCGCCCAGGATCGTGCTGTCGTCCTGGTCCTGGAAAAAGCGACGGCGGACGTCGGCGTAGCGCTTGCCGAAGGCGTAGTTGCCCGCTACGCCTACCGACAATTTCTCGTCGGGCGTGCTCATGGCGAAGCCCAGGCTCAGGGCGCGCAGCCGGCCGTCGTAGCGCCACGACCGTTCCTCGAGGATCTGGTCGCGCGGATCCGATTGCGGGTCCGGGTCGCGGAGCTCCTCCGCGAAGTCGTAGGTGTAGTCGTAGAGGGTGCTCAACGACAGGCCCACCGCGAGTCCCTCGGCGGCCCGTATGGCGGCGCCGAAGCCCGAGTCGAAGTAGTGGTTGCGGTTGCTGGCGATGGCCGTGTCGGTCACGTAGCTGCCGAAGCTGTCCCACAGGGGCTGGAAGCGGTCCTCGTGGTCCTGGTACAGGGACAACGACCCGTCCAGACGATTGTCCCACTCCTCGGCCAGCATCGCCGGGTTGAGCCGGGTGGACAGGCCGCCGCGGTACAAGGCAGCGCCGGTGCCGGCCATGGCGTCGACCTCGGCGCCCAGGGCGCCGGCCGGCGAACCGTAGGCGGTGTCGAGCACCGATCCGGCCGCGGACACGCCGGGCAGGATCATCAGCAGTCCCGCGAACAGGACGCTCGCCACGCCCGTCGACAGGTGGATCTCGTTTTGGCGTCTCATCTTATCGATCTCCTTCATCAGAAGGTGTAGTCCATCTGCATGCGGAACACTGTCCAGTCCCGCGGCGCATAGCTGCTCTCTATCTCCTGTCCGTAGACGTCCTGGTAGGCGCGAACGTCCAGGTAGGTGCGCGGCAGGTTGTGATCGCGGGTGACCTTGAGCTGGAAGAGCAGCCGCTCGGAGATGCGGCTCTCGACCTTGGCCCAGTTACGGAACCCGCGTCCGTCCACCACGACGAACTCGTTACCTTCGAAGTTCCAGAGGAAGCCGTCGTACATCTCCGCGCTGAGTATGATCTTGAGCGTGGGCGCGAAGTGATGCTCGTACATGGCCTGCACGGCATGGGCGGGAATACCCGCGGTACCCACACCGGGGATGCCGTCGTTGTTGTAGGGTATCTGGCCGGGCTCGGGCGTGCCGCTCAGACGCTGACGAGGCGGAAACATGACGTTGCTGGTCATGTACATCAGCTTCACCCGGTTGTAGTTGGACAGCAGGGCGATCAGCTCGAAGCGGGACTCCCAGGAGCTGAACCAGCGCACGTCGTTGGGATTCATCTTGGAGCGGCTGCTGTATCGGTGCCGCATCCGCAGGCGCAGGTTGAACTTGGGCTGGTACTCCACCTTCATCGTGTAACGGCGCAGATCGGCGCCATCGGCCTTGCGCTCCCACTGGTCGTATTCCAGACCATTGAGAATCAGGTTGCGGCTGATGCGGTAGCGGCTCTGCAGGAAGAGACCGCGCTCCGGCTTGGGCTGCGGCGTGTTCAGCGACACCCACGAGTAGAGGTCGTCGTTCAGGCGGAACGGCGAGTCGAGCAGCGTCTGCTCGTAGCGGTTGTCGTTGCCGAAACCGCGGTTGTAGGGGTTGTCGAAGCCCACGTCGTAGTCGCGCCAGATGGCCAGCAGGTGCAGATCGTCCCACTGGGCGTAGGCGTTGAGCAGCAGGGCGTCGGGGTTCTTGATGGGGTCACCGTTGGCGTCTTCCGACTCACTCAGGAAGCCGTTGCGCGGGTCCTGCAGGACCGCGTACTCACCCTGCAGCGACACGTTTTCGTGCACCGTCTGGAACTCGGCGCCGTAGACGCGCCGGAACTTGTGCTCGGTGACCGTGCTGTCGCCGGGATCGGCGAAGACGCTGGTGTAGCCCTGCCAGATCTCGCTGTCGCGCGCTTCCAGCAGCTGGCGCGTGTTCAGGCTGTAGTCGCTGATCAGCGTCGCCACGTCGGCGCGGAAACCGCGGTCGTATCTCGCTTCGTAACCCGTCACACCGATGTAGCTCCCGGTACCCAGCATCAGCTTGACGTTGCCGCCGGTGATGTCCTCGGTGAAGGCGTCGCGGGTGAGCAGCGTCGGCGTGTCGGGCAGCTGGTCGGCGGAATAGCTGCGGCCCGGCTCGAAGGCCAGGTGGTCGTTCAGCCAGCCGTCGCTGGGACGCGGCTCCATGGTCACGTACTGGTTGACCGTGCCGTCGGGGTTGAGGATGCCGTCCTTCTTCTCACTGGACACGAAAAAGGTCGCGTGTACGGGGCCGGCCTTACCCTCCACCGCCGCACCCGTCAGGGCGTACTCGTGACTGCGGCTCAGATCCCCGCGCACCCCGATGGGCCGCTTGTTCCAGCCGAAGCCGGTGCGCCGGTACTGCATGAAGTCCGTGTTGTCCATGACCAGGCCCTGGCCGAAGGCGACACGGAAGTTGCCGAAGTACAGGCGTTTGAGATGGAAGGGGCCGAATTTCTTGTCGTTGATCCCGTAGTAGCCCTTCACCGTCTCGTGCCAGGACTCCTCGCCCAGGTTGCGGTGGGTCAGCAGTCCCGCGCGGAAGCCGCCCGAGAGGTTCAGGCTGAGCTTGTGGGTCATGTGCGGGTCGCCCTCGGTCAGCAGGGTCGTCCCCGAGATCTCCTCGTCGTCCAGCATGTACGGGGTGTCGTAGTAGCGCACCTCGTAGTTGCCTCGCACCTGCTCGTTCTCGTCGAGCCGGTCCTCGTCGGAATAGACGACGAAGTCGCGGATGTTGCGGAAGGCCCAGTAGCGCAGGCCGTCGCTGCGGCGCAGCTGGCGGTCGCTCTCGAAACGGCCCAGACGATCGCGTGCCAGGAGGATGTTCTTGGCGTCGACCGGAGAGACGTTCTGGAACGACTGCAGGTCGAAGAGATCCAGATCGTTGACGTTCTTGGGTTCGCGCATCATGTCGAGGTACTCGTCGACGAGCCCTTCGCTGGCGCCCTCCTGCCCCAGGTAGCGGTTGACCTGGCGGTAGGAAGCGGCCAGACGCGCGATGCCGGCGTCCAGGGGATCGGGCGGCAGCGTGGCGACCAGGGGCTTCAGCACCGCCAGGTCGGCCGACGTCATGCCCTCGACCTCCATGAGGTCGTAGACGTTGTCGAAGTACCGCACATAATCGCGGTAATCGACGATCCGGCGAGCCAGTTCCTCGTCGACAGGCAGCTGGAGAACCTCCTCCAGCGTCGCCCGGTTGAGGTCGACCAGCCCCGGTGGTGCGGCCAGCGCGCCGCCGGCGGTCATGACCGCCAGCAGCAGGGCCGCGAACCGGATCGTGAGGCTGCAGTTTTTCACGGTGTCTCACCGCCCCAGGCGAAGGTCAAGCCGAACTGGTGGCTCGGCGAGAGGACGCCGCCGCCGGACGAGTAGCCGTAGTTCACCATGAGGCCCTGGTAGGCATAGCCGAAACCGCCGGTGTACTTGCCGGGATTGGTCATCACCCCGGTGCGCAGCATCAGGTCTCCCAGCACCGAGAACTCGATGCCGCCGTGATACTGGGTCTCCCCTTCGATCGTGTTCTCGAACTCGAAGGTGGTCGTCACGCCGTCGTAGGGCAGGTAGGCGATGCCACCGTGCAGGCGCGAGGACAGTTCCTCGTTGTCGAGCCCGATCTGGGGGTTGTTCATGTTCTTGACCATCACGCCGATGCGCGTTCGCCGGTGCAGCGAGACCAGCAGGCCGACGTCGAGGCCGATCGTCGTGGCCCTGCCGGGATCGAGGCCGGACACGGTCTCGCCGAACTCCAGGCTGTACATGTTCAGCGCCGTGCCGACACTCACCGCGGAATGGAGATCCTCGTAAACCATGATGCCGTGGGCGAGGGTGTAGGTGATCTCCTTCTCCAGGGCCACGGTCTGGTACTCGACGGCGAAATGACGGACACCGAAGCCGAAGTTGCCCAGACGCGAAGTACCGGGGATCACGCCGCCCAGATACATCTGTTCAGCGAAACTCAGGTCGTAGGGCTTGAGGTAGCTGTTGCCCAGGGTCACACCCTGGATGCGGGCCAACCCGGCCGGGTTGAAGTAGGGGGCAAAGGCGTCGTCCGCCACAGCCACGGCGGCGTCGCCCATCCCCCGCGCCCGCGGGCTGATGTCCATGTTCACGAAAGCCGCCAGGACCGGCCCCGCAAGGAGGCCGAGAGCCAGGACGGCGGTTGTCACAACGATTCTCCGTTTCATCCCTGACTCCTTCTAGTTGCTCAGTCGCGTGGCCACAACGGCGGGCGCGGTCTTTTCGACGCGGTCGCCGGATTCCTCGTTCATGAATTGCAGGTGGACGATGTACATGCCCGCCTTGACCAGCTCAAAGACGTCGTTCCGGCCGTCCCAAGGCTCGACCGACGGGAACTCCATATCCGTTGAAGGGTTGCCGTCGAAACGGCTGTCGAAAAGAGCGCGCACCAGGCGCCCCTCCAGGTCGAAGATCCGCAGGACCGTCTCCCAACCCGGCTTGGACGTAAACACGATGTCGAAACGCTCATTGCGCAGGGGCAGGAACGTCCGTGCCGGTACGCTCAGGAAGAAGCCTGCGGTGCCCTCGGGTTGAATCACGAAAGCCGGGTCGGCCGCCGCGACCTCCCAGGTTGTCATCAGGTTCTCGCTGGTCTCGTCCGCGCCCTCGAAGCCGTTGGAACCGCTTTGGACTTCGGTGCCCTCGTCGAAATCGATGCGGGTGTACGATTCCAGGTGGGCGTGTTCGGTCATGAAGGGATCCGGGTAGCCGTCTTCGGTGACAGCTTCGGAGGCGTAGGTGCTGGCTCCGTTGGTGCGACCCTCCTTGCTGACGCTGTAGCTGTTGCCCTCGCCCCAGATGAAGATATCGATGTCGGTCACCAGGTCGGAGAGGCCATCCCAGAAGTAGAGGGCGAGGATTTCGCCGTTGATGTACTCACCTGTGTCGCTGAGGTTGGTCAGCGTCGGCGCGCCGCCGCCGTTGATGCTGCCGGGGAAGACCTCCACCATGTCGGGTACGGAGTCGATGCTATCCCCGTCCTCGAACATCTCGAAGTGGGGCAGTTTCGTGACCTCGGCGTCGCTGAAGATCTCACTGAAGGCGCCACTGCCGGGCATCGAGACGGTGATGTACTCGCCGGCGGGCAGGACCGCGTCGTTGGGGAACTTGGCGTGGAAATCGCTGAAGTCGCCGCCACCGATGGTGGACTGGCTGGGATTGCCCCGCGGCAGGTTCCAGTAGGCCTGATCCTCGTAATAGACGGCGTCGGTCAGATAGTAGTTCTTCAGCTCCACGTCGAAGTCGTTTGGATTGTGGATCTCGATGAACTCGGCGGTGCTGCCGAGAGTCGCGATCTCCGTCAGGAGCAACCGCGCCAGGCCCTCGCCGGGGATGATGACTTCGACCGTGTATTCTTCGACCGTGCCCGGAGCGCCCTCGGGCCAGACGGCGGATTCGCCGCCTGCTCCGGCAACGTTTACGTACCAAGTGACTACGGCATCCTCGGCCTGGCCGGGTATCACGCCGGACCAGGGGCCCTTGCCGTTCTCGGTGCAGGCGACGTCCTGGTAGTCGTCGCCGTCCACGGCGTAACGCAGCGTGACGGAAGCGACTTCAACCATGCCGACCACCGAGACGGTGACCGTTGCTTCCTCGCCGGGCTGGGGGCGCGCCGGAGACAGGGTGGCGCCGGCAATCGCGAGGTCGATCACCTCGTAGACGCCCGGCGTACCGTCGGCCGCCTGCCAGGTGGTGTTCAGAGGTTCGCTGGTCTCGTCGTGACCCAGCGAACCGTTGCCGCCGCTGGTGATCTCACCGCTCTCGTTCCGGTCGAGACGCTGGAAGCTGCCCAGGATCTCGTGGGCCGCGTTGAACTCGTCCTGGTTGGCGACGGGCGTGTCGGGCGCGTAGGTCGAGATGCCGATGGTGTAGCCGGTCTTGTTGACGCGGGCACTCTCGCTCGAACCCCAGAAGAACACGTCGATGTCGGTGACCAGGTCGCTGGCACCGTCCCAGTAGTAGAGTACGACGATCTCGGCACTGTTGGAGAGTGTGGCGTTGGTACCGTCAGCGTTGTGAAGACTGCCGCTGAAGAGCTCGCGCATGTCGGTACGCAGGTCCAGGTCCGGCGCCACACCCCAGACACCGTTGAAGACGTCGCTGCCACCCAGGGAAACGGTCAGCGCCTCCCCTGGCTCGATCACAGCGCCGTCGGGGAAGCGGGCATGGAAGTCGTAATAGTCACCGCCGCCGACCGTAGACTGGGAGGGGTTGCCTTCGGGCACTCGCCAGTAACCCTGGTTGCCGGTGAGGTAGCAGCCGTCGGTCAGGTAGTAGTTGCTGAGATCCACAGCCTCGGCGGTCGGATTGAAGACTTCGATGAACTCATGGTCGCTGCCCTGCACGCAGACCTCGGTCAACAGCAGGTGCGGCGGGTAGTCGCCGGGGTCGGGCGGATCCGAGACCGTGTAACCGGCGAGCGTTGAGGGGGCACCGGCAGGCCAGACGGTCGTGCCGCCCTGGTCGTCCGCGGCGTCCACGTAGTACTCGACCACGGTGTCCAGGGCGAAGCCGGGAACCGTGGCGCTCCAGGTGTCGTCGAAATTATCGGTCATGGCCAGACCCACGAACGCGCCGCCGTCGGTACGGTAGTACAGATCGACGCCGGTGATGGTCTCCTGGGACACGATCGTCGCGGTGATCCCGACCGTCTGATCGGGCTCGGGCGCGTTCGGGTCCCTGACCACACCGGTGATGATCGGGCCGGTGCCGCCCTGGCTGCTCGGGTCGGCCGCCGCCACCGCCCAGGTGGTCGACAGGTTCTCGCTGGTCTCGTCCGCGCCCTCGAAGCCGTTGGAGCCGCTTTGGACTTCCGTACCTTCGTCCATGTCGACACGCTGGTAGGACTCCAGGTGCGCGTGCTCGGCCAAGAAGGGATCGGGATACACGGCTTCGGAGGCGTAGGTGCTGGATCCGTTGGTGCGACCCTGCTTGCTGACGCTGTAGCTATTGCCCTCGCCCCAGATGAAGATGTCGATGTCGGTCACCAGGTCGGAGATGCCGTCCCAGAAGTAGAGCACGACGATCTCGCCGTTGATGTACTCACCCGCGTCACTGAGGTTGGTCAACGTGGGCGCGCCACTACCATTGATACTGCCGGGGAAGACCTCTTCCAGGTCAGCGACGTTATCGGCGAAGCCGTCGTCCTCGAAAAATTCATAGTGGGGCAGTAGCCCGGGGAAGACCTCACCGAAGGAGGAACTGCCCGGCACCGACACCGTGATGGTCTCGCCGGCGGGCAGGACCGCTTCGTCGGGGAACTTGGCGTGGAAATCGCTGAAGTCGCCGCCGCCGATGGTGGCCTGGGAGGGATTGCCCCGCGGCAGGTTCCAGTAGGCCTGGTCCTCGTAGTAGACGGCGTCGGTCAGGTAGTAATTCGCCAGCGGCACCTCGAAATCGTTGGGATTGTGGATCTCGATGAACTCGGCGGTGGTGCCGAGGGTCGCGATCTCCGTCAACAGCAGCCTCGCCAGGCCCTCGCCGACGATGATGATCTGGACGGTGTACGACTCGAGGGTCCCGGGCGCTCCGGCCGGCCAGACGGCCGTGCCGCCCTGGTCGTCCGCGGCGTCCACGTAGTACTCGACCAAAGTGTCGATGGCAAAGCCGGGAATCGTGGCACTCCAGGTGCCGTCGAAGTTGTCGCTCATGGCAAGATCATTGAAGACGCCGCCGTCCGTGCGGTAATGAAGACCGACACCGGTCACGGTCTCCTGTGCCACGATCGTGGCGGTGACCTCCACGGTCTGGTCCGGCTCGGGGATGTTGGGGGTCCGGGTCACGCCTGAGATCACGAGAGCGCTCACATCGTAGGCGCCGGGTGTGCCGTCGGCCGGCTCCCAGGTGGTGTTCAGAGGCTCGCTGGTCTCATCGTGGCCCAGCGACCCGTTGCCGCCGCTGGCGGTCTCGCCGGTCTCGTTCCGGTCGAGACGCTGGAAGCTGCCCAGGATCTCGTGGGTGGCGGTGAACTCGTCCTGGCTGGCGATGGGCGTGTCGCTCGCGTAGGTGGAACCGCCGATGGAGTAACCGGACTTGTCCACACGCGCGCTGGTGCTCGAGCCCCAGAAGAACATGTCGATGTCGGTGACCAGGTCGGTAACGCCGTCCCAGTAATAGAGCACGGCAATCTCGGCGCCGTTGGTCAGGGTGGCGTTGGTGCCGTCGGGATTGTGCAGGCTGCCGGCGAAGACCTCGCGCATGTCGGGGATCGCGTCGGGCAAACCGCCGTCCTCCCGCATCTCGAAATCGGGATCAACCGCCCAGACGCCACTGAAGGCATCGCTGCCGGCCAGGGATACGGTCAGCGCCTCCCCCGGCTGGATCATGGCGCCGGCGGGGAAGCGGGACTGGAAGTCGAAGTAATCGCCGCCGCCGACCGTCGACTGGGAGGGGTTGCCCTCGGGCAGCCGCCAGTAGCCCTGGTCGTTGTAGACGGCATCGGTCAGGTAGTAATTACTCAGGTCCACGGCCTCGTCGGTCGGGTTGAAGACCTCGATGAACTCGTGGTCGCTGCCCTGCACACAGACCTCGGTCAGCAGCAGGTGCGGCGGGTAGTCGCCAGGGTCGGGAGGATCGGACACGGTATAGCCGGCTAGGCTCCCCGGCGCCCCGGCGGGCCAGACCGCCGTGCCGCCCAGGTCGTCCGCGGCGTCCACGTAGTACTCGACCAACGTGTCGAGGGCGAAGCCGGGGATCGTGGCGCTCCAGGTGCCGTCGAAGTTGTCGCTCATGGCGAGGTCGCTGAAGACACCGCCGTCGGTGCGGTAGTGCAGGTCCACGCTGGTGATTGTCTCCTGGGCCACGATCGTGGCGGTGACTTCGACCGTATCGTCGGGCTCCGGTGCGCCGGGTGTCCGGGTCACGTTGGTGATGTTCAGGACGCTGCCGCCGTGAACTCCCGGCGTGCCCGTGGTGGGGAACCAGGTGGTGTTCAGGGGCTCGCCGGTCTCGTCGTGACCGGCCGGACCGTTGCCGCCGCTGGTCGGCTCGCCGGTCTCGTCGTCGTCCAGGCGCTGGAAACTGCCGCCGATGTCGTGGCTGGCGGAGAACTCGTCCTGGCTGCCGACGGGCGTATCGTTCGCGTAGGTTGAACTGCCGATGGTGTAGCCCGTCTTGTCGACACGCGCACTGGTGCTCGAACCCCAGAAGAACATGTCGATGTCGGTGACCAGGTCGCTGACACCGTCCCAGTAGTAGAGCACGATGATCTCGGCCGTGTTGGACAGGGTGGCGTTGGTGCCGTCGACGTTGTGAAGGCTCCCGGAGAAGACCTCGCGCATGTCGGTGCGCAAATCGAGATCGGGCATCAGGCCCCAGACGGTGTTGAAGGCATCGCTCCCCGCCAGGGAGAGAACCAGGACCTCCCCCGGCTGGATCATGGCGCCGTCGGGGAAGCGGGCCTGGAAGTCGTAATAATCGCCGCCGCCGACGGTCGTCTGGGAGGGGTTGCCCTCGGGCAGCCGCCAGTAACCCTGTTCGTTGTAGATGGCGTCGGTGAGGTAGTAGTCGCTCAGGTCCACGGCCTCGTCGGTCGGGTTGAAGATCTCGACGAACTCATGGTCGCTGCCCGATACGCACACCTCGGTCAGCAGCAGGTGCGCCGGCCCGTCGCCGGGGTCGACCGGCGGCAGCACCGTGTACTGCTCGGTGTAGAAAGGAGCCGCGTTGGGCCAGGTATCGGTGCCGCCTTCCTCGCCGCCGACTTCCACCCACCAGTCCACTACGGTATCGCGGGTCTGGCCCGGGATCGTGGCGCTCCAGGCGTCGCCGCCCTGGGGCGCCGCGCCCACACCCTGCCACGCGCCGCCGTCGGCCCGCCAGTAGACGGACATCTCGTCGGCCGCGTTGGCGGGAGGCGACAGCACCGTGATCGCGATCGTCACGGCCTCGTTCTCGTACTGGGGCTGCGTTGCGGGCGCCGCGGCGGTGATGACCGGGGCGGCGAGGGTCGTCGCGCCGCCGGCCGGCGGGGCCATGGTCAAGGTGACCGCCCAGGTCGCGGACAGGTTCTCGCTGGTCTCGTCGTGGCCTTCGCGACCGTTGCCGCCGGAGAGGATCTCCGTGCCCTCTTCGTCGTCGACACGTTCGTTGGCCTCGCTGAACTCGTGTACGGTCATGGGATCCTGGCTGCCGACGGGCGTGTCGGGCAGGTAGGCGCTGGTCGCCGTATCGGCGTCTGGGCCGTCGATCGTGACGGCCGACTTGTCGACGCGCGGGGCCGAGGCGCCCCACGTCAGGTAGTCGATGTCCTGGACCAGATCGGTCGTGCCGTCCCAGAGATAGAGCACCAGCGTTTCGGAATCGTCCAGCCAGCCCGTGCTCGGCGGCGTGTTGCCGGCGGGATTGCCGAGCCCGTACGCGATGCCCCCGGGTCGGGCTTCGACCAGCTCGGGCACGTCGTCGAGGACCAGCCCGTCCTCGAAGAGCTCGTAATCCGGCAATACGCCGAACACTTCCAGGTAATGGGTGCTGCCGGCGAAGGAGACGACGATCGTCTCACCGGCGCCCAGCATCGCGCCGTCGGGGAAACGGGCGTTGAAGTCGCCGTTCGCGCCGCCGCCGCCCTGATCCCCGCCCATGACCAGTTCCCAGTAGGGGGCGCCGGCCAAGGTGGCGTCGGTGAGGTAATACTGCGACAGGTCGGCGACAGCAGCGGTCGGATTGTGGATCGCCACGTACTCGCTGCCGATTTGCGGAGTGACGCGCGTCTTGACGATCACCTTGGTCAAAAGCAGGTGGTCGGCTTGGGCCTGGGCGCCGGTCGCCGCCAGCCCGCAGGCCAACAGAACACCGAGCAAACCGAGGGCGCGCTTGGACCTGAGCTTGTTTAACATCTGGCCTTACTCCCTTGCGGTGGGAAGAATAAGGGGCACGTGCGGCCCCGGAAAATTATCGCAAAGTCTAGCCGCCAACGATACCCTACGCATCCGCCGATCGCAACAGGGGAAATCGACCGGATTCATATCACCGGGAAGGGTTCCGGAAGCTCCTCGGGAGTCCCGTACGGCGCAGATCGGGCAGGAAATCAGGCGTCTTCAGCAGACTCCCAGGCGGGCGAGATCCCTGAAAGTACGGGATCATCCAGCGAGAGCGCGATCCCACAGGTGGCGAAGAAGACGAGACTCAGCTCGGGATCCCCGAATGACCAGTCGAACAGGCCGGAAACGTTGACGGCGATCCAGACGCCCAGGGCGGCCGCGATCCAGACCGGACGTAACGGCGGGCTGCGGCCGACCTGGCGTCCGAACACACGGTGGCGCTGCCATAGACGCACACCCAGCGCGATCATGAACCAGGTTCCCAGCGCCAGCCCCGGCAGACCCCAGATCACCGCCAACATCACTGGATTCGAATGCAGGTGCGGCAGCTTGACCTCGCGTCTCTCCCTGCCGTGCAGGTACACGGGCGAGTATTCCGACAGGTTGCGGTCGCCGACACCGATCAAAGGATGCTCCTTGACCAGGTCCCAGCCCGTCTCCCACAGCGTGAAGCGTTGGACGTTGGTGCGGAAGGTCGGGTCGACGATGGTGCGCATGCGGTCGCGATAGGTGTCGGGCCCCAGCACGAATAGCGCGACGATCCCCGCGGTCAACACCAGAACCAGCCGCTTGCGGCGCAAGGCCACGGTCACGGCCGCACCGGCCACGAAGCCGAGCCAGGCGCTGCGGCTCTGGGTCAAGACCAGCGCCGCCAGCAGGGGCGCCATCGATACCGAGGCGAGGATCCGCAGCCAAACACCCCGGCCGTGGATCACGAAGGCCAGGGCGATCACCGCGGCGCACATCACCAGCCAGCTGCCCGTGATGGTGCTGTGCTGGATCATCGAGAGACGGCGCGTGAAATCACCGGGCAGCCAGGCCTGGGTCACAATGGTGTAGACGCAGTTGATCACCGCGCCCGTGAGCAGGGCGATCAGCACGGCGGCCCGCCGGCTTTCGCTGCGCACGTACCAGGCGCAGAGCCACAGGGCGGTGAAGAGGTAGAAACGGCGCGCGAAGATCAGGCTCTCTTCGGGACGCGGGGAAAAGGGGATCATCAACAGCGCCCAGCCGACCAGCAGCAGGGCCGGCAGTTCGACACCGGTGGCTAGGGGACGGTCTTTGCCCGACAGCCACCGCACCAATGCCATCAGCAACGCCACGCCCAGCAGGATCTGGCTCGCGGCCACCGAGAGCTGGGACGCGAGCGCCATCAGCACCAGGGCGGCATAGACCGGCCTATCGTCCCGCAGCATGTCGCGCCAGTCCATCACGTTCGCCTCCCGTGGCCTGGGGGCCCCATCGGCCAGAATAAAGGGATCACTCCGGCCAGAGTGATCCCTTATCGCGATTCGGGCAACCTTTATAACGAAACGACGGCAGCTACCTTGTCGGCCAGATCCAGAAACGCCTTGCGGGACGGGCTGTCGCCGGCCTCGACCACGGGCTGACCGCTGTCGCCGCCCTTCCGCGTGTCGGGATCGAGCGGGATCTCCGCCAGCAACGGCAGGTCGAACTGCTTGGCGACCGTAGCACCGCCGCCCTTGCCAAAGATGTAGTAGGCCTTGTCGTTGTCCGGGCAGTGGAAGTAGCTCATGTTCTCCACCACGCCGACGACCGGCGTATCGACTTGACCGAACATCTGGATGCCGCGGCGCACGTCGGACAGGGCCAGCTCCTGGGGCGTGGTGACCATCACCACGCCGTCGACGGGTACCTGCTGCACGAGAGTGAGCTGGGCGTCGCCGGTGCCGGGCGGCATGTCGACCACCAGGTATTCCAGGTCGTCCCACATCACGTCCTTGAGGAACTGGCGTACCGCGGCCATGACCATCGGACCGCGCCAGATCACCGCCTGGCCCTCGGGCACCAGCATGCCCATCGACACGCACTGCAGGCCGCACGCCTTGACCGGTACGATGCCCTCACCCTCCAGGACCTCGGGCATATCGACGGTGCCGAGCATGGTGGGCAGCGACGGGCCGTAGATATCGGCGTCCATCAAGCCGACCCGGTGTCCCCGCGATTGCAGGGCCAGCGCCAGGTTGACCGCCACGGTGGACTTGCCCACGCCGCCCTTGCCGCTGGCGACGGCGATGATACGCTTGGCGCCGGCCAGGCTTTCCCGGTCCTGCCAGGGATCGGGATTGGCGGCGCCGTGGGACGGGGCGGGCGCTTGTTCCTGTGCTTCGTGGACGTCCACGCTGACCTTGGCCACGCCGGGCAGGTCCAGGATCCGCTTGCCGGCAGCTTCGACCACGGCGTCGATGGTCTCCTGTTTCTCCGAGGTGTGTTTGATGGCGACCGTCACGTCGCCGCCGTCCACCTGCACGTCACCGACGAGGTCGATCTTGACGATGTCGACCTTGGTGCCGGGTACGAGAACTTCGCGTAGGGCCTCGCGGACCGTCTCGGGAGTAAGATTGTGATCGGACACGGGCAAGCCTCCGTAGTATGTTGAGCGCTGCGCGGCCGACCGCGCGGGAAGGACATACGTGCGTAAGCTAACGGCAGCGATGATCGTCCGCAACGAGGAAGGCATGCTGCCCGCCTGCCTGGACAGCCTGGCCGGCGTGGCGAACGAGCTCGTGGCGGTCGACACCGGCAGCGACGACGGCACCCTGGCCCTGCTGGAAAAGGAGGCCGAGGCGGGCCGCTTCGAGCGGGTAGAGGTCCAGCGCGGCGGTTTCGAGGACTTCGGCGCCGCCCGCCGCCGCTCGCTCACCATGGTGCGCACCGAATGGACGCTGTGGATCGACGCCGACGAGCGTCTCACACCCGCACTGCACCGCGAACTGAGCCGCCGTCTGGATGACGGCACCATCGACGATAACGACCTGTGGCGCATTCCCTTCGACAACTTCGTGCTGGGCCGGCTGATGAGCTGCCGCGAGCTGGCGGGGCAGCGGCCTACGCGGCTACTGCGCAGCGGCGCCGCCGAATTCTCCACCTCGCCGGTACACGAGGGCCTGGTCCCGGTAGCCGGCGCCACCACGGGCGATCTGGCCGGTCGGATCGAGCATCACACCATGACCTCATGGCGCGTCTACCTGCGCAAGACGGCACTCTACGCCCAGCTGGAGGCCGGCTCGCGCTCGCGCGCGTATGCATTGATTCACCTGCCGGTGGCGTTCATCGCCACTTTCTGGCGCCAGTACGTGCGGCGGGGTTGCCGGCAAGACGGGTGGCCGGGCTTCGTGTGGGCCGCCACCTCGGGGCTGGGGTGCTTGTTGCGGGATTGGCGGGCGCTCACGCGCGGGTGGGGTGGTCAGTAGAGTATGGTGTCGAAACGTGGCAGCGTCGAATTCACGCCCTTGTACACAGCATAATCTTGGCCTAGGCTGGCGATGGTTTCAGGGATCGTCCGGACCTTCTATACGATTAGCAGGGAGGAAAACATGTACGGAACCGTATTGAAACTCATGCTGATAACCATGCTGCTGAGCACACCGGCACTCACAGGTGCCGCCACCGCCACCTTCGACTTCACCGCCGACTTCACCGGCATGATAAACCACTGGCCTGGATCCGACGCCATGATCGGCACCGACGACGACCTGATCGACCCCGGCACGTGGCCCGTGGAAGGATCCGAACCTAATCCGGGTACGTACTCGTACAACGCCTTCGACTTCGGCAGCGGCCAGACCGGACCCGGCATGCCCGACGGCTTCAACGCCATCACCTACATCACCGGCACCGTCGAGATCGACCTCGACGTGGCCGTGAACGGGTCGCTCGACCAGCCGCTCGTCACCGGGCTCAACGTGACGTCGGGCACCGAGCCCTTCCCGGGCCACGGGCCCTTCACCGCCGAGTTCACCAACACCACCGGCGCCTACGACGCGCCGACCGGCGGCATGACGCTCACCGCGGACTTCACCGCCAACCTGAACGGTTCGGTGGACACGTCGCTGGGCATGAACATCGTGGGCCAGGCCTGGGTGATCGAGGACGAGGATTACGGCACGGCCACCGGGCACGCCTACCTGGACGACGTGGTGATCCCGCTGGCCCAGGCCGAGGGCGCAACGCGCGCGCTGTTCATTCTGGGGTCGGGGATCATCCCCGTCGCAGAGGGCTTATCCTGGCCTTCGATGCCGTTCGTGGCCGCCATCGTGGCCCTGGACGACTCGGAAGTGGCCGATGAGCGCTCCACCTGGGGCGACGTGAAGACGCTGTACGGATCGCACTAGATCCATCCGGATAAGTAGAAGGCCGGGATCCCCGCGGATCCCGGCCTTCCCGACTCAGGGCGAGACGTCAATTGTGAGTCGCACTGAAACGAATTGCGAAGCTGGTGCCTGACCAGTTCACGTCCAGACCGGGTTGAGGCACCGAGTGATAGATGAAGCCGCCGGCCACGCCGAGTCCCCAGCTATTCCCCACCCACCATTCTTTGCCCAAGGTCATATCCACGACCATACCGCTGTCCGTCTCTCCAGAGAGAAAACCGCCCTTACCTGTCAGCTTGCCGTACCCCAGGGATGCGGACAGGTACAGATTAGTCGGCATGAAGTAATATGTTAAACCACCGCCGACCGCGCTCAGGTCGAGATCTCCGGTGACCGGGATGGTTCCCACGCCCGTCACGGTAAAATCGGGATCACTGACCAGCCAGCCGAACAAGGTTCCGTGCAGGGCCAGGTTGGGCGAGACGATCGCGCCGATGGCGAAATTCATATCGCCGGCGCTACCGGATAATTCAACCTTGTCACTCCCGGATTCGATGGATGTGCTGGCTACTCCCCCGCCCGCCGAAAGCCGTAAGAAGAAACCGCCATCGTGGGCGCGTGGATTGGCCATGACGGCCGAGGCGCCGATGAACGAGACAAGTAAAACAGCTACCATCAAGACCTGGACTGGGGAATGTGATCTGTTCATGAAAACCCTCCCTGGTTAGTGACGTGTGGGTTTGAATGATCTTTCAACATCATTCATCCAACCCAACATGGGCGGCAATTCTTAAAATAACATTATCGAAACCGCGCCAGACTAGCATCCGATCCTCGGCCGGGTCAAGATGAACCACAAATCCACGCCGGCATACTTGAAAACCCTACGCCCGAGGACTCGGAATTGGACCGACGCCCGCGGGATGTGTTATCATTACCGGTGGTCAGCAACACATCCTCGGAGGAACACCTTGCCCAAATCCGTCCGCCTGCTCGCCATTCTGGTCGTGTTAGCGGCGACTGCCGCCCACGGTTATCCCCCCCCCACGACCTTGCAATCCGCCTTCGAGGCGGCCGGGGCTCAGAGCGGCTATGATCGCTATCTCGAGCTGGAGACCGGACGGGTCTACACGGGCGGGCTGCTGATCGGCCCCACCTGGGACGAAGACCGCACGCTGTTCATCGACGACGAGTTGGGCCTCGACGTGATGATCGAGGGCAACGGCGCGATCCTGGACCTGCAAGGGCAGCAGATCTGCATTTCCTTCTGCGAAAACCGGCTCGACATCCAGGACTGCATAATCCTCGACGGCGGCGTGCGCTTTCGCGGCGACGTCGCGGTGGGCATCGACCGCATCCCCGAGGGTTCGGTCCGCTACTGCACCTTCTACCAGCCCCACGACTCCGCGGTGCGGTTGCAGGGCGTCGGCGCGGGCGTGGTCTGCGAACGCAACATCGTGGTGGACACAGTCGACACAGGACGGGACGTCCAGATCTGGAACGGGATCACCAGCGACAACCTGCCCACCGGCCTGGCGTTCGGTCTGTCGGTGCAGATCGGCAGCTACGGTTTCCCCACGGTCATCGACAACTGGACCTGGTTCCGTGACGAGACGATCAATGCCGAACTGCTGCGCCACTACTGCCTGCTCTGCGAATACGGCTGAACGGTTCCCGCCCCCTGGAACGAGGCCGGTGCGGCCCCGTACGGCAACGTCATCGGTGAAGATCCGGAGCTGATCGACCCCGAGGGTGGCGATTTCAATCCCGCGCGCGCCGTCGACTACGGCACGCGCATCGTGCCCGATCCGCCGGCCGGCGTTTTCCGAGACGAACCGGGCCAAGTGCTGACCCGGACACAGCCGTCCGTGCGGCAAGGCGTAACCACCCGCGCCGGCGGCACGATCGCCGACGACACTTTGTGGGACACGGCGATCGTCACCGTCACCGACGATATCGTCATCACCGACGGCGCGACATTGACCGTCGTGCCCGGCGTCAGGGTCGAGTTCGCGGGCTATTACGGCATCCTGGTCACCGACGGCGCCATCCAGGCGGCGGGCAAGGTGGATAGCAAGATAATCTGGACCACGAGCAATCCGTCCCTCTTCGACGAGAGCCAAGCCACCGACGGCTGCTGGAACGGGATCACCTGGCCGAACGTGCCCGCCGACGCGCCGGAATCGTACCTGCGCTGGTGCGTCCTGGAATACGCCAAGGCCGTACCCGGCCTGGGGCTCGACGGTGACGGGCCACGCGTGGGCGGACGGGCCTTCGACGGAGCCGGCGGCGCGTTGCGCATCGTGGGCAATTCGCGGGTCGAGATCATGGGCTGCATTCTGCGCAACAACTGCGCCGACCGCGGCGGCGCCCTGGCGGTCCACTACGGCGGCGCGCCGATCGTGGTGAACTCGCTGATGATGGACAACGTGAGCTGGAGCCGCGCCGGGGCGGTCTTCGTCAGCTATGCGTATCCGGTGTTCATTCACGACACGTTGGCCTTCAACCGCTGCGTGAACCCGGGGATGTTCGACCGCACCGCCGGCGCTATCGATCACTTCCACAGCAAGCCCCAGTACACCGGCTGCGTGATCTACGCCAACCAGACCAACCACCACGAGCACAATGAAATACTGGAGCCCAAGTCCTACTACACGCGATACTGCGACATCGCCGGCGTCGGGGAAGGCGAAGGCTGCCTGGACACGGATCCCCTGTTCATCACCCTGGGCAAGGGCCGACTGAGCGGGAGGTCGCCCTGCCGCAACGCCGGCTCGTACCTGCTGGTGGAGACATGGCTTCCCCAAGAGGACCTGGATGGCTTCCCACGGCGGGAGGGCATCGAGGTGGACATGGGCTGCTTCGAGCACACGAGCACCTCGGCTGTGGACGAGGCGACGCCGATCCTGGCGGCCGGCCCGCGCGCCTGGCCCAACCCCTGCAACCCGGCCACGACGGTGCGTTTCCGGATAGCGCGAGCCGGCCACACGCGCCTCTGCATCCACGACCAGCGTGGCCGACGGGTGCGGACGCTGGTCGACGACGAGTTGCCGGCCGGGGAACACGGTGTGACGTGGCGCGGTCTGGACGACGCCGGGTGCGGCGCGTCGTCGGGCACGTATTTGATCCGGCTGGAGAACGGTGATCGGGTTCGGACGGGATCGGTGACGCTGGTCAGGTGATCACATGGCCGCGTCGAACTCCCCACGGTACTTCACGACTCCTCTGACGCCCTCCATGGCCTCCTGGTCGTAGACGGCGGCCATGAAGGCCTCGCCGGGCACGTCCTCCCATTGACAGGCCAGACCGAGCCGCGAGGCGATCTCGAAACCGAAGCGTGGATAGAAGTCCGGATGTCCGATCACGATCACGAAGGGACAGCCGCGCGCCTTCAACTCGCCCAGGCCACGCTCGACCAGCAGGGAGCCTATGCCCTGCCGCTGGCGCACGGGCGCCACGGCCATGGGTGCCAGCCCCATGCCCTTGACGGTGCGCTCCTCGGACTCGATCAACGTGGGCGTGAACAGGATATGGCCGACGACCTGACCGTCGTCCTCGGCCACCAGGGAGAGGGCGTCGGAGCAGGCCAGGCGCAGCTTGTCGATGAGATCAGCCTCGTCCGGCCGCTCGAAGGCCTGTTCATTGATCAGGCGCACGTCTGGAATATCGGCGGTTTGCTCGGGTCTGACGGTGATCAACGTGGATCCTCCCGGTCTGTCATCCGTGCGACAGTTTCATCCACAACTTATGCATCTTGAGCAAGGGTATCACGACCTTGGGTGCCGTGAGAACTCGTGGTTTCTTCTCGAGACAACGCTCGAGATGGTCCACTGCCTTGTCGACGCTCATCATGAAGGGCCGCACGTCGCCCTTGGCCATCTTGGTGTCGACGAAGCCGAACCTCACATTCGAAACATACACGCCCCGGGGCTTGAGGGCGAGAGCCAGCCCCGCGAGGTAGCTGGAGAAACCCGCCTTGGATGCGTGGTAGGAGGGCCCTTTTATAGAGACCAGTTCGTCGGCCATACTCGACAGCCCGACGAAATGTCCCTCCCCACGCTCGGCCATGCCGGGTACGACGGCCGCGGCGGTCCGAACCAGGCCCATGAGGTTCACGTCGAACACGTGCGTCTCGCCGCTCATGTCGGACAGGTCGAGCAGTTCGCCGATGCCCGCCAGGTACAGGCATACGTCGAGGGGCTGTCGCGCCGCCTCGCGGAGGGCCCCGTTGAAGGCGGGATCGGTCACGTCGGCGACGTGGTGTGCGTAGGCCGGGTGCGTCACGGGCGAGGAACTTCGCGAGACGCCGACGATCTCCCAGCCGGCCTCCAGCCAGCGCCGGGTGGCGGCCAGGCCGATGCCGTCGGAGTTGCCGACCAGGAGGGCGCGCTTGGTCATGGGGACCTCATTCCGCGAGGGTCTCGACGATCTCTGTGATCCCCGCGAGGTGGTGGTCGTCGTGCTCCGCGGCAAAGACCATCAGGTCGAGAATGCGCATGGGCTGGTCGAGACGCGGGTGGCGCGCCGTACGCGCAATCTCCTCGTCCGAGAGCGCCTCCAGACGCGTGACGAACTCCCGCCGGATCGCGCGGAAGTCGGCCAGGACCGCGGCCGGGGCCTGCGCATTGTAGTCGGCCGCGAAGGTCGCCTGGTTGCTCATGTCGGCGGGGCGCAACTCGTCCAGGCCCGCGGCGTAGTCGTCCAGGCGGCCGAGCCACAGGCCCTCGACAACCGTGAGATGGCCCACGATCTCCTGGCTGGACCAGGCTATACGCCACGCTTGTGCCTGAGCTGATCCGGTGAGAGCGAGGCGACACGCTCCTCGACGCGGGCCGGGGTGCCGCGCAGGCGTTCGAGTACGTTGGGGAACATCGCCGGGGGCAGTTCGAAGACGAACTTGCGCTCGATCCAGGGGAGCTTGGTGGGCATGGGGCATCCTTTCGACGTCGGACGAACGCAAGTGGGAGTCCGACAGGCTAGGAACGCATCCGTCGCCGCACGATTCGAGATGCAGCGACGACCAGGGAGACCAATATGACAGCGCCGAGGATGTGGACCGGCTCGGAGAGATGGTGCATGAGGCTGAAACCGCCGCCCGATTCCCCATGACCAGGATGGGCACCCGCAATCCGGGTGATCGAGAAGACCGCAAGGACGATGAGGGTGAACCTGCACATGCCGTTCTCCTTGTTCGACACGCTGCCCAGAATAGCACGCCGCGGTCGTTCGACGCCAGGACCACCCTGCAACCGTCACTCCGAACAACTCACCTGACCAGCAACATACGCTGCCGGCTCACCGCCGACTCACCGACGAGCCGCGCCATGAAGACCCCCGACGGCAGGCGACGTCCTTCCCGGTCACGACCATCCCACTGCACCCGGTGCTCCCCCGGCGCGAATCCGCCGTCAGCGAGGGTGGCGACGGCGTTTCCCCGCACATCGTAAACCGTCAAGGTGAACTGGCCCGGCCTGGTCACAACGAAGGAGATCGTCGTGCTGGGATTGAACGGGTTGGGTGAGACCGCCCGGATATGCGAACCGTCGCTACGCACCGGCAGCGTCACAGCCTTTTCGGAAACCTGTGACCATTGAGCTTGGCCGGACCAGAGAAACAACCGATAGGTGATTGCGCCACCGGCCAGCGCGGCCGGCGAGTCGTCCAGAGCGGAATATGACCCGGATGTTTCCGTCTCGTACGAAACCATCCAGGTCTGATCGCCCCGGTGACCGGTCAGACGAAATTCGCGGTCTTCGGCGGGTGCCGAAAGAAACCAGTCGATGCGGACACCTTCAGCTCCGGCGAAGGCCGTGAACTCGCTCAACCAGGTCGGCGTCTCCCCGCATTCCACCCCCACCGCCCCGATCAGTCCATACGGCGACACGCAGGGTGAATCGAACTGCACCGCCCACCACTCGTCGATGTCGTACTGGCTCGAACAGAACTGGGGATCGACGTCCAGATTGTACTCGCCCCAGAGGTACTCGCTGTGGCCCGGCTCTTCGAGATACACCGCGGTCGAGTCGCCCTCGACGACGCAGTGGTCGACCCGCACACGACCGCCGCCCCAGATCGCCATCTGCGGTCCACGCTCCGTATCGTCGCAGGTGTTGCCCCAGAGAATGTTGTAGTAGAAGTACAGGGACATCTCGGAACACAGCCCACCGCCTTCGCCAACCGCATGATTGCCGGTGATCGTGCACCGCGTGAAGGTCGGCCAGCCGTAGTCCAGGTAGATGCCGCCTCCGACGTGGGCCGTGTTGCCGCTGAAGATGCAGTCGCTCATATCGCCGGAATAGCTGTACCAGCGCAGGCCGCCGCCTCGGCTGTTGGCCTCGTTACCGATGAAGAGGCAGTGGTTCACATCGGATCGCCCGCCGGAGATCTGCAGACCGCCGGAATACCAGGCCCGATTGCCTCTGAACTCGCATTCAGTGATTACAAGGTCGTCGCAATTGGCCAGCGAAACGCCGCCGCCGGAACCGGTCAACCAGTAGGCCTGGTTTTCGATGAAGTCGCAACGCTCTAGGGTGCAGAGCGACTCCCTTACGTAGAGTCCCCCGCCGTACTTGGCGTGATTGGACTCGAAGAGGCAGTCGCTGACGGTCAGGCCGTCGCCTTCCCAGTAATAGAGTCCACCCCCGACGATCCCGTCGTTGCCGACGAAGCTGCAGCCGGTGATGACGACCTCACCGGGCTCGTGCAGCAGCACCGCTCCGCCACCGTTCAGGGCCTGGACATGGGACTCCTCGCTGGCCTGGTTGTTCAGGAATTCGCAGTCCTCCAGCCGCGGCGCCGCGCCCGTGATCCCCGCGATGGCACCCCCTCGAAAGCCGTGATTCCCATCGAAGACGCAACTGCGGATGGTCGGCGAGGCGCCTAGATGGCACAGGATGGCTCCGCCGTACGCGCCATCCAGACCATTGCTGTGAAAATTCCTCCACCCGCCGATGAAGGTGAACCCCTCCACCACCGCCGCATTGGTCTCGCCGGAATGAAAATAGAAATGGCGCTGGTTGTTGCCGTAGTCGGCCGTCCCTTCCGCATCGAGCGTGCAGTGGCTCGCCCCGTTCTGCGACCGCAGCACCAGATCCTTGCCGCCGAAGTCGAGGTTGCGGTTGGCGGGGCCGGTCCAGACGCCGTCGCCCACGATAACGGTGTCACCCACGGCCACGCCGTCCAGGGCGTACTGCAACGAATCGTAGTGGCCGGGAACGAAGTACGTATCTGCCCGGACGCTGCCGGCCAGGGCAAATGCCAACCCGAATCCGAGGATAATCTGAGCCTTCCACACGACGGTCTCCTTCCTCTCGCTGGATGTGGAAACCCGACCCACACCCCCCGCCGGCATCGCCCTCCAGGTGCGGGCCAGGCGATGAATCCGAGTGAGAATATCCCGGCTCGCCACCGCGACACCATACCCAGACCCGACAGCTTTGTACCCAAATGCGACAAACGGTCGAAAAGGAGGGATTTACATGTGGTCAGGGGTCACGACGGCGGTCATTCCACGAACACGAACTCCGGCGGCGGGAATCCGTTGAAGCGCGTGGATTCGGCGAAGGTGTAGGCGCCCATGCCGCCGGCGATCAGCAGGTCGTCCAGGTGCATTTCGGGCAGCTCGACCGGGCTGACGTGGCCCTGGTCGTCCCGGGAAAAGACATCGATACAGTCGCAGGTCGGTCCAGCCAGGACATAGCCCCGCGCCGGCCCATTCGTGTTCGTGCGGAAGGGATATTTCTGCTGATACAGGAGCACCTCCAGAAAGCTGCCGTAGGTGCCGTCATCGAAATACAACCAGTCGCGGCCGTCGCGCACCGATTCGGAGATGACCTTGGTGACCAGGATGGCGGCGTCGCCGACCACGCCGCGGCCGGGCTCGGCCACGAGCTGGACACGGTCGTCGAACAGCGCGCGGTAGCGGTCGGTGATGGCCCGCCCCATGCCCTCGATGTCGATCTGCTCGTCCAGGTAGCGGACGGGAAAGCCGCCGCCGATATCCACCATCTCCAGTTCCAGGCCCTGGGCGCCCGCCTGGTCGAAGAGCGCGCGCACGGTGTCGAGGGCCTCCAGGTAGCGGTCGATCACCAGGCACTGGCTGCCGACATGGAAGCTGACACCTCTCGGCTTCAGCCCCGCCTCGCGCGCCGCCAGCAGCAACGGCACCGCATCGTCAGGCAAGGCGCCGAACTTCTCGCTCAGGTGGGCGACGCTGCCCTCATTGGAGACGCGGATCCGCACGTGCACGTTGGCGCCCGGCGCGTACCGCGCGATCTGGGTGATCTCCGAAAGGTTGTCGAAGGTGAAGTCGTCCAGGCCGATGGCGGTGGCGTATGCGATGTGCCGCGGGTCCTTCACCGTATCGGCGAAGATGAGGTCCTCGCGGGCGTCGGCCCCGGCGGCCAGCGCGGCCTCGATCTCGCCCTTGGACGCCACGTCGAACCCCGCGCCGATCCCGGCCAGGGTCCGCAGGATGCCCGGGTGGGGGTTGGCCTTGACCGCGTAGAACAGCGTGACCGCGGGCAGGGCGCGGTCGAGGCGGCGATAGTTCTCGACGAGCTGGCCGCGGCTGACGATGTAGATGGGCGTGCCGTGCTTGCGGACAAGCTCTTCGATGGTCGCGGTGGGAAGGTCGAAGGGGTTCATGGGCACTCGCGTCGCGATCGAGATAAGATCCATCGGTCGAACGCCGCCCAGTATCGTACACATCGGCCGACATGAGAAGGCCGAGTGTGTTTCAGTGGCTGGTAGGTGGCTGAATCACACTCGACGGCGTCTCGTGGTAGAAATTCTTGAAGAGTCGTGAGAAGTGGTAGGGGGACTCGTAGCCCAGGTGATCGGCCACCTCACCCACGCGCCACCCACCCGATTCCAGGAGGTTTCTGGCCATACGCATCTTAGACGCCAGGATCGCCTCGCGGGGGCTGCAGTCGAGGGACTCGCGCAACACGCGTTGCAGGGTGCGCGTGGAGACGCCCAAGCCGTCGGCGAGTTCGGCCACGTTCAGGTTCTCCTGCAAGTGGTCCTGGATGTACTTCAGACTCTGCTGCACGAGATCCGGCGACGGCGACGCGGCAGGCGGGGAGGACGCGGGCAGGGCAGCCTCGAGTCCCGGAACGTCGACAGGAGGTTCGGCCGGCAACCGCGTCTCGATCCGCGCCTCTAGTTGCGCCAGACGTACTAGCAGGGCCGCCATGCGCCTTCGATGACGCCGCCGCAACAACAGCGAGATCGCCAGGGTCAGACAGATCCCCAGGACCACGACGCCCAGGACGATCTTCCACGGCCCCCACTGCATCACCAATGATTCGGCCAGACTCGGCCCACCCGTCAGACGGACGCGGTGCCAGTGGGCCGGGTAACCGAAATCGTCCTCGGTGCTCCAGGACCAGGGACGATAGGCGCGCTCCTCCCACTCGACCATCCCCGCCCAGCCTGTGGAATCGGGATCGGCGATGTCCAGGCTGTCCTCGTTGGCCTGGCTGATGTCGTACAGGTTTTCGATGTTGACCACGAGCTCGGCCAGCCGGGGGTGGTCCTCCAGCCAATCCCCCATACACAGGTCCAGACCCAGCACACGCCCGGCCTGCGGGTCGGGCAGTCCCACCGAGACCAGGGGTATCGCCCCCTCGATCACGTAGCCCCAGGGGTGGCGGCGCGCCGCCGTTTCGATGAGCAGCCCGGGCCGGATGCGCTTGGGGACGGCCCAGCGTTCGATCATGGAGTCGCCTTGCAGGGCCGCCACGCGCCCATCGCAGGCCAGAATGAACTGGTAGTCGTCGGCGTCCATGCGTTCGGAGCCGTTGGCGGCGATGTCCAGATAGATCTCGCAGGCGTCCCACTGGTAGAGGGTCGTGCCTTCGATGTCCGGCGGAGCCGTGAAGACCTCGTTGTCGCGGACTTCGACGGCGAACCAGAGGTGCTGGGGGTCCCAGACCAGGCGGGTGATGGCTGTATTGGCGTCCGGAGAGGGCGTGACCGGATCGGTCAGTTCGATGCGGAGGCCGCGGTCGTGCCAGTCGTCCAGGTCGGCGTCGATCTGCAGCCGACCCTGGCGATGGGGAAGATCGAGTATCTCGTCGGCGGCGGCGATGTTCGCCGACAGACACAGCAGAGTGCAACAGATCAGCGGAAGGCGGCGGAGCATTGCTGGACGACACTCCTTCGATGGTGATGATAGCAGTCGCTAATCGGAGGATTGTCCCTGACGGGAGATGCGAAGTCAACCCGCCGTGTATCAGCGCGGGATCGTGTGGAATACCGGCTTCTTGGGGAAATACTCGACGACCGTCGACGAAGCCTCTTCCCTTCGATCATGCAGAACAACAAGAAGACCCCGGCCGGGAAGCCGGGGTCTGGGAAGCGGTACGTCACTACTCGACTAGCCGCCCCATATCACTTGACGGGCGTAATTCGCCGACTCCACACCTCACCTCCGGCCTTCAGACGCAACAGATACATGCCACTGGCGACCCGAACGCCGGCATCGTCCCGCCCATCCCAAACCAGGGAATGGCGACCTGCCGGGTAAGTGCGCTCGTCAAGCAGCCTGACTCGCGCTCCTGTCAGATCGTACACGGCGACGTCCACCGCTCCCGGTACCGCTAGATCGAAGGCAATGGTCGTCTGCGGATTGAAGGGGTTGGGATAGATACTGCGCAGGGCCGTCAGAGACGGCAAGCCCTCCGGCGGATCGACGTCCGTCACGTACAGCCCGATCTCGAGTTCGTACTGCCCGTCCAGCCCGAGATCAGCCGTCCCGGCCTTCCAGACCGCGAGACAGTAGTAGCCCGCGGAGTCGACCTCGACCGGGAGGGTCTCCCCCTCGCCCGGGCCGTTGAGCCAGATCGTCGGGCCGAACGGATTGGCGGTCTTCTGGTGATAGCCCAGCACCGAGGTATGGAAGCTCATGCCCCAGTCCACGCTGCCGGCCAGGTTCTCCAGCCGGAACTCGTAGGTCTCGGGCGTCAGGTACATCTCGTAGAGATGGAGGATCTCTCCCGCCGACAGCGTGAACGGTCCGTAGGTCCCGTCCGGTTGGCCGAGCCAATCCTCGTCGACGCACTGGATCGTGTAGTCCTGTTCGCCGCCGGCGTTGACGACGCCGACGTCGTAGTCGTGCCGGTCCACCAGGTTGAAGTTGAGCAGCACGTAGTCCGACTGGCCCCTCCCCCAGGCGGACATGACCTCGTTCTCGTGGAAACCGTCCTTCGCGCCGACCAGGGGCTGATGGATGCGGACATCGACGTCGCTGGTGTCGCCCGGCATCACCGCCAGGGCGATCCAGTAACGGCTGTTGACGTCCATGCGCAGACCGTCGCAGTTGAACCACATTTCCTCGCCGCTGCCGATCTGCGTCCAGCCGCCCATGCGGGCCGGCGGCGGCGCCCGGGTCGCCGCCTCGTGCGGCGCCAGGGCGAGCGGCGACCAGATGTACTGCTCGCCGTAGACATTGTTGGTCTCGTCCATCTCCTCGACCAGGGCGTCGGCGTCGATTACGTGAACGAGCGTATGGCGGCCGCCGCGCACCGTCTTGGCCACCGGCCAGTTGAGGTACTCGTAGTGCCAGGCCGGGAACGTCGTGTAGTAGGGCGTCGACGTGACCTCGTCGTCCAGCAGCACGTGGTTGAGCATCGCGCCGCCGTCACTCGGGCTCGCATTCCAGAAGGTCATATTGAAATAGGTCGAAGCTTCGTTGCCGTGCAGCGTGTCCGGCAGCGCCACGCTCGCGGGCGTGCCGTCGGGAGCCGGCCGGGGCACTAGCGGCGAGTGCCAGTCCCAGGCGTGGAACGGCCTCAGGTCCGCCGTCGTGGCCTGGATCTCGAAGGTGATCTCCATGGCCTCGCTGCCGGACAGGGGATCGCGATAGAAAGCAAGGCAGTGGTAGCCCGCCATCGCGATGTTACAGGACAGATGCGCCTTACCGTCGAGATCGGTCACCGTCTCCGCGTCGAAATCAGTAAGCGAACCGTAGGTGAAATCCCGCGCCCGCCACTGCACGTACAGCGGCATCAGCGGCGGGTCGGTACTGACGCTGACGCTCGTCGTCCCGATCTCGTGCTCGTAGACCTCGAATTCCGCCAGCAGGATGTGCTGTCCGGCCGGCATCGTCACCGTCACCGAGTCGCCGTAGTCGTGCGAAGAGCTCTGGATATGCTGGATGTAGTACTGATGAGTGCCCGTCCCGACGAAGTTCATGACGCTGACGTCCCACGGCTCGTTGCCCAGGGTGTTGCGATTGACCAGCACCGCGTCGAGGCAGCCGGCCAGCCGGGCCGAGGTGGCCAGAGGGGTGTCGAAACCGTCTTCGGCGCCGGTGGTGGGTGCGTGCAGCCGCTGGTCGAAATCCTCGTCGTTCTCGACGGCCCAGACGGCCACGGCGTTCCACCAGCCGCTCGACTCGAAACGCCACCCGTGGCAGTTGTAGAAGAACGGCCCTTCGGTCAAGAACCCGTACCCGGCCGATATCGTGCTCGGCGCCGGCTGGGCGTAGAGCGTCCCCTGCACCATCTCCCGCGGCGTCCAGACGAACTGTCGGCCCCAGTAGTTGTCCAGCTCGTCCGGTTCGGGCATGAGGTGCTGCGCGTCCAACTCGCAATGCAGCGAGTGCCGGCCGCCGTAGGAGGAGAACGGGCCGTTGTTGGTGGAATCCATCTGCTCGCCGGCGTACGGCTCCAGCCAGTAGGTCTGCCCCTTGTACTCCTCGTCGACGTAGATGGAGGCGTACATGTCCTCGGTGGCCGCCTCTTCACCATCGTTCTGGGCCAGCACGCTCCAATACGTGCCGACCTCTCCGCCCGGCAGCGTGGTCGAGACCACGGCCGCGGCACCGGTGGCGTCTTCGTCGTCGCGCGGCACCACCGAGTACTGCCAGTCCTGCTGCTCATAGAAGCTGAAGTTGGCCGGGTCGGGCTCCTCGATGACGATGGGGCCGAAGCTCGTGTAGCTGCCGCCCCAGTTCCCGTCGCGATCCAGACTGCGAAGATTGAAGTACCAGCTGCCGGCCTCGAGCGGCGGCAACGTGTGCGTCGTCACATCCTCGAGGGCCATGAAATCGGTGGGCATCACGGGTGCGCCGGCCGACACGACGTAGCCGTACCCCTCGATCCCCGAGGCGTCGTCGATGGCCCGCTCCCATGCGAGTTCGACGATTGCATTGGGCGAACCGACACCCGCCGTATGGCTCGTCGACCAGATGCTGGCCGGCGGCAGGGGCTGCGCGTCGTCCGTCTGGTAGCCGCAGTTCATGGCCGTGGCCCAGAGCTGCTCCCGGTACACGGGCCACTCGTAGCGGAAGTCCTCCAGGAACGCACCCATGCTGCCCGGCTCCGCCTGGTCGATGAGGTACAGGATGGCTTCGGAACCGAGCCACAGCTCGTCGTGGACGCCCGGATACTCGGAGTGGTCGTCCTCGTCCTCGTCCTGTATGTCGACCAACAACGCTGCCGTGTAACCCTCGGTCTGGCTCTCGTTGTGATAGGTGCCGTCTTCCTGACAGGTGAACAGGCTGTCGACCCCGACGAAGTACAGGGGCCACAGACCATACGCCTGTGTGTAGGTCTTGGGGATGACGTTGCCGATCCAGTTGGCCACACCCTCCTGCCAGGCGATGACCACATCCTCCTCGCACCAGATGCAATGGGCGCAATCCGTGCCCGACTCGTCGCAGATACCGTTGCAGTAGTTGATGTTCTCCAGACCTTCGTACTGATCCTGGAAGTGATGTCCGTACTCATGGCTGTGGACGCCCTCTTCCCAGCTGCGATCCCGGCCGATGTAGATGTTGTCTCCCACGCGCTGGTAGTAGGTCTCGCCTTCTTCGTTGGGCCAGCGCACATCCACGAAGCCACAGCCGTAGCCGCGGTCCTCGAACCAGCGGGCGGTCCGCGTGATGCTGGTGTGGACGAAGACGGCCCGGTGCAGGCTGTCGTCGCTCGACATGTGCGTGCCGATGTCGAGGACCGGATCGGTGACGTTGGGCCACTCGCCCGTCTCGAAGGCGTAGACGATCCACCCGGTGGGATGCTCGGTCTCGATGGTGGCGTTCTCCGTGCTGAAGATCACGTAGATGTCGGGATCCTCGGACTGGGTATCGTGCCAGGTGCAGCCGAAGTAGCCGTCGCTCGTGGTCATGGTGGTCGCCAGCAGGTCGTCGATGCCGGGATCGGCGTCGTAGATCTGCACGAGCATGCCGTCGCCCGGAACCTCCTGTCCGTCGCTGCGCACGCAGATGAACCGGCCCTGCACGGTCAGGGTGTACTCGCGGGTCCCCTTGCCGTCGTCGTCCGCGCCGGGCCGATCGCCCACGTGGCCGACGTCGCACGTTCCCGGCTTGAGGCGCGCATTGTCGTTCCAGGCCGCCACGGGCTCGACCGGCATGAAGACCGTGTGTCCGGGGTCCGGCGGCTGCGGCACCCCGTCGCGTCCGGCGAGCTTGACGGTCGGCGTGGGCGCCAGCGCCAGCTCGTAAGTCGCCGCCGAAAGATCATAGGATCGCTCGACGGCGACTCCGTTCCAGTCGAACTTGAAAACCAGCGGCTCGTTCGGATCCCGGGGCTCGACACTGAAGCCGATCACGAGCGAACCGTCCTTGGGCAGACGGATCGCCGCGGCGACATCGAGGCGCTCCTGCCGCCACCCCTCGCCTGCCAGACGACAGTGCTCCAGAACGGCGTCCTCGCCGCTCTCGACCAGCAACTCGCCGGAAAAGACCTCCCCCGCCTTCGCCGCACGCGGCGGTCCGAGCAATTCCACTTCCACCGGCGGGCCGACCCGGGCCGAGGCGTCGGCGGCGGCCAGACATATGATCGCGGCCAGGAGGCCGGTCAATCTCGCTGTGCAACGCATGGCCTACCTCCCCTGAACTTCCGGGGCCCGCAGCGAATCCCGCGAGCGCGATTCCTCCCGCGGCTCGAGCCGCGGCCTCTGGGTCGTCATGGTCTCGATGGCGGTTTCCAGGTGCATCACCGTCTCCTGCCGGCCCTCATCCCGGGCATAGCGGAGCTGGATGCGCAGGATCTCCAGTTCGGCTGCCTTCTTCAGCGTTTCGACTTCCCGCTGCAGGTCCAGGGCCCGCGTCTCGTCGGTCGCCGCGTCAAAACGCGCCTGCAATTCGGCCACTGCGATCTGCTTGGCTTCCAGAGCGGCGAAGATCTCCTGCATCATCGGCAAGCGGCGAGCGGACGCGGTCGCTACGTCTGCATGTTCTATCCGAGACACCGTCTGAGCTTGTGATTCAGCGGCGGCGGAACGAGGATCCGTCACATCCGCGGCACCCACCTGCACCCACGACACAACGCCAAACACCAGCAGGACCAGGAGCATGAACCCCGTGTTTCGATCGATCTTCATGGTATTCCTCCTCCATGGATGGATAGGCCGACAGCCAATCCGCACCATCTGACGAGACTGTTTCCGACCAGCGACGTTCGCCGGTATCTCCCTCCAACCGAGACTATTCGCCTTGTCACATACGAAAATATCGCGGACCCACCGACCAGGACCATACCTAGACCCGACAACTATGTGTCAATATGCGACAAACACTTGGCTAAATGGGGATTATAGTGATGGTGGAGAAATCGCAGGGGTTCGTTCCGGTCTCTGGAATTCGACTGCCAGGGACTCTATCCCCCACCCAACCGCCGCTTGGCATCCACGACTTGCGGCAGATCCTCGTCCGCCTCACGCCAGACCTGCAGGAACTCGGTCAAGGCCCCCCGCGACGCCTGCTCGTCACCCTTGCCGGCCAGCGCCAGCCCGAGATGATGTGACGTGAGCAATCCCATCAGTATCCTGCTTTTCTTGTACTAACAAAGTTCAACTAACGTGAATTCTATGGATCTGGGTATCCAAACACGCCGCAAGTCAGCTGCTGATAATCCAGAGACGTCAATGCCAGTTCGCGGATAACCCATTCCTCATATTCCATCTACATCACCACAACTGAATCAGCCTATCCGAACACCAGAATCTGGTCAAGAACATCGCGATAATCCCCGCCTCACCCCCCAACCACATCCCCCAATATCCCCCCATGATCAAACGCCATCTCCGGCGTCTCCCCCACCTCAAACCAAGCCGCCTCAGCCGCGTCATCCCCACCCATCACAACCGGCGCCACCCCCACAATCTCCGCCAAATAAACCACCGAAACCGTATGCCCCCGAGGATCCCGACCCACCGCCCCATAAACACGAAACTGCTCGAACTCCAACCCCTTCAACCCCGTCTCCTCCTCCACCTCACGCCCCACCGCATCATCCGGATCCTCCCCCAAATCAACGAAGCCGCCAGGCAATGCCCAGCGGCCTCGAAAAGGTTCATGCCCACGCTTGATCAGCAACACTTGTGGCGGCGCGCCAGGTCGGTCCGGATCACGAACCAGCACCACTCCGTCCACCGTTAGCAGCGGCGTTCGCGGCGCTGCCACATCCTCCTACTTTCCGAACGAGGCCACCGCTTCATCCACGGTCTCGTAGGTTTCGAACACCAGCTTTAGCTGGGTTACGTTCAGGATGTTGTCGATGCGGCTGCTGACGTCGCAGATCTTCATCACGCCGCCGTTCTTCTTCAGGGTGTGGAAGCCCGAGACCAGCACGCCCAGGCCGGTGGAGTTGATCCAGTTCACCTTGGACATGTTGAGTATGACGTCCACGAAGCCTTCGCTGATGAGCGTCTTGATCTCCGTGTGGAAGAGATCGTGGTCGTCGCCGCCCATTATTTTGCCGGACAGGTTCAGGACCATGACCTCGCCCTGGGCCTTCTCGTTGATCTTCAAAACCCGATCCTCCCCAAATGAGGTGTGCTTTTTTACATAGCATCAACCCTCAGCATGGAGCTTCCCGACGCGGAACGCAAGTGTAAACGGCGTTTGCCGACCTGGACCCCACGACTAGCGATCTGCTACAGTCGAAGTACTCTGGAATATAGGAGGATGCCATGCCGGAAATCACTACCCGCCCCGCCGCCCTGGCCGGATCCTGGTATCCTGGCGAGCCCGGCGCCTTGGCCGCCGAGGTGGAGGGATTCATCGCCGCCGCCAGGCCGGACGACGCGCCGGCCGGGACGCCCGTCGTGCTGCTGGCGCCGCATGCCGGCTACGTCTACAGCGGACCGGTTGCCGGGCGCGGCTATGGGCTGCTCGCCGGGCGGACCTACGATCGGGTCTTTGTCCTGGCGCCGCCGCATCGCCATCCGATCTCGCGGGTCTCCTATTCCGACGTCGACGCCTACGCCACGCCTCTGGGCGACGTCGCCGTGGACCGCGCGGTCTGCGATCTCCTGGCCGCCTGCCCGGCCTTCGACTGCCAGCCGGCCGCCCACGCCCAGGAGCACGCCGAGGAGATCCAGCTGCCTTTCGTGCAGACCGTATTCGACCCGGTGCCGCCGGTGGTGCCGCTGCTGGTTCCCCATCTCGCCGATGCCCAGCGCACCGAGGCCGCCGCCGCTCTCGGCCAGTGGTGCGACGGACGGTCGCTGTTCGTCATCTCCACCGACATGACCCACTTCGGCACCAATTTCGGCTATGTACCCTTCCGCTCGGACATCCCCGAAAAGCTGCGCCGTCTGGACATGGGCGCCCTCGAGGCCGTGCTGGACTGGGACGCCCAGCGCCTGCTGGACTACGGGCGCGACACCGGCATCACCATGTGTGGGCTGGAGGCCGCCGCTCTGGTCCTGTCCCTGCCCTGGCCGGCGAAACCGCGTACGGCCATGATCGACTACGCCCGTAGTGGCGACCGCGACAACGACTTCACCTTCTCGGTGAGCTACGCCGCGCTGCTGGCCTGCCTGGACCTGGAGGACGCCTCATGAGCGCATCGCTGACTACCGCCGAGAAGGCCTACCTGCTCGAGTTGGCCCGGGGGGTGATCACCGCCGAGGCCTCCGGCGACACGGCGCCCGCATTGGAGACCCTCACCCCCGCCCTGCAGGAGAACCGCGGCGCCTTCGTCACCCTGCACAGCGGTGGTCAATTGCGCGGCTGCATCGGCTATATCGAGGGCGTCAAGCCCCTGGCCGAGGCGATCGTGGACAACGCCCTGTCCGCCGCTTTCCGGGATCCGCGCTTCACCTCGGTGACCGCCGGCGAAGTGCCGGACCTGGAGATCGAGATCTCCGCGCTCACGCCGTTGCGCGACGTCGCAAGCTGGCGCGACATCCTGGTTCCGCGACACGGCGTGGTCCTCACGCGCGGGCCCAACAAGTCCGTGTTCCTGCCCCAGGTGGCCGCGGAACAGGGTTGGGACCGCGACACCATGCTGTCCCACCTGGCCATGAAGGCCGGCCTCTCGCCCGACGCCTGGCGCGAGGGCGCCGCGTTCCGGGTCTTCGAGGCCGAGATCTTTGCCGAGAAGGAGCTCGCTTGAACACACTGTGGATCGGCGGCGCGCTGGCGGTCTGGCTGGTGCTGGGCTACCGGCTCTACGGGCGCTGGGTCGCACGCCGGCTGATCGCGCCCGACGACGGCCGTTCCGTCCCCAGCGACACCCGGGCCGACGGTCTCGACTATCACGCCGCCAAGACGCCGGTGCTGTTCGGCCACCACTTCTCGTCCATCGCCGGCGCCGGGCCCATCGTGGGCCCCCTGCTGGGGGTACACTACTTCGGCTGGCTGGCGTCGCTGCTGTGGGTGGCGATCGGCGCGGTGTTTATTGGCGCGGTCCACGACTACGTGTCGCTGATGGCGTCGGTGCGCAGCAAGGGCGTGTCGGTGGGCGAGATCGCCGAGCAGACCCTGGGCCGCCGCGCGCGACTGGTGCTGTCGGTCTTTCTGTGGTGTGCCCTGGTGCTGGTGATCGCCGTCTTCGGCGTGATCACCGCGCGCACCTTCACCTCCCAGCCCACCATCGTGTTGCCCACCTTCGGGCTGATCCTGCTGGCGATGGTCTTCGGCAAGCTGGTCCTGCGGGCCGGCCTGCGGCTGGGTCCGGCCACCCTGGCCGCCCTCCTCATCCTTGCGGGACTGATCTATCTGGGACAACGCATACCCGTCGACGTGGGCGAGACCGTCCTGGGCCTGCCCGCGGTGACGTTCTGGTTCTGGATCCTGATGGCCTACTGCGTACTGGCCTCGGTCCTGCCCGTGTGGCTGCTGCTGCAGCCCCGCGACTACCTGAGCACCTGGATCCTGTACCTGGGACTCGGCGGCGGCGTATTGGGCCTGCTGGCCCTCCATCCGGACTTCACCGCGCCCGTCTTCACTCGCTTCCACGTCGACCAGGGCCCCATGTGGCCCATGCTCTTCGTGATGATCGCCTGCGGGGCCATCAGCGGCTTCCACTCGCTCGTCGCCAGCGGCACCACCAGCAAGCAGCTCGCCCGCGAGACCGACGGCCTGCGGGTGGGCTACGGGGCCATGATCCTGGAAGCCGCGCTGGCGGGCCTGGTCATCCTCACCGCCGCCGGCGCACTGGATTGGGACGCCGGCGCCGCGCCCGCCGCGGGCAGCCTGCAATACCTCATGTCGAACGAGGGCGGCGGCCCCATCGTGGCCTTCGCCACCGGTCTGAGCCGCCTGGTGGACGCCCTGCCCCTGCTCACAGCGCCCCTGGGGCTGTTTTTCGGGATCCTGATGATCAACGCCTTCGTGATCACCACCCTCGACACCTCCACGCGCCTGGCCCGCTTCGTCCTGCAGGAGCTTTGCCGCGACGTGCCGCTGTTGCGCGGTCGCTGGACCGCGACCCTGATCACGGTGGTGCTCGCCGGCTGGCTCGGGGCCAGCGACAGCTACACGCGCATCTGGCCCGTTTTTGGGGCAACCAATCAACTGGTGGCGGCCCTTGCGCTTATCGTGGTCTCGAGCTGGCTGGTGGGCCTGCGCAAGCCGCGGCTGATCACCCTGGTGCCCGCGTTGTTCATGCTCGCGACCACCGTGGCGGCGCTGGTCTGGCAAGCCTGGCACTTTTTCGGCGACGGCCGGCACCTGCTCGCCGGTATCGCCGCGGGGCTCGTGGTCCTGGCCCTGTTCATCGCCTGGGAGGCCCGTGCGCTGTTGCGCAGTTAACAACCCTTTAGGACTGGCCGGGTCTCGAAAGAATTGGTACAGTCGGGCCCGAACAATTATCATGCTGCCCTCGTATTCCAGGTCGGCAGAAAGATGAAGGACGGGGTCTTGCGGGCGCCGTCCCTTCTGAACACAGCAAGGATGATGATGGGTCTACTCGACAAGGTCGGACGGTTCAGGGTGGCGAAGGAGCTGCAGGAAGCCGGCTTGTACCATTACTTCCGGGTCATCGAGTCCGCGCAGGAGAACACCGTGCGGATCGACGGCCGCGAAGTGATCATGCTGGGCAGCAACAACTACCTGGGCCTGACCAACCACCCGCTGGTCAAGGAGCGGGCCAAGCAGGCCCTGGACAAGTACGGCAGCGGCTGCGCCGGCTCGCGCTTCCTGAACGGCACCCTGGACATCCACATCGAGCTGGAAGAGAAGCTCGCGAGCCTCGTGGGCAAGGAAAAGGCCCTGGTCTTCTCCACCGGCATGATGGTCAACCTGGGCGTGATCTACTCCATGGTCGGCCGCAACGACACCGTGGTCGTCGACCGCACCGACCACGCCTCGATCATCGACGCGACCCGCCTGAGTTTCGGCCAGGTCAAGAAATACAAGCACAACGACATGACCTCGCTGTCGCAGGTCCTCTCCAACTGCAATTCCAACGGCAAGATGATCGTCGTGGACGGCGTATTCTCCATGCACGGCGACATCGCCAAGGTGCCCGAGATTCTCGACCTCGCCGAGCAGCACGACGCGATACTGATGATCGACGACGCCCACGGCGTGGGCGTGCTCGGCAAGCAGGGACGCGGCACCGCCGATCACTTCGACGTCACCGACCGCGTGCACCTGGTGATGGGCACCTTCAGCAAGTCCCTGGCCTCGGTCGGCGGCTTCATCGCCTCGGACGCGGAGACCATCCACTACATCAAGCACACCGCCCGCTCGCTCATCTTTTCCGCGAGCATGCCTCCCGCCTCCTGCGCCTCCGTCTCGGCGGCCGTCGACGTCATGTGCGAGGAGGACTGGCGCCTGACCCAGCTCTGGCGCAACACGGAGGTCATGCTGGACCGCCTCCAGGACGCCGGCTTCGACACGGGCCCCTCGCAGACGCCCATCATCCCGGTGATCATCGGCGAGGACATGATGTCCTTCCAGATGTGCCACCGGTTGTTCGAGGAGGGTGTCTTCGTCAACTCCGTGGTCTCGCCGGCCGTGGAGAAGGGCGACGCCCTGATCCGCCTCAGCCTGATGGCCACCCACACCGAGGACGAGGTGCACCGCGCCATGGACATCCTCACGCGCGTGGGCCGGGAACTGGGCGTGATCAACTAATCCGTATCGTACAGGAGGGAAGATGGACTTCACCGTCGCGCCGGTATCCGGCAAGAAGGACCTGGATGCGTTTCTGCAGCTTCCCTACCGCATCTACGCCGACGACCCCCACTACGTCTACCCGCTGCTGACCCAGGTCAAGGAGTTCCTCGACCGGCGCAAGAATCCCTTCTTCAAGCACGCCGAGACCGGCCTCTGGCTGGCCCGGCGCGACGGCGAGGTGATCGGGCGCATCGGCGCCTGCGTCGACCGCTACCACAACGAGCACTGGCACGAGCAGACCGGTTTCTTCGGCTTCTACGAGTGCATCGACGACGCGGCCGTCTCCCGCGAGCTGCTCGACACCGCCCGCGGCTGGCTGCGCAAGCGCGGCATGGCCGTCATGCGCGGTCCCCTGAACTTCACCACCAACCACGACAACCCGGGCCTGCTGATCGACGGTGAGCCCGGCTCGCCCGTGACCGGCATGTCCTACAACCCGGCCTACTACCGGAACCAGCTCGAATCCTACGACGGACTGGACAAGTGCAAGGATCTGTGGGCCTGGCGGGTCGAGGCCAAGGGCATCAAGCTGTCCAACCATATGGCCGCCGCCGCCAAGCATATCCTGAGGGGCGAGACCGACCTCATCGTGCGGCCCATCAACAAGAAGGACTTCCGCAACGAGGTGGAGGTGATCCGCGACCTCTACAACCGCTGCTGGCACGAGAACTGGGGCTTCATTCCCATGGACCCCGAGGAGTTCTATTTCTCGGCCAAGGAGATGAAGATCATGGTCAACGAGAACCTGCTGCTGATCTCGGAGTGGCAGGGCGAGCCCATCGGCTTCAGCATGACCATCCCCGACTTCAACCTGGCCCTCAAGCGGGTCAGGGGTAAGCTCTTCCCCTTCGGCATCTTCAAATTCCTGCTCGACCGCAAGAAGATCACCTACGCGCGCACCCTGTTGCTGGGCGTGCTGCCCGAACATCGGCACAGGGGCGTCGACTTGATGATGATCCTGCGCTCCTACAAGGCGGCCCTCAAGGGCGGCATCACCGCGGGCGAATGCAGCTGGATCCTCGATGACAACAGCACCATGAACGGAATCCTGGAAAAGTTCGGCGCCGAAGTCTACCGGACCTACCGCATCTACGACCTGTCGCTGTCATGACCTCACTGGTGGCATTGACCGGCGCCACCGGGTTCCTGGGCGGACACATCGCCGACGTGCTGCTGGCACACGGATACCGGGTGCGCGCCAGCGTGCGCCCCACCAGCGACCAGCGCTGGATCCGGGGCAAGGGCGTCGAGACGGTCGAGGCCGTGCTGGCGCCGCCCCCCGGCGCACCGGATGTGGCGGACGACGCGGACCTCGCCACCCTGGACGCCCTGCTCGACGGCGCCGAACTGGTGATCCACTGCGCCGGCGTGGTGCGTGCCCCGGACGTAGCGGGCTACCGGCGCGGCAACGTGGTCACGACCCGCCGCTTGTTGCAGGCCGCCGTCCGCGCGGGCACGGTACGCGCGTTCGTACTGATCTCCAGCCTGGCCGCCGCGGGACCGTCCACGCTCGGCTGCCCGCGGCGCGAGGACGAGCCCTGCACGCCGATCACCGCCTACGGGCACTCCAAGTTGGCAGCCGAAGCCCTGCTCGAGCAGGACTGGCCCTTCCGCACCGCGGCCCTGCGCCCCCCCGCGCTGTACGGACCGCGCGACCGGGCGTTCCTGCCTCTGTTCAAGGCGGCTGCCCGCGGCCTGAGCGCACGCATCGGCCGCGTGCAGGAGCTGACCCTGGTGGACGGGCGCGACGCGGCCGACGCCGCCGTGTTGCTGGCCGAGGACGAGCGCGCCCGGGGTGCGTATTTCGTGGCCGACGGTGTGATCCATCCCTTCACCGACCTGACGACGTCCCTGTCCCGCTGTTTCGACCGGCGCATCCTGACCCTGCAACTGCCGGTGGGACTGCTGCGCCTGATCGCGCGGCTGGTGGGCGAGACGCGGGCGCAATCGCTGCCCCTGCTGGCCGCGGACCGGCTCGCGGACATCTCGGTGGACGGCTGGGCCTGCAGCGGTGATAAAATCCGCAGGGAACTCGGTTACGCCGGCGCGCGTGATCTGGATACGGGATTCGCCGAGACCCTGGAATTCTACCGTCAGGAGTGCTGGCTCTGATGCGCCGCGGACTGAAACGTCTGTCCCTGCATCGCCTCGACCTGGATCGTTGGGCCGTCGTCTACCTGCTCGTCAGCGGGCTCTATCCCCTGCTCAACCCGTCGGTGTGCGCCCATCCCATCTGGCGGTTGGCCGCACACTGGGCCCTGGCGCTGATCTTCTGGTTCGTGCCGCCGCTGCTGCGACGCTCGCGTCACGCCGTACTGAGGCTGGTGGGCGAAATCTACCTGCCCTTCACCTTCCCGCTCTTCTACGCGGAGATGGAGTTCCTGGGCATCGTCTTTCACGGCTTCCACGACTCGTTCGACCCGTGGCTGATCGCTCTCGAAGGCAAGCTCTTCGGCCTGCAGCCGAGCCTGGCCTGGTCGCTGGCCTGGCCGTGGCCCTGGTTCCACGAGCTGATGGAGTTCGCCTACTTCACCTACTACCTGTTCTCGCCGCTGGTGCTGCTCATGCTGTCCAGGTGCCGGGGGCTCATCGGCGACGATCGCTGGCCCGCCGTGCGCGGCTTCGTCCGCGACCTGAGCGCGACCATGCTGCTCTGCTACTCCCTCTACACGTTCTTCCCCGCCTGGGGACCCAAGTACCTCATCACCCAACCCATCGACGTGCCGGGCTGGATCTTCACCGACATCATGCACATGATCCACGCCAACGGCGCCATCCTGGGCGCGGCCTTCCCCAGCAGCCACGTGGCCGGCTCGATGATGGGCTGGTGGCACGTCTGGCGCTGGTTCCCGCGCTATCGCCCGCTGGCGACGATCCTGTGGCTGCTGCTCTGCGCGGCCACCGTCTACTGCCGCTATCACTACGTGGTCGACGTGATCGGGGGGGTGATGCTGGGCGCGCTGGTGATCTGGCTGGGGCACAACTTCGGCGATACGGGGCGGCGGTTCCACTGGGAGAAGCTGAAGAAATGGCGGGAGCTGTCTCGTCCTTGAGATTCGATCATGCCGGCCCCACCCAGGGGTGGGATGGTTTTGCGGTTTGATCCCGGGGACGGTTTACACCTTTAACTTTGGTCAAGCCATTCTAACCATGGGCCTTGTTTCCTT
>CAYMCR010000004.1:0-127084 GCA_964389015.1 uncultured Fibrobacteraceae bacterium | reverse complement strand
ATACCTTACACCAGCAGGTGGAGTCTTTCAACTGGGAAAATCGCTCAATTTAGGATGAAGTTAAAGTCTGCCGCTAAAAAAAAAGACGGTACTCGTGGTGAACGGACTGATTGCAGGTATGGTTCCCGCTATCAGTTGACACCCGCCAAGTTTCGCCTGCTGCGAGACCGCACATGGATAAAGTGTCACTACCATTAGGCGATGGCCCTCGGTTGACGCCGGGCCATGAACATTGGGGGGTAGTATGAAGAAACTGTGGATGCTGGCTCTTCTCGCCGTCTTTTGCGGCGCCGGTGTCGCACACGCGCAGTCCGATGTGATGGACATCATTGGTTATCTCTACGAGTCGGACAACACGCCCGGCGTACAGGGATTCCCACCGAGCAATGCCGGCGATGTCCTGGCCGGTCTCGGCTATGTCGACAACATCAGTGCGCCGCTGACCTGGAGCCAGGACGACTACGAGTACACCTTCGTCATCAGCGACCTGGTCTCGCTGGGTGAAACCGACCTGGGTGGCGGTCTCTACCGCACGTTCTACGTCGGCGGCTCCATCGACATCATCGCGCAGGAATACGTCGACCCGGGCTACACCATGCCCTTCTACGGCGTGGACCCACCCGATCCCGGGGCCATCGCGAACTTCAGCGACGGTGAGGTCTACCTGCACGGTTCGTTCTCCAACTTCGCGGTGACTTACGACACCACGATCTCTTCGGGCAACTTCCAGGGGATGCTCGTTTTTGAACTCGGCACACATTTCACCGAACTCGGCCAGGAATTGCAGGATCCCAACGCCGTGACCATCGCCGGCCTCATCGGCCAGGACGTTGATCCCACGGTCCCGGAAGGGTATGATCTCGAGGCGGACGGGCACATCTACTACGATGGCACGATCCCCAACGAGGACATGACCTGGAGTAACCTCAAGAAACTGTACCGATAAAGAGCGGAAGGAGGGCAAAATGAAGCGACTGGTGATGATTGCACTCGCGCTGATGGTGGCCGTCCCCGCTGTGGGACAGGTCGAATTCACCTTCGAGGGCTTCGCCAAGTACAACCCCGGACCGGATCAGGTGGGTGCTGGTCTCACGGTCTATGGAATCGCAAACCCGGCTGTAAGCATGCCGGCACCGATTCCCGTGGACTTCGACAACTTCCAGTACACGGTGCACGTCTCCGACATGACCGTGGCTACCTACGCCCACGACATGGGCCTCAGCACGAAGGATTATACCTTTATCGGCGGCATGCTTCGGATCTACGAGGATCCCATCGTCGGTGGTACGGCCGGCGACTATGCGGCGCCCGGCACCTTCACCGATGGTGCCATGCTGCTCGAGGCGGCCGTCGATGACGGCTGGGAGATGCATCTGGACGATCCGCTCGGCTGGATGGTCTACTCCGGCGCCGGTATCGGCACCTGCGATATCGTCGGCGGCGGCGAATTACCGTTGCTGCAGAGCTGGGGCTGGGATTTGAATGACTGGGTCTTCGCCGGCACGGCGATCTCGGAACCTTGGTACCCGTTTATCCAGGTTCCCGACGGTTACCACCACGTGTTCGGTGTGAAGCTCATCTACCCGCACGATCCGACGTCCAACGAGGACTCCACCTGGGGAGAGGTCAAAACCCTCTTCCATTGATTCGCGATTCCAAGCATGGACGAGGGAACCCCCCGACTGGGGGGTTCCCTTTTTTCACGTCAAGATCTCCCACCCGAGGGTTGACACGCCGTGCCGCTTGGAGTCGTCCGCAATGAGCTGGACGAGTCCCTGACGGGATTCTCTCTGCTCGGCCGACGTCGTCACGCGTTGACGCGCCCGATTCCGCCGCACCCTCTCCCCAGCATCCGGCTCAAGGCGTCCAGGCGCTTGTCTGCGGCCATCTGACCATCAGGTGCCGGCCGTGGCATGGATCCGGCAACGGGGGAGGACGTGCGATTCTCAGCGGGGAGGTCGGGATGGTCCAGCGCGTACATAGCGGCGCCGTCTACGGGATAGACGGCTACGACGTGACGGTGGAGGTCGACGCGCGTCGCGGTCTGCCCACGTTCCAGATCGTGGGCTTGCCGGGGACCACGCTGCGCGAGAGCCGCGAGCGGGTCCTGTCGGCCATGCGCAACAGCGATCTGTCCTGGCCGTCCGGACGCGTGACCGTGAACCTGGCCCCGGCGGACGTCCGGAAACAGGGTGCGGCGGTGGACGTGGCCATCGCCGTCGGCGTTAGTGCCTGCACCCGGGAAGAACCGCCGCCGCCGCCACAGCGTCGTGACGCCGTGTTCCTGGGCGAACTGTCCCTGACCGGCGAGTTGCGTCCCGTTCGCGGCTTGTTGTCGATCGTGACCGCCGCCGCCGGGCGCGGCGCCGACGTGTTCGTCGTACCGGAAGTCCAAGCCTGGGAAGCCCGACTGGTCCCTGGCATCACCGTACTGGGAGCCCGCCGTCTCGCGGAGGTCGTCAACTGGCACCGCTGTGGCGAGGGCCTGCGTGCGTGCCGGGATACCTACGAGCCCAGACGGGCGTTGGCGGTCCCCCGGGAAGCCGCGGGTTTCTATGCCATGTCCGCGCCACCGGTGAGGCGTCTGGCCGTCCTGGCGGCGGCGGGACGACACAACATCCTGCTCGTGGGTCCACCGGGGACCGGCAAGACACGTCTCTGCCGGACGGTCAGCGCCCTGACGCCGGCCTGCTCTCGCCAGGAGGCCGTGGATGTAACGCGTATCCAGGGAGTCGCCGGCCTCCTGCGCCGGCAGCATCTTGGCGGTGAAAGGCCCTTCCGTGCGCCCCATCACACGGTGACACGGGCCGGCCTGATCGGAGGCGGTGCCGGACTGAGGGCGGGCGAAGTGACGCTGGCCCACCATGGCACCCTCTTCCTGGACGAGTTGGCCGAGTTCGCTCCAACCGCCCTGGACGCTCTGCGCGAGCCGCTGGAGGAGGGGCGTGTGGCGGTGTCCCGGGGGCCCGGCGCGCGCTTCTGGCCTGCTGACTTCCAGTTCCTGGCGGCCATGAATCCGTGTCGTTGCGGTTATTTTGGAAGCCGGCGTCGGGCCTGCAGCTGCTCGGCCAGCGCGCGGTCGCGTTACGGGAGCCGGCTGTCGGGGCCCCTGTTGGATCGCATCGACATCTTCGTCGAGATGGAGGAGGCGACCGAGTGGTCGTTGCAGAACGGTGTGGTGGAGCCACGGCAGGTGAGCGCCAGCTGGGATGACGCTCGGTCGAGGGCGGCGGCGGCGCACGAGCGACTGGCACGTATCTCGGGCATTACGGGTGGGACCAGACGCTCGCCGGAGTTGTCGGAATGCAGACGCTGGCTGGACCGCGAGAGCGCGGATTACCTCGATGAAGCGAAACGATCGCTGGGTCTGTCCATTCGCTCCCTCATACGTACGGCCCGCGTGGCGCTCACCCTGGCGGCGCTGGCCGGTCGGCATGATGTTCGGCGCGCGGATGTGGCGGAAGCCCTGTCCTTCAGGCAAGAAGCTTTGCCGATGATCTCGAACCGGTGAGCCGATACTCCGCATAAAAAAAAGCGGCGGCCGCGGGGGCCGCCGCTTCGGTGCGTGTGTCAGCTAGAAATCCGCCGTGAAACCGATGGCCCAGCTGAAGGTATCCATAGTGTGGCTGTCGAAAGAGGCGACATCCACCTGGCCTTGGCCTTCGACCCATCTGGTGATGGGGATTTGCTCATTGCCCTCATCACGCGTGGCAAAGGACGTGCCGGGTTCGAAGCCCACGGTCATGTGGTGGTACATGACCTCGAACCGTATGCTGATCAGGTCGTCGGCGATGAACCGAACGCCTAGTCCCCCCGCAACGTCCCACATCTTGGCGGGTGAGTCCGTGTAATCCGAATTGAGGGTCATCCAGGTATGATGGGCGCCTCCCTGAATGAACGGATGCCAGCGGCCCTTGCCGAAGTTGCCGTAGTCGCGTGGGTAGAAGACCGCGTTCATGCCTGTGCTGAGGGTGATGCAGGAGCGGTTCTCGGCGTCGAATTCGCCGAACTCTTCCACGGCCACGGGCAGGTTCGGACCATCGCCGAAGGCCTGGTTGGACAGTTGCTGCGCATTGGTGATCTGGGCCTGGTACTCCGAGACCGAGAAGCCCAACACCGGCTCCAGCGAGAACCAGGGCAGCAGATTGTAGTTCAGGCGCACCTGGGGGTGGAAGGCCGATTGACCGACCAGACTGACGTCGCCGAAGTACGTGCTCTTGTCCGTGTACTTGTAGATAATGCCGTCCGCGGCGATGAGTTGCTGATCGATCTGCCAGAAGCCGAGCGTGAGGGTCAGTTCCACGTTGCGTTCCGGGATGACCGGCACGTAGGTGGGGATGTTCTCCTCCTCGGCTCTGATCGCCTCCTGCTCCTCGACCGAGGTGTGCAGGAGATTGTATGTCTTCTCGGTTTCCGCGGCGGGTTCCTGACCCAGGGCAGCGGAGGCACTCACCACGACGAGGCATGAGAAGATCACGAAAAACGTCCGGGACATAGCGCGACTCCTGTCCTGCTTAGCTGATCGTCCAATTGCTTATAATTACAGGCGTTGAGCCTCAAGTGTCAATACGAAACCCTTGCTCGCGGATAATACACCGCTCCTGCCCGTATTACCAGCCGAAACGCGTCAGGTGACGCACTTCTTCCCGGAGCCGGACCCCGAAGCGCTCGGCGACAGCCTCTTTCATGCGCTCCGCCAGGGTCAATACGTCCCGGCTCGTGGCTTCGCCCAGATTGACGATGATGTTGGCGTGGCGCGCGAAGACCGCCGCGTCGCCCTCGCGCATCTCACGGGCGTCGATCTGGTCCAACAGGGCGCCGGCGGCGCGTCGGCGCCCGCCCGGCGTCTCCGGCGGCAGGTTCTGGAAATAGCTGCCGGCACAGGGTAGATCGACCGGATGCTTGCGCCGGCGCTCGGCGATGATCCCGGCGCGGGTCTCGCCGGCGGCCGCCGTGTCCCCGCGCCGCAAACGCAGCACGGCGTCGAGCACCAGATCATCACGCCCCTTGAAGACCGAATGGCGGTAGGCGAAGGCGAAGGCCTCGGGCCCCACCGTCTCCACGGTGCCATTCGTTCGCAGTATCGTGGCCTCCGCCAGAAACTCGCCGATCTCGTGGCCGTAGCATCCCGCGTTGCCGACCAGCGCGCCGCCGAGGCTGCCGGGGATGCCCGAGGCAAATTCGAGACCCACGAGTCCCGCCTCCAGGGAAGCGATCACCAGCGCGTCGAAATCCAGGCCGGCGCCGGCTCGGATCGTGTCACCACGGACCTCGAGATCGGTCGTCGCGACCTGCAGGACCAACCCCTGGAACCCCGCGTCATCCGCCAGCACGTTGCTGCCGCCGCCCAGGCATACCGCAGGAATTTCCTGTTCCCGCGCGTTTTCCAGGAACCGGCGCGCGTCATCCGGAGTATGCAAACGGCAGATCGCCAGCGCCGGCCCGCCGATGTGCATGGTTGTCATGCCGCTCAAGGGGATATCCAGGTTCATCCGCTCGCCGTGTCGAGCGGCGAGCGCCTTGACGGCCTCGGCGATCTGAGCCGGGTCCTTTCCCTGATTGTCAGACGGGACATGTCCGTACATTGTGTTACCTTTGCCAGGTGATGGAGACAGCCGGTCCGGATGATTCGTGAATGGTCCTGGCCAGAGAATCCCGGTGGAGTCCGAGAGCGTCAAGGAGAACCGTGCCCCAGCGTCGCACAACGACCCGCGCCTTCCTGGTCGCGCTGCTGCTGCATCTGCTGCTGGGCGTCGCGACCTGGAATGTCGACGTGGTCGGGTCCTCCCGCTCGACCTCGCCCGGTGAGGCGGACGATGTGCTCGAGGTGGTGTTGCTTGTCGAGCCGGCTGCGGAGTCGGACGCCCTGCCGCGTACCTATACCTCGGTGCCTGAGAGCCAGGAGATACCCGAGCCACCGTCGGATCCGGACTTCCTGGCCTTGCGCGACAGCCGCGCCGCCGACCTGATACCGGGCGGCGATAAGGTTTCAGCGCCGCGGGCGGAGACGACCGGCGACTTGTCCCAGGTGGCGATCAGCAGGGACACCGGCGGCAGCCCGGGCGGCGTGGTCGTAGTGCCCGAGCCGACCGTGGAGCAGGGCGATACGGACGAGACCGGCAGCGTCGCGGGCGGCGTGCAACCCCGAACCGGCCCCGATCCAGCCGTGCGGGAGGGCGAGGAACTGGTCGACGGCACAGAATCGACAGAGCAGATACTGGACGAGGTAGACGAGGCGGACGGAAGCCGCATGCAGCCGACCGCCGAACTGGCCGACCTGCTGACGCAGTCGTCACCGTCCATCCTGGACCGGACCGAGGGCCGGCCCGGCGACCGGGGCTTCGACTACGATCAGGAGTCGCTCAGCCTCGATGCCGGCGACCTGATCCAGTTCGGGGACTTCGCTCTGAGCACGGTCGCGTGGGATTTCGCCCCCTGGCTGGAGCGGTTCAAGCAGGATTTCCTGCCCAACTGGATTCCGCCCTACGCCTATACGCACCTTGGTGTAATCGACGGCTTGACGGTGCTCAAGATGGTCGTCCAGCCGGACGGCAGCCTGGACGTGCTGGAAGTGATCGACGAGGAAGGGCACGAGTCCTTGCACCGGGCGAGTCTGGCGGCGATCCGGGCCACGGCCCCGTTGGCGCCCTTGCCGAGCCACTTTCCGGATCCGGAACTCGTGATGACCGTGAAGCTGATCTATTCGGCACGCTGAACACGCGGCGCCGTGACCGTGATACGCAACCAACGAAGGAATGACCTGAGATGTGGGAATTGATCCGCGCCGGCAACGTGATGATGATCCCGTTGGGAGTGTGCTCCCTGATCGGCTTGACGATCTTCCTGGAACGGTTCTTCGCCCTGCGAAGGCCCAAGATCATCTTCCCCGAAGTCGTCGAGGCGGTGGAGACGCTGCCCGCGAGCGACAGCCACGACATCGCCTACGCCATCATCGAACGCAAGCCCGGGCCCTTCGCCAACGTCGTGCGCGCCGGCCTGGACCATGCCGACTACGAGTGGCAGATAGTGCGCGACGTGTTGCAGGAGAGCGGCCGCCAGGAGGCGGTCCGGCTGGTGCGCAACCTCAATATCCTCGAGATCGTCGCGGCGGTGGCGCCACTGCTGGGTCTGCTCGGCACGGTGACGGGCATGATCCGCGTCTTCGCGGCCATTTCCACCGTCGGCCTGGGCGATCCCGAGCATCTCTCCGGCGGCATCTCCGAAGCCATGGTGACGACCGCCGCCGGGCTGATCATCGGCATTCCCGCGCTGGTGGGACACCACTGGCTCCAGGGCCGGGCCGACGTCATCATCTTCGACCTGGAACGCTACGCCTCGCAGACCCTGGACCACCTGCGCGAGCGCACCCTGCGGCGGACCAGGTCCACCGCCGGCGGGGAGGACTGAGATGCAGTTCGCGCCCCCGCGCAAGGGCAACCGTCTGATCATCAACGTCACCTCGCTGATCGACGTGATGTTCCTGTTGTTGATCTTCTTCCTGGTGACCTCGACCTTCAAGCACCAGCCGGCCATCAAGCTCGAGTTGCCGAGCTCCACCACGGCGGAACCGGTCATGGAGGGGCCGGCCGTCCTCTACCTCACCAGCGACGGCGCGATCTATCTCGACGAGCGGCCGCTGGCCGAGGACGAGATCGTCCCCGCGCTCCGGCAGCGGTTGGCCGAGGGAGGAGAGGACAACATCCTGCTGCGTTCGGACACCCATACCGAGTTCGGACATGTGATGCGCTTGATGGATATGATCAAGGAGAGCGGTTTTTCGCACGTGAGCATGTCGGCGCGAGCCGCCGGCGTCGTCGATACCGACGGGGAGCGCCTTGACGACCGACCGGACGGGCCCTAGTATGCGTCGGTTCGGTTTTACACGAGGAGAACGGATGTTCAAGACGAATCAGTCGAAATGGCCGGCTGTCGCGGTGGCGCTCGCACTCGCGGCGACCGCGCTGCTCGCCGGCTGCACGAGCGACGAACCCAATCCGGTCGGCGCCGGCGTGCCCGGTGAGTTGCAGATTAACGATCCTGCGCCCAAGGTCCTGTTCGAGACCGCGGTCCGGGGTCTGGTGTCAGTCGAAGACGAGGACGTGCCCTACGACGAGAACCAGGTGCTGTACTTCGGCGGCAGTGGACTCGATTCTTCGTCGATTCTCGTGCGCTACGACCTGTCCACGCTGTCCACGCTACCCGACAGCGTACCCGAGTGGTTCGAACTGGACGACGAGACGATCGTCTTCTGCAAGATACTGCTGTACCGGCTCAAGTACTATGTGCCCGAGCTGCCGGAATCGACGGGCGACAAGCAGGAAGAGTACAACAAGCATTACAAGGTCCACAGCCTGAGCGAACCGCTCGATACGTCGCTCTATCCCGGGCCCGAACCGGCGTTTGCCGCACTCCCACTCCTGGTCGATCAATTCCATTCCGGGGCCGAGCCCTCGCTCGATGTGAACCCGTTGACGGTACTCGACTGGATCGAAAACGGTACGAACGGCATCATCATTCGCGAAGGCGATGATTCCGCCTCCGGCTTGATCGGCTACGCCTCAAGCGACATACACGGTGGCGGATTTCAAGAAATGGAGCGGGAAACCGTAGGCACGACGCTCGGCGCATCGCTTCAGATCACGGTCTACGGCGAACTGTTGGGATTGACGGAGGCCGGTCAAGATACGGTTTTAGATTCGTACAGCGAGATTTTTGTTATTGCCCCCATCGCTGATGTCTCGACCCTGCATTCATTGGAAGACTACTCGGCGGATCTCTCTACCGACGTGGTCCTGCAGACACACCGGCGCCTCTCACCGTTCTTCTCGTTCGCGATTCTGGACAGCCTGCCGGACGACGTCTTCATCAACCTCGCGGTGGTGCGCCTGGGCGTGGATTTCGACCGCAGCTCCGGCCAGATCCAGTCCCTGGTCGTCCACGAAGCTCCCCTGGCGCTGATCGACGGGTCCGCGTCGGTGACGCTGCAGGACCTTCGGGACGACGGCGACGTGGCAGGCGGTCAGTATTCCGTGGACCTGGAGGGCATGCTCCTCGCTGAGAGCGACTGGGTCGGTTGGGACGTGACCTCGACGGTGCAGCGCATCCTCAACGGCGTGCTCGACCCGGACACGATCTTCCTGGTCACGGCCGGTGAATCCTTCACCGGGTACGCCCCGACCGTGAACTACGGACCGGATTTCTACCTGTCGCGTTACGTCTTTCAGGGCCTCGACCATCCCGTCCTGAAGCCGCACCTCGAGATCACCTACACCCCGTTCAGCGGAGGTGCCCGATGAATTCCTTCACGCGCGTCTCCAGGAATCGGGTTGCAGGCGGTCGCGGCATGGCGATCACGCTGGTGGTCCTGGCGGTTCTCGCCGCATCGGTCTCCCTCGCCCAGAGCCCCTTCGCCCTGACCAATCTTGGCGCCGACGTCCGCTCCAGCAGCGCCCGCATCGATGGACGCGGCGGCTGGGGGCTCGCCGAGAGCGACACGCTGATCCCGTCGTTGCACAACCTCGCCGGTCTGCCCGGCCTGCGGAAGATGGCGATCGTGGTCAGCGGTTACGCGGAGCAGGTGCGGAGCGAGGACGGCGCGGTATCGCGCAACACCAGCCGGGTGCGCACACCGACCCTACGGGCCGCGGCGCCGTTCGCGGGAGGGCGCCTGATCTTCAGCGCAGGCTTCCAGGGGCTGCGCGGCACCCAGTACGACACGCAGCGCGAGACTGTCTTCCTGCTGCCCGATCCGGACGACCCGCTGGAAGCCCACACGCCGTACACCGCGCGCGAGTTCTTCTCACGCGAGGGCACCCAGTTCCAGGTGCCGCTCGGCTTGGCCTGGCGCGTCGCGCCGCGCCTGTCCGTCGGCGCCAGCCTCAACCTGATCGGCGGCGTCATGCGGGAGCGCGTGAACGTCATCTTCGACGAACCGGTCAGCACCGACGGCAGCCACTACTTCCTGACCAGTGCGGAGGAACTGGAGGACGAGCTCAGCGGTCTCTCGACCACATGGTCGCTGCTCGTGGACCCGCTACCGCGCCTGGCGGTGGGTGCCAGCTTCACGACCGCGCACGACTGGGACGTGACCCGCACCCAGGACATGCAGGGCATCCCCGGCAGCGTCGTCGAGGATTATCGGATCGAGATGCCAGCGCTCTGGGCCGTGGGGACGGCCTTGGCGCTCACGGACCGCTGGCGCTTCGGCGCCGAGTACGAGAGCCAGCCCTACTCGAAGCTGCGCGGGCGCGCGGACTGGGAAACCGACATGACCGACGCGTGGCGCCTCGGGATCGGCTTCGACCGCGCCGAGGCTTTCGTGCGACGTGCGGGTCGCAGAAATCTGCCGCTTCGTGTAGGATATTCGCTGCAGAAGTGGCCGTATCTCGTCAACGGCGAGGAGATCATCGAGAAACGCGTCTCCGCCGGCACCGGTTTCTCCTTCCGTGACCGGAGCGGACATCTGGACATCGCCCTTTCGCACGCCTGGGTGGGCGCTGTGAACAAGAACGGCAGCCAGGACCGTGCCTGGCGCCTCTCGATCTCGGTGGTCGGTCTGGAAAAATGGTGGTAAATGCGGCCGCGTCGCGTGCTGCAGTGGACATGCCTCATACCTGGGAGTGATTCGATGAATGGCGTTCGCTCGTATACGACCTTGAGTTTTTCGATATTGAGCCTTTCGATCCTGCTGATCATCCTGTCCTCGCTGGTGGCTCTTACGGGTTGTCGCGAGAACGTGGAATTGTCGGATCTGGAATGCGTCCTGGCCGAGTACCGCCAGCTGCCGGTGGAAGAGCAGGAAGCCGCCCTGCGCGAACTCGCCGCTTCGGACACGCCCGACGCGAAATATGCCTGGTACGAGCTCGGCAACATCTTCTACCAGCGGTCGGCTACCGAAGATGTGCCCCCGGGCGAGGTGTCCGAATCCGGCACCAACGCACTGCTCGACTCGGCCCTGGTGTTCTTCGGAGAGGCCACAGCGTCGGATAGCACCTTCGTCGAGCCGCTCGTCAACGCCGGTCTCATCTGGGACGATCTGTCGGAGGGCCGCACGCCCGAGGCGATGGCGGCCATGAGCAAGTCCACCGAACTCTACCTGCGCGCCATCGAAATGCGACCCGGCGACGAGAAGGCTTGCTGCAACCTGGGCTCGCTCTACTTCCGGAGGCACCAGTACATGGACGCCTTGGCGCAGTTCAAGGCCGCCCTGGAGGTCCATCCCCGCAGCGCGCTGGCCCATTACAACCTGGCGATCATGTTTGCCGAATCGAAGATGTACCGCGAAGCGATCGTCGAGTGGGAAGACGCGGCCGAGTTCGACGAGGAGGGCGACATCCGCGAACGCTCCCTCGAAAACATCGGTGTCATCAAGGACCTGATGGAAGCCGAGATTCCGGCCAACCTGACCCAGCCGGTCGACGCCAAGAAGTCCTGACGCGGGCCGATCCCGGCGAGGTGAGAGATGGACTTCCCATTGCCCGTGCCCGCAGAGCTCAAGGCTGCGGCGCCTCCGGGCTGCGGTGTGTTGCTTGGCGTGAGCGGCGGCGTCGACAGCAGCCTCGCGCTTGCTCTCCTGAAGCACCTGGGCTGCGATGTCCATTGCGTGACGCTCAAGAACTTCTGCACTTCGGATACCGCTTTCGGCGGGGCCGATAATCGATCCTGCTGCTCGCTGGACGCCATCGACGAGGCTCGCCGGTTGGCGGCGCGCTTCGAATCCCGGCACTGGGTCGGCGGCGTCGAGGCTCGTTTCCAGGACCGGGTCATCGATCCCTTCGTACAGGAATACCTGTCGGGTCGCACCCCCAACCCCTGCATCGGCTGCAACACGTCGGTTCGCTTCCCCGAGCTGGCGCGACGAGCCGACGCCTTGGGGCTGGACCTGATCGCGACGGGCCACTACGCGAGACTGGCGCGCGACGACGGCGAAGTCGCGCTGCTGCGTGGAGTGGATACTGACAAGGACCAGTCGTACTTCCTGCACGGGCTCGATCAGGCGTTGTTGGGACGCTGCGTCTTCCCGCTCGGCTGGTTCGACAAGGGACAGGTGCGCGCGGCGGCCGCCGCTCTCGGCCTCGCGGCGGCGCGGCGGCCGGACAGCCAGGAGATCTGCTTCGTTCCGGACGACGACCGCGCTTTCCTCTTTGCAGAAACCGGCGGTTGCGAACCCGGTGACATCGTCGATCGTGCGGGAACGGTGCTGGGTAGGCACCGTGGACTGATCCACTACACCGTCGGTCAACGCCGTGGCCTGGGCATCGCCGCGCCGGCGCCGCTCTACGTGTTGTCGTTGGAGCCGGCTCGCAATCGGTTGGTCGTGGGTGTCCGGGACGAGCTGGACGTCATCGAGATCGTCTGCGACGGCTTTCGCTCGCCCCTGCCCTCGTTTCCGGAGCGCGAGAGCGAGGCAGCCTTCGTCGCGCCGGTGGAGGCGCAGATCCGCTATCGTCACCGCGGCGTGCCCGTCGCGGCCTGGACCCGTCGCGGCGAGACATTGACCGTGACCTTGGCCGCCCCGGCCCGCGGCGTGGCTCCCGGCCAATTCCTCGTGCTCTACGCGGGGGAACAGGTGCTGGGGGGGGCGCGTATCGTTATGACTTCTTGAACCGGGTTGATCCTGGAGGAATCACATGTCCAAGACCCTGCGCCGCATGCTGCGAGTCGTGGTGATCGTCGTTGCCCTGATCGTCCTGCTGATGCTGGCCGTGAAACTGCTGGTGCCGGCTTCGCGGTTGGCCGAAATGGTCGCCGATGGCATCGAGGATGCTACCGGCGCCACCGCTGCCTTCGGGGGAGTGGAAGTGGACGTGTGGCCGCAACTGCGTCTGGTCCTCACCGACGGCGCGGTGGTCGGCACGGGCGAAGCCCTCGCCGCCCGCACCGGCTCGGAAGTGGATCTCGAGAGATACGCCGCCCGTATCAGCAGGCTCGAGGTCTCGCTGGCCTGGGGTCCCCTGCTGAAACGACGCCTCGAAGTGGGGGAGGTGCGTCTGGTCGAGCCGCGCATCGAACTCGTGACCAGGTCTGAACCGACATCGCTCTCCGGTAATGGGCGACCGGGCGGCGCGGGCGCGGTTCGTGCGGGTCAAGCCAACAAGATGCCGATGGCCCTCTTCGTGGCCGGGCTGGCCGTAGAGGACGGCAGCCTCACCTGGTCCGATCCCGCCACCAGCAGGCGCATCCTGATCGAAGGCTGGCACCAGGACGTAAGTATCGGTGATGCGACGCTCCTGCTACAGCGTCTGAACGCCTTCGCCAGGAGTATGCCTGCCCCCGCCGGAGGCGGCGAGCCATCGCGCCTGGAGGTGCGTACACGGATCGCGGAACTGCGCCTGACCGGCTACAGCGAGCAGGGCGAACAGGTCTTCCGCGAGCTCGATCTCACGGGGCTACTGGAGATCCCCGTCGCGGCCGATCGCCTACAGCTCCGCATGCGGCACCTGACCTGGAGCGGCGTCACCGTGACCGGGAGCGGCGCCCTGACCACCTCGCCCCTGGGCGGTCGTCTGGCCGGCGAGTGGCGCCTGGTCGATCTGGACATCGAGGGTCTGCGCCGCGGACTGCCGGACGTCACGCCGCAGCTCGCTCCCGAGACGGCCGCTTGGCTCGCGGAGACGCCGCTCGCGTTGGGCGATGTAGCCGCCGGGGGCTCTTTCGACCTGCCCTGGCCCCTGCCGCGGTGTGCCCGTTATCACGACCTGGCGAACGGTCTCGCTTTCGAGGCGCAGGTTCACGACCTGGAAATCGTCCCGCCGCGGCAAGGCGTGTCCTGGCGCGGCTCCGCCGCCATCGTGCTGCAGGGCGCAGCGGCCGAGCTGAAGGACGTACGGATCGACATCCTGGACGGCAGCCTCGCGGGCCACGTCCAGTTCGGTGACCTGGATCGTGAGCGGGCGCTCTGCAGCTTCGCCGTGGAGGGCAGCGGCGTGCCGGCCCGGCTCCTGCTGGACGTGGTGGCTCCGGTGGCCATGCCCTACCTCGAGGGTGTCGCGGATCTGAAGATGGCCGGCGCCCTGACGCTAGGCACACCCGTGGAGATGCGGGATTCCCTGGAACTGGCGGGCGATCTGGCCCTGCACGACGGTGTGGTCCACGCCGCTTCCTGGCTGGACGACATCTCTCCCTACCTGGGGGACCGCCAGGATCTGAAGGACATCCGCTTCCGGCACCTGGTGCAGAGATTGCTCGTGCGCGACGGCAAGTTGATCATCGAGAACCTGATGCTCGACGGCCACGACACGGATTGGCGCGGCGGCGGCTGGCTGGGGCTCAACGGGGGCATCGATATGGGGCTGACCGTCAAGTTCCCCGCAGACTTCCAGCCGGATCTCGGCGACCTGACGCCGCTGGCCGCCGCCCTGAGGGGAGACGACGGCCGGATCGCCCTTAATTTGGATATGATGGGCAAGGCGGCGAGCCCTCGGGTCACCTTGGATCTGGCACCGGCAAAGGAGCGTCTGGCCGATAAGATAGAAGATGGCGTCAAAGGCTTCCTTGACAAATTGCAGGGCAACAAGTAACGTGCTTGGCCGCAACGGAGTTCGCGAAATAGGTCCAGAAATAGTTCCAGAAATAGTTCCAGAAACAGGTTCCCGAACTATGTTTTCAATAGAGCCTGTTATAACGGTTGGTGCGGCCTCTGGCGCGATGAACAGCTGGAGGGCTAGTCCTAACTGGTAAGGCAGCGGTCTTGAAAACCGCCGGGAGAGATCCCATGGGGGTTCGAGTCCCCCGCCCTCCGCCAGATCGAGTCGAGGAGAGGTGGCCGAGTGGCTGAAGGCGCACGCCTGCTAAGCGTGTATGGGGAAACTCATCGAGGGTTCGAATCCCTCCCTCTCCGCCAGACTCGTATTCACGGAATTCTGTTCGGAATCGGATAAAGGTGCGCCCATAGCTCAACTGGATAGAGCGTCTGGCTACGGACCAGGAGGTTGGGGGTTCGAGTCCTCCTGGGCGTACCATCTCGAGGCCCCGCCGTCACCATGCGGCGGGGCCTCTTCGGTGCTGTCGCACGTGAAGAGCTGGCTCTCTGTGACAATTTTCAACGGAAGATGGAAAACCGGGACGGCCGTCCCGGTTTTCGGACATTGCATCAAAATCCCGTTGAAACGATGTCCAAAGCACGGCGGAAAACGTCACCTCAGAATATCTATCGTGCTTGCTCGGAAAAATCATGAATCGCTGTGACCCGGAGGCGCAGGATGGCGCGCTGTCTTGTCGCCGGCGCCGGAGCATTGTATATTCCCTTCCAGTCGTCTGTTATGCGCCTGTAGCTCAACGGACAGATATCTGACTACGGATTAGAAGGTTGGGGGTTCGAATCCTCCCGGGCGTACCACGAAACCCCTGCCGTTCACCGCAGCCGGAGGCCGTCGCCATGTGCCTGGAAGGAGAGGCCTTCGCCACCCACGAACGTTGGATGCGCGTGGCTCTGGAAGAAGCGCGGTTGGCCGGGGACGCGGGCGACGTGCCGGTCGGCGCCGTGGTCGTCAAGGACGGCGCGCCCATCGGACGAGGACGCAACCAGGTCGAAGTCCAGAAGGATCCCACCGCTCACGCGGAAATCCTGGCCCTGGGCGCGGCGGCGGCCACTCTGGGCGACTGGCGCCTGGACGAGTGTGCCCTTTACACAACTCTGGAACCCTGCACCATGTGCGCGGGCGCCATCCTGCTGGGGCGGCCTCGGCGTATCGTCTACGGTGCGTGCGATCCACGCGCGGGTGCGCTGGTCTCGACGGGCGACCTTCTCGGTACCAATCCCTACAACCTCGAGTTCGAGGTGGTGGGCGGTATTCTGGAGGCCGAATGCGCGGATCTGCTGCGGGATTTCTTCCGCCGGTTGCGCGAGGAAAACGGTGGCTAAACCCAGTCCTGAGTGGGGCGACGGGCGCCCCCGCCCAAGTTGCTTTATAACCAGGCACATGTTATATTGCGGCCCGCGACGAACCAGGCGGAGAGTTGCGAGAGCGGTCGAATCGGCACGACTGGAAATCGTGTGTACCGTAAGGTACCCAGGGTTCGAATCCCTGACTCTCCGCCAGTTCGCACGACGAGCGGGGAGAGGTGCCGGAGTGGTTGAACGGGGCGGTCTCGAAAACCGTTGAGCACTTAGGTGTTCCCAGGGTTCGAATCCCTGCCTCTCCGCCATCGTCGTCGTCGGAAAACACAGGGTGGGGATGTAGCTCAGCTGGGAGAGCACCACGTTCGCAACGTGGGGGTCGGCGGTTCGAGCCCGCTCATCTCCACCACCTTTACCGGGGCTGTGGGCCCCGCATGATATGATGGGTCAGGCCCGGTGCGACGCCGGCGAGCTAACTCCGTCAGGACTGGAAAGTAGCAGCGGTACGCGGTAGTCGACGTGTGCATCGCCAGCCTGGCCCACTCCATCAACCTGGATCAAACGCGGCAAATCCTGCCAGGGAGATTCCGGGTTCGTACTCCAACACCTCTGGGAGCCATGTCCTACCACGCCCTGGCCCGCAAGTATCGTCCTGCGACCTTCGCCGAAGTGGTGGGCCAGGAGCACGTGACCGGGACCCTGCGCGCGGCCCTGCGCAAGGACAAGCTGTCCCACGCCTACCTTTTCTCGGGCTCGAGGGGCTGCGGCAAAACCACCGTGGCCCGCCTGCTCGCCAAGGCGCTCAACTGTGGCGAGGGCCAGGTCGACGAGCCCTGCGGCGTCTGCGACATCTGCCGCGGTATCGCCGCCGGCAGCTACCTGGACGTGCTGGAGATCGACGCCGCCTCGCATACCGGCGTGGACAACGTCCGCGAGCTGCGGGACATGGCCCAGTACACGCCCAGCCAGGGGACCAACAGGGTCTTCATCATCGACGAAGTCCACATGCTGTCCAAGGGCGCCTTCAATGCCCTGCTGAAGATCCTCGAGGAACCGCCGGCGCGCGTCTTCTTCTTCTTCGCCACCACCGAACCGAACCGCATCCCGCGCACGATCCTCTCGCGTTGCCAGCGCTTCGACTTTCGCCTGCTGACACGCGAGGAACTGTCCGGACGGATCACCGAGATCGTTGCGGACGAGGGCAAGGAACTCGACGCCGGCGCCCTGCGGCTGATCGTGGCCCAGGCCGAGGGTTCCATGCGCGACGCCCTGAGCATTCTGGACCAGGTGCTCGCCGCCTGCGACGGCTCCGTGGACGAGCAGGCCATCGTCGATCTCTTCGGTCTGGTCCGCGCCGACGTCTTCACCGAACTCAACGAGGCGATCCTGGCCCACGACCCGGCGCGCATCCTGCAGGTGGCCGAGAACGCGGCCACCAGCGGGAGGAACCTCGACGATTTCGTCCACGAACTGGTCGACAACTTCCGTCATCTCCTGCTGCTGCGCATCGATCCCGAATTGGCCGCCGGTATCTTGCTGCCCGAGGATCAGCTGCAGACCCTGCTGCAGCAGAGCGAGCACTTCGCCGTCCAGGATCTGCTGGCTCTGCTGGACCGTGCCAGCCGCGGTTACGAGCGTATCCACCGCAGCACACAGCCGCGGGTGCTGTTGGAAGCCCTGCTGGTGGAGCTGTCTTTGCTGGAATCCCGTGTAGTGCTGTCGGATCTGGTCCGCCGGTTCGAGGCGCTGACCGGCACGGCGCTCACCGGTGGCGATCAGGGCGGGGCGGCACCGGTCGCCGGTGGCGGGCCCAAACGCCGCACCGATTCGACGGGCGGTGCTTCGCGGGCTCGCGAGGCGGCCCCCGCCGCGGTCGTCGAAACGCCCCGGGAAACCTCCGCTGCGGGCTCCGGTACCGCGGCATACCGGGCAGCGGCGGCTGGTACCGTCTCCGGCTGGGCGAGTCTCGTCGAGGGCTTGTTGACCAGCCATCCGGCTCTCGGCGCCTGTCTCATGGAAGGCATGCCTTCGGTGGAAGGCGACCGTATCATTCTCTCGTTTCCCGCGGAGAAGACTTTCCAGCTCAGACAGATCGAGCAGGATCTCGGCGTGTTGCAGGAGGCGTCCCTCTCTTATCTCGGCAAGAAACTCCTGCTGAACGTCGTCAACGGCGACGACGAAGTGCGCAGCGAGCATCGCGAGGAACTCCGCCGCACCGTGGCGCCCACCGAGGACGAGGCTTTGCATAAGGCCTGCGGCAAGGACGAGGCCCTGGGAGGCCTCGTACGCATGCTCGACGCCGAAGTCGTTCCCGACGCCGAAAAAGAGGACTGGCTGCGCCGCGACGACGGGGCGAAGTAATCCGGCAATTCATAGACGTCCCGTCGCACGGGGGAGAAGGAGATCCGATGGACATCCGCGCCATGATGAAACAGGCCCAGCAGATGCAGCAGAAGATGGCGGAGGCCCAGGAAGAGCTGGCCCGGAAGGTCGTGACCGTGGAAGTGGCCGGCGGGCAAGTCACCGCCAGCATGAACGGTAAGCACGACTTGACCGCCCTGACCATCAAACCGGAGATCGTCGACCCCGAGGACGTGGATTTCCTGCAGGACCTGGTGCTCTCGGCCGTCAACGAGGCCACGCGCAAGGTGAACGAGCTGATCGAGCAGGACATGGGCGAAGTCACCGGCGGCATGAACTTGCCCAGCCTGCCGGGGATGTAGGATCGTGGATCATTCCACGCCATCGGCCAACCACTTCCGCTCTTCCCGCGATGGCGGCGAATTCCAGTCCCCGTCCCTGGAACGACTGGTGCGCGCCCTGAGCCGTTTGCCGGGCCTGGGCCGCAAGTCGGCCACGCGCATCGCACTCGAACTCATACAGCGCGACGGCGAACTGCCTGTCGAACTCACCGCTGCCATGGCCGAAGCCCGCGAACGGGTGCGTAATTGCAGCCGCTGCGGCGCGATCACCGAGGCCGATCCCTGCTCCATTTGCAGTTCCACCAGCCGCGAGGCGGGGCTGCTCTGCGTCACCGCCTCGCCCGTGGATATCCTCTCCTTCGAAAAGGCGGGTTTTTTCCGCGGGCGCTATTTTGTCCTGGGCAAGCTGCTGTCGCCGCTGGACGGTGTGCGTGTCGAGGATCTGCCCTTCGATCGGCTCGTGCGCCGTGTCGAGGAGGACGAGGTCGGCGAGCTGATCCTGGCTCTCGACGCCAGCGTGGAAGGCGAGGCGACGGCCCTCTACATCCAGCGGCTGTTCGCCGCCGCCGAGCTCAAGGTGACTCGCCTGGCCACCGGTATCCCGGTCGGCGGCGCCCTGGCCTACACCGACGAGGCCACCCTGCAGAGGGCCTTCCAGTTCCGCCGCGACATCTGATCTCAAGTCATTCTGCTTTCAGTCGATAGCTCGATAGAGAGTCCGCATTCCGGGAATGCGGTGCCGTGTCTCTATCCGTCGAGAGGGCCTGCATGGCCGAGTCTGTCAGCCGCAGCCGGGATGAGTCGTATCAGCGCATACGCGACGCAGCTGTTGCGCTCGCGCAGCGGGAGGGCGTGGCCGGCGTCTGCCTGATCGCAGGCGGCGGCCGCCTCGTCATGCGTTTCGGGTCCGGTCCGCGGCCGGATGGTGACGACACTCTCGCCAGGCTCGCGGCGGCGGTGTCGGTGGCCAGGACACTCGATCCGGACAGCGGGTACGACGCTCCGGTCTTCGTGCACGACGGGCGCAACCGGGTCTACGCTCAGCCCCTGGCGCGCGATCTCTCGCTCCTGTTGTTCTGCGAGACGCGCCTGCCGCCGGGGATGGCCTATCGGTTCGTCGAGACGCCAGTCGCCGCCATGCGTGAGGCCCTGTCCGCCCTCTTCGGCGACCCGTCCTGGCGACGAGGTGGGGCAGCTCCCCGCCGCGAAAACGACGATATCTTCTGGGAGTAGGCGATGTCTGACGATGCCAGGGAACCGCCGGTCGGACGCGCCGTGCGCATCGTCTATTACGGCCCGGGCCTGGTGGGCAAGACGACCAACCTGTGGCAACTCGCCGACGCAGCGGGCGTCGGTGGCGATGTGACGGTCGTGGAGACCGTCGCGGCGACGGATCACTGCGAGTTCCTGCCTTTGGTCCGGCCTGGACGGCACCAGCGTCTGCATCTGATTGCCGTGCCCGGCCGCTTGCAGCGAGCCGCCGACAGGCGTCGGCTCCTGCGCGGGGCCGACGGTGTGATCTTCGTGGCTGACGGACGGGCCGCGCGGCAGGACGCGAACCTGGTGCTCCTGGACGAACTCGGGTCGCATCTCGCCGCCGCCGGGGTCGCATCGGCCTCTTTCCCGCTGGTGCTGCAGTACAACCACCGGGATCTGCCCGATGCCGTGCCGCCGGAGGACATGGACCGCCTGCTCAACGGCCGCTGCTGGCCGGCGGTGCCGGCTTGCGCCCTGACCGGCGAAGGCGTCGAAACCACCCTCGATACCCTGTTGGAGCGCCTACCGTTCGCTTGACTCTTCCCCACGTTGACCGCGTGTGTCCCTTGTCTTACCCTCACACCCTGTTCGGTTGATTCTGTCGCGCTGCGCTGCGCGATGCCGTGAATCATCCGGATCCGTCTGGTTCACGGCAAGCATACCGTCAGCGGAAGAAGACATCCTTGAAAAGCTTTCTGATCCACGCCTTCGGCACCTTCGGCGGCACCGGCTACGCGCCCTTCGCGCCGGCCACCGTCGCCAGCCTGGCCTTCGCGATCATCTGGGGCCTGGTCTCGCCGGTGCCGGTAACGATCCAGGTGCTGTTGCTGTTGCTGGTCGTGGTGCTGGGCGTGCCCGCCGCCGGTTGGCTGGAGCGCCGGCACGGCCAGGATCCGTCCCTCGTGGTCTGCGACGAGGTTGCGGGCATGCTCGTCACCTATCTGGGCGTGAGCACCGGCTGGGTCGGTTGGCTGGCCGGCTTCTTCTGGTTCAGGTTCTTCGATATCGCCAAGCCCTTCCCCGTGCGCCGCGCCGAACGATTGCCCGGCGGTTGGGGCATCACCGTGGACGATCTGCTCGCCGGCGTCTACGCGCACATCTGCCTGCGTTTGACCCTGGTGGTGACCGGATGGTGACGGCGATCCGGGCCCGGCTCGTGGCTGTCGGTGACGAATTGCTCAACGGGCGTACCGTGGACACCAATTCCAGTTTTCTGCAGCGCAGACTGGCGAAGCGTGGCGTGCGGGTGGACGCCGTGACGGTGGTGCCGGACCGTGCGGACAGGATCGCCAGTGCGCTCGATGCCGTCCCTGCCGGGGCGCTGGTCGTCGTGACCGGCGGACTCGGGCCCACTCGTGACGATCTCACGGCCGAGACCGTCGCCGTCTGGGCCGGGGCGCCGTTGCGCGAGCACGAGGCCGTGGCCCGGCACCTGCGCGCGAGGTGCAAGGAGCGGGGCTACCCCTACGCGGAGAACATGATCAAGCAGGGCCTGTTGCCCGCGGGTCTCGACGCCCTGATCAATCCGTTGGGCACCGCACCGGCCATGGTGGGCGAGTTGTGTGGCCGGACACTGGTTATGTTGCCGGGGGTGTCGCAGGAAGTGCGGGCCCTGTGGGAGAGTGTCGAGGCGTGGCTGTTCGCTCGCGGATGTCTGGGCGAGCCCTTGCCCGGCGTGTTGATGCGTACGGTACGCTTCTCCGAGCCGGCGCTGGCCGGGGCGACCGAGGACCTGCGCGGCCGCCATCCCGGTCTCGACTGGTCGTGGTGGTTGACCCGCTGGGGCGTGGACGTGCAGGCCATGTCTCCCGCGCCCGACGTTGCGTTGCCGGAGGGACTCGCCGGGGAATTGGCCGCGACCCTGGGCGACCACGTCTACGCCAGAGACCTGCGGGGACTGCACGAGGTGGTGCAGGCGGATCTGCTCGCCCATGGTCGGACGGTGGCGGTGGCCGAGTCCTGTACGGGCGGCATGCTCGGCGCAGCCCTGACCGAGAACGCGGGTTCATCCGCGTGCTTCCTGGGCGGCGCGCTCACCTATGCGGACGCGATCAAGACATCTGCGCTCGGCGTGGCACCGGTCACGCTGGCGTCCCACGGCGCCATCAGCGTGCAGACCGCCCGTGAGATGGCCGCCGGTTGCCGGGAGCGTTTCGGTAGCGACCACGCCCTGTCCATCACCGGGATCGCCGGCCCCGACGGCGGCACGCCGGACAAACCGGTCGGCACCGTTTGTCTCGGCCTGGCGTCGGCGTGCGGTGTGTTTGTCGGTCGCTACCGGCTGGGCCCGCATCGCTACCGCAACCGGGAACTGGCCGTTTCCTTCGCTCTCGACGCGTTGCGCAGGCATCTCGCCACCGATACCGATCCCTTCGCCGACCGCGGTGGGGAGACCCGGCGGTGAGGCTCTTCGTGGCCGTTGACCAGGGGGAACGCCTGCGCTCGACACTGGCAACGGCGCTCGACACCTGGCGTCGCCGCTGGGACCTGAACTGGGTCCGCCCGGAGAACCTGCACGTCACCCTGCGCTTTCTCGGCGAACAACCGGAGGGCGCCCTGCCCGCGCTGAATGCCGCCTTACGGGGAGCCGCCGGGGCACACACCGGTTTCGCGATGGTATCGGGCGGTCTGGGGGTCTTTCCGGGCTGGCGTCGGCCGCGGGTCCTCTTCTTGCAACTTGCCGGGAACGGAGAGCTGGAAGCGCTGGCCAGGTCCGTCAACACGGCGATCGATGAGCGCCTGGGGGAGGATCCCGCGCGGCGGCAAGCGTTCCGCGCTCACCTGACCCTGGCCCGCATCAAGCGCCCGCTCGGCGCAACGGCTATCGAGGACCTGCGTGCCCTCGCCCCGCCGGCCCCGCAGCCCATCCCGGTGCGGGAAATCCGTCTGATCGAGAGCCGGTTGGGTAGACACGGCCCACAGTACACGACACGCCGGGTTTTCCCGCTGGCGGGCGCTGGCCCGGCGTAGTATGGTGGATCACACCTGTCCGGCAGCCGGCAAGGCGGGCCGCTCGGCTCGGCAGCGAAGCCTCCCGGACCCGACACACACTCAAGGAGAGATGACGATGGCAAAGGACAGGCAGCTGGACAGGGACAAGGCGCTGGAGTTGACCCGCGCCCAGATCGAGAAGCAGTTCGGCAAGGGAGCCATCATGCTCCTTGGCGACGAAAATGTCGTGGATGGTATCGAGGCCATCTCCACCGGCAGTTTGACGTTGGACATCGCACTGGGCATCGGCGGTCTGCCCAAGGGACGCGTGGTCGAGATCTTCGGACCGGAGGGCAGCGGCAAGACCACCCTGGCGCTGAGTGTCGTGGCCAGTGCCCAGCACTGTGGCGGCACGGCGGCCTTCATCGACGCCGAGCACGCGCTCGATCCGATCTACGCACGCAAGATCGGCGTGGATATCGACAACATGCTGGTCTCGCAGCCGGATACCGGCGAGCAGGCGCTGGAAATCACCGAGATGCTGGTACGATCCGGCGCCGTGGACATCATCGTGATCGATTCGGTGGCCGCGTTGGTGCCGCGGGCGGAGATCGAGGGCGAGATGGGCGACACCCACGTCGGCCTGCAGGCTCGCCTGATGAGCCAGGCCATGCGCAAGCTGGCCGGTGCGATATCCAAGACCAATACCATGGTGGTGTTCACGAATCAGCTGCGCATGAAGATCGGTGTGATGTTCGGCAACCCCGAGACGACCACCGGCGGCAACGCACTCAAGTTCTACAGCACCGTTCGCTTGGATATCCGTCGCGTGGGCGCCCTGACCCAGGGTGAGGAAGTGGTCGGCAACCACGTGCGCGTCAAGGTCGTCAAGAACAAGGTGGCGCCGCCCTTCAAGAAGGCGGAATTCGACATCCTCTACGGGCACGGCATCTCCAAGGAAGGCGACCTGATCGAGCTGGGTGTCGAGGGCGATATCATCCAGAAGTCCGGCGCCTGGTACAGCTACGGCGAGGAGCGCCTCGGCCAGGGCAAGGAGAACGTGCGGGACTTCCTGCGCGAGAACCAGGATCTCTACAACCGCATCGAGGAGAAAGTCCTGGTCCATTACGGCATCAAGCCGGCCGCTGCGGACGCCAAGCCCGCCGAGCCGGATGACGCCGCGCAGGCAGCCAAGGCCCCGGCCAAGCCGGCCAAGTCGAAAACCTCGGCTTCGGCGGCGGGATAGGCCGTGACCGCCGCCGGTGGCCCCACGCTGCTTTCGGTGGCTGAGACCGCAAGCGGTGTGCGCGTAACATTCAGCGACGGTGAGATCCTGGAGCTGGCGGCGGAATCCCTGCCGCCGGCTTTTCCCACGCCAGGGGAGACAGTGTCGGCGGAGTTGCTGGTGCGCTTGCGAGAAGCCGCCGAGCGCAAAAGCATCGCCCGGCGGTTGTTCACCCTCCTGGGCCGGCGCCTGCAGACCCGGAGCGCCCTGCGCCGCAAACTTCTGGACGAGGGCTTCGCCGCGGGCCCGCTCGACGAGGTCCTGGATCGTTTCGCCGCCGAAGGCGTGCATTCCGATCGCCTGTTCGCCGAGGCGTGGTGCCGGGACACAGTGCGCCTGCGGCCCGTGGGCCGTCGCTACCTGGAAAGCAAGTTGCGGGAGCGTGGTGTCGCAGCGGACCTCGCCGCGACAGTGGCGCGTGAGATAGTGTCGGACGAGGACGAGCGACGCCAATGCCGCGCGGCCGCCCTCAAGTGGTGGCGTCGTCAGCGGGGAGCGGCCGATCTGCGGGCCCTGTCCCGTGGGCAGCGCTACCTGCTGGGACGCGGCTTTCCCGTGGCGCTGGCGGGCACGGTCATCCGCGCCACGGTTCCCGGCGCCGAGGAGGCCACGTGAGGATTCTCGTTACCGGCAGCGAAGGTATGCTCGGACGCGCCGTGGTCGCCGCACTGGCGGATGTCCACGAGGTGAGCGGTGTCGATTTGCCGGACGGCGATCTGACGATCGCCGGAGACGTCTCCGCCCTGTTCGAGCGGTATCGACCGGAGTGGACGGTCCATACGGCGGCCTATACGGACGTGGATGGCGCCGAGAGCGACCGTCGCCGGGCGGCCGCGGTCAACGGAGAGGCGACAGCCATCCTGGCCACGGCCAGTGATGCCGTCGGCGCCGGCCTCACCTACATCAGCACCGATTATGTCTTCGCCGGCGAAGCCGACGACGGTTACGCCGAAGACGAGGTCCGGGATCCCGTCAACGCCTACGGCGACACCAAGGCCGAGGGCGAAGCCGCCATCGAAAGCATGACCGCGCCCTGGCAGATCGTGCGCACGAGTTGGCTCTTCGGCCCGGGACCAAGCAACTTCGTGCTGACGATCAGGCGTCTGCTCGCGGAGCGGGATACGCTGAGGGTGGTCGACGACCAGACGGGATGTCCCACCTACGCGCCGGACCTGGCGCGCGTACTGGCTTATCTGGTGCAGGCACGCCCCGCCGGTATTTTCCACGCCACCAACGCTGGCGCCTGCACCTGGTACGATTTCGCGCGGGAGGTCGCACACCGGAGCGGTGATGATCCCCGGCGGGTGCAGCCCTGCGGCACCGACGCCTATCCCACACCGGCCCGGCGTCCGCGCTGCTCGATTCTGAAGAGCCACAACCTGGAGGCGAACGGTTGCCCGGCACGTCCGACTTGGCAGGACGCCCTGGCGCGCTATATTGCTTGGCTGGATGATTGTACGCATGTCGAGCAGGGAGGATGAGGATGTCTGGCCCGGATCACGACGACAGGACTGACGGCGCGCGTATCTACCACGCGGCTCTCGCCGACCACCGCGCGGCAATCGACGACCTGGGCGAGGCGCAACTTGAAGCCCTGCTATCCCTGGCCGCCGCCGTGCGCGATGCCTGGGCGGCGGGTGGTAAGCTGCTCATCTGCGGCAACGGCGGTAGCGCGGCGGACGCCCAGCACATCGCCGCGGAACTGGTCGGTCGCTTCGAGCACAATCGTCCCGCCTACGCCGCGCTGGCCCTGAACGTGAACACGTCGATCATGACCGCGGTGGGCAACGATTACGGATTCCAGGAGATCTACGCCCGGCAGGTCGCGGGTCTGGGGAGCGCGCGCGACGTGCTGCTGGTGATCTCCACCTCCGGCAACTCGGAGAACTGCGTGCGGGCCGTCGCGACTGCGCGCGAGACGGGCATGAGCATTTTCGGTTTTCTGGGCCGGGACGGCGGTGAGCTGGCCGGACTCGTGGACGGGGCCCTGATCGCTCCTGGCGCCGCGACTGCCCTCATCCAGGAGTTGCACATCACCATGGGACACGTTCTTTGCCGGATCCTCGAGTCGTGGCGAGAGGGCACCGGCGGGGATGGCACGGCGCGGTGAAGATCTCCAGTTTCAAACCCCTATTCGAGAGTTTGCGCCCGCGGCAGTGGACCAAGAATCTCATCCTGTTCGCCGGCCTGATCTTCTCCCAGCATACCACCGATCCGGCGCTGTTCTGGCGCGCGACGGTGGGCGGGGTCCTGTTCTGCCTGCTCTCGGGCGTGGTCTACATCTTCAACGACGTCAAGGATGTCGCGCACGACCGGCTCCATCCGGTCAAACGCGAACGACCCATCGCATCGGGGCGCCTGGACGTACGCACGGCGGAGATCATGGCCTTGCTGCTGGCGCTGGTTTCGCTCGGCGGCGCGATGCTGCTCGGACTGCGTTTCGCTCTGGTCGCCGCCTTGTTCCTGTTGCTCAACGTGGCCTATACGCACGGGTTGAAGCGTCTCGTCATTCTGGACGTGGTCGGCATTGCCGGCGGCTTCGTGTTGCGGGCGGTGGCCAGTGTCGAGGTCCTGCGTGACGTCGTCGAGCACATACCGCTCTCGAACTGGCTCATCCTGTGTACGTTCCTGCTCGCCCTCTTCCTCGGTTTTGCCAAGCGCCGCGCCGAGTACATGCACGTATTGCCGGCCGGCCTGGAGACGCGACCGTCGCTGAGGTTCTACAACGAGTTGACCCTAAACCTCCTGATCGGCGGGAGCTTCGCCCTGACCATCACCGTGTACACTCTGTACACCATCTCCCAGGGTACCATCGCGCAGTTCGGCACCTGGCACCTGGTGCTGACGGTGCCTTTCGTCGTCTGGGGGCTGGGGCGCTACCTCGTCCTGATTTTCAAGGACGGGCAAGGCGACAGGCCGCACGAGGTTCTCCTGACCGACATCTGGATCCAGTTGGCCGTGCTCGGTTGGATCGTGACAGCGTGGCTGGTGATCGGGCTGCACAACTGACGGGAAGTGGATCCATGACGTCTCTGGCGGTTGTCTGGACCAGACCGGAAACGGTGTGCGACGATATCGCACGCGTGCTTGCCATGTCCGACTTCACGGCGATGCCCGGTGAGGCCTTGGCCGTGATCCGCACCGCCGCCGCCACCCGGCGCGGCCCTGGCATCTCCACCGCTCCCTGGCAGACCGCGGGCGTCCTGGCGACCGTTTCGCCGCACGGGGGAGAGGCCCCATCGCAACGGATCACCGCCCGTACGCGCATTGCTCTCCACTTGCCTGTCGCCAGACTGGATTCCAAACTCGGCGTGGGCTGCTGTCTGGAGGCCCTGGCGGCGGTGGCGGGACCCTCCGGGCGCCGCGACCGAGGTGCCGACGCGCGCAGCGTCGTCAACGGCGTTCGCAGAGCTCTCGCCTCGGACGTCGGGCACTGGTTCCTGGTCGACGCGACACTCGTCCCCGGCAGCCACCGGCCGGCCTCCGCGCTGCAGTCATGCAACCTGTTGCTCGCCGGTCGCGACCCGGTCGCACTCGACGCGGCGGTCGCCAGGGTGCTGGGCTTCGACCCGTTCTCGCTGCCGCTGTTGTCGCTTGCGGCCGACGCCGGCCTGGGCGACATCTGCCCGGACCCGTCCGCGATGGTCGGCGACGTGGCGGAACTGCAGCGCCGTCCACTGGTCGCCTGGCGGCCCGCGACGTCGGGCGGCGTCGCGCGACTGGTACGTCGCGCGTCGCGCGTGCTGGGTGGCAGGTTCGAACGTGACGTCGCAATCGATACGCCGTGGCATGCCCTTTGGCGCGAAGACCAGGGGACCCCGATCGCACACCGTGAGGAGTCCTGACATGGGCGGGGAGACGACAGCCGGCGATGTGAGGACAGACGCGCGCAACCGGGTCAGTTTGAACGCGCCGGCCAAGGTGAATCTGCACCTCGAGGTCCTGCGCAAGCGGGAGGACGGCTACCACGAGATCGAGACCATCCTGCAGGCGGTCGATCTCTTCGACCGGCTCGACATCGAGTTGTGCGAAAGCTGGCACGGTCGTCCACCGCGTGTGGATCTCGAGGTCGTTCCCTTCGCCGCCGCGCCGGGGGGAGAGGACAATCTTTGCTGCCAGGCGGTACAAGTCTTCTGTCGCGAGACCGGGCTCTCCGGCCATTTCCGGATCAAGTTGCACAAGGAGATACCGGTCGGCGCCGGCCTGGGGGGTGGCAGCAGCGACGCGGCCGCGGTGTTGGTTGCCTGCGGCCGGCTGATGCGAACTCGCCTCTTCGCCGACGAGTTGGAAGCCATGGGCGCCCAGATCGGATCAGATGTGCCTTTCTTCATTTACGGCGGCACTCAGCTCGGTCGGGGGCGCGGTACGGAACTGAAGCGATTGCCGGCGCTGCACGGCGGGGAATTCCTCATCGTCATGCCAGACATGATGTTGCAGACATCAACCGTATACCGGCGATTGAATATGGGATTGACAACCCGTAGTCCCAAGGTTAACATCCGTCATATCGAGGCTTTAATCGCCCGTTTCCCAAGGGGTTCCTGGTTCGGGGGCAACCGTTTGGAAGATGTTGTCCTGCCGGGTTACCCGGAATTGCAGCGTCTGATCGCAGAGCTGCAGGAACATGCCTCCATCGCCATGCTCAGTGGCAGTGGAGCGGCCGTCTTCGCGGTATTCGACGACCACGGCCGACTGGAAAAGGCGCGGCATGAAGTTGAGCGACCTGGTTGGTTCGTCAAGGCCGTGAAACCGCATGCGGCGGGGGTGATCGTCAGGGACGACGTATGACCCAATCCCGATCCCGTGCATCCGGCGTCTACGGAGAGGTGCAGTTTTGGAAATCACTGAGATCCGGATTACCTTGAGGGACGATGACAAGCTACGCGGGTTCGCTAGTATCACTCTTGATAATTGTTTCGTGGTTCGCGGGCTGAAGATCATCGAGGGGGCGAGCGGAATGTTCGTCGCGATGCCCAACCGTCGTCGCAAGGACGGCACCTTCCAGGACATCGCGCATCCCATCAACATGTCGACCCGTGAGTGGATGGAGAACCAGATCATCGCAGCCTACAAGCAGGAGCTCCAACACGTCGAGCGGGGCGAGATGCCGGTCATGTCGAGTGACGGGACGAGCGACTCGGCCTTTGAGGAGAACCGATAGGATTCAGCCTGCTGGGGCGTCGTCAAGTGGTAAGACACAAGGTTTTGGTCCTTGCATTCGCAGGTTCGAATCCTGCCGCCCCAGCCAATACTCCAGCCACCTCACCTTTGATGTTTACCGTGCCCGGGTCGTGCATTACATTGCCTTCGAGGTTTGCCGTTGCCGTTTGTCCGCCGACGCCCGTCCCGCCCGGAGGAACATTCCGATGAACAATCTCGTGCTGATCACCGGCAGCGCCCACAGGGTCATGGGCGAGAAGATCGCAGAACATCTCGATCAACCCCTGCTCGAGGTCGAGGTGAGCCGTTTTTCCGACGGCGAGATCAACATCAAGATCCTCGAGAACATCCGTGGCACCGACGTCTTCGTGATCCAGCCCACGTTCCCGCCCGCCGAGAACATCCTGGAATTGCTGTTGATGCTGGATGCCGTGCGCCGCGCCTCGTGCCGGCGGGTGACGGCGGTGGTGCCGTACTTCGGATACGCGCGGCAGGACCGCAAGGATCAGCCTCGCGTACCCATCGGCGCGCGCCTGATGGCCAACCTCATCACAAAGGCCGGCGCCAACCGCGTGTTGACCATCGACCTGCACGCTCCGCAGATCCAGGGCTTCTTCGACATCCCGTTGGATCACCTCTATTCGGCGCCGGTGCTGCTGAAGCATTTTGCTGATTCGCCCAAGGAGAACATGGCCGTCGTGGCGCCGGACGTGGGCAGCATCAAGATGGTCCGCGCCTTCGCCAAGCGTCTCGGCGCACCCCTGGCCATTATCGACAAGCGACGGCCCTGCGAGAACGAGGCCGAGGTCATGAACTTCATCGGTGACGTCAAGGGCAAGGAAGTCGTGATCTTCGACGACATGATCGATACCGCGGGCACGATCACCCAGGCTGGTCAGGCATGCTTCGACGCAGGTGCTGTTTCCGTATCCGTCTGTTGCACGCACCCCCTCTTCTCCGGACAGGCCCTGGCCCGACTCAACTCGTCACCCGTCAACGAGGTCGTCGTCAGCAATACCATACCGTTCAACCGCTTCGAGGAATGTCCCAAGGTCAAGGTCATGGACATGTCGGGGTTGCTGGCGGATGCCATCGGCCGCATCCATCGCGAGGAGACCGTCAGCAAGCTGTTCCTGCCCAGCCGGACAGAATAGGGTGCTTCTTGACAATTCCCGTCTAAACTGCTTTATTGAGCGGTCTGGATAGGTCCGGATGTAGGTCCGGATAGGTTCGGAATAAGTTGGAAACATGAGGAATATTCCGCTGACCGGCGGCCCTGGATTGTCCGGGGCGACTACATCTGTTCTGCAGTTGTCTGTTCTGCAGTTGTCTGTTCTACAGGTGTCTGTTCTGCAGTTGTCTGTGCTGCCGGTGTGTGCGATCGATCACTTTGTCGGAGGCAGTTGCCATGGGCCTGATCAAGATGACCGTTTATCCGCGGTCCACCTCGGGTAAGAACGAGAACCGCAGGACGCGCGCCAGCGGTAGGACTCCCGCCGTGCTGTACGGCGACAAGCGCGAGCACAGCTCCAACGTGGAGCTCGACACTCTCCAGTTGAGTCAGGCCATGGCGGCCTTCAGCGGCTCCAACCCCCTGTTCTCGCTGACCATGGACGGGACGGACGATTCCTGTGTCGCCGTGATGCGCGAGATGCAGACCCACCCGGTCAGCGACGTGATCTTTCACTGCGATCTCTTCGCGATCCCCCTGGGCAAGCCCCTGAAGATGGAAGTCGCCCTGAGCATCCACGGGGATAACCGCCACATCCGCAGCGGCGACGCCGTGCTGGACGTCGTGCGCCGCACCATCGATATCGAATGCCTGCCGCGCGAAGTGCCCGACACCATCGACATCGATTACAGCGAGCTCGAGATCGGGGACAAGATCAGCGTCGCCGACATGAGCCTCGAGAAGGGCACCATCCTCACCGATGCCGAAGAGGTCGTGCTCAAGCTGAACCTGAACACCTTCGAAGAGGAAGAGGAAGTCGAAGAGGACGAGGCCGCCGAGGCCGCCGAGGAAGGCGCGGAAGGCGAGGAGGGCGAAGCCTCGGACGACGCTCCCGACAAGGGTGACGCCCCCGCGAAGGATTAACGGCGATCGCCTTTTCGAATGGTTGGCTAAGGCAGTGCAACGAGGCGGTCCCCGGACCGCCTCGTCTTCTTGAATGACCCGGATCGAGGGAGGCCGTTCGTGTGGATCGTGGTGGGACTCGGCAATCCCGGCTTGGCGTACGAGCGGACGCGCCACAATCTCGGTTTCCGGGCTCTCGACACCCTCGCCAAGCGCCACGGGCTGGTATTCGGACGCGTCGCCGACGCCTGTGCCGCGGCGACGGGCCGGATCGCCGGCACCGAGGTGACGCTGCTCAAGCCGATGTTGTACATGAATCGCAGCGGCGAGGCGTTGTCACGCTGGGCCGGGAGCCGGGGTCTCGGTCTCGCACCGGGCGCTCCGTCCGACGGCGCTACGCCCCTGGTCGTCTGTGACGACATCGCCCTACCTCTCGGCGCCGCGAGATTGCGCAGCCGCGGTGGGGCCGGCGGGCATCGCGGTCTGGAATCCATGCTCGCGGTACTGGGGGACGAGGCCTTTCCCCGCCTGCGGTTGGGCGTGGCCGGCGGGGAGGGAACGATTCCGCCGGCGTCGTGGTCGGATTACGTCCTGGCGGAATTCTCGCCGTCCGAATGGACTCTGACCGAGGAGTTGATCGACCACGCCTGTGCTACCCTGGAGTACTTGCTGGCCCACGGCGTCGAGGCGGCGGCGAGTCGTTTCAACCGTAAACCGGAGACGTAGGAGTTGATTTTCCCGGGTCTTTGGTATATGTTGGTTGCCCGATTGCCGCCACCACGGCGGCATTCGGGCGTCTACGGCGCAACGGTTGACAAAACGGTTGACAAAACGGTTGATAATACCTGCCGCGCCGGGACGTAGACGGGCGGTCACGTACCGCACGTCCATATCATCCCTACCCGGAACGCCCGCCTCCATGGAGGTTCGGGACGAGTTCGGGTCATTCTGTCCGAGGGGAGGTGAACCCATTGAAGAAGTACGAAATCGTCTTTGTGCTGCACGCCGACGAGCCCGAATCCGAGATGGAAGAGCGGGTTAAGAAGGTGGAGTCCATGGTGAGCGCTCACAACGGTGAGATCACCGAGCGGAACCACTGGGGCGGGCGCAAGCTGGCCTACGAGATCCAGCACGAGACACGTGGCAATTACATGCACCTTCGCTTTCGGTGCGACGGGACTGTCGTCGAGGAGATGGACAACGAGTTCCGTCTGGATCACAAGGTGCTGAGGCATCTCGTGGTCGTGGATGAGGAGTGGAAGGAGCGCAACGCGGCCAGTCGGACCAGGCGACGCTCCACCGAGCCCGCCGCGGCGTCCACAACTCCTGGAGCCACCGCGGCTCCCGCCGGCGACAAGTGAAGCCGGCCAATCGAACCGGTAAAGCGAAAGCGAGCGAATGATGGGAAAGAAGAGTCCCAGGGATAGCAAGAAGAAGAGGCGCCCGGCCAAGAAGAAGAAGTGTTTCTTCTGCACCGAGAGCCTGGTTGCCGTCGATTACAAGGATATCGACCTGATGCGCAAGATGACCACCGAGCGCGGCAAGATCGCTCCCCGACGTAACACGGGGACCTGCCCGAAGCACCAGCGCATGCTGGCCACGGCGGTCAAGCGTTCGCGTCATCTGGCGTTGATCCCGTTCGTCAAGGAATACTACCGCTAGGCTCCGGCCGGCGGGAACATGCCGGCGTGACCGTGCGTCCGGCATGTATAGGCAAAGAGAGAGAGTAGAACCATGGATGTGATCCTTACGCAGAAGGTGGATCATCTGGGAGAAGTCGGGGACACGGTGAACGTGGCCCGCGGCTATGCCCGGAACTATCTCATCCCCAAGGGTCTGGCCGTGACAGCCGACGAGAGTCACCGACGCCTGCTCGCCGAGGAGACCCGTCTGGAGGGCCAGCGCAGCGCCAAACTCAAGCGTGCCGCCGAAGAACTGGCCACCGGTTTCAAAGACGTGTCCTGCACCATTTCCGTGCAGGCCGCCGAGGACGAGAAGCTCTACGGCTCGGTGACCGAGCGTGAGATCGCCCAGTCGCTGGCCGATCTCGGGCACCATGTCGAACACAAGCAGATCGTTTTGGCGGAACCCATCAAGCAATGCGGGATATACACGGTTCCCGTACAGCTCCACGAAGAGGTCGAGGTTCCGATCAAGGTCTGGGTGGTCAAGGCGGAGTCCTGACCGCCTCCGGCCCGCTCCCGGGAGGCATGTATGTCTGGCAACAGCGCCGAGACAGCCACCGCAGGGTTTTGTGTGATCATGGCGGGGGGCCGGGGCACGCGCTTCTGGCCCCTCAGTCGTACACGCAGGCCCAAGCAGCTACTACCGCTCGGTCGTGGCAGTTCTCTCTTGCGTGAGACCTTCGAGCGCGTGCAGCCCCTGGTCGGGAACGACCGTGTGCTCGTCGTGACCAACGAGGCCCAGGCGGAGGCCACGGCCGCCGCCTTGCCGGAATTGCCCCGTGAGCGGATCGTGGCCGAACCGGTGGGTCGCAACACCGCCGCCTGCGCCGCTCTGGGTGTGGGGCTGGCCACGAGCCTGGCCGGGGAGGGCCCCGTGGCGCTGCTGCCCGCCGATCACCTGATCCCCGCCCCGGATGTATTTCGCGAGCAGCTCGCCGAGGCCTTCCGTCTGGCCGAGACGGGTGGCGGCGTGATCACCTTCGGCATCCCGCCACGCCATCCCGCGACCGGTTTCGGCTATATCGAGGTTGCCCGGACTCCCACCGGGGACGACACCGTCGACGGCCTGCGCTTCGTGGAGAAACCCGACGCCGCAACCGCGCGCGAGTACGTCGCCTCCGGGCGGCATCTCTGGAACAGCGGTATCTTCGTCTGGCACAGCGGTGATCTGGCCCGGGAGATAGCCGAGCACGAACCGGAAATCTCGCGCTTGCTGGACGCACCGTTGCGCGCTTACGGTACGGACGGGTTCGGGACCGCTTTGGCGGCGGCCTACGAGACCTGTCCCGCGGTCTCGATCGACGTCGCCGTGATGGAGAAGCTGGCGGGCTTCAAGGTCATGGCGGCCCGCTACGACTGGTCCGACCTGGGTAGTTGGGACGCCTGGCGCGAGTTTGCGCCGGGGTTGGCGAACGAGAACAGCGGACACGTGCGGTTGCTGGCGGGTGATGGCCACGGCAACACGGTTTTCGCACCCGGCAAGGCCGTGGCCCTGTTGGGTGTCGAGGATCTGATCGTGGTGGACACCGAGGACGCCCTGCTGGTCTGCAGGGCGGACGCGGCCCAGAGAATCAAGGAAATCACCGACCATCTGGAAGAAGAAGGCGAGCAGGATCTGCTCTAGGCTTGAAAGGAGTGTGGCCCACCATGCTCGAGTCAGGATTCATGAAACGGTTGTCTTTGCTGATCGCGGTCGTCGCCATGATCGTCGGCATCTCCTCCTGTCAGGAGGCCGGAGATGAAGGATCGGATCTCACCGCGGACCTGTTCGGCGACAGCCTCCACGACGCGTCTCCGGTCCTCTGCAGTGTTAACGGCCTGGAGATCACACAACGCGATCTCGAGATACGCATGGAGGACATGCCCAGCGCCTTGAAATCGCGCTTCAGCGGCGAGGACTGGCAACGCCAACTGCTCGAGTACATGATCGGTGAAGCCATCCTGGCCCAGGATGCTATCCGTGCGGGGCTGCAACACGAGGCGGCCGTTTCCCGGCAAATGAACAATCTGAGGCGCACCACCATGCGCGACGCGTACGCCTCGCTGGTCCTGTGGGACGGCCTGGAGCCGTCTACCGAAGATATCGCGCAGTACTACGAGGAAAACAAGGCGATCTACTACACGCAGGGATCGGTCAAGGTACGCCACATCCAGTGCGATACCCGTATGGAGATCGACCGGGCCTGGGAGAAACTGCAGGGTAACGCCTACGAGAATCTCTTCGGGAACGTTGTCGGCGAGTTCTCGAACAACAGCGCGTCGGTGGCCCTGCTAGGTGAACTCGGTTGGGTTTCGCGCGGTGGCTTCATCTCCGCGCTTCCATACGGCAAGGAGTTCTCGGAGCTCATCTTCGACTGGGATCGGGGCATCCACCCACCGGAGTATATCGGTGAGCACTGGCACATCGTGGAGATCCTCAACCGGGAACCCTCCCGCCAGATGACCATCAGCGAGGTGCGCAGCCGCATCGTCGCCGCCTTGCTGCCCTCGGTTAAGCAGAACGCCAACGACGAGTATCTCGCGAAGCGCCGCCAGGAGATAGACCTGGAGTATTTCGGTGAGTATCGTCCCGGCCAGGGACGCACGGCCGAGGAACTGCTCAAGCTGGGCATGCTCGCCAACACTCCCGAGCGCCAGGAGGAGCTGTACAACCTCCTGCTTCTGGATTATCCCGACTCCGAATATGCGCCGATGGCACTCTTCATGAAGGCGAATCTCTATCTGGACACCACGGGCGACAAGTACCGCGCCCGTCACTATCTGAACAAGATCCTGACGAATTACCCCGAATCTGAACTGCAGGAGCAGGTGGCATACATGCTGGAGAACATGTCCAAGGCCGATTTCCGTGCGCCGGAGTCCATCGAGGCGTTGCGGGAACTGACCGACTAAGGCTCTGGCCAAGGTTGCCGATACATGTCGAGGGAGCGTTGCAGCGCTCCCTCGGCTGTGTTATACAGACGGGCATGCGAGCGTAGGGTAGACCAGCGTCATGAGCTGGAGGTGACTAATGCGATTTCTACGTCTGATCTCGATCTTTACCCTTCTTTTCGGCGTCGCCGCAGCGACCGCGACGGAGACAGCCGCCAGTGCCCTGGACGTCAGCGAAATGGTCGTGGCCGCGGGTTTCGATCGTGAGGACAGAATCCCGGAGCAGGTGGGCGAGGTCTTCCCCGCGGGAACCGAGCGGTTGTGGTGCTACACACGCGTGCGAGGCGCCGCCACGCCGCTGGAAATCGTCCACGTCTGGTATCACGAGGGCGAGACGCGCGCCAGGGTCACGCTGCCCGTGCGCTCTGCCGATTGGCGCACGTGGTCCAGCAAGCTTCTGCTGCCGGCCTGGACGGGCCGCTGGGAGGTCAAGGTGCTCGATCCCGACGGCCTGGTGCTGGCGTCCAGGACCTTTACCATCGTTCCCGATACGACGGGCGGGGAGGATTCCGAATGACCATGTCGCCGTGCCGAGCTTCCGTCCTGGCTATCGTGATCGTGGGCCTGGTCTTGACGGTCGTGTCCTGCGGGCAGGCGCCCCGGCCCGTCGACGAGCCGACGTCGACGATGTCGGACAGCGACCTGGCCCTCGCCACGCGGCTGTACGGGCGCATGCAGGAAGAGCATGCCGTCAGACGCGACCGTGCGACGCTGCATCTCGGCTACGAGTTGATGGACCGCTATGATGGCTTTCCGCACATGGCTCATGTCGTCGAGATGGCCTCGCTCTCCGCCCATCGCCTGGGCGAGGACGCCGAAGCCCTGCGCCTGAGCGGCGAATTCCTGGCGACCTATCCCGACGCGGACGGTGCCTTCGCCCTGCTCGGTCTGCGCGCCGATCTCCTGGAGGCGCAAGGCCAAGATCTGCGCGTCGCCGACGCCTTGATCCAGCGCCACGACCTGGCCAGGCTGGTCGTCGATCGCGAGCGGATCACCGAACGGCTCGCCGAGGTGGCGGGCCGACTGACCGGTGATGATCTGGAATCCCTGCGCGTCGCATATCCGGATTCCCCGTTGCGTCCCATGCTGGGTTACCTCTGGTTGCAGCGGCTGCTCGCGGAGGAACGCGGGCGCGAGGCCGGCAAACTGGTCGACACGATGCGCGAGGAAACGCCGGGGGACCCGTGGGTGTCGCTGGCCGAACAGCTCCTGCGCGATCCCGACTCGGCGCTACCTTTCATCACCGAGCCCCATCCCGTCACCGGCGACGTGGACCCCATGCACCTGAGCGTGATCTGTCCGCTGACAGGCCGCTACACCGTACTCGGCAACGCGTATTACGACGGCGTGCGCCTGGCGCGCGATCGGGCCAACCGCGAGGGCTGGCGACAGTACACCCTTTCGGTGCACGACTCGGAGGGCGATCCCGTGGCGGCGGCCTTCGCCGTGCGCCGCACCGCCCAGCTGGAGAAGCCCATGGCGATCGTGGGCGCGCTGCTCAGCGCACCGACCGTCTCGGCCGCCTTGACCGCGGAGCAGCTCGGCATCCCCCTGATCTCGCCTACGGCCACCAACGACCGTATCTGGGAGCTGGGCGAGCTGATCTTCCAGCCAAACGTGACCGGGTTGTTCGAGGCCCGCCTGTTGGCGCGGCTCGTGGTGCAGGTCCTGCTCAAGGAGCGGATCGCCGTACTGTATCCCGACACGCCGGCGGGCATGCGCAGCTACGAGGTCTTCGCCACCGAGATCTTGGACCTGGGGGGCAAGCTCGTAGCGGCGGAGCCCTTCAACGTGGGCCTCACCGACTTCCGCAATCCCCTCATGGATATTGGCAAGCATATGCCGGAAGTCATATTCGTACCAGCAGATGCGGGTCAGATTCGCATGCTCGGGCCCCAACTCGACTACTATCGCACCGGCGCCCTGGTGGTGGGTTTGAGCGACTGGGATTCCGACGAGTTGGCGCAGGAGATCGGCACTGTGCTCGAGCGCGCCGTCTTCCCCGGCAGCAGCGCGCTGTATCCCCCCGAGTGGCCGGCCGGCTTCGATGCGACCTGGAACGAGGAACACCTGCCGCCGGAGGCGACGAACATCGCTCGCCAGGCCTACCTGGCCACCTTGCTGGTGCTGGACACGTTGGGTGAACAGGGCATGACCCGTCACGAGGATCTGTCCCTCGCCCTGCACGAACGCCTGGAGAACCGTAGCGCGACCGAGGCGGCCACCGACTACATGTTCTCCGCCCTGCGCATGTACCGTAACGGCGCTGTAGTGCCTTTTCCCATGGACCTCTACGCCGAGGCCCTCGCGGAGGCTGATTCACTGGCGGCCCTCGAAGTCGAGGATCCCTTCTTCGATTTGATGACGGGGCCCGAGCATTAGTCCTGCCTGTACTGACGGTTGTCCCTGGGCAATCGTTTCTTCTCATCCACATGATGGACAAAGCTCTGGGTATGCGTGCCCTGCTCCGGGGGCGTCTGGAGGGCTACGGAGCCAGGAGGGCGGAGTAGCCCGGAAGCCGAGCGAGCCGGTCACAGGATGTGACCGACGAGCGGCCCCCGGAGCAGGGCACGCATACCCAGAGCTTCGCCCCGTCATCCGTGGAGAAGAAACGATTGCGTATCAGGGACCAACCGGGCTTCGGAACAGTACCGTCAGGACGTTCCAGAAGCCGTCGGGGGAGGTGCAGGCGGCGAAGTCCGGCTCGTAGAGCCATTGGTCGACGGCCTTGATTACGACCTCGTCGAAGGGGCGGCTGCCGTCGGAGTTCATGATGTAGGAGCCGTCGACACGACCGTTCGGGCCGACGAAGAAGGCGACCTTCACCGTGATCAACGGAGTGGTCCTGTCCGCGACCGAGGCGTCGGCTGGGTAGCGCGGATAGACCTGGCGCTTCAGGTGGAAGCAGGGATGGGTCTGGGCGGGCAGTTGGAGTTCGACGGTGTCGTACTCGTCCCACTGCGGTTCGGCTTCGGGGTCGATTTCGGTGGATGCGTCGGGCTCGGGGGAGACGACATCCTGCGTCGGCTGTTCGCCTTCGGGTTCGAGCACTTCGAAGTTGGGGGCGGGGGGGCTCAGCTCCTGCTGGCGGCGCAGCAATTCCTGGTGTCGCTCGTCGCTGCCGTCGTCGATGGACAGCTCGGGCATGACCTCCAGCGGACCCTCCTTGCCTGAGAACTCCCAGCGGCGTTTCACCTCGTCGCGGCTGGGCCCGAAGATCACCAGCAACAGCAGAACCACGGCCGCCGCGCCCACGGCGGCCCACATCCTGCGCCGCTGGTTGCGGCGGTAGGCGGGGCGCTCAGGGGCCGGTGGCTTCATGCGTCGTGTCCGTCTCCGCGAAGGGGTTGGTCGGCCGGCTTTCGCTGGTCCAGAAGGGCCACACCCTCGGCATGTCGCCCTCGCCCATACCCGAGACCAGCAGTTCCCAGCGGTCGCCGCGGCGCACCTCGAAGGTGTGCTCCAGGCCGGGCAGGGGCAGCTTGGCTGGAGGAGTGGACGCGCTGCGCGGCGGCAGCCACAGCCAGTTGCCGTCCACGCGGATCCAGTCGCAGCCGTTGAGCAGCCTGGAGTTCGTGGTGTGTTCCAGGATGAAGGTGCGGGGATCGGTCAGCGAAAGCAACAGGTCCTCGCCCTGGAACCAGGCGGCGGTGGCGGACATGAGCGCCGAAGCGACGGCTTGCTGGTAGGCGGGGGCGCGCCAGAGTTCTTCGGCGTCGAGGTCCGTCGGCAGCGGCAACGACACGTCCACGGCGGGGCAGGCGGTGTGGCGTAGGAGGTAGGCGTAGGATTCGGCGACTGGGATCGTGTCCGGTGCGGCGAAGGGGGCTAGTGTCTCGGCCAGTAGGGTGCCCCAAGTCGACCCGCCCGCGCTGCCGTAGTGATGGGCGATCGACCAGCCGGGGTCGCCGGGGGCGGCGCGGCGCAGGGTGATGAAGAGGTCGGCGTCTGCCTCGTTGGTCAGCAGGACCTTGGCTTCCGGGGGGACGTAGCCCGGGTCGTCGCGGGTCAGGACGGCTTCGGCGCCGGCGCCGCGCAACAGGGCGGCCAGGCGTTCGGCGGTGCGCAGGTTCAGCTCGCGGCCGGGGGTGCCCATGGGGGCAGTGCCGTCAGCGTCGGCAGCGCCGCCGTGGGGGTCGATGACGATGGTCTTGCCGACCAGTTCGGGGACCAGGGGGTGCCAGATCAGGGTGTCGCGGGGGAGGTCGCAGGGCTCTTGCCAGGGTGTGCGGTGGGTGGCGTCGACCAGGATGGGGCGGGCGCCGCGGATTTCGAGCCAGGCGGGGAAATCCCGGGCGGAGCAGATGGCCGGCAGCGCGCCGTACTCGAGCCAGTTCAAGTAGAGGGGGTGCCAGTCGGAAGTGCCTGGATGCCGGCGAATCGACCATCGGCCGTCCGGGAGGTCTTGCTGTTGGTCCGGATCGACGAGGATATGCCAGAACAGGTGGGATTCCCTCGCAATGTTCGAGATGGACACGTTGACGCGGGTCCTCTCTCCGGTCTGAGTACTCAGGAAGATCTCGTTGGGGTTCCAATTGTCCGGTGGATCGATCTTGGCCGTGAGTGGCAGACGCGCATTGCCCGGCCAGGTGAGGAAGGGAGCCTGGTCCCCGGATGCGTAGAAGAAATCAAGCGGGCCGGTCAAGGACGGGGGTTTAGACTTCAGGACAAGAAGATACGGACCGTCCTTCTCGGGGTTTGAGGCATGCCAATCGATGAGTAAAGGGATAGCTTGTCGACGGGCGAGCTCCAGGACTGCATCCGGTGTGCATCGTCCTTCCAGATTACGAGCCTTGAGCACGAGATCATACAAGATCGTATTATCCCATGTCTCGGGGCGCCATGTCACCGACTGGGTCGCGAAATCGGTTTTTGCAAGCGTGGTTACGCCGTTCACTTCGAGTCGAACCGACTCCGGGTCGAGGGATGGCGATGCAGCGGGAGCCCCGGAATCGGGCATAAACCGCCAAGTGACCGGTTCCCCTTTCCAGGACGCGGTGTCTGAAACTAACTCCCAGAACGGATTCCCCCCTTCGAAGTATTCCAGCAACCCCAGGAAATAAGCCTCCGCCTCCAACCTCTGCTTCTCCGCCGCCGACAGCTTCTTCTCCACCTCCGGATTCGACAGCATCGAAGGTTCCCCCAGCACTGCCGGCACGTTGGCATTGCGCAGCACGCTGAAGTTGCCCGCCATGATTTTCGCCGGACTGATCTCCAGATTCCGCACCAGGTGTTTGTGGATCGCGCGAGCCAGATCCAGGTCGGCGCCCTCGCGGCCCACCGGGTAGTAGGTCTGGGTCTCGTTCATATCCCGATCGAGCGCCGCGTTGCTGTTGTGATGCAGGGATACGAAGACGTCCGGCGCGAGCGTGTCGCAAATGGCCGCGCGCGCGGCCAGATCCACCGACAGGGAAGAGTCGGCCGGCGAAAGGAAATCCGTATCGGCGGTGCGGGTCATGTGGACCTCGGCGCCGGCGGCCTCGAGCAGTCCACGCAGCCACAGCGCCACGCCCAGGTTGACCTCGGCCTCGGTGATGCCGTTCAGGCCCACGACACCCGGGAAAAATCCGCCGTGGCCGGGGTCGAGCAGGATGCGGCGGCCCTGCAAGGGCGAAAAATCGCGGTCGCCGAACGATTCCTGCAGCTCGTAATAGCCGATGTTGTCCGGCAGGGGGGGGCGGCGGCCGGCGCAACCCGCGCAGAGGGCCAGAGCGGCAGCGATCGTGAGGGTCAGGGCCGAAAAAAGCGGCATCCGTTTCATGATTTCCTCCAGGTTTACGCCGCTGAACGTACAGGCGCGATAAGTCCTTGTCCAGCCTGGGCTCCCCGGTGCCGTCGGCGGCGGTGCGGTGGCTGGACACCGGGGCTCTCGTCTGGTAACTTAGGCGGTCACCGGCCGGGGCTCCGCCGCGGCCTGTTTTTGGCGTATGTCCTGATGCCGGCCCGGAAGGATCCATGGCTTCATGAGCGACTCCGTAATGCGGCACATCCCACCCGTGGGCCAGCTGCTCGAACATCCCGAGATCGCCCCCCTGCTGACCGACGCGGCGCGCCCGTGGGTCACGCGCATGGTGCAGCGGGTCGTGGACACGGAGCGGCAGCGCCTGCGCCTGGCCAAGGACGACGGCGCGGTCAGCCGCGACGATCTGATACGTGACTTCGTCGCCGCCGTGAAATCACGCCACGCCGCGCTGCTGCGCCCCACACTCAAGCGCGTAATCAACGCTACCGGCGTGCTCGTGCACACCAACCTCGGTCGTTCCCTCTATCCGCGCCAGGCCGTGGACTGGTTGACCGCGGCCGCCCTGCACAACATCGACCTGGAGATGGATCTCGAATCCAACCGGCGCGGCCACCGCGGCCGCAAGGTGGAGGAGAAATTGGCCCTGCTGACGGGCGCCGAGGACGCGCTGATCGTCAACAACAACGCGGCCGCGCTGTGGCTGTCGGTGCGCGCAACCGCCGGCGCGGGGCGAGTGATCCTCTCGCGCGGTGAAGTGGTGGCCATCGGCGGCAGCTTCCGCATGAACGACATCCTGAATGAGACCGGCTGCGAGCTGGTCGAGGTGGGCACCACCAACCGCACCTCGGTCGACGACTACCGTGCAGCCCTGACCCCTGGCGCGGTGGTGCTCAAGGTGCACCGCAGCAACTTCGTCCTGAAGGGTTTCGCCGAGGAGGCGAGACTCGGCGAGCTGGCGGACCTCTGCCGCGAGACCGGTCACACGCTGATCTACGACGCCGGCAGCGGGCAGCTCGCCGACCTGGCCGAGCTGGGACTGGACGATCACCACACTTTATCGGCCGACGTCGCTGCCGGCGCCGACCTCGTGACCTGCAGCGGGGACAAGCTGTTTGGCGGCGGCCAGGCGGGCATGGCCCTGGGGCGCCGCGAATTGATCGATGCCATGCGTGTCCATCCCATGCGCCGTGCCTTCCGTGTGGACAAGACCACCCTGGCGGCGGTGGACGGTGTGCTGACCCATTATCTGGCCGGCGAGCATCTGGACCAGGTGCCGACCTTGCGCCTGGCGGCCCGCAGTGCCGACGAACTCCAGGCGCTGGCTGCGGCAACGCTCGCCCGCTTGACGGACGACGTGCCTGCCGGCTGGACGGTGGAGATCGTCGCGGGCACCGCCCAGGTGGGCGGCGGTTGTTCGGCCGAGGCCGAGTTGCCGACACGCCTGATCCAATGGCGCGGTCCCCCAGCGGAACTGGAGCGCTGCCACCTGTTGCTGCGGCGTGGCGATCCCGCTGTGCTGGCGCGGATCGGCCGGGGAGGATTGGCCGTGGATCTGCGGTCGGTCCCGGACGAGGACCTGGAAGTGCTGGTCGAGGCGCTGCGGACCGCGTGGCGCGAATCGGCGGCTACGGTAGGAGAGACGTCATGAGCGCGGAAGCTGCGAGAGGCCCCGGCGGACTCGTCATGCACGAAGCGGGATTGGACCCGTCGCGTCTGGAACTGAACGGCGGACCGGCAGCCTGGACCGCGCTGCCGGCCATGGGGCTGCGCGATTTCGCCGACGAGAAGCTGCGCGGCGACGACGCCGACCGCGTCTGCATCTTCCTGGACGCGCCCGGCCGTACCGTGACCCGCGCCGCGGCCGCCCTGGCCGTCGCGCGCTACCTGCTCACCCAGGATCGTAGTATCGTGATCGTCGATGGCGACGACCAGCGCCCGGACCTCAGCCGCTGGGCGGACCGGCAGGAGATCGAAGGCTGGGTGGACGTGGTCCGCTACGGCGTTTCGCCACGGGCGGCCAGCGTCCCCTTGCCCTGGGGGCCGGCGGACGGACGCGTGATGGGTGTCGGCTCCTACCACCCGGTACGGGCCGAAGCCGGTGAAACGGAGCTCCTGTGCGAGCGCCTGCTCGCGGTGTACGACACGGTGCTGATCTGCGCCTCGACCGGCGACCGTGGCGCCTATTGGGCCGGGTTATCGGCCCTGCGCGTGATCTGCTGGGACCGCGCCGGAGCCACGCTGGATGAAACGGCGGCTCTGGTCCGCGACGCGATGGGGCTCGGCGCGTCCATCGATGCCACGATCGCCTTCGGGGTCTCGCGACGTGTATCGCACACTGATGACGACACGGCCTTCACGGTCAAAACCGAAACGGCGCCGCGACGGTCTTCGCCCATCTTCAAGCGGTTGACCATTTTCCTGGCGGTGCTGGTCGTGGTGCTGGGCAGCTGGATAATGGGACAGCTCTCGCGCGACGACGAGACGGATGTCACACTGCCGGCCGGCGAGATTGCCGTCGTGCCGGAGCAAACGGCGCTGGATAGCGTCGCCGTCGATGCGCTCGCCCGGGTCCCGGGCGATAGCGTGAGTGTAGCCGTCGCGGATACACTCGTCCCGGCTGCCGGCGACATCGCAACTCCCGTCACGGCGGAGACGACCGTCGTCGAGGCGTCTGCGTCCCCGTCGGGCATCGACTGGACCGGATCGGTGGCCGACGGCGTCTACTGCTTGCACGTCTATTCCATGGCCGACAGTGTCATGGCCCGCGAGCAACTGCGCTGGATGGAGCGGCGGGGTATCGTGGGGATGGTCCGCCGGTGGCGCGGCGCCGACGAGAAGGTCTGGTACCGGGTCTATGCGGGCAGCTTCGCCACGTTGCGCGCTGCGCGAGCGGCCCTGCCCGACCTGTACGAACGATTGGATACGGATTGGGCCATGCCCAAACTGACCGACAACATTCGCTGAGGCGCGGGATGACCGCGCCGCCGCAACGCAGAAGGTGAATACGTGAAACTCAAGCGGGTGGATCTACAGGGCTTCAAATCGTTCGTCGACAAGACGACACTGGAGTTCGACGAGGGCATCACCTCCATCCTCGGGCCCAACGGCTGCGGCAAGAGCAACATCGTCGACGCCATCCGCTGGGTGCTCGGCGAGCAGTCGGCCAAGCAGCTGCGCGGGACGCGCATGGAGGACATCATCTTCAACGGTTCCGCCCGGCGCAAGCCGGTCGGTCTCTGCGAAGTCGCACTGACCTTCACCAACCACGACCGCAAGCTGCCCATCGAGTTCGACGAGGTCACGGTCAAGCGTCGCGTGACCCGCGACGGCTTCTCGCAGTACTTCCTGAACAACGCGCCGGTGCGGCTGAAGGACCTGCGCGAGATCTTCTTCGAGAGCGGCGTCAACAATACGGCCTACAGCGTCATCGAGCAGGAGAAGATCGGCCGCGTCCTGAGCGACAACGCCGACGAGGTGCGCCAGTTGATCGAGGAGGGCGCGGGCATCGTCCGCTACAAGGCCCGCCGCAAGGAGGCCCAGCGCAAGCTCAAGCAGACCGAGCAGGACCTGCTGCGACTGCACGACATCACAGAGGAGATCGGTCGCGAGGTGAGGTCCCTGAGCCGCCAGGTGGGCAAGGCAAGACGTTATCGCCGTCTCTACGCTGAGACGAGGGCGCTGGATCTGCTCCTCGCCGAACGGGCCTCAAGCGACATGGACGCCCGCGAGCGGGAGTTGAGCGACAGCCTGCAGGAACTGGCGACACTGGCGGAAGCGGATTCGGGTGAACTGGCGGAGCTGCGCGCCAGGATCGAGGCCACCCGACCGGCCGTGGACGAACGCGAGGCCGAGCGTCACGGTCTGGAGGAGTCGCTGCAGGCCTACGAGCAGGAGCTGCAGCAGGTGGAGCAGAAGGTCCTCCTGCTCGATCATCGCACCGCGGACCACAAGCAGCGTCTGCAGGAGAACACCGAGGCGGTCGCGGACATCTGCGCGCGGCGTGAGGGCTATCACGAGGAGATCAACGGTCTCACCAATCGGCGCACCGAGACGGCCGCCGCCGCGACCGAACTGGCGTCGTCGCTGGCGGGTATCGAGGAGGAATTGAAGCTGGTCGAGACCGGCTACGACGCGGATCGCTCCGCCCTGGAGAACGCCGCCCAGCTCAACATGGAATTCATCGAGACCGACAACCGTCACCGGGCCGGGTTGCGCGAGCTGGAGATTCGTCGCGAGAACCGCCGCGAGCGACTGACGGCCATGGAGCGGGAAGGGGAGCAGCAGCAACAGGTGCGTCGTGCCGGCGAAATGCGTCTCGCCGAGCTGGCGACCCGCAAGGAGGAGCTGACCTCCGCCCGGCGTGACCAGTTGGGAGTTCTGGCGGCGACCGAGCGCGGTCTGCAGGACGTCCAGGACCGGCGGAGCACCCTGCGCGACGAGGTCGCACTGCGCGAAGCCCGCCGTGAATCCCTGCGTTCGCGACATGAGTTGCTCCAGCGTATCAAGGACAGCTACCACGGCTACAGCGGCGCGGCCCGCGAGGTCCTCAATACCTGGGTCGGCGACCCCGGCGTGCTGGGCACGCTCGCCGACAGCCTGAACGTGCGCGAGGGCTGGACCGAAGCGCTGGAGATCCTGCTCGGCGACATGCTCGATTCCGTGGTGGTCGACGACGCCGACAAGGCCCTCGATCTGGTCGACGCCGTACGCACGGCCGAGAAGGGGCGGGCCAGTTTCCTGCTGACCGGCGCCCAGACCGGCGGCCGTAGAGCCGTTTCCGCCCCGGAGGGCGGCCGACCCATCCGCGAACTCGTCGACGGACCCGGTGCCGACACGCGCCACCTGCGCGGTATATTCGATGCAGCGTGGGCGTTCGAAACGGACGCCGCCGCGGTGGACGCGGCCTCCCGGCACGACGGATCCGAGGTGCTGATCTGTGTGTCCCGCGGAGGTCTGCTTGTGACCAGCGACGGCCTGGTGCGCGGTGGCCGCGGCAAGGGCGAGGAGGTCAGCCTGCTCGGACGCGGCGAGAAGCTGGACCGCCTCGAACAAGACATACGCGATCTCGACGAGCAGATCGTCGGTCTGAATCGGGACCGGGAGACGGAGGGCCGCCGCGAGGAAGAGCTTAAGGTGGAGGTCGCCACCGGTCGTGACGAACTCACCCGACTGGGCGAACGGCTGGGCAAGGTGCACGTCGACGAAGCGGAGGTGCGCTCGGGCATCGCCGCCGCCGCGCAGAGGCTCGCCGCGATTGCGCGGGACAGCGAGGATGTCGACGCGTCCCTGCGCGAGCTGGCCGAGCGCGAGGCGAGCATGCGCGGCGATCTGGACGAGAGTGGCCGCCGCCGCGACAGCAGCCACGTGCGCGTCGAGGATCTCCGTCTCGCGGTGGTCGACAGCGAGGAACGCCGAGATGCCATGCGCGCCGAGGTAGCCGAGAAGCGTGTGGAACTCTCCCGCCGGCAGGGCGAGGAGCGGGAACTGGGCACGGCCCTGTCGCATCTGCAGGAGTCGGTGGCCGAGATAACCGCCGGCGAGGAACGCCTCCGTCAGGAGATCGCGTCGACTCGCGAGGAGCTGGAGCGGATGGAGCAGGAGGCCGTCCAGCGTCGCGAGCAGATCAACGCCGGCATGGACGAGCGCAACCGCCGCCGGTTGCTGGTCCAGGCCAGCGTCGAGGCCATCGCCCAGCTGCACCAGGAGACGGCGGTCTGGCACGATCGTGTCAAGGAGATCGAGGACCAGCGCAATTCCTGTCGCGAGCAGGGCCACGCCGCCGAGACCGAACTCGCCACCCTCGACGTCCGCCGCAACAATCTCCTCGAACGTGTGGAGGAACAGCACAAGGGCCGGTTCCGCGAATTGATCCGGTCGATCGATCGCGAGGCCTTGCCCAAGGCGCTGGAAATCGACGAGGGCATGTTCCAGCCGGACCAGGCCCGTGACCTGCTCGAGGACGGCCGTCGCAAGCTGAACTCCCTGGGCGCGGTGAACCACCTGGCGATCGAGGAATACGAGCAGAAGAAGGAACGTCTCGGTTTCCTCGAGGGGCAGCTGGCCGACGTCGAGAAGGCGCGTACCGATCTCACGGCCACCATCGACAAGATCAACTACACCGCCCGGCGCCTCTTTAAGGAGACCTTCGAGGACGTGCGCCGCAACTACGTGGCCGTGTTCCATACCCTCTTCGAGGGTGGACGGGCCGACCTGTTCATGGAGCGCACCGACGATCCGCTCGAGTCGAACATCCGGATCCTGGCCCAACCCAAGGGCAAGCGCGTGGAGCACATCCGTCTGCTGTCGGGCGGGGAGAGGTGCCTCACGGCGCTGTCGCTGCTCTTCGCCGTTTATCTCGTCAAGCCGTCGCCCTTCTGCCTGCTCGACGAAGCGGACGCGCCGCTCGACGACGCCAACATCCAGCGCTTCGTGCGCATGCTGCGCGAGTTCTCTGCGGAGACCCAGTTCCTGGTCGTGACCCACAACAAGCTCACCATGGAGACGGCCAACCACCTCTACGGCGTCACCATGATGGAGGAGGGCGTCAGCAGCCTGGTCTCGGTCAGCTTCCAGGACGTTGCCGACAGCCAGAGCGATGACGAACTGGGCCAGGCCATCGCGGCGCAGCGCCGGCACATCGACGACACCGAGGAGGAGAAGGCCGTCCTGGCCGCGGCCGACGGCGGCGACGCCACGGAAATGCGCTTCGTCCTCGACAACTCCGCACGCCCGGAGCGGACCGACGACACTGCCGAAGGAACCGAGGACCGGGATCGGGAGGTCAGTTAGATGTTCGGCGCCTTCGACAAGCTGCGGCGTGGACTGCACAAGACCCGCGCCGGTATCTTCGGCCGTCTCGGCGACATGTTCTCCGGGCGCGTCCGGCTCGATGCCGAGACCCTCGACGAGATCGAGGAAATGCTCATCGCCTCGGACCTGGGCGTGAAAGCCAGCACCCGCATCACCCGCAACATCGAGAAGAGGCTGAAGGAGGAGGGAGGCGACGCCGACCTCGCGTCGGTCGTCGAGGTGATCCGCGGGGACATCTGCCAGATCCTCAGCGAAGCCAAGCCCGTCGTGAAGGTGCGTAGCTGGGACGAGGCGATGGGCGGCGGCGGCGAGAAGAAGAAAAAGAAGAAGGGCAAGGGCAAGTCCGCCGCGCCGGACGAGGCGCCGCCGGCGCCCGCGTCGGATCTGCGCGTGATCTTCGTGGTCGGCGTGAACGGCACGGGCAAGACCACCACCATCGCCAAGCTCGCCCACGCCCTGAAGCAGGACGGTCAGCGGGTGCTGCTGGCCGCGGGTGACACTTTCCGCGCCGCGGCGGTGGAACAGCTCTCCATCTGGGCCGAGCGGGTCGGCGTGGAATGCGTGCAGCAGGGGCAGGGCGCGGATGCGGCCGCCGTGGTTTTCGACGCGCTGTCGGCGGCGGAATCCCGCAACGCGGACGTGGTGATCGTCGATACGGCGGGACGCCTGCACACGAAAGTCAGCCTCATGGACGAACTGGGCAAGGTCGCCCGCGTGATCCGGCGCAAGATCGGCCACGACCCCGAGACCCTGCTGGTCGTCGACGCCAACACGGGCCAGAACGGCTTGCAGCAGGCCAAGGTCTTCGCCGAAACGGTGCCGGTGGACGGTCTCGTCCTGACCAAGCTGGACGGCACCGCCAAGGGCGGCATCGTGGTGGCCATCGCGGAGACGCTGGGCCTGCCCGTCAAGTACGTCGGCGTGGGCGAGACCGTGGAGGATCTGGCGCCCTTCGAACCCCAGGAATTCGCTTCTGCCCTGTTTGCCGAAGAGTAATAGAGACGGGGTCTTTTCGGATATACTTGATTATTGCCTCAAGGCCGGGTGTTTCATTTGCGCCACGCGCCGCCGCCGGCTGCGACCTCCGACTTGACACGCATTTCCACGCCGTCTAGCTTAGTGACAGACATGCTTGTGCGACCGCGCACGCAAGCTCGCAACTTCAGGGCGGGGTGAAAGTCCCCACCGGCGGTGAGAGCCCGCGAACCGATCAGGCGCACCGGCCCGATCGGCCGACCCGGTGGAAATCCGGGGCCGACAGTTACAGTCTGGATGGGAGAAGTTGGGAGATACGCGTTCGCCGGATTTACGTCCGGCGGCGCACCTTCCTGTTGCTCCCTTCCCAACGACAGCGGACCAAAACGATGACGTTCAGCGTCTCCGACACCCGGTTCATGTCCGTGGCCCACAAGACGGCGCAACGGCTGGACGTTCGTCCCTGGCCCAACCCGCCGGTGGGAGCGGTCGTGGTGCGCGACGGTGAGATCATCGGTCGCGGCGCGCACCGGGGCCCGGGCGAGGAGCACGCGGAGATCATCGCGCTCCGGGAAGCTGGCGACCGTGCCCGGGGCGCCACGCTCTACGTCACGCTCGAACCCTGCAACCATCAGGGACGGCGTCCGCCCTGCGCGCCCGTCGTGGCGGCCAGCGGCCTGGCGAAGCTGGTCGTGGGCGTCCGCGATCCCAACCCGGCGGTCGCCGGCGGTGGCCTCGATGTCGTGCGAGAGGCCGGGATCGAAGTGACGCTCGGGGTGCTCGGCCGAGGTTGCCTGGAATTGATCTGGCCCTTCGCCGTCACCGACGGCTTCACCCGCCCGTACGTCGTGCTCAAGACCGCGACGACGCTGGACGGGCGATTCGCGCCCGCGGGCGGCGTCGACGGCGAACCCTTCTACTTGACCGGTGCGGACGCCCTGGCGGAGGTTGGTCGTCTGCGGCGCTGGAGCGACGCGGTGCTGGTGGGCGAGGGGACCGTGGCGGCCGACAGGCCGCGGCTGGACGGAAGACGCGCGCCGGACGATCCGCCCGCGCCCCGGGCCGAACCGCGGCCCGCCTGCGTCGATACGGATCTCTCGGGAGTCGCCGGCTGGGGACGCGACGCGTCCCTGGCCTTTGCCGGCGACGGTGTCGACCGGGACCGGGCGCGCGCACTCGCGGCAGCCGGCGTCGAGGTCGTGACCTGCCAGGAACGCGACGGACGCGTCGACCTGCCGGACCTGCTGGACCAGGCTCTCGCGAGGGGCGTTCATGTGCTGATGGTCGAGGGCGGCCCGACCTTGGCCTCGTCCCTGCTGGCCGACGGACTCGTGGACAGGTGGGTGCAGTTCGTGGCGCCGCAGGTTCTGGGCGAGGGCGTGGGCTGGACCGCGGCGCCCGCCCGACTCGACGCGCGCGACTTCTCGTTGACACGCGCCCTGCGCTTCGGCACGGACGCCTGCATGGTCTGGGACCGCAGGGAATTCGCGGCGCTGCGCGCCGAGTTGACTCAGTTACGGTCCAGACACGGAAAGGCCTGAGATGTTCACGGGACTGGTGAAGGAGATCGGGATCGTGAAAGGGCTGCGACGCCGCGGCGACCTCACGCACCTGACCCTGCACGCCCCCCGCTGCGTGGGCGATCTCGCCCTGGGGGACAGCCTTGCCGTGGACGGCGTCTGTCTCACCGTGACCAACCTCGCTGGTGAAACGGTCACCGTCGACGCCGTGGCCGAGACCCTGCGCGTGACCACCCTGGGTGCCTGGCGAGCCGGCCGGCGGGTCCACCTGGAGCCGGCCCTGCGCGCGGGCGACCGTCTGGGCGGTCACCTGGTCCTGGGGCACGTGGACGGTGTCGGTGTCGTGGCTTCCGTGCAGCGACGGAGAGAACAGTTGCGGCTCACGATCACCTATCCCGCGCAGCTCGGCGCCTGGCTGTTGCCCAAGGGGTCGGTGGCGATCGACGGCGTGAGTCTCACCCTCGACGAGCAGCCGTCCGCGGGCGCCTTCACCGTGAACCTGATCCCGCATACGCTGCGGGAAACCCGCTTCGGCGAACTGGGCCCGGGCGACCGGGTCAACCTGGAAGCCGACGTCCTGGCCAAGGGCGCCGGACGCGAGATTCCGCACCTCGCGGCACAGGCGCCAGACCGTCGGTCGGCGCCCTTGACACTCGACCGCATCCTGCGCAGCGGCTGGCGCCGCCGCGGTGGCGGCGGCCGTTGATCGATCCGAATGGAGCGAAGATGAGCAACGAAGTGAAACTGGATACCATCGACGAGGCCATCGCCGCCATCCGCGCCGGCGAGATCGTAGTCGTGGTCGACGACAAGGACCGCGAGAACGAGGGCGATTTCATCATGGCGGCGGAGCGTGTCACGCCCGAGGCCGTCAACTTCATCAGCAAGCACGGCCGTGGTCTGATCTGCGTGTCGCTGTCCGGGGACCAGGCCCGCGAGCTGGATCTGCCCCCCATGGTGGCGCGCAACGAGGCGCGCATGCTCACCCACTTCACGGTGTCGGTGGACGCGGCCGAAGGTGTCACGACAGGCATCTCGGCCCAGGACCGCGCTCTGACGATCGGGATCTTCGCCGACCCCGACGCCCGCGCCCGCGACCTGGTGCGCCCCGGCCACATCTTTCCCCTGGAGGCCCGCAACGGCGGCGTGCTCAAGCGCGCCGGGCATACCGAGGCCGTGGTGGATTTCTGTCGCCTGGCCGGACTGCAACCCGCCGGCGTGCTCTGCGAGATCATGGACGACGACGGCTCCATGGCGCGGCTGCCCCGCCTGCGCGAGATCGCAGACGAGTTCGGCCTCAAACTGGTGTCGATCGCCGACCTGATCGCCTACCGCCGCGTACACGAGAAGCTGGTCAGCCGCGCCGTCGAGGTGTCCATGCCCACGCGCTTCGGCGACTTCATGATGGTGGCCTACGACACTTCGGTGGACACGGCCCAACATGTGGCCCTGGTCAGGGGCGACATCGATCCCGAGCGGCCCACCCTCGTACGCGTCCATTCGGAATGCCTGACGGGCGATCTCTTCCACTCGCTGCGCTGCGATTGCGGCGAGCAGCTGGAGGCGGCCCTGGAGGCCATCGACAGGGTGGGCGAAGGCATCCTGCTCTACATGCGCCAGGAAGGACGCGGCATCGGCCTGATCAACAAGCTCAAGGCCTACCGGCTGCAGGACGAGGGCGCCGACACGGTGGAAGCCAACCACCGCCTGGGCTTCGACGACGACCTGCGCGATTACGGCATCGGCGCCCAGATCCTGCGCGACCTGGGCGTGCGGCGCCTCAAGCTGATGACCAACAATCCGCGCAAGCTCGTGGGGCTCGAAGGCTACGGTCTCGAGCTGTCCACGCGCGTGCCGCTGGAGATGAAACCCAACGCCAAAAACCTCAAGTACCTGAAGACCAAGAAGGACAAGTTGGGGCACCTGCTCGAACATCTCGAGAGCGGGGCCGCCGACCGAACCCGAGCCGAAGGAGAATAGAGATGGGCAGGACCTTCACCGGCAGCTTCGACGCCCGCGGCGAGAAGATCGCGATCGTCGCCAGCCGCTTCAACGATTTCGTGGTTGGCGAGTTGGTGGACGGCGCACGCGACTGCCTGCGCCGACACGGTGTCGACGACAACGACATCGACACGGCCTGGGTGCCGGGCAGTTTCGAGATCCCCCTGGCGGCGAAACGCCTGGTCGCGTCCGGCCGCTACGCCGCGGTCGTATGTCTGGGCTGTCTGATCCAGGGCGACACGCCCCACTTCGGCTACATCGCCGCCGAGGTCACCAAGGGCATCGCGCAGATCTCCCTGGACAGCGACGTGCCCGTGGCCTACGGCATCATCACGGCCGACACGTTGGAGCAGGCCATCGAGCGGGCCGGGACCAAGGCCGGCAACAAGGGGTTCGACGCCGCCATGTCCGCTATGGAGATGGTCGACCTTTGGCGCGCCATCGACAAGGGGTAGACACTTGGGTAAAAGACGTAAGGGCCGGGAGCTCCTGGTCCAGGCCATCTATGCCGCCGCGGTCGGCGGGGGAGACCTGCAGGACTGCGTCGACGATCAGCTCGAGCGCCGGCAGGCCTCGGCCGAGACGGCCGCGTTCGTGCGTCCCCTGGCCGACCTGATCGCACAACACCGCAACGAGCTCGATTCGAGCCTGGACGCCCTGCTCGAGAACTGGGATCCTGCGCGGGTCGGCCAGGTCGAGCGTGCGATCTTCAGGCTGGCCCTGGCGGAGTTGCGCTTCACCGACGATGTGCCGGTCAACGTGGTGCTGAACGAAGCCTGCGAACTCGCCCGTCTCTTCGGGGACGAGAGCATGGTCAAGTTCATCAACGGCCTGCTCGACCGCGTCGCGCGCGAGGCGCGTCCCGAGGAACAGTCGACTGAGGGGAGGGATGAGCCCCGGTGAAGACCTCCACCAAGCGTCACTGGCAGGACTTCTGGAACGAAGCAGACCGCTTGTCCCTCGACGACGTCTACGGCAACGACGGGCGCATCGTACGCGAACTGTTAGCCCTGGGTGACGTCGCCGGCAAGCGAGTCCTGGAGGTCGGCGCGGGGTCCGGGCGCGACGCGGTGTCCCTGGCCGCCGCCGGCGCCGAGGTCTGGACCCTCGACTACGTGCCGGGTTCGCTGGCGCTGACCGGCAAGGCGGCCGCCGCCGCCGGCGTGCCCGTGCGGACCGTCAACGGCGACGCGCTGCGCAAACCCTTTCCCGACGACAGCTTCGACCTGGTTTTCCACCAGGGCCTGCTGGAACACTTCCGCGACCCTCTGCCCCTGCTGCGGGAGGATCTCCGCGTGCTCAAACCCGGCGGCCATCTGCTGGTCGACGTGCCCCAGACCTGCCACTACTACACCGTCGGCAAGCAGGCCCTGATCGCGGTCGGACGCTGGTTCGCGGGCTGGGAGACCCAGTTCACGCCGGGCCGCCTGGAGCGTGTCGCCGTCTCTGCGGGCGGCAGGGTCGTGCGCACCTACGGCGACTGGATGGTGCCGGGCCTCTGGTATCGAGCCCTGCGTAAGGTCGTTCTGTCCCGGCTGGGCGCGAAGCTGCCCATGTATCCCGACCCGTTGCCGCCGGTGGGCCGGGCGCTGGCCCGCTGGCGCGACGCTCACCACGAGAAGCGCTGGGCTCTCTACACGATGATGACCATCGGCGTCGTGGTAACGAAAACAGAGCACGCATGAGGATACTGGCGGTCAACTGGCGCGACATCCGCGACCCCCTGGGGGGGGGCGCCGAGATCCACCTGCACGCGATCCTCGCGCGGGCCGTCGCCGCCGGGCACGAGGTCGACCTCGTCGTTTCGGGGCGATTCGGGGCGCCGGCGCGCGAGTCCATCGACGGCATCCGTATACACCGCCGGGGCCATTGGGCGATCGCCAACTTCGTTCTGCCCCGGGTGGTGCGGCGGCTGCTGCGCGAGCACGACTACGACCTCCTGGTCGAGGACATCAACAAGATACCCTTCTACACGCCTCTTTACGCCGGCGACGTGCCCGTGCTCGCGATGGTGCCCCACCTGTTCGGCTCGACCGTCTTTCGCGAGGCCAACCCCCTGCTGGCCGCCTACGTGTGGGCTGCGGAACGTCCCTTGCCGTGGCTGTACCGTGACGCCGTCTTCGAGGTCATCAGCGAGTCCACGCGCGACGATCTGATCGCGCGTGGCCTGCCCGCCGCGCGCGTGCATTGCGTTCATTGCGGCATCGACCACGCGCGCCTCCGCTTGTCCGACCCGCCGCCGCGCGACGAGCCGCCGCTGATCGTCTCGTGGAGTCGTCTGCGTCGTTACAAGAGCCTCGGGGTGGCGGTGCGCGCCTTCGCGCGTATCCGGGATACCATACCCGGCGCCCGCATGATGATCATAGGCCGCGGTCCGGACGAGAGCCGCCTGCGGCGCGAAGTCGCGCGCCTGGGCCTGACCGAGGTGGTGACGTTCGCCGGCTACCTGGACGAGTCGTCGTTGGCCGAGGCCCTGCATCGTGCCCGGCTGTTCCTCAACCCTAGTCCCAAGGAGGGCTGGGGCTTGACCGTCATCGAAGCCAACGCCTGCGGCTTGCCCGTGGTGGCCAGCGATCGCCCCGGGTTGCGCGATTCGGTGCGGGACGGCGAGACCGGCCTGCTCACGCCCTACGGCGATCACGCGGCCATGGCCGACGCGGCCCTTTCGCTCCTGGCCGACGACGGGTGCTGGCGGTCCTTCAGCGCCGCGGCGCGCGACTGGTCACAGACCTTCGACTGGGACCGTTGCGCCGACGAATCATTGGCGCTGTTCGCCGAAGTCGCGGCCCGCGCCGGCGGGGTGCGGCCATGAACCGCCGCGCACTGGGCATCGTCCTGAAGTTGGCGGTTAGCGCCTTGCTGGTCTGGTTCCTCTTCCGCTTCCGCGACGTGTCCTCGGCCTCGTTGCTCGAAGTCGTGGGCGATCCGGACTGGGGTCTGCTGTTGCTGGCCGTGTTCGTGTTCTCGGCCTCGGCGGTGGCCGGTGCGGCCCAGTGGGGCTGGATCCTGCGCGTCGCGGGTCTCGGTACCCCGTGGCTGGAGAAGGGGCGCCTCTACTTCGTGGGGATGTTCTTCAACAACTTCCTGCTGGGCAATGTCGGCGGCGACGCCGTCAAGGTCTACGATCTGGGTCGTCGCGAAGGCAGCACGGTGAAGGTGTTCTGCAGCACGGCCCTGGACAGGTTGGTAGGCTTGTGCGCCCTGACGGTGCTGGCGCTGTTGGCTTTCGGGGCGGCTGCCTTGGGCGGCTTGGCGTTGCCCCCCGTCGTGCCGCTGGTGCTGGCCCTGGTCGTATGGAGCGGTGGCCTGGCCGTACTGCTCTCGGGGCGTTTCTCGACCATTGCCACCCGGGCGCTTGCACGGCTCCCCTGGCCAGTGGTGGCAGAGCGATTCGCGCAGTTCGTGACTGAGTTCAGGCTGTTTCGCCGCCGCCCAGCCTGGCTGGCGCGGGTCTTCTTGCTGGCCCTGGGCGTGCAGATCCTACGCGTGACGACGCATGTGCTGATCGTGTCGGCCCTCGGCATCGCCCTGGACGGAGCGCGGATTCTGCAGCTGTTCGTACTGATCCCGCTGCTCGGCATCCTGATCGCACTGCCGGTGAGCCTGAACGGCCTGGGCCTGCGTGAAGTGGCCGCGGCCGAACTCTTCGTGACGTCCGGTGTCGTGGCCTTGGATTCGCAGGCGGTGGCCGTGGAGTTTCTGGCCTACCTGGCGCAGGTGTTGGTCAGTCTTGCCGGCGGCGTGTTCTTCCTGACCGGCCCGGTGCGCGAATCGGACCGCACCGCCACGACCGGGGAATGACCCGGACCAAGGGGCTGTCGGGGGTGGAACCTCCGGCGAGCGGGGGTGTTGCCCTCCGGACCGCGTCCCAGCAGGCAGTTGACAATTTGCAGTAGCTCCTTCATGAATGATCCGGCCCGGCCCGGCCTTATCTCTACTGGACGCTGCGCTACTCGAGCGAAGGAATACCATGTCGGCAGCCGATTGGATCAGGAAACCCACGACTCTGATCTCCGTGGGCGTGTTCCTGCTCGCCCTGACGGTCTACGGTTTCACCCTGCCCTCGACCCTGTGTTTCTGGGATTGCGGGGAGTACATCACGACGTCCCACATCCTGGGCATTCCGCATCAGCCGGGCACGCCGCTCTACATCCTGGTGGGACGCTGCTTCGACATCCTGCTGTCGCCGCTGCTGGGCACCGCGCTGGCCGTCAACTTCATGTCGGCGTTCTTCAGCGCCCTGGCGGTCATGTTCATCTACCTGATCGTCAAGGACATCGGCCGCCGCGCCGATCCCGACGCCTCCTGGCTGCCGCACGTCGGCGGCGTCGTCGGCGCCCTGTTCCTGCTCTTCAGCGAGACCTACTGGCACAACGCCATCGAGGCCGAGGTCTACGGGCTGGCGGCGTTCGTGATCAGTTGCCTGACCTGGCTGGCCCTGCGCTGGTACGAGATCAGCGATACGAAGCAGAGCCACCGGCTGTTGTACCTGGCGATCTATCTTTTGGGCCTGGGCGTGGGTTTCCACCTGGGTTCGTTGCTCGTCTACCCGGGCATCTTCGTGCTGATCCTGCTGACCGTAGGCCGTCGGCTCGAGGTCTTCGACCTGCTCGGCATCAGTTTCGGCCTGGCCCTCTTCCTGCTCTCCACGATGATCAACGACAACTTCGTGCTCACCGGCGGCCTGATCGTGCTGCTGTCGCTGGCCGTGGTACGCAGCTTCTCGGGCAAGCACTTCCTGCTGATCTCCTTGGGTGTCTTCGTGCTCGGGCTCTCGGTCCACCTGTTCATGATGGTCCGCGCCGGCCTGGATCCGGTGATCAACCAGTCGCAGCCCGACAACTTCGCCACGCTGATGTCGGTGCTGCGGCGCGAGCAGTATCCGCCCATCGATCCCTTCGTGCGCAAGGCCGATCTCTGGTGGCAGATCCAGTACTACTACAACTACCTGCTCGACCAGTTCACCTTCCTGGATCTTGGTTCGACGCAGGCCAACCGCCTCGCCGTCATCTTCGGACCGATCTTCCTGGGTTTGCTGGGGATCATCCACTCGATCTGGCGGGCGCGGCCGTGGGCCTGGATGCTGCTGGTCAACTATCTGATCAACGCCGACATCCTGAACTTCTACCTCAACTTCAGTGACCATGAAGTCCGGGAGCGCGATTACTTCTTCTTCGCCGGTTTCCTGTTCTTCGCGGTGTTCATCGGGCTCGGGGCCGCCGCGCTGTTGCGCTATCTCGCCGGTCCCCTGGGCCGGGCGAGCCGGCGGCTGAGAGCGGAGGAGAGGCCGGCGCCGATCCGCATCAAGACGATGGTCGTCGTCGTGGCGGGTCTGCTGATCGTCCTGCCCATGTTGCCCCTGACACCCGGTCACGCCAAGTGGTTCGTGCACGACCGCACGGAAAGCGCCGTGGCCCGCGAGTACGCCTGGAACCTGTTGGCCGGACTCGATCCCGACGCCATCGTCTTCACCAACGGTGACAACGACACCTTCCCGCTCTGGTACCTGCAGGAAGTGGAGGGCTTCCGCCGCGACGTCACGGTCGTCAACCTGGCCTTGATCAACCTGCCCTGGTACATCAAGCAGCTCAAACGAGCCGACAAGCCCCTGCCCTGCTCCTTCACCGATGAGGAAGTGGAGCAGATGCGGGCCATCCGCTACGAGGATCCGGACACGGGCCGACAGGAGACCATCTACGTCAAGGACTACATGGTCCACAACATCCTCGAGCAGTCCCAGGGCAAGCGCCCGGTCTTCTTTGCGGTGACCATTCCCCAGGACAACATGCACCGCTATTTCGACATGCTGCAGATGGAAGGTCTGGCCTACCGCTTCACCGGCAAGCGCAACGAGGGCGGCATGCCTTCGGTCGACCCCGAGCGCATGATGGCCAATCTCTTCGGACTCTACCAGTTCGGCGCCTCCCTCGACGGCGACGACGTACAGCGGCGATTGGAATTCGAACGCCTGAACGGCATCGACATCAGCGGCGAGGGGGACGATTCACGTCAGCTGCTCGGTGAACACACGTGGCGTGTGGACGGTTTGGCCGAACTCACGGGCGTCCATCGCGAAGACGTGTATTTCGACCCGAACGCCGAGAGCCTCATCGGCAACTATCCCGCGGGTTTGATCCGCGCCGGCTACGAATTCCTGCTCCGCGCCGAGGGCACTTCGCCCGAGGACGAGGCCATGTACGAGGCGTGGCTGGCCAAGTCGGAAGCGGCCTTCCACCTGGCCGCGTCCTTCGATCCGACCTTTCCCATGCTGACCGATCTCTATCCCATGGTGCTGATCTCGCGGGGCAAGGCCGACGTCGCCGCGGCGCACATGCTGCGCATACACGGCCGCATACCGCCCGAGGACGAGCAGGCGTCCGCACCCCAGGTCCTGAACACGATGCTGCGCTATAAGGAATACGCGGCGGCCAGGTCCTGGCTGTCCGGCGTGATCGAGAAGTCACCCGATGATCCGCGTGCCTATCTGCATCTGTTCAACGTCAACCACCTGGCTGGCGACGTGCTGAACTGCCGTGAGGTCATGGCGGACTGGACCGCGCAGTTCGGCGGACCGAACGAGGAGATGGCCCGGATGCTGCAGGAACTACTGGACGCCGAGGCCGCGCCCGACAACGGCGCCGGCGAGGAGGGCTCATGAGCGAAGGTGCCGGCAAGGTGGTCGTCGAGGTTCCCCGGGAACTCAGCCCCGCGCTGGCCGCCGGTTCCCGTGTCGTGGTCACCGGTTGCGCCGGTTTCATCGGCAGCCATCTCACCGAAGCCCTGCTCGATCTGGGCTGTGTGGTGGCCGGCGTCGATTCCCTGAACGACTACTACGATCCCGCGCAGAAACACGAACACCTGTCCGGCTTCGTGGACCATCCGCGCTTCGAGTTCCACCAGGCCGACCTGAACGATCTGGACGCCGTCGCGTTGCTCGACGGCGCCACGGCGGTCTTCCACCTAGCGGCTCAGGCCGGTGTGCGGGCGAGCTGGGGTGAGCATTTCCAGGATTACCTGGACCGCAACCTCAAGGCCACCCAGCGTCTGCTGGAAGCCTGCAAGGAGGAGAGCGTGGCGCGCAGTCTCGTGCGCTTCGTCTATTCCAGCAGCAGTTCCATCTACGGCGACGGGGCGGACCTGCCCGTTGCGGAAACCGCCCTGCCCCAACCCTTCTCACCGTACGGGGTCACCAAGCTAGCTGCGGAGCATCTCTGTGTGCTGTACGCCGCCAACTTCGGCGTGCCGGTCACCGCGCTGCGCTATTTCACGGTTTTCGGCCCGCGCCAGCGACCCGACATGGCGTTCCGCAAGTTCATCGAGGCCGCCCTGGACGGCAGGCCGTGGCTCATCTACGGGGACGGCAACCAGACCCGCGACTTCACCTTCGTCGCCGATGCCGTGGTCGCAAACCTGCTGGCTGTCGCTGCTCCGGGCCGCTGGGGCGTCTACAACATCGGCGGCGGCGCCCGTATCTCCCTGAAGGAGGCGCTCGACGTGATGTGTGACCAGCTCGCCACCGCGGCGCCGGATGTGAAGCCCGTCCTGGAACACGTCGCGTTGGAGAAGGGTGACGTGCGCGATACGTGGTCCTCGCCCGAACTGGCAGGCGAGACCATCGGCTACCAATCCGTCGTGCCCTTTGCCGACGGACTGCGCCAGGAAATCGCGTGGGTGTTGGCGAGGAGGCGACGTCTTGGTGGTTGAAGCTCCCGATATTTCCGTGGTGGTGCCCGCCCTCGACGAGGCCGAATCCCTGCCCGAACTTGTGTCGCGCATCGACGCCGCGATCACCGGCCTGGGGCTCGTCTACGAGGTCTGGATCATCGACGACGGCAGCACCGACGACACGCCCGCGGTGGTCGATCGACTGCATGCGGACAATCCCGCCGTGCACTGCATCCAGTTCACGCGCAACTACGGCAAGGCCGCCGCGCTCTCCGCCGGGTTCTCGGCCGCGCGGGGCAGGTACGTCATCACGATGGACGCCGACCTGCAGGACGACCCCGACGAGATCCCGGCTCTCGTCGCCAAGCTCGCCGACGGCTTCGATCTCGTCTCCGGCTGGAAACAGCAGCGCAAGGACTCCTTCATCAAGAACAACACCTCGAAGATCTTCAACGCCGTCACCAGCCTGGTCACCGGCCTCCGCCTGCACGACTTCAACTGCGGGCTGAAGGCCTACCGGCGCGAGGTCACCGAGGCCGTGCGTCTCTACGGCGAGATGCACCGCTACATCCCGGCGCAGGCCCACCAGGAGGGCTTCCGTGTCACGGAGGTGCCGGTCAAGCACCACGAGCGTCGCCACGGTGTGACCAAGTACGGCGCGTCACGTTTCGTCAACGGCTTCCTCGACTTGTTGACCCTGTTGTTCCTCAGTGCGCGCGCTTCCTCGCCGCTGCATCTGTTCGGCCGCATCGGCGCGTTCCTGTTCACGGCGGGGGGGGGGATCCTCCTCTGGTTCCTGGTGAACTGGATCCTGGGTCACGGCCTCCACATCCGGCCGCTGATGCTGCTCGGCGTGACCTTCGTGATCCTGGCCATCCAGTTCGTCAGCCTCGGCCTGATCGCCGAACTGGTCGTGGCCGGCCACCACCCCGAGACGGAGTACCGTGTCCGGCGACAGATCTGACAGCCCGACCACACCCTCGTTGGCGGTGATCGTCGTCAACTGGAACGGACGCGGCCTGCTCGCCGATTGCATCGGCTCGCTGCTGTCCAACGGCTACGAACCGCTGCGCGTGGTGCTCGTGGACAACGGTTCCACGGACGACTCCCTTGCTTTCTGCCGGTCCGCCTTCCCTTCGGTGGAGATCGTCGTCGTGACCGAGAACCGGTACTGGGCCGGCGGCAACAATCTCGGCTTGCGCCACCTGGGCGAAACGAACTTCCCGGACTACGTCCTTCTGCTGAACAACGACACCATCGTGCCCGAAGGCAGTCTGCGCTGCCTGGTCGACGCCATGGAGGATGAACCCCGCGCCTGGGCCGCCTCGCCGCGGATCTGCTACGCGGCAGAGCCCTCGCGCATCTGGTACGACGGCGGCTGTGTCGGCCGCCACAGCGGCTGGGTCCGGCACGAGGGCATCCGCCAGCTGGCAGGCCGGCGGGGCTTCACCGCGCGTTTCGTCGATTTCGCCACCGGTTGCGCCATGATGCTGACGCGGGACGCGGTCGAGATCCTCGGCGATCTCGACGAGGGCTACACCCTGTATGCGGAGGACACGGACTACTGCCTTCGCCTCCGCGCGGCTGGCGGCAAGGTGTTACACGTCCCCAGATCGATCGTGCTGCACAAGGTCAGCGCCTCGGTCGGCGATGTCTCGCCCCACAAGCTCTATCTGCGCAGCCGCAGTCATTTGCGCCTGCTGCGTCTGCATTGGCACCGCTGGCGCCGCTTGCCGCTGGTGCCCAGTCAACTGGTCTTCTTCCTCGGCCATGCAGCCTGGCACCTCTGGCACGGCCGCTGGCGCACCGCCCGCGCCTTGCTGGAGGGGGCGGTGGACGAACTGGCGGGACGGCGCACGGCGCGATATTGACCGGATCGATCCGGGCCGGGTGCGGGCCGGGGTTTTTCAGATAGAGCCTAAACTGGACACGTACAAAGCGTCGATGATATCCTCTTTGTTCGTTACCCTGGATCGAGTTTGTTCTCGCTGTGAAAGGCCGGTCTTGTTGACCCTAGTTCGCCGGATCCGCGACGGCTTCGGAGAGGATGGTAGTCTGCGCCGTTGGTGCCTGGCGTGCCTCGCCTTACTGGCCTTCGTGGCGCTCATCCATCCCGAGGTCATGTTCCGCGGTGACATCTACCGCAGCAGTGATGCCAGCAACGCCCTATCGTTCCATATTGTGGGCGACACGGCCCTCGCCGCGGGACAGTATCCACAGTGGAACCCCTACATCTTCTGCGGCATGCCGACCTTCGGTTCCCTGGCGTACAGCCGTTTCCTCTATTTCCCGAGCGAGTTGCTCACGCGACTCCAGGCCGACGCGGGCTTTCCCCTGATGACCTGGATGCTGACTCATCTGCTGTTCGGCGGCCTGGGTGTGATCTGGTTGCTGGGCCGCTGGCGGCTGCCCTGGTCGTCCCGGCTGCTGGGCGCCGCGATCTGGGTGATGATGCCGAAGATCGTCGCCTGGGGCGTGCACGGCCACGGTTCCAAGCTGATGACGGCCATGTACCTGCCCTGGGTCATCGGTCTGACGCTGGAAGTGTTGCGCGGACACGGTCGCCGCAGCGTGGGCTGGCTGGCCCTGTTGCTGGGGCTGCAGATCCTGTGCGGGCACCCCCAGATCATCTACTACACGCTGCTGGTCATCGGCTTGGTCGTCGTGGCGCGCTGGATCGCCGCCTTGGCGGCGCGCCCGCGCACCGCCGTACCCTGGCGGGAAACCAGCGGGGTGGTCATCGCCGTCGTTTTGGCCTTTGCCGTCAGCGCGGTCCTGCTGTTACCCGTGTACAACTACGCCGGTCTGTCCATCCGGGGCGTGGCGGAGGCGGGGGGGGGCGCGGGCTACGACTTCGCCACCGGCTGGAGTCTCTCGCCGCAGGAGCTTGCCACGTTGGTCATGCCGTCCGCCGCCGGTTTCGGGCAGGCGACCTACCAGGGGTTGATGCCTTTCACCGACTACCCCAACTACTTGGGTCTGTTGACCGTGTTGCTGGCGGCCGCCGGTCTGACCTTGCGCGAGCGGTGGCTGTCCCGGACTCTGCTGGCGCTGGCCGTGCTGGCACTGCTGATCTCCTTCGGCCGCTTTTTCCCATTGCTCTATCAGCCTTGCTTCGAGTTGCTGCCGTACTTCAACAAGTTTCGCGTGCCCTCGATGATTCTTATCCTGACGGGGTTCGCCGTCGCCTTGCTGGCGGCGGCGGGGTCCGCGCTTCTCGCGTCCGGCACGCTCCTCGCGGGCCGGTGGTCGCGCCTCGGCGCCCTGGCCGTCGGCGGTCTCGGCGTCCTGCTGCTGCTCGGCGGCGCCGGCGTGTTTCAGGGTCTGCACGAATCCCGTCTCGGGGAGTTGGCCGCCGCGGCCGGACGCCCCGCGCCCCCGCCCGCGATCCTGGCGATCGCCTGGCGCTTGCAGTCCGCCGATCTGCTGCGCATCGGCCTGGTGTTGTTGACGGCCGGCGCGGCCCTGTTCATAGCCATCCGTCACGCGACCTTCCGCACCCGCTGGCTCGTGTGGGTGTTGCTGGCCCTGACGATCGTGGACATGCTCGCCGTGGATCGCCGGATCACCCATCCCGAGTACGCCTTGAAGCGGATCGCCCGCGACGCCGACGGCAGGGGAGTGCTGGTCGACTCGCCGCGGATGCTCGAACCCGGGGCGCGGCACCAGGAAGCCATACGGCCGGATCCGGACATGATCGAGCTGGCGGCCGCACTCGGTCACGAGCGCGCCTGGCCCCTCGGCCGCGACGCCGCGACGAACGCCGGCATGATCGCGGGCGTGCGTTCCCTGGGGGGCTATCATGCCGCCAAGCTGGCGGCCTACGAGACGATCCGCAACCGCCTCTACGATCCCGCGCAGTACGCCGGCCGCATCGCCAACTGGCTGGCCGCCGGCCACCTGGTCTTCGATCAGCATCTGTCCGACGGGTTGTTCCCGCGCCTGCAGGAACTGGGTGTGGATCTCGATCGGACACCGACCGTCACCGGGACGCGTGTGTTCTACCACAACCGCAGCGCCCTGCCGCGCGCGCGGCTCGTCTCGGCCTGGGAGCCAGTCACCGGCGACCTGGACGGATTCCTGGATCGGGTACAGGCGGGACGCGAACCCGTGGACCGGCGCGTGCTGCTCGACGAGGTCCCGACGCCGGCCCCGATCGCCGCGCCGGGTCCCCTGCCCCCCGTGTCGTTCGAGGTGGACGGGATGAACGAGGTCGTCCTGCGGGCCGCTCCTCCGACACCCTCGCTGCTGGTCCTGGCCGACATGTGGATGCCCGGCTGGCAGGTCACCGTAGACGGCGAGCCGGCCCGGCTACTGAGGGCGGATCATGTGCTGCGGGCCGTCGCTTTGTCCGCCGGCGAGCATACGGTCAGGTTCGCCTACCATGATCCGGTCCTGAAACAGGGATTGACCATCACCGCCGCTGGCGGTTTGCTGATACTGATCGTGTTGGTGTTCGGCGCCGGCTTTACTCGCCCTCGTCGCACCGAAGACACGGCACGGCCTGGACCCTAGCCCCAGGAGGAGTGGGCGTGAAGAGCGTCGTCGTTATTCCCACCTACAACGAGGCCGACAACATCGGCCGCATCGTGCCCGCCGTGCTGGAACGCGATCCGGGCATCTCGGTGCTGGTCGTGGACGACAGCTCTCCCGACGGCACGGCCGACATCGTCAAGGCCCTGCCCGATTTCGGGGGGCGGGTCAACCTCCTGGAACGTCCGATCAAGGAGGGACTCGGCGCCGCCTACATCGCGGGATTCCGGTGGGTCCTGGACAACACCGACGCCGAGGCCGTCTTCGAGATGGACGCCGACTTCAGCCACGATCCCGTGGCCCTGGACGAGTTCCTCGAGGAGATCAAGACGCACGACGTGGTGCTCGGCAGCCGCTATCTGTACGGAGTCACGGTCGTGAACTGGCCCTTGCGCCGCGTGATCCTGAGCGTCGCCGCCAACATCTACGCGAGGCTGGTCACGGGGATGCCCATCAAGGACTCCACCGGCGGTTTCAAGTGCTTCCGACGCAAAGTGTTGCAGGCCCTGCCCTTGCCCAGCATCAAGAGCGGAGGCTATTCCTTTCAGATCGAGATGAACTACCACTGCTGGAAGCGCAATTTCCGCATCAAGGAGATTCCGATCATGTTCGTCGATCGGCAGGTCGGCGTTTCCAAGATGTCGAAGCGGATCATCCTGGAGGCCATATGGATGGTCTGGGCCCTGCGCTTCCGGCGTATCCCGTGACCCGGCACGTATCGTGCCCGGCGCCGTGGAGAGGACATAGCTTGAAGCTGTCCATCGTCATCGTGCACTACAACACCTGCGAGGATCTCGTACGCTGCCTCGAGTCGTTGCGGCGTTGTCCCCCCCGTTGCGAATACGGTGTGGTCGTCGTGGACAACGCGTCCACCGACGAGGGCTTGATGGCCGCGCAGGACCGCTTCCCCGAGGTGCAGTGGCTGCTCAACAGCCGCAACGAGGGGTACGCGCGCGGCAGCAACATGGGCCTGGGCATGTCCGACTCGGAATACGTGCTGTTGCTCAACCCGGACATCGTCCTGCAGCCGGGAGCCGTGGACGCGATGCTCGATGCTGCGGACAGGAATCCGCAGGCCGGCATCATCGGTCCGCAGCTGCTCAACGAGGACGGCTCCATACAGGACTCCTGCCGCCGCTTCTACACGCTCACCACGTTGCTCATGCGTCGAACTTTTCTGGGGAAGCTCTTCCCGCGTTCGCGTGCCGTCGCCCGCCATGTCATGCACGATTTCGATCACCTGTCCACGCGCGCGGTCGACTGGGTGCTGGGGGGCTGCATGCTGGTCAGGCGCTCCGCCGTGGCGCGCGTCGGGCCCATGGACGAACGCTTCTTTCTCTACTTCGAGGACGTCGACTGGTGTTACCGCATGTGGCAGGCCGGTTGTGAGGTGCTTTACGTACCCGAGGCCCGCCTCGTCCACCGGCATCGCCGGCAGAGCACCGCCGGTGTCAGGGACAAGAGCTTCTGGTTCCACCTGGGCAGTCTCATCTCCTTCTACGAGAAATGGGGGATGCTCGTCTATCTGATCAAGAGGTGGCGCGACCCCCTGAGCACCCTGTTGTTCTGGTTGGTGGATCTGGCGGCCCTCAATCTGGCATTTCTCGGCGCCTACAGCCTGCGCGCCGCGACGACATCCCTCTTTGCCGAGCCCCTGTTTCCGCTCGGGGAATACAGACCCCTGCTGTTTTTCGCCAATCTGCTGACGACGGTGTCCTTTATCTTCCTTGGGCGCTACCGCTCGGGCGCGCTGCGACGGCCGGCCCGCGCCGTCGAACGCCTGCAACAGATCGCCACCGTCTCCCTGCTCCTGCTGGCGAGCACCTACCTCAGCCACCAGTCGGTATACAGCAGGGCGGTGCTGCTGCTTTTCATCCCCTTGTTCGGCCTTACGGTCACGGTGGGGGAGCGACTATTCCGCCGTCTGCGCGAGAGCATGGAGCATGGGTATCTCTCCCTGGAGCGCACGTTGCTGGTGGGCACGCCGCGTGAGATCGGCGCGTGGCTGACCGCGGCCGGAGACCTGCGGGAACTCGGCCTGGACGCGGTTGGTTACCTGACGGATGTCGCGCGGGACGAGGCCGCGCCACTGGCCCGCGGCGAAGTGCCCTGTCTCGGCGACGCCGGTCAGCTCGCCGCCGTGGTCCAGCGCTATCGTATCGCACAGGTCGTTTTCTGGCGCTGGCCGGACGGAGGCTTGAAGGAGTTGCGCAACCTGGCTCTGCTGCGCAGCCGGCGTATCCGCTTGCGCTGGCGGGTGAACGAGGCGTCCTTGTTGCGAGAGGGCGCGCGCCACGAAGCGTTCGGGAAGGACGGCAGCGCCGTCCTCGATCCCGGAACCGTCAACCCGGTAGCCACCACCCTGGGCAGACTGGTCGACGTCGCATGCGGGCTCGTGTCGACGCTGTTGACCCTCGTGCCCTTCGCGATCTCCGGTCTGTTCCCGGGCTGGGCCTGGCGGCGCGTAGTGGTCCATCCGCGTGGCGCGCCCGAGCGTGTGTGGACCCAGCGTCTCGTCTGCGGACGCGACGGCAGGCCGCGCGGCATGCCCTGGCAGGCGCCCTTGTGCTGGTCCCTGCTGAGAGGGCGTCTCGGCCTGTGCGGAGCCCCCCTGGCGACCGCGGCGCTCGAAACCGCACAGGGCGAGCGATCGGCCACCCTGCGCGAGATGTGGCGGCTGTCCCTGCCGTCTGCTGGTCTGACAGGCGATTGGGCCGGTCCAGGTGCCGGCGCGAGAATCTTGACCCTGTGGCTCGACCCGGCCGGTGTGACCCGGTTCGGCGTCGGTGCCAACGAGGAGGACGATCGTTGAGAAACAACGGATTATCATCCGGTTGGTCGCGAGTTTTGATCGCTTGCGGATTGATGTTGCTGTCGATCGCGGCGCAAGCGCAGAGCGTGACCCTGAACACCCTGGTCAGCGCGCAGGAATGCGTCACCCTGTTGCCCCTGGACGGGAAGCTCTACGCGGGGCTCTCCGACGGCGGCATCCTGGTCTGGGACCAGGCGGGCGACGGCGCCTACGAACGGTGGACGAGCATGGAGGGCTTGAGCAGCAACCGCGTCACCGATCTGACCGCCTACGGCTCGGATATCTGGGTGGCCACCGACGGCGCCGGCCTCACGAGGATCACGCTCAGCGGCGGTGAACCCAGCTATCGCCTGTTCTCCACCAACATCGGCGCCGACCTCTCCGTGTCCGCGGTGGCCGCGACGGAGTGGGCGGGCACCGAACGCGTGTATTTCGGCCTGACCAACGGCGGCGTCGGCGTGATCAGCAGCGGCGTGCCGGGCAATATCGTCACCAGCGACGGCACTCAGGGCGGGCTCGTCAACGATCGCATCCTCGACCTGATGTTCGCCGGCGACGATCTCTGGATCGCCACCGACGAGGGCGTTTCGAGACTGCGCGAGAACGCTTTTACCGACATGAGCGACGGCATCGGCTACACGAGCGTCGCCTGCCTGTTGGACGACCCGACCGAGGGGCTGCTGGCCGGCGCCCCCAGCGGTGTCTGGTCGTGGGACGACGACCTTCAGTCCTGGTCGCTGCTGGGGAATATCGATACCCCGATCCTGTCCCTGGCCTCTTTCGACGGCGACGTGTGGGCGCTCGCCGCGGGCACCGGCGCGGCGGGACGCCTGCACCGCTGGGACGGCGCCGCCTGGCAGGCCGGCGACCTGCCCGAGAGCGGCGCCCTGATCCTCGCCGCCGCCGACCGTCTCTGGGCCGGCGGCTCTTCCCGCCCGCTCCAGGCGAACTACAAGGCCCTGCAGGCCTGGACGGCTTCCTACGACGGGAGTGTTTGGGCGCAGTGGACCACCCACGAACTTTTGTTCACGTCCGTGGACGGCGTGGCCGTGGCTCCCGACGGCGACGTCTGGATGGGCGCGCGCCAGGGCGCGGGTTTCGCCCGCTACCTGGATGGGGCCTGGCATCAGATCTTCGAGGCGGCCGCCACGGTGCCTGACTCGGTGGGCCTGTTCAACATCGACGGCGGCTTCCTGGACGTGGATGTCCTGCCCGACGGCGAGGTCTGGATGACCCAGTTCGGCGCCGGGGGCATCATCCGTTACCGGCCCGATCTGTCCGACTGCGACCACCTGAACCGGGACAACTCCGAACTGTCCACCAATCGCAACCTGCGCATCGCCCATCACCCCGACGGGCCGGTCCTCCTGATGAGCGACCGTGAGGGCGTGGACGTGATCCTCGACCGCGACGCCTGGCAGGACCCGTCCGTCTGGCTGGACCTGCCTATCGACAACACGGGCCTGGGCAGCGACAACGTCACCGATGCCCTCGTCGGCCACACTCCGGACCAGGTGTGGTTCATCGTGAAGGACGTGGGGCTCGTCCTGTGGGACATAAACGGGTCGGCTTCGGGCGAGGCCCCGCTGACCTGGACGGACGATACCGACGACCGTTGGTCGTCCGCCTTGACGTCGGTCGGCGGCTCGACCTTCGATCTGACCGGCGCCAAGGCCGTAGCGGTCGCCGGTGACGGCACCGTCTGGGTGGGTGGCGGAGGCGGCGTGATCCACTTCCGCCTCGACGGGTATGACGACACCGACAGCGACGACGACGACGATTACGACGAGCTCCTCGTCACGCACCTGCATACCGTGCGCGAGACGGGTAGCAGCGCGCAGGTCGGCTTGATGCAGGGCTCGGTCCTCGACATCGAACTGGATCGCAACGACGACCTGTGGGTCGGCCATGCGGCGGGCCTGGATCGCGTCAAGCTCCGCGATGGCGAGGTCCTGGTGGATGCCTTCACCGGTGTCGCGCATTTCGCGGGCTTCGGCCTCGGCTCTTATTACTCCCCGGACATCCTGTCCGGATTGCCGGGCGGCATGGTGCGCGAGCTGGCCTCCGACGCCACGGGCTCGTTGCTGGTCGCCGGCTCGGAAGGCGGCGCCATCCTGATCGAGGTCGGCCAGGCCACGGCGTCGACCGCCGGCCCCCTGGACCGGCTCTACTTCTACCCGAACCCGCTGAAGCCGGCGGAGCATGCGGGCCTGTATCTGGGTAACATCAGCGCCGAGGTGGTCTGGGGACAGTATTCACTGTCGGGCGGCGCCCACGTGGAGATCTTCACCGTCGAAGGACAGCTCGTCTACCGCGACCAGCACGTCGCCGCCGACACTCCCTTCTGGACCGGCGTCAACCTGGACGGCGCGCCCGTGGCTTCCGGCGTCTACCTGGCGCGCGTGGAGCTGGCGGGACAGGTCGTGGTCAAACCCGTCACGGTGGCGCGCTGACACCGGAGAGGTATTGCCATGGCGACCACGGGTCGGGATCGTGAGCGGTCGGACCGCCGGCGTCTGCTGGTGGTCGGGGCCGGTGAGGCCGGCCGGTCGCTGGCCCGGGAGATACGCGACGGCGCGTTCGATCTCGAACCCGTAGCCTTCATCGACGACGACCCGGTCCTGCGCGACGAGCGCGTTCTGGACCTGCCCGTCCTCGGCGGCGTCGAGGACCTGGTCGACGCCGCGGCCCGCTCGCGCGCCGACGAAATCCTCATCGCCATACCGTCCGCCACCGGTCCGGTGATCCGCAGGCTGGTGCTGCTTTGCCGCAGAGCGGGACTGCCGTTCAGGATCGCTCCCGGCATCCGCGCCATCATCGAGGGCGACGTGCACTTCGCCCAGGTGCGCGAGGTCGCGCCCGAGGATCTCTTGGGACGCGAGACGGTCTCCTTCCGCGCGGGCGATGCGCATGCCATGGTTCACGGCCGCAGCGTCATGATCACCGGCGCGGGCGGCACCATCGGCGCCGAACTCTGCCGTCGCGTGGCCGAGCAGGCGCCACGTGAGATACTGTTGCTCGGTCGCGGCGAGAACTCGCTGCACCAGATATCCCAGGAGCTGTCGGGTCGGTTTCCTCAGCTGCCCGCACCGGTTCTGATCGCCGACGTGCGCGACCGGGAACGCCTGGACCTTTTCGCGACGCGCCACCGGCCGGAGCTCGTCTTCCACGCCGCGGCGCACAAGCACGTCCCGCTGATGGAGGAGAATCCGGAGGAGGCGGTCTTCGTCAACGTGTGCGGGACGGCCAACCTGATCCGCTTCGCCCGTCGGGTCGACGCAGAACGCTTCGTCCTGATCTCGACCGACAAGGCCGTGGCGCCAGCCAGTGTCATGGGAGCCAGCAAGCGAGTGGCCGAGATGCTGGTGGCAGCCGCGGGACGGGAAGACGAGGGGACGCATTTCATGACGGTCCGTTTCGGCAACGTGCTGGGCAGTCGCGGATCCGTGGTGCCTGTATTCCAGGATTGCATCCGCCGGGGCCTGCCCCTGCCGGTCACCGACGACCGCATGACCCGGTATTTCATGACCGTCAAGGAGGCCGTGCTGCTGGTGATCGAAGCCATGGTGATAGGCGAAAATGCCGCCACCTACATCCTCGAGATGGGCGCCCCCGTGCCCATCGTGGAGCTTGCCCGCAACATGTTGGCCCTGGCCGGCTACGATCCGGAAAACGGCGACCTGGGCCCCGGCATCATCAACACGGGACTCCGGCCGGGCGAAAAGCTGCACGAGGCGCTCATCGATACGGACGAACGTCTGGTCGCCAGCAGGAATCCCCTGATCAACCGGGCGCAATCGTTGCGCGCACACGACTGTGATCCCGACGAGATCCTGGAGGCTCTCGTGGCTCCGGCGCGCAGGGGAGAGGTAGCCGGCGTTCGCGCCGCCCTGGCGCGTGTGCTGGCAATGCCGGAGCTCCCGTCGTGAGCGGCGTCGACGCCAAGGGAAGCGGCGCCGTCGTCGTGAGTGTGCAGCGGGGGCGCGAGCAGCCCGCCGCCTGGGACGCCCTGCTGGCCGTGGCCGCGTCGCCGGGCTTCACGCATCAGGCGATCTGGACGCGTGTCCTCGTCGAGAGGCTGCCGGGCCGGACGGGGCTGTGGCTGCTGGCGGAAGTCGCGGGAAATACGGTCGCGGGGATGGCGCTGCTCGAGACCCGGCGCGGTCCCTATCGCATCATCGAAGGCCACTACGACGGCACCTGCGGGTCGCCGCTGGTGGCGGACGGGCTCGCCGAGGACGTGGCCGCGGCGGCCGTCGCGGCACTCATGGCCAAGTTCGCCGAGCTGGTGTGCACTCCGCTGGTTCTGACCGCGGCGCTGCATCTGCCGCCCGTCTGGGACCGTGCTCTGGAACCGGTCCTGAGGGGTATGGGATTCGCCCGCGAAAATGTGCCGGTGGCCGTCATGCCGCTGGGACTGGGACTGGAGCACGTCGAGCGCAACCTGCTGAAGAAGAACCGGCGCAACGAACGCAACAAGGCCCTGCGCCGGGGCTGCGTCACTGGTGTCACCGACGATCCGGCCATCCTCGACGAATTCTATCCCATCTACCTTGCGGCCACGCGCCGCTGGGGCGCCGCTGCCGTCAGCCGCGATCTCCTGAGCGATCTGCTGGCGGGAGGCGGGGGACGGGTCTTCTGCACCACGGTCAGGTTCGAGGACGAACTGCTCGGCGCGCACTACAATTTCGTGGATGGCGATACCGTGACTGCCTGGCTGGCCGCCACCGTCCACGCGCGCTGCAAGGAACTGTTCCCGTCCACCCTGCTGGTCTGGACGGATCTCGAGGAAGCCTGTCGCAGGAAAGCCGCCTGGCTCGATCTGGGCGCCCACGGCGGACAGGCCGGTGTCGCCAACTTCAAGAAATTGATCGGCGCCGAGGAGATGATCAGGGGCAGTTACACCCGTCACACGGCGGGTGGACGCTTGTGGGGATTATGGCGTCGGTTGCGCCGGAGGTGGCGTCCTTGATGCTCGTGCGCAAGGGTGGCGCGATCCTGGCGTCGCGTCTGGGCCAGGCGGGTCTCAGCGCCATGTGCGGTCTGCTGATCGCTCGCACTTTGGGGCCGGAAGGTCAGGGGCTCTACTCGCTCACGATCACCGCCGTGCTCTTCATGGCCGCGCTCGCGAACGGGGGCCTGGGACTGGCGGCCGTCCCCGACCTGCGCAGCGGCCGGGTGCCGTTGAGCCGCATGTTGCTGGCGCAGATGTCATGGCTCGGCTTCGCAGGCCTGGTCCTCGCGGTGGTGGGCGTGATCGCCTGGCGCTCGGGACTCGACGTCGCGGCCCACGCGCATCTCGGCTGGAATGCCCGCATCGCCGTCTATGCCCTGGCGGGCACCTTGGCCCTGCTGGCCTTCGACGTTCTCTTCTACGATCTGCTGGCCAGGGGGCGCCTGTTGACCGGGCCCACGGTGAACCTCTGCCGCGCCCTGCTTCATCTGGGCCTGCTCATGATCCTGCTGAGGGGCGACCGTCTGGACCTCGGTGGTGCGGTGTCGGCCTACGCCGCGGCCCAGGGTGCGGCGGCCCTGACGGCGCTGGTGCTGCTGGCGCGTCTGGCCGGCCGGCGAGGCCCCACCCCTGTCGAGCCGCTGCCCGGATTGGTGGTTCGCACGCTGCGCGCCGGTTGGCTCGGCCAGCTGTCGGCGGTGGCCTCGCTGCTGCATCTGCGTCTCGACCTCGCCCTGGTGGCGGTCTGGCACGGGGCAGAGGCCGTCGGCATCTACGCCGTGGCCGTGCTGGTGGGGGAGCTGCTCTGGTTGTTGCCGGGGGCCCTGCAACCATTGCTGGTCTATATCTCCTCCGACGAGCAGGCGTCTTCACCCCGCGACGAGACCGCCGCCCGCGCCGTGCGCCTGGGCCTGCTGACCACCGCCGCGGCCGCCGTGGTCCTGGCCGCCGTGGCGCCCCTCCTGCTGCGGATGCTGTTCGGCGAGGACTACGTGACGGCAGCCGCACCGCTGAGGGCCCTGCTGCCCGGCATCGTCGTTTTCTCCGCCGGGGCGGTGCTGGCCGGCGACTTCATCGGGCGCGGGCGCCCCGTCTGGAACGCCCAGGCCAGCGGCGTCACCGTGGCGGTCAATATCCTGGCCGGTTTGGCGTTGATTCCCCGCTGGGCGGAGACGGGCGCCGCCTGGGCGTCCACTATCGCCTACACCGCGGGTGCCCTCGTCATGATCCTCCGCTTCCGCAGGACCACGAGACTCGGCTGGAGTGCCCTGCTGAGGCCGAAACTCGCCGATTTTTCACCTCGTCGCTGATTTCTTTCTATTTACGAAGCTAATCGTTGGCCGGAGCCGTAACTGGTTGTCCGGCTATTTGTTATCTAAATAATAAAAAAGTGAAGTAACCCTCTTGACATAGCTAAGGTGACGTAATAAAGTCCTGAGGTTAGAAATGGTTGATCACGGTGAAAGTGCCACAATGAAAATGCCACAATGAGAAACGAACACTAGCACGGCCAGAAGGCGACATGAACGACTTCACGGACAGCACACCGCGCGTATCCCGGACCTTCAGTGGGTCCTACGAACGCGCCGTGGATCCCAAGGGTCGGTTCAATCTGCCCTTCCGGCACCGTCGCGGCGGGGATGCCAAGCGCGACGACTACGTGGTCACCCTGGGCGTGGACGGCAACCTGTCCATTTATCCGGCCGACGTCTGGGACGTGGTATTCCAGACGGCCAAGGCCAACGCGAGCACGGCCAAGGAGCAGGCCATCATCCGCCATGTCAGCGCGAACACGTTCGACATCGCTCCCGACAAGCAGGGCCGCGTGATGGTGCCGGTGAACATGCTCGAGAGCGTGGGCATCGACAAGCGGGTGCTTGTGGTGGGTATGGGAGATCACCTCGAGCTGTGGGACACGGACGTCTATACGGCTCACCAGCGGAAGAACATGCAGATGGACACGGATTTCCTGCGCGAGTTCTTCTCCTAGTCCGGATCGGTTGCGAGAAATCCGGACCGACGAGTGGGTTGCCGAAGGAGCGGCAACCGTGAGGTTGGAAGGAGCCAGATGGTCCGCCAGGGAGGGCGGACCGGGATAGGGAAGGACCCCCATGCCGCGAGAGACGACCCGACAGCCGCCGCACTTGCACCTTCTTGAAGGTGACCTCGACTTCGAGATCCGTGAACACGACGGCGATGTTCGGGTCGTTCTCTCCGGTAGCCTCGACTGCAAACTGCTGGCTCGCATCATCTCGGCCACGAGGCCCCATCTCGCCCGGCGCGGCCGCAGGATCGTGCTGGACGGCTCGGGCCTCGCTCATCTGGACTATCGCGCGGTCGATAAGCTGGCCGACTGGGGGCAGCGCCTGCAGGCCTTCGGTCACACGTTGCTGCTCGATGGCTGGCGTCCGTATCTACGAACCATCCTGATTCTCGGCGGTCATGCCTGTGTTCCTGCGGCACCGACCACCGGACCCCTGGTGGCCCGTCACGGGATGCCCCTCGCGTGAGCGCCCCCGCTCACGTCCCCGTTCTCTGCGATACCGCTGTGTCCCTGCTCCGGCCCGCTCCGGGCGCCTGCTTCGTCGACGGCACCTTTGGCCTGGGCGGCCATGCGAGCCGGCTGCTGGACGCGGGTGCAGAGGTGCTGGGCCTCGATCTGGATCCCGACGCCTTCGCGGCCTGCCGCGCCTTGGCGGCGGAGAAGCCCTCGCTGCGCTGTCGCGCGATTTCCTTCCGCAAGCTGGGCGAAGCCCTGGCGCGGGAAGGTTGGCCCGCGGTCGACGGCATCCTGCTCGACCTGGGCGTCAGCTCCCCGCAACTGGACGAGCCTGGCAAGGGGTTCACTTATCGCGAAGACGGTCCCCTCGATCTGCGTTTCGATCAGCAAGCCGGCGAAACGGCGGCCGCCCTGGTGGCGCGCCTGGATGCCGAAGCGCTCGCGGACCTGCTCTGGCGATACGGGGAGGAGCGTCGTTCGCGCCGCATCGCGCGGGCCATCGTCGAGGCCGGTGAACGCGAACCGGTCGCCACGACGGCCCGCCTGCGCGAAGCGGTGGCCGGCGCCGTAGGTGGCGGCCCGCGGCTCAACGCTTCCCTGAGCCGGGTTTTCCAGGCCCTGCGCATCGCCGTGAACGACGAGCTGGGGGCTCTCCAGGATGTCCTGCAGGTCGTTCCGGATTGTCTGGTGCCGGGCGGCAGGCTGGTGGTCATTTCCTATCACTCCCTTGAGGACAGGATCGTCAAGCGTTGGCTGTTCGAGGCCGGCCGCGATTGCATCTGTCCCCCCGAAGTGCCGGTTTGCGGCTGCGATCACCGACAGACCATGGACATTCTTTCGCGCCGCGCCGTGCGGCCGAACGAGCAGGAGATCGCCGACAATCCACGCGCCCGCAGCGCTCGTCTACGGGCTGGAGAAAAGGTGTTGTGATGCGTGCCTTGTTTCACATGCTGGATAGCGGTGTCACCAACCGCAGGACCATGGCCAGATCCCGCAGTATCAGGGACCGAGCGCCGCTGTTGATCGGCGGCGCCTGTTTCGTCGCCATGATCTTGTTCAGCCTCCTGGTGGCGTTCTCCAACGCCGTCGTTCAGGAGAGGCGCCTTTTACGGGACCTGCGTGCGGACAAGGTCTATCTGGAAACCAAGATCGGCAGACTCGAAGAGGAATGGTATCGCGCCACCTCTCGCGATCGAATCGTCGCTTGGGCCGAGAAGGAGCTCGGCCTCGTCACCCCCGACGGTCCAGGACTCGTGGTCGTGCTGGCATCCGCGGCGAAGGAGCGCCGCCTGCCAGCATGGCGTAGGGTTCTCGCGGCCGTCGGGGGTGGGGGCGGCGGCGTCCGCGAGGCTCTGGCCGAAGGGCGGCGGCCGTGAAGCGCGGCGTGAGCCGGCCGCGCATCAGGTGGCTGCAACTGCTTATCCTGCTGCCTTTTCTGATCCTGACCGTGCGGTTGGTGGTCGTGCAGGTCTTCCGGCACGACACGTATCTGGAACGGGCGCAGCGGCAATGGAAACACCGTACGTCGATTCCCGCCACGCGCGGCAATCTCTACGACCGGCACGGTCGCTCGCTCGCCTTGTCCTTGTCCACCTGGCGTCTGGGCATTTCCACGTGTCTCGTCGTTGACACCGACAGCACGGCGGCCCACGTGGGCGGTATTCTCGGTCTCGCGCCCCGCGCCCTGGCGGCGCGCATCGAGGCGGCCAGGCCGGACCATCTCATCCTGGACCGCAACGCCGTGGTGCACCTGGATACGTTGGTGGCGCTTTGCCGGCACAGGGAGGTCACCCACGAGGAGTTGCGCACGCGGGCCTACCCCCTGGGAGGGATCGGGGCCTCGTTGCTGGGTTTCTGCCGCGAGGATCCGCAAGGCCGACGTCTCACCACCGGTTTGGAGCAGGCGCTGGACGACGTGCTGGCGGGCTCCCCGGGAGAGGGCCTGGTATTCGCCAACGTCACCGGCGGCAGCAACGGGCGCAAGGAACTGATTAAGCCGCAGGACGGACTGGATGTGGTGCTGACCATCGACGCCGACCTGCAGGCGATCGCCGAAGCCTGCCTGGTCGCAGAGGTGGCGGCCTGCAACGCCGCCGGCGGCGTCGTGGTGATCGTGGATCCGTACAGCGGCGACATCCTGGCGGCGGCGGACACGCCGGCCATGGCGGACAGGCGCCAGACCGTCTCTCCCGGCGCCTGGGACAACTTCTGTTTCACCGGGGCGTACGAGCCGGGCTCCGTGATGAAGATCTTCACGGCGGCGTCGCTGCTGCAGCGCGCGGTGATCGACACCTCGACCGCCTACGACTGCGACGACATACAGTTCGAGGGTTACAGGATCCGCAACTCCGAGGGTCACAATTTCGGCGTGATGTCCTTCATCGGCGCCTTCACCTATTCCAGCAACGTCTATTTCGCACGCGCGGTGCTCAACCTGCGCAAGAGCGAGTTCTATCGCGACCTGGTGGAGTTCGGCTTCGGCGCGCCCTACGGTCTGAAGTATCCGGGCAAGACCCGCGGCTCCCTCCAGCCGCCGGAGTCATGGTCCGGGAGGTCGCAGTCCACGCTCGCCATCGGTCAGGAGCTGACCTGCACGCCCGTCCAGCTGGTCATGGCGGCGGCGGCCGTGGCCAACGGTGGTGAGTTGATGGCGCCGCGCCTCGTCAAGGCGATACGGCACAAGGACGGCACGAGGTCGGAAGTGTTTCCTCCCGTGGTGCAACGCAGGGTGTTGACGCCCGCTCTGGCCGTCCTGCTGCGTGACACCCTGGCGCAGGCGGTGCGAGAGGGCACGGGCCGGCAGGCGGCGGTGGCCTGGACGGAGGTGGCGGGCAAGACCGGCACCGCCCAGAAGGCCTTGCCGGGCCAGGGCTACGTCGATGGTCTGTACATGTCGAGCTTCCTGGGCATGGCCCCCGCTTCCGCGCCGCGCCTGGTGATCCTGACCATGCTGGACGAGCCCGACTACGCCCACCATTACGCATCCCAGAGCGCGGCGCCCCTGTTCGCCAGCATCGTGGAGGAGATCGGACGCGCCACGGACTGGTTCGCGGGTGTGGACGCGCGGGCCGGCGCCGGCGCCGAGCGCTGGGACGGCAGCGGAGCGCGTCGGGCTCCCGATCTACTCTATCTCTCCACGCTCGCGGCGCAGGATGAGACGGCTCGGGCGGGCCTGCGCCTGACGGGTGCCCACGGCGACGGGGTCGTGGTGGCCCAGTCCCCGTCATCCGGCACGCTTTGTCCCCGCGACGGCGTCATCCGCGTGACGATCGCGCCCCATTCGCGCGCGGCGGCCGGGACCGGTGTCGCCTGTCCCGATCTGCACGGCATGTCCAACCGCCAGATCCGGCGCGCGGCCGCGCGGCTCGGCCTGCCTTTCGCGTCGGAAGGCGTGGGGTACGTGATCGAGCAGGAACCGGCGCCGGGGGAACCGGTGAGCGACGACGGCATCCGCGTCAGACTGGCGGCGCGATGGTGAGCCTGGGCGACATCGGCGGACGCTTCGCCGAGTTGCGGCTGGACGGGGATCCCGTCGTTGCCGTGGAACGCGTCTCCGTTGATTCCAGGCACTGCGGTCCCCATACGCTCTTCGTGGCCGTGCGGGGCCACGAGGCCGACGGACACGCCTACGTGGCCGAGGCCGTCGCCGGCGGCTGTGCGGCTGTCCTGGTAGCGACGGATTTCGCCGCGCCGGCGGACGTGCCGACGCTGCGCGCTGACGACACGCGACCGTGGCCGGCGCGCCTCGCGCGCGTACTGCAGGGCGAGCCGGATGAGGCGCTCAAGGTGGTCGGCGTGACCGGGACGAACGGCAAGACGACCACCGCCTTCCTCGCGCGCGACCTGCTCGCCGACGCCGTGGGCGGCTGCGGCCTGCTGGGAACCATCCGCTACGAGACGGGCGCGCACAGCACAGCGGCGCCGCTGACGACGCCGGACGGTCCGGCTCTGTACGGCCTGCTGGCGGAGATGCGGGACTACGGGCTGGGAGCCGCCGCCATGGAGATCTCCTCGCACGCGCTGGACCAGTCGCGGACCGCCGATCTCGCCCTGGATGCGGCCGTACTGACCAATCTCGGCCGCGACCATCTCGACTACCATCCGACCTACGATGCCTACCTGGCGGCCAAGGGCCGCATCCTGGATCTGTTGGACGGGCCTCGTCGCGGCAAACCGCCGGGCGTGGCCGTGATCAATGCGGACGAACCGGCGTTTGCCGCGCTGGACACCTCCGGACACCGCTGTCTGCGTTATGCCACCGGCCGGCGCGGCGCGGTGCCGCAGGAGGTCGATCTGCAGGTCGTCGCCGCGGATCTGCGCGCCGACGGCACGGATCTGCGCTTCACCTACCGCGGCCGGGACCTGTCCCTGTCCAGCCGCCTGGTGGGGCGTTTCAACGTGGAGAATCTGACGGCCGCGCTGGCCGTGGGGTTGGCTCTGGAGCTGGATACCGACCGCTGCCTGTCGGCCCTGTCCGCGGCGGGACAGGTGCCGGGCCGGCTCGAGTATTTTCCCTTGCCGGGGGGGGGCACGGCGGTTGTGGACTATGCCCACACGCCGGACGCCCTGGCGGCCGTGCTCGAGACCTGCGACGAGTTCACGACCGGACGATTGATCGTGGTCTTCGGCTGCGGCGGCGACCGCGACCGGGGCAAGCGGGCGGAAATGGGTGCGGTCGCGGCGCGTCTCGCCGACGACACGTGGATCACCTCCGATAATCCGCGCAACGAGGAGCCGACGTCGATCTGCGACATGATCTACTTCGGTTTCCGCGCGGAGACCGACGTGCGCTCCGGCGCCTGTCGCGTGGAAGTCGACCGCACCCGGGCCATCCACAGCGCGCTGGCCAACGCGACCGCCGGCGATACGGTGGTGGTCGCCGGCAAGGGCCACGAGGATTACCAGATCGTCGGCCGCGAGCGCCGGGCTTCGGACGACCGCCGCATCGTCAGCGACTGGATCGAGGAGGCCGCCGATGGCTGAGCCGCGCGGATACGCCTTGCGCGACGCCGTCGCCGACCTCGAGCGAGCGGGCTTGCTGCAGGCCTGCCATCTGCATCTGGACGGACGCTGGCGCCACAGCCGACACTCCGACGACAGCCCCGGGCTCGTCTTCAACGGCGCCCTGCTAGACTCCCGCGAGGTTGCCGGCGGCGAGCTGTTTCTCGGCTTGCTCGGTGAACATACCGACGGCCGCCACTTCGTCGGGCCGGCCCTGAGCGCCGGTGCGACCGTCGCCCTCACCAGGAGCTGGGACGACGGCGGGGCGGACCCCGTGCTCTCCGGTGATCCCGGACACGACGCCGCGGTCCTGGTGAGTACGGATCCCGAGGCCGCGCTCACGGTCCTGGCGCGGAGCTGGCGCGAACGGATGACCGCCAAGGTGGCGGCGGTCACCGGTACTAACGGCAAGACCACCACCAAGGATTTTCTGGCCGCGCTGTGCGGCGCCGCGGCGCCGACCCACGCGACGGCCGGCAACTACAACAACGATCTCGGCCTGCCGCTGACCCTGCTCGGACTCCGGCGCGACCACGACCTGGCCGTCGTGGAACTGGGCGCCTCCCGCGCCGGGGACATCGACAGGCTGGCGGCCCTGGCTACCCCCCTGGTCGGGGTGATCACCAACGCCTCAGAAGCGCATCTTGCGAGTTTTGGATCACTGGCCGAGATCGTTAGCACCAAGGGTGAACTGCTGGATCATCTACCGGTCTCCGGGGCCGCCGTCCTCAACGCGGACAGCCCCGGGTACGATGCCTGGCGCGAGCGGGCCGCCTGTCGGGTGATCTCCTGCGGACGAACCGCCGGCGATCACCGCTGGTCCTGGCAGGCCGAGGACGGCGCCGGACGGCTCACGCTCGACGGACAGGATCTCACGGTGCCCCTGCCCGGCCGGCACAACGGCGCCAACCTGGCGGCCGCCGTGCTGGCGGCGGAATTCCTGGTCGGCAAGGAGCTGGACGTGGCGGCCGGCCTGTCGCATTATGCCGCATCGCCCCACCGCAGCCGTTGTTTGCGCCGGGGCGGCGTCACGATCCTGGACGACACCTACAACGCCAATCCCGACAGCATGTTGACGGCCGCCGCCACCGCCGCGCAATTGCCGGGCGGCGGACGCGTGATCGCGGTGCTCGGGGCCATGGCCGAGCTGGGCCCGCGCAGCGCGGAATTGCACGCGACGACCGGTCGCGGCCTCCGCGACGCCGGCGTGGATCTGCTGCTGATCGTGGGCGACGAGGCGGCGCCTTTGGCGCAGGGCTTCAGCGCGGCAGGCGGCACGGCCGAGCTCTGTGACGATCACCTCGCGGCCGCCCGCACACTGGCTGACCTGGTGCGTGAAGGCGACCGTGTCCTGTTCAAGGGTTCCCGGTCCGCCGCCATGGAGCGGGCGCTCGCTGCGTTCCTCGCACGCGTGGAGCACGACCTGGGTCAACTCGAGAGGGATTAGGATGTTCTATCACCTCCTGTATCCGCTGCACGAGCATTGGTCGGCGTTGAACGTCTTCCAGTACATCACCTTTCGGGCGGCGTACGCCACGGTCACGGCCCTGCTGATCAGCTTCATCTTCGGCGGCTGGGTCATCCGCAAGCTGCAGTCGCTGCAGATCGGCGAGACGATCCGTGCCGACGGTCCCGACCATCACAAGACCAAGGTCGGCACGCCGACCATGGGCGGCGTGCTGATCATCAGCGCCATCGTCCTGCCGACGCTGCTCTGGGCGGACCTCTCCAACCGCTTCATCCAACTCTGCCTGTTGGCCACGGTCTGGATGGGAGCCCTGGGCTTCATCGACGATTACCTGAAGGTGGTCAAGAGACGCCCCAAGGGTCTGATCGGTCGCGTCAAGCTGGTCGGCCAGGTCGGCTTCAGCCTGATTCTCTATGCGATCCTGCAACTCGAGGCGCCGGGCGGCACGCTGACGACGCAACTGGCCGTGCCGTTTCTCAAGGACGTCTTTCTGGAGGTCGGTTGGCTGTACCTGCCCCTGGTCGTGATGGTGGTGACCGGCACGAGCAACGCCGTGAATCTCACCGACGGTCTGGACGGACTGGCCATCGGCCTGAGCGCGTTCGTCTTCCTCGGCTTCGCGGTTCTGTCCTACCTGACCGGCAACGTGATCTTCGCCGATTACCTGAACATCTCCTATATGGCCGGCGCGGGCGAATTGACCATCTACTGCGCGGCCGTGGTCGGCGCGGCCCTCGGCTTTCTCTGGTTCAACGCGCACCCGGCGCAGATCTTCATGGGCGACACCGGAAGCCTCGCCCTGGGCGGCGCGCTCGGCACCGTGGCGATCCTGGTCAAGCGCGAACTGCTGCTGGTCGTCCTCGGCGGCATGTTCGTCGTGGAGGCGCTGAGCGTGATGTTGCAGGTGGCGTCCTACCGCTGGCGCGGCGGCAAGCGGATTTTCCGCATGGCTCCGCTCCACCATCATTTCGAACTGTCGGGCTGGGCGGAGACGCAGGTGGTGGTTCGGTTCTGGGTGGTCGGCATCCTGCTACTCCTGATGAGCATGAGTACCTTGAAACTTCAGTAGACCGGGGCCCTGCGGGAGGGAACCGGTACGGGGAGGGATCTTGCGGTTCGAGGGGACACGCTGGCTGGTGATCGGTCTGGCGCGCAGCGGCTGTGCGGCGGGCGGACTTCTGCGACGCCACGGGACACGCGTTGTCGGTGTCGACGACGCGGACCTGGCCGGGATCGAGGCGCGCTGGGCGCAATCCGGGTTGGTGGACGCGGCCGCCGCGGCCTTCGACGAGGTCGTCGCGGGCGCGGACTGGCCGGAGCGCGTGGCGAAGCCCGACGGCATCGTGATCAGCCCCGGAGTGCCGGTCGCACATCCCGCCCTGGGGAAATGGCCCGCTACACCGTTGCTCGGCGAGGTCGAGCTGGCATCGCGCTTTCATCGCGGCCGCGCGATCGCCATCACGGGCACCAACGGCAAGACCACGACCACCGAACTCACGGCCCATTTGCTGCGCACGGCCGGCCTCGAGGCGCTGGCCCTGGGCAACGTGGGGCGTCCCTTCGCCGATCAGGCCGACACGCTGGGGGAGGCCTCAGTGGCGGTGCTGGAGATGAGCAGTTTTCAGCTCGAGACGATCGACGGTTTTTCGCCGGAGGTCGGCGCGGTCCTGAACCTGGCGCCGGATCACCTGGACCGTTACGCGGATCTGGACGCCTACTACACGGCCAAGCGCCGCCTGGCGGAGTGCCTGCAGCCGGAGGGTCTCTTCGTGACCTGGACCGGTTGTTCGCCCGCCCTGAAGTGGCCTGCGCGACACCGGCTGCTCTTCGGAGACGTCGCGGCGGGCGCGGAGGTCCACGTCACCGACGGCGTCCTGTACAGGATGCTCGCGGGTGAACCCGAACCGATCCTGCCCGTGGACGAGATGCCGCTGCGGGGTGCGCCGAACCTCCTGAACGCCTGCGCCGCGGTCGCCCTGGTCTCGACCTGCCGGCTGCCCGCCGACGTCCTGGCCGCCGGGCTGCGCTCCTTCACGGGGCTGCCGCATCGCCAGGAGGTGGTGGCCAGACGCGGCGACCTGGTCTTCGTCAACGACTCCAAGGCCACCAACGTGCACGCGGTCTGTGCCGGGCTGGCCGGCTACGAACGGGACGTCTTCCTGATCCTCGGCGGCAGCGGCAAGGCCGAGGACTTCACGCCTCTGCGCGAGGCCCTGGACCCCGTCGCGCAGGTCGTGGTGATCGGCGACGAGGCGGAGCGCATCGCGACGGCGCTGGCGGGAGCGGTGCCGATCGCCAGGGCCGGCTCCCTGCCGGAAGCCGTATGCACGGCCGTCGCGTCGGCGGGCGAGCGCGGCACGATCCTGCTGAGTCCCGCCTGCGCCAGCTTCGACATGTTCCGGGATTACAACGCGCGGGGCGAGGCTTTCCGCGCCGAAGCGCAACGCCTGGCCCGGATTATTCATGAATCGCCTACTGCGGGAGCGCAGGATGAGATCTGACAGCACCTTCTCGGCTTCGCTCCCTCAACGTACCGTGCTGGTACGCCTCGGTCGCGACACCTTGCGAGGGCACTGTCAGATCTCATCCTGCACTCCCTCGTCACGCCGATTCATGAATAATCCGGGCCTGGCCACCGAAGACGGAGTACGGGGATGAACCGACGCGCACGCGATATCCTGACCTGGCTCGAACAGTTCGACGGTTGGCTGCTGTTGTCGGTGTTGTTACTGGCCTTACTGGGTCTGGTCATGGTCTACAACGCCGGCTCCTTCCGTGTGGCGTCGAGCACTTACTACCTGGTCCATCACCTGGTCAGGCTGCTTATCGGCTTCGCCCTGATGATTTTTCTCGCCGGGCGTGACTACCGGATCCTCAGAAGGCGGCACGTCGTGTTGCCGCTGGTGATTCTGGCTCTGGTGATGGTGTCGATGACCATCATCTTCAGGGGCACCGGTCTGGTGATCACCCGGGCCGGCGCCAGCCGCTGGTTGAACCTGCCTTACCTGCCGGTGCAGCCGGTGGAGTTGCTGAAGGTGGCCCTGGTCATCTTCCTGGCCCATCGGTGCGCAGGCGGCTTCGCGAGGGTCGCCCGCGACCGCAACCGCTTGCTGGTCACGCTCGCCGTTCCCGTCGTGGGGGTCGTACTGCTGGTGATGCAGCCCAACTTCGGCAACGCCGCCGTGATGTTGCTCATCACCATCCTCGTACTCTTCCTCGCGGGCCTGCCGGCGCGCCTGCTGACCGGGATGAGCGCGGCGGCCGTGATCCTGGCCGTGCCGGGGTATTTCCTCAGCCCCAAGATCGGCAGCCGGCTGGATGCGTGGTGGACGGTTCTCAACGGCGGTTCGGGGGAGTACCAGGTCGAACAGTCGCTCATCGGGTTGGGCGCCGGCGGCTGGCACGGCGCGGGCTTCGGGGGCAGCCACCAGCGTTTCTCCTTCCTGCCCGACCCGCACACGGACTTCATCTTCTCCGTCATGGGAGAGGAGCTGGGCCTGATCGGTTGCCTGCTGATGCTGTTTCTGTTTGTGCTTTTCGCCTGGCGGGGGTATAACATCGCCCGTACCGCGGGGGACGATTTCGGCAGTCTGACGGCCGCCGGCCTGACGACCATGGTCATCGTCTACGCGGTCATCAATATCGGGATGGTCACCGCCCTGCTGCCGGTCATGGGCCTGCCTTTACCCTTCGTCAGTTACGGTGGATCGGCGATGATCACCAACTTGGCCGCCGTCGGCATCCTCCTGAGCATCGACCGTCAGGGACGCGAGTTGCGCGCCCTGCGCAAACGCGTCACCCGTATCGCCGTGTGACCCGGATCGTCGGTGCAGGATGAGGGTCGCCCGGACGTCCGGGAGGTACGTGTTGACATCCGTCCGGCAGGCGAGCCACGCATCCCTCGAACAACCCCTGCGCCTGATGATCAGCGGCGGGGGCACGGGGGGGCATGTCTATCCGGGCCTGGCCGTGGCGGAGGCTTTGCGGCGCCTGGAACCGACTTCCCGGATCCTGTTCGTCGGCACTCGCGGGGGCCTCGAGGCGGAACTGGCGCCCAAGGCCGGCTTCGAGATCGCGTTCGTCAGGGCGTCGGGATTCCGCGGACTCGGCGCAATGGCACGCCTGCGATTCCTGTGGAACCTGGCCGCGGGTTTCTGGGGGAGCCTGCGTGTGATCCGGCGTTTTCGGCCGGACATCGTGCTCGGCACCGGAGGCTACGTCAGCCTGCCCGTGGGGGCGGCCGCGCGTCTCATGAGCGTGCCCCTGGCGCTCCAGGAACAGAATGCCGTGCCGGGCAGCACCAACCGTGTGCTCGGACGCTGGGCTCGGCGCGTCTACCTGGGCTTCGCCGAGGCGGCCGTGCATTTCAGGTCCGGCTTGCCTGACGATACCGGCAATCCGGTCCGGGAGGCCTTCCTCTCCGCTCTCGCCAGCGCAGGGGAAACGGCTGCCGGCGCGGTTCCGGGACGACCGTTCCGACTGCTGGTCTTCGGCGGCAGTCGGGGCGCGCGCACACTCAACCACGCCGTGGTTGCGGCCGCGCAGGACTGGGCGCGGCGCACCGATCTGCAGATCCGAATCCAGACCGGCCGGGACGATCTGGAGACGGTGGCTCAGGCTTTTGCGGACGCGGACCACGTGTCCGTGACGCCGTACATCGACGATATGCCGGAGGCGTTGCACTGGGCGGACATGGTGGTGAGCAGAGCGGGCGCCATGACCTTGGCGGAGCTGGCCGCGGCCGGCAAGCCGGCGGTGCTGGTGCCCTTTCCCCACGCCACGGACAACCATCAGCTGCGCAATGCGAAGGCGCGCGAAGAGGCCGGCGCCGCCTTCCTGCTGATGGACGAACTCTGTAACGGCGAAGCGCTCGCCGGTGTCGTCGACGGGTTGCGCGGCGATCCCGCCGGCCTGTCGGACATGGCTGCCGCCAGCCGTGCCCTGGCGCGACCCGAGGCGGCCATGAAGATCGCCACGGACCTGATGAGGCTGAGTGGACGTTTGCCCGCACGTGGAGGCGAGTGTGTTTCGTAACACGCGACATGTACATCTGGTGGCCATCGGCGGTATCGGCATGAGCGGCATCGCGGAGATCCTGCTCAACCTGGGTTTCCGGGTCAGCGGCAGTGATCTGCGCGATTCGGAAGCGACGGAGCGGCTCCGCAGGCGTGGTGCGACGGTTCACGTCGGGCACCGGGAGGAGCAGGTGCGGGGCGCCGACGTCGTGGTCTTTTCCTCCGCCGTTTCCGAGGCGAATCCGGAACTCGTGGCGGCGCGCCGCGGCGGTATCCCGGTGATCCGCCGGGCCGAGATGCTCGCCGAACTCATGCGTCTCAAATACGGCATCGCCGTGGCGGGCTCGCATGGCAAGACCACCACGACCTCCCTGGTCGCGGAGGTGCTGGCGGCCGGCGGGCTGGATCCCACGGTGCTCGTGGGCGGGCGGGCCCTGACCACCGGCGCCAACGCCATCCTGGGCCGGGGAGAATACCTGGTGGCGGAGGCCGACGAGAGCGACGGCTCCTTCCTGCAGCTGGTGCCGGCCATCGCCGTGGTCACGAACATGGATCTGGAGCACGTGGACTTCTATCCCGATCTGGCGGCGCTGCGCACCGCGTTCGAAGCTTTCCTCTCGAAGGTTCCTTTCTACGGCGCCTGCATCCTGTGCGGGGACGATCCCGAGCTGCGTGCCCTGATCCCCGGTCTGGACCGCAAGGTCATCACCTACGGTCTGGCCCGTGAGGCCGACGTTCGCGGCGTGCCCGACGACGAGCGGGCGATGTCGGCCACGGTCTTCGTGGGCGACCGCGAGCTGGGTCGCCTGCAATTGCAGCTCGCCGGGCGACACAATCTGGCCAACGCCCTCGCCGCGGTCACCGTGGGCATGGAACTGGGCATCCCCTTCGGCCAGATCGCGCGGGCGCTCGCCGGTTTCGCCGGCGTGGGCCGCCGTTACGAAGATCACGGCGAGCACGGCGGGGTGCTGGTGGTGGACGACTACGGTCATCATCCCACCGAGTTGGTGGCGACACTGCAGGTGGCCCGCACGGCCGGCCGCCGCGTGGTGGCTCTCTTCCAGCCGCACCGCTTCAGCCGGACACGGCATTTTTGCGCCCAGTTCGCCGACGTACTCACGGCGGCGGATCACGTGGGACTGCTGCCGGTCTACGCCGCCAGCGAGGAACCGCTCGCGGGCGTCGACAGCGGTCTCATCGCCACGACCATGGCGGACCTGGACTTCACGGCGGTGGACGTGCTGGAGGACGCGGACGCGATCGCTCGCTGGCTCGATGACCGCTTGCGGCCCGGCGACCTGCTGTTGACGCTGGGCGCCGGTGACATCGGCCGTCGGGTCGCAGGAATCTGCGAGCATCTCGACGGGAGGTCGGTCCGGTGACCAGGGGACAGACCACCGCGAACGTCTTGCCGGGCCGCGCCGACGGTCAGACGGGCCCCCTGGCCCGGCGCCGCTGGAAGCGTGCGGGTTCGCGCCGTCGCTGGCTGCCGCCGCTGCTGGCCGGGCTCGTGACGGCGGTTCTCGTGGCAGGTGCCTGGTGGATGTCGACTTCGCCGACGTTCCGGGTCGCCAAGGTGGAGACCAGCCGCTACCGTTTCACGAGCAAGGAGACACTCGATCGCAGTCTGCGCGGATGGCTGGACCGGGATCTGAACATCTGGACCCTGGACCGCGACTCCCTGGCCCGGGAGATCGAAGCCCTGCCCTGGGTGCGTCGCGCGAAGGTCGGACGCAGATTGCCGTCGACCCTGCAGGTGGATCTCTGGGAGTGGCGGCCGATGCTGTTGCTGGCGGACGGCAACGGTAATCCCCATGATCACGGGCAGGCCATGATCCAGAACGGTGAAGCGTTGCCGCTGCCCGGCCACCTGCTGCCCCCGGATCTGCCCCTGCTGGTGTCCGTACGGGGCATGGTTCCGCTGGACAATGACGAGTCCGCCCGCCTGCTCGACCTGCTGGCGGCCATGCGCGAGACTGGACTCGAGCGGGTCTGCGAGGTGGACTTCATCCTGCGCGAGCGGCGCGGGCTGGCCGTGGTCCTGGCGGGCGACAAGGGCCGCCTCGTCGTCGGCGGCGAGGACTTCGCGATCAGGTTGCAGAGATATCTCGACGTGGCGGAGCGGGTGCCGTCCGGGGCGGAAGTCGATCTGCGCTTCGAGCGACAGGTCTACATCGAGGAGTCGTAGCGCGTACGTCGCGGCGTGCCGGCGAGGAACGGATGAGAGCATGGAATACGACCAGTTGATTGTCGTTTGTGATCTGGGAACTACCGAGTTCCGCACCCTGGTGGCCGCCTCGGCGGAGACCGGTGGCTTGCAGGTGCTCGGCGTCGGCGTGTCCGAGACAGCGGGTTTCCGCGACGGGGATTTCGTGGACATCGGCTCGGGCAGCCGTGCCCTCGCCCGAACCGTACGCATGGCCGAAAGCGATGCCGACGTGGATATCTCGGGCTTCTACTACGGGATTTCCGGCTCGCACCTGCGGTCGGTATGGGCGAGGGGCCGGCACCAGATCGGCCCAGGGCGCCGCCGGGTCACCGACACCGACATCGCCGCCGTCATCGAGCGCGCCAACAGCATCGCCATACCCTTCGACCATGCCATTCTGGCGACGAATCCGGTCGCTTTCAGCGTGGACGGGATCGGTGGCATCATCGATCCCCTGGATCGGCAGGGCAGCATGCTCGAGGTCAACGCCTATCTGATCACCGGTTCGCGCAGCGTGCAGAGCAGCATCGAGAATACGGTCGAGCGCGCGGGGTATCACGCCGCCGGCTGGCGCATCGACGTCCTGGCCGCCGCCCAGGCCCTGCTGACGGCGGAAGAGCAACGCGACGGCGTGGCCCTGATCGACGTGGGCGGACACATGACGCAGTGGGCGGTCTTCCGGTCCGGACGGATCGCGGGCAGCGGCATGGTGCCGTGGGGCGGCGTCCACATGACCAGCGATCTCGCCCACGGCCTGCGCGTGGGACAAACCACCGCCGAGGCGACCAAGCGCCGGAGCGGGCTGGTCCTGCGCAGTATGGCCCCCGACGAAGTCGACACCGACGTGCTGTTCGAAGAGGACGACCTCGAAGCCTCGCCCGGCTTGATCTCCGCGATCCTGGAGCCCCGACTCGAGGAGATATTCCGCCTCGTGCGCGAGGACATGGGCGCTTCCTTCGAACCCGGCCTGCTGCTCAGGGGAGCCGTCGTCACCGGCGGTGGCGCCCGCTGCGAGGGCACGGCCGAACTCTGCGAAGAGGTGCTCGGACTGCCCGTCGAAGTGCGTCTGGAACCCTCCGGCCTCTGCGGTGGGCGACAGCTGCCGGACAGTCAATGGGCCACGGCGGTCGGTCTGGCTTTCTGGGTCCTGGCCGGGGATGAGCCAGTCGTTTCCGCAGAGGAGGAGCCAGTCGACGGCATGGGGGTAGCCGGCTTTTTCAAGGGTCTTTTCCGGCGCGGTTGAAAATACAAGAGTTCTGCCCATTAAAATGTCCCCGGCTCCGATCCTGCGATGCCGGGGACATGAACACACGACGCCCCGGCTGGCAACCGCCCCACTGCCCCAACCCTAACTGCAAGTACCACAACGGCTCCACCGACTCCTGGCGCTTCAAGCGCAAGGGCTGGTACACGCGTCTCGCCCGCCCCAGGCGTATCCAGCGGTACACATGTCTCGACTGCGGACGCACCTTCAGTTCACAGACCTTCTCCACCACCTACTGGCAACGGATGCCAACCCTGGACCAGAAGATCTTCATGCTGACCGTCGGCGGGATGGGTAACCGCCAGATCGCCCGGGCGCTGGGTGTTGCCCCACCGACGTTGGATCGCCACATCTCCCGCCTCGGCAGGCACTGCATCTTATTTCACGCCAAGCTGATGGAGGGAACAACCGCCTCTTCGACCATCGCGATCGACGGCTTCGAGACCTTCGAGATCAGTCAGTATTTCCCGTTCCATCACAACGTGGCGGTGGATATCGACACAGGGTTCTTCCTCTACCACACCGACAGCCCGTTGCGGCGCAAGGGACGGATGACCGACCACCAGAAACGTCGGCGCGCCGAGCTGGAGGAGAAGCACGGCCGCCCTGATCCCCAGGCGGTGCGCAAAGGCATGTCTAGTCTTCTGGAGTTCGTCACGCGTGGACGGGCCGCGATCACGATCCGTAGCGACGAGCATCGGTCATATCGGCCGGCAATGCGGGAGCTCAAGTGCGTCATCAGGCACGAGATGACCTCGAGCAAGGACCACCGCGACAAACGCAACCCATTGTGGGAGGTTAATCTGCTGGATCTGTTGATCCGCCATGGGACGGCTGCGCACAAGCGCGAGACGATCGCCTGGCCGAAGCGTCGGCAGAGTTCGGCGGAGCGGTTGAGCATCCTGCAGGTTTGGCGCAACGTGGTTAAGCGCCGGTGGGAGAATGGGCGACCGGAGTCGCCAGCCATGCTCAAGGGGCTGGTCGATCGGTTGTTTACGGTTCGTGATGTCTTGTGTGGCCGGCTATTCAGGACGCGGGTCGCGCTGCCGGAGGTGTGGAGTCGGTACTATGATCGGGCGATCGAGACGCCGGCGTTGGGGGTGAATCGGCGGCATGAACTGAAGTACGCGTACTGACAAGGATGCGTGAACCGGATAGAGGGTTGCTCGGCTCATCATGGGGACATTTTATTGGGCAGAACTAAATACAAGATACTGGGGAAAAAGACTTGGACTGGCACAGCATGATGTGTTAAAAAGGTACCAGTAACGCCTGCCGTACATCCTATGGCACCACCCGATCATGGAGGAGAGGGTCTGTCATGACGTTCGAACTAGTTGAACCCATGGAAAAACTCGCGCGCATCCGAGTCGCTGGCATCGGCGGTGCTGGTGGCAATGCCATCAACCGCATGATCGAGTCGGGCCTGCACGGTGTGGAATTCGTGGCCCTGAACACGGACCTCCAAGCCTTGCGGCAATCGCGTGCCGACCAGATCCTGCAAATCGGCGGACGCGCCACGCGCGGCCTGGGCTCTGGCGGAGACCCACAGGTCGGCCGGCTGGCGGTCGATGAGGATCTGGACACCATCACCGACGCGCTCGAAGGCAGCGACATGGTTTTCGTGACCGCCGGCATGGGCGGTGGCACCGGCACAGGCGCCGCGCCGGTAGTGGCGCATATCGCCCGTGAACAGGGCGCCTTGACCGTCGGCATCGTCACCAAACCGTTCCGCTTCGAGGGGCGTGTCCGGCAGCAGCAGGCCGAAGCCGGTCTGGCCGAACTGCGCGAAGCCGTCGATACGCTCATCGTGATCCCCAACGAGCGTCTGCTCGAGGTGGTGCCCGACGGCACCTCGATGACCGAGGCCTTCGGTTTTGCGGACACCGTCCTCTACGAGGCGACCCGCGGCATCCACGACATCATCATGAAGCCCCACCAGGTGAACCTCGATTTCGCGGATGTGAGATCCGTCATGGCCGGCATGGGCGTGGCGCTCATGGGCACCGGCAAGGCGTCAGGCGACGACAGGGCGGAATCGGCCGCCCGCAAGGCCATCAGCTCGCCTCTGCTCGAGGACGTGGACATCGCCGGCGCCAAGGGCGTTCTTGTCAACCTGACCGGTGGCGAGGTCGGGCTGCAGGAGACCAACACGGTCATGTCGCTGGTCCAGGAAGCCGCCGGCGACCAGGCGCATATCATCTTCGGTTACGGTACCGATCCGGATCTGGGCGATACCCTGCAGGTGACCGTCATCGCCACGGGCTTCGACGGGACCTGCACCTACCAGCCGGTTTCCCAGGTTCGCGCCCCGGCCGCCCGCCCGGTGGAGCGCGACGTACCGACGCGCACCGTCTCGGACGTGCGGGAGAGACCCGCCTATGCCATGGCCGCCGCGGCCGGGTCTGCACGGTCCGCGATCGCACGCGACGCCCGCGTCGAACCGGAACCGACACCGGTGGCGGACCCCGAGGTCTCACCAGGGGTCGAGCAGGATCCACCGGCCTCACCCACGACCATCCGTTTCACCCTGGCCGAGCCCGATCCGCATCCGTCGCTGCGGCCGGAGCCGGCGTTGCAGGCAAGCGCCGACACTCACGCGACCGTTCCCAACCCGTCGCTGCAGCCACAGGCTGGGACCGTTCGTCCGGCAAACGCCTCGAGCCGGGAGGCGTTCATGAGCGACGCACTGATGCGCGATTTGTCCGAACCGGCCTACACGCGCAAGTACATGGATTGAGATGTCGATTCTGAACCGGATCTTCCATAAACGTGAGGATGACGATTACGCCTCGGGCGTTGCGTTGTTCGATCAGGGCCGGTACGGCGAGGCGGCCGACCGTCTGCGTGAGATCATGGCCGACAAGGACCGGCGCTCCGGACCTCTGAATGATTTCTACCTACGCCAGTCGCTCGTCAAGGAAGGCCGGCGCCTCCTGGTCGCCGACGACGCCGGCGGTGCCATTCGTTGCTTCGGAGAGGCCGCCGCGCGCTGGTTCAAGTATCCCGATCTGCATTTCTGGCACGGCATCGCCCTCGCCAGCGCCGAGAGGTGGGACGAAGCGTTGCTGGCGGCGCGTGAGGCCCTGGGATTCAACTCCGATTACATCGAAGCCCGCCTGCTCGAAGCCGGCTGCCTGTTGCAGAGGGGTGAGCGTGAGATCGCGGCGGAGAGTCTGAACGCCCTGCTGGCTTCCGGTCGTCGTGTCGAGCACCCGCTGATCAGGTATCTGGCCGATCAAGGTCCCTTCGTGCCCGATAACCTGCCTGAAGACCTTCCCGCCGTGTTGCGCGGCACCATCCATGAGAAACGAGACGACGAGGGCGTGACCGCGGCCGTGGAACTCTGCCGGACGGGTGATTGGGATGTCGGCATCGCCCGGCTGCAGGCTCTTTGCGAGGCCAATCCCACCTATCCCGACTACCGGGTGAAACTCGCCGGTGCCCTCTTCCAGACCGGACGCAATTCCGAAGCCCTCGCCGCGGTCGAGCAGGCACTGGTGCTCAATCCTCGATACCGTACGGCGGCGCACCTGAAGGCGCTCATCCTGGCCGATCAGCACCGCTTCGCCGATGCCCGCGAAGTGATCAGGATCCAGCCCGAACTCACCGATCCGGTGGGCGGACACCCGGGCGAGGAGCTGTTCTGCTCGTATCTGGGCGCTGTGATCTCCCTGCTGACCGGGCGGCGGAACGAGGCTCGCAACCAACTAAGCGCCTGGGGCGATCTCTCCGCGACGTTCCCCACCGCCCAGCTGCTTTTCGCCGCCTGCGACGATCTCGACGGCCGCGACGACCAGGCGCAAGAGCGTCTCGCGGCTCTCGCCGACAAGTGGTTCGTCGATGCGGACTACCACTACTTCCTGACCTGCCACCACATGCGCTGCAATCGCTGGGATCGCGCGGGCAAGGTGCTGGACGCTTGGCCGCACGGCGACGATTCATCCGTTCCCGACGAGCGCTATCTGTATCTGTCCGTGCTGAAGAAGCTGGCGGCGGAACAGACCCTGGCCGACGCGGACCTGCCCGCGGCCTTCGCCGACAAGTCCGCCTGGCGCTTGCTTGAGGCCCGCTCGCTGATGGCGGCGCAGCACTGGGGCGAGGCCCTGCGGATCATGCACGATCTGGAGTGTGACGGCGAGACCACCGCGACTCTCGCGTGCCTGATCATGCAAGCCTATCTAGCGGTCGACGAGTCCGGCGAAGCGCCTTTGCCGGAGGCCAAGCCCGATATACTGCTGCGGGACACGATATGCCTGCTGCACAGGCAGGAGCGCACCGGTCAAGCTCTGGCGCTGCTACGTAGATACCGGGAACTTCATCCCGAGGATCTACGTTGGACCTGGCTCGATCCCTCGTTCTGGCTCGATCCCGTCAGACGCTGGATCGGCTGATCCAAGCCGTCTCAGGGAGTGCGTCCACATGCGAAACCTGTTCATCCTCGCCTGCCTGCTGGCGGCATCGTACGCCATGCCGCAATCACAGACCGCCGTCCCGGATGACGCGGCCGTTGTCGCCTGCCGGGAGGGCATGTCCGCCTATCTCGCCGGGCGCCACGAAGAAGCGGCGGCCGATCTCGCGACGTGCGCGGAGAACGAGCCGGCGCCGCTCGAAGCCTTGCTGGCCCTGACCGACATGTCACTCTCCGGTGAGCGGCCGTTCGACGCGGTCGCCTGGTCCGTACGGGCTGTCGAGACCTACCCGGAATCAGCCGACGCGCGTTATTTCTACGGTCGTGCGCTTGCTGCGAGTGGCGACGTCGCTGCCGCCCAGCGCCAATGGGAGCAGGGTCTGGCCCTGAAGACGGAGCATCCGGGCCTGCTGCGCGAAATGGCCCATCTGCAGCTGGAGAGGGGCCAGGAAAGCCCCGCTTACGGTCTGTTGACCCAGCTCGTGCGCGTCGGTGGCGGCGACGGTTGGGCCCATCGCCAACTTGCCGAACTGGCCGGCAAGCGCGCCCTCTGGCGCCAGGCGTTGCGTCACTGGCACGATGCCCTGAGCTATGGTCCGCAGACCGGTTCGGATCTGCGCAAGGCGGGTGAGCTGGCGATCCTGGCCGGCGACACGGCGTATGCGGTACGGGCCGGTCAGCAAGCGGTCGCCGCGGATTCTGCGGCGGCCTCCTTCGCGGTACTCGGTGAGGCCCAGTTCGCGGCGCTTGATTTCGGTGCCGCGGAAGACGCCCTGCGCCGGGCGCTGTCGTTGAACCCGGAACTGTCCACTTCACGCTTCCATCTGGCGAACGTGCTCGAATTGCAGGGGAGGGTCGAGGAGTCGGCGGGGGAATTCCGCCACTACACGGTCATGGAACCGCAGGATCCCCTGGGCTTCTACAACTTCGCGGTCCACCTCGACAAGCGCGGTCTGACCCGCGAAGCGCTGCTCAATGCCGAACAGGCTTGCGCCATCGATTCCACCCTGCTCGGTCCGCGCATCCTGCGCGGTCGATTGTTCGAGAAGCTGGGCGACGACGCGGCAGCGCTACGCGAGGCTGAAACCGTGCTGGGGCTGGCCGGCAGCGACCGCGGGCGCGTGATCGCCTGGCGGGACGAGATCCGCGAGCGCGTGGCCGCGGCGGAGGCGTCGGCCGCGGCGGGCATGGTGCAGCTGTTGCATCTGGTCACGCCGGACAGCACGGCGTTGGTCATGGCCCAGCGGGATCTCGTGGACGGGATGGATTTCTCGGTGGTGGCCACGCGCTACAGCGTCGGTCCCACGGCGGCCCAGGGAGGCGCCATCGGCTGGATCGATCCCCGGGACATGGTCGAGGACCTGCGCCGGGCCATCGTCGCCCTCGACGTCCAAGAAACCAGCCCCCCCGTTGCAACGGGAGGGCTGTTCCATATCTTCAAGCGCGTTCGCTGATCGTCGGCCGCGTACGACCGTTCAGACGACTGTTCAGACGACCTTGCGCACCGAGCCGGTGCGAATGCAGCGTGTACAGACGTAGCCGCGACGGACCTTGCCGTCCATCTCGAACTTGATCTTCTGCAAGTTCGGCAGCCAGCGATGGCGAGTGGTGTTGTGGGCATGGCTGACGCGGTTGCCGTACTGGGGCCCCTTGCCGCACACCTGACACTTTCGACTCATATAGATCGTCCTCCTGGTACTTGCAATGACAGACTCGGGAAATTAACATCGGCGACACGGAACCGCAAGCAAAAACGCCCTGAAACGGAGGTTGGACGGATGCCGCCGGTGGCCTGGGACAGCCCTGTGCAGTTCCTGAAGGGAGTCGGGCCGGTCCGTGCGCGCGCCCTGGACAGGCTGGGTGTCGCCACGGTGGGGGATTTGCTGCGCCATTATCCGCGCACCTACCTGGACCGGACCGCCGTCACGCCCATCCGCGCGGCGCGTCCCGGCGACGAAGTGACGGTCCAAGGCCAGGTGCTCACCGCGGGCGAGCGCCGGACACGTCGCAAGCGGACGCTCCAGACCATCACGGTCGACGACGGCACGGGCGTTCTCTTCTGCCAATGGTTCGGCCAATCGTATCTGCTGCGACAGTTCCGCAGCGGTGTGCGCGTCCTGCTCAGCGGGCGCGTCCAGTTGCACGCCGGACGCAAGCAGCTCGTGCATCCGGACTTCGAACTGCTGGACGCCGACGGCGATCGCCTGCACACCGGCCGACTGGTGCCCGTCTACCCTCTGACCAGCGGTATCGGTCAGCACTGGCTGCGCCGCCTCATCCACGCCACTTTGACCGCGGCCCTGCCCTCGGCGAGCGAGACCTTGCCGCAGGATCTGCGGCGGGACCGCGGCCTGTGCTCCCTGGGCGAAGCGCTGACGGGCATTCACTTCCCCGGCGGCGCCGACGAGTTGGCGAGAGCGCGTGAGCGCATGGTCTACGAGGAGATCTTCTTCATCCAGCTGGCCATGGGCTTGCGTCGCCGGGGCAGGGATACGCAGGCCGGCAGACGTCTCGACGCTCCCGGCGACCTGACCTCCCGTCTCGTCACCGGGCTTCCATTCGCTCTCACCGACGCCCAGCGCCGCGTGCTGCGCGAGATCCTGCACGACCTGCGCAGCGGCCACGTCATGCATCGCCTGTTGCAGGGGGATGTGGGCTGCGGCAAGACCCTGGTGGCGCTCATCGCCGCCCTGTTCGTGATCGAGCAGGGACACCAGGCTCTCCTGATGGCGCCCACGGAGGTCCTGGCCCGACAGCACGGCCAGACCATCGGCGGGTACTGCGAGACCCTGGGGCTCGCCGTCGCCACGCTCACGGGCGGGACGCCGGCGCGCGAGCGGCGCAAGATCCTGGACACCGTGCACGCGGGCGAGATCGATCTCCTGGTCGGCACCCATGCCCTGGTCCAGGCCGGCGTGAGCATGCCGCGGCTGGGTCTCGCCATCGTGGACGAGCAGCACCGCTTCGGGGTCCAGCAGCGCGGACGGGTATCGCTCGTGGCGCGTGACGGCACGCCGCCGCACATGCTCGTGATGAGCGCCACGCCCATTCCGCGCAGCCTCTCGTTGACTCTCTACGGGGATCTGGACCTGTCGATCATCGACGAGTTGCCGGCGGGCCGTCGTCCCGTCGCGACGGAACTGGTGACCGCGGACGAGTTGGCGGGGAAGCACGAGTTCATCAAGGACCAGTTGCGCGAGGGCCGGCAGGCGTTCGTCATCTATCCGGTGATCGAGGAGACGGAAGGCCAGGATCTGAAGTCCGCCAAGGCCGAGTTCACGCGTCTGGCGCGCGGTCCTTATGCCGAGTTCCGGACCGGCCTGTTGCACGGCAAGCTGCGTCCCGCCGAGAAGCACGAGGTGATGGACGCCTTTGCGACCGGCGACATAGACCTGTTGGTGGCTACCACCGTGGTGGAGGTGGGTCTCGACGTGCCGAACGCCACCGTGATGCTCGTCCACCATCCCGAACGTTTCGGTCTGGCGCAGCTGCACCAGCTGAGAGGTCGGATCGGCCGGGGCCGGCATCGGTCGCACTGCCTGCTGGTGAACGAACGCTGGCTGCCACCGGAGACCTACGAACGCTTGACGTTCTTCTGCGCCGAAAACGATGGCTTCAGATTGGCGGAGGAGGACCTGCGGCGGCGGGGTCCCGGCGATATCCTGGGTGTACGGCAACACGGCGCGCCGGTCTTCCTGCTCGCCAATCCCCTGCGGGACGCCCGGGTCGTCGCCGTCTGCGCCGAGGACGTCCAGCGGATCATCGCCGGCGATCCGGAGCTGGCGGCTCCCGCCCACCAGGTCTTGCGCACGGCCTTCGCGGGACCGCAGGCCCGGTACGCTGGTCTGGCCGTGACCGGGTGAGAAGTCGGGGACAACCCTTCGCGGTCAAGTGGAACCGCCTGGCTGCCGAAAGGAGAGATGACGCCGTTCCCGCACCCATCGCGATTGAGGGATTCATGCATATCACCTGTCCGGCCTGCGGCAACCTCTACAGCCTCGACGACGTGACCGTACCGCGTCGTCGTCTGCGGGTGCGCTGTCCCTCATGTGGCCGGGGCCTGCATGTCGACGGGACCGTCCGTTCCGGTTTCCGCGAGGCGCCGCAACCCGATGACCGTCGCGGCTGGGCGCAACGCCTGGCCCGGGCCCTGGTCTCGGATATTCTCGTCTACCATCGCGAACGGCGTGACACGGCGCTCGCCGAGGAGCGTCTGCTGGTCGAATTCGCGTCCGAGCTGAGCGAGGCCTGGGAAACGTACAAGTCCCAGTTGGGGGCCGGCGACGTCTACGCGCGCCACTTCCGCGAGGCGGTCAACGAGATCCTCGCCGGCGGCGAGGCCGTGCTGGAGACGGGCGACGACGGACGGTAGCGGGGTTCAGTCCTGCCAGCGTTGGCTTACGTCCGAGAGGATGGCGTCGATGTGCTGTCGGATACGGGCGTTCTGATCCGGCTCGAAGAGGGCCTTCTTGACCCGGCCATCCGCATCCTTCTTGATGTAGCGTAGGGATTTGAGATCCTCCATGGGCAGGAGGATGTCCTTGCAGACACGGACCTCGATGGCGTCGCCGTCCAGGTTCTGGCCGGGATTGTTGTGCGGATGCATGCCGAGACCCCAACCGTGCGCGACCATCGAACACAGCAAAGCCTTCATCATGTTCTGACCCTGGACCGTCTCGGGATCGAAACTGCCCTGCATGCGATCCAGGACGCCATCGACCACCGGCACCAGCTTCTCGAGAAGATCCTGAGGCAGACCGAGGTTCAGCAGACGGGAGAACATGTCCTTCAGGATGCGATCCGTATTGGTGACGGTCATGACGATTCACTCCGGTGGTTGACGTGACAGGATGCATGACGGGCGCCGGTGCAGGCACGGATATGATATCGTCCAGGCCACCACGGACTTGAACCCATTCTACCCTCGCGGCTTGCGGACAAGAAGCGTTGACCCCAGGTGCGTGCTGCCGTAGTCTGCGCCCATGCAGAATCATGAGGAAATTACCAGAGATCAGACCCCGTCGCCAGCAACCGCGCAACAAAGGTACGACGCGGGACGCCGGTTCGAACGGGAGGCGGATCTCGACGGCGCCCTCGCGGCCTACCACGACGCCCTGGCCCTGTCGCCGGGGAACGCCGACTGGTGTTATCGGCTGGGCTGTGTCTACCGCAAGCTGGCCCGCTACGAGGAAGCGGCGGCTGCTTTCCGCCAGGCCGTCGAGCAGGGCGGCGAGTCGGGGCCTTGCCTGAACAATCTGGGCACGGTGCTGGACGCCCTGGGCGAGCGAGCCGAGGCCATGCAGATGTTCCACCGGGCCATTGCCGCCGACGAACACAATGCCGAAGCCTGTCACAACCTGGGCGCCCTGTACGCGGAGGAAGGTCGCACCCGCGACGCTATCCGCTTCTTCGAGGCGGCGCTCGATATTCGCCCGGACGCCGAGGGTTACCACAATCTGGGCCTGGTGCATTTCCAGGCGGCGGAATTCGACGAGGCCCTCGCCTGCTTCGAGAAGAGTGAGAACCTAGCTCCTAAACACGCAGTCTCTAAGTACTTTGCAGCAGTATCCCTGCTCAGGAAAGGGGTCTATGCCGAAGCCGTGGCGCGCTTCAAAGCGTCCTTGGGGCTGGACAGCCGTCTCGTCCGGGCTCATTACTATGTGGGGGTCGCCATGCACAAGATGGGCCGCCACGAGGATGCTCTCGCCGCCTTGCTCCGAGCACTGGAGGCCTTTCCCGACGACGGCAAGCTGCATTATCAGCTGGCGTTGACCTACGACGCGCTGGTCATGCCCATGGAGGCGAGGGAGCATTACCGGCTGGCCCGGCGCGAAGCCTGAGAGGTGAACTTGGATCTGTTCTATTTGATCCTGCTAGCCGTGGTCCAGGGACTGACGGAATTCCTGCCTGTCAGCAGTTCCGGGCATCTGGTCCTCTTGCAGCACTGGACCCACGCCTTCGACGGCGACGTGTTCCTGGATATAGTCTTGCACGTGGGGACGCTGCTGGCGGTGCTGGTGGTCTATCGGCGCGAGGTGAAGCGCCTGTTGTCCTTCGACGCGGCCGCCGTCCAGTACCTGACGGCGTTGGCGGTCGGTACCCTGCCGGCGGTGTTGGTGGGGCTGGTGTTCAAGTCGGCCATCGAGGCGCTTTTCGTCAACCCGCGCGCGGCCGCCGTCTCCCTGGTGGTGACGGGCTTGATCCTGCTCTCCACGCGTCGAACCCGCAGCGAAGTGCTCCGGCTGCCCGGCGGCTGGCATCCCGTCCCGCCCCCCTTGCACAAGGCGTTGCTGATCGGTTGCGCCCAGGCGCTGGCGATCATACCGGGCATCAGTCGCTCCGGATCGACCATCGCGGCCTCGTTGTGGCTCGGGTTGGCTCGCGACGAGGCTGCGCGCTTCAGCTTTCTGCTGTCGGTGCCGGCCATCACCGGTGCCTTGGTGCTGCATCTGTTGCATGGTGAGATCACCAGCGAAGCTGGAACCGCGTCCCTGTTGCTGGGCGCCTTCGTGGCCTTCCTGGTCGGGCTGGTCGCCGTCAGGTTGACGGCGCTGCTGGTCGTCCAGCGGCATTTCTGGAAGTTCGTCTTCTACTGCGTGCCGCTGGGTGTGGTCAGCTATTTCGTTCTGGGCTGATCAGAGTGTGACCGGTAAGGCCGGTGCGGACTGCAGGACCGCCAGCAGGCTTGCCACCTCCTCCGGATCGTAGGGCTTGACCAGCGTCAACTCGGCGCCGGCGCGCCTGGCAGCGGCAGCCCCCGCCGGATCGCCCGTCCTGATCGCCGCTACGATGCGGGCGGTCGGCAGCATGTCCGCCAGTTCCGCAACCAGTTCCAGACCGCCGGTCCCGGCGTGCGTGGTGTCGACGACGATCGCCTCGGGGCGCAGGGACCTGGCCAGCGAGAGGGCTTCGGCGCGCGAGCCGGCCTCGGCCACGGTGGAGAGACCGTCCTGTGCCATCAGGTCGCGCAGCACGTAGCGCATGAACTCGGCGTCGTCCACGATCAGAATACTCAGTTGCAAGATATGATTCTCCCTGCCAGGGCCGTGCGAGTCCGGGACCCCTGCCGTCGGCGCGTAGATGTGCCGTCACATCGATTTTACAGGCGCGGCGGCAACGGCTTGTCCGGTGTCCACGTCAATCCATCGGTCGTATCGAGTGGGGCTTGAACATCATGCTCAGGGGCGGCGAGGCGGTGGTTGTCGGGGACGTTCTCCTGAGCTCGATGTCCCCGTACCCGTCTTGACAACTTGACGGGGTTTGTCGCGCTATCCTTGACAAAATGTCGAGAATGGCGCGTGGGGTCCATCCCCGAGCGAACCAGTCCTCTAGTGCGTGAATTGGTAGTAATGCGATTGTAACAAGTTATATGAACAGGATGCTAATGGTCTAGAATGATCAACATTGGTACGGATATTGTAAAGGAAAAGGCAAAATTGCACGAAAAGGCTTCAGTGAGGTTGGAAACATGGCAGTCAGGACCGGCAAGACCCCCAAGAATCGCAGAGCCGCCGCGAAGGTGAAGCCTCGCCGCGAGAGCGCGCGTATCATGACGAATCTCGATCTCTATTTCCAGGAGGTCAAGGCGTACCCGCTGCTGACGCGCGAAGAGGAATGCGAACTGGCGCGCGGCATCCGCAGCAACGACGGCAGCTCCCTGCACCGTCTCGTCAATTCCAACCTGCGTTTCGTGGTGTCCATTGCCAAGGAATACGCCCACTACGGCGTGCCCCTGGAAGACCTCATCAACGAGGGCAACCTGGGACTGTTGAAGGCCGCCCAGCGCTTCGACGAGACCCGCGGCTACAAGTTCATTTCCTACGCGGTGTGGTGGATCCGCCAGTCCATCCTCGCGGCCCTGGCCAACCATTCCAAGATCGTGCGCATGCCGCTCAACCGTGCCCGGGTGCTCAACCAGATCAAGCGTGCCTCGAGCGAACTGCAGCAGAACCTGCGACGCAAGCCGATGCCCGATGAGATCGCGACCAAGCTCGGCCTGTCCATCGACGAGGTGAAGGCCACCCTGCCGCTGATGCAGGACAACTTCTTCCTGGACGACTATGTGGGCAACGACGAGGACTCCACCTACCTGGACTTCCTCGAGGACACCACCAGCAAGACTCCCGACACGCAGGTCCTGGAAGAGGACCTCTTCGAGAGCATCGAGCGCATGCTGTGTGATCTCAAGCCGCGCGAAGCCAGGGTCCTGCGCATGTACTACGGACTGGGCTCCGATCACGAGATGACGCTCGAGGAGATCGGCCAGGACATGGGCCTGACCCGCGAGCGCATCCGGCAGATCAAGGAGGAGGCCTTCGAGAAGATCCGCAATTCGAAGACCTTCCGTTATATGCACGACTATCAGGGCATGCGTGGCATGACGGCATAGTATCGAAGCAAGAGGACGAAGTGCACGACGGGCCCCGGGATCATCCCGGGGCCCGTAGTTTCAGGCGGCCATGCGTGAGGCTGTCGAGTTCCCGTGCGAAGGACTGCCAGCGATTCTCGGGCAGCCAGATGGTCCAGGAGACTTCCGCCGCGAACACGCTGTCCTCGACGCGTCCCGCATACCTGCCGAGCAGATGCTCCAGCGATCCGATCAACTCGTACCCGAAGTCGAGTGTGAAGGTGCGGCCCAGGAGCACGCGGCGCTGCGGCGCATCGGCCAGCGCCGCGGCAGCCGCGGTCCGGTAGGCGCGTCCGAGACCGCCCGTGCCGAGCTTCACACCGCCGAAGTAGCGGGCGACCACGACCAGGGCGTCGGTGACGTCGACGCTGCGCAGGGCCGCCAGGATGGGCTCGCCGGCGGTGCCCCCGGGTTCACCGCCGGCGCTGCGTCCCTCGGCGAGACCGGTGCCGTGTCCCGTCCGCCAGCCGTGGCAGACGTGTCGGCAGTCGTGGTGGCGGTTCGTCATGTCGCCCAGGATGCCGCGCATCTCGTCCCGGTCCGTGAGCGGGTGGGCCTCGGCCACGAAGAGAGATCTCTGCACCTTGAGTTCGCCCCGGCCGATCTTTGCCAGCGTAATGATCGCGGGGAGTTCGTCTTCGCGTGCCGTCATCGTGCCGCCATCCGGCTCAACCTGCCCCTCCTCGTCACGATCCTTCAGGTAATCGCGAAGCGCTGCGCAGCTCGACGGTCCGGGCCGACCCCGTACGACGAGTGGCCACGGGCGGTGTGAAAAAGCGCCGCTACAGCGCGCGCACCGCAGTGACCCTATCGGTTATTTCCTTGTAAATCAACACTTTGCCAAAAACCCTGTCTGGCACCCAACTTGCGTCGGATCTCCTGTTCACGTCCCTGCCGGCCTCAGCCGGATCTGACCTGCCGTAAGCGAGGTGGAGCGAATGACGATGGTCCTGGACGCCGGTAGGCCCGTGCGGGTGTCGAGGTGGCGCAAGCGCGCCGGTCTCGTCCTGCTCGCGGCGACGACCGTGTTGTTTGCGGCCTCCGTCCACGCGGGAGCCCTGCACCATGCCCTGGACCGGCCGGACAAGCCGCAGTCACCGCTGATCACCCTCGGGCCGACCGTGGGCGGCGCTCCCGACTGGGAGCTGCTCCGCTGCGGTTTCAGCGGCTCGATCCTGTTCCGTCCCGCTGCGGCCGCGGGCATCTTCGCGCCGCTCTACTACTGGAACACCGGACTGGTCCTGCACGGCGAGTACCGGGACATCGCACCCGACCGCAATATCCTGACCGCCGATCTGGTGCTGCGCCGCTATCTCGTCCGCGGGCACCGCCGGGATCGGGGAAGCATCCTCTTCGCCGGCGCCGGCGGCGGTCTGGCGCTCATCGGTTATCCCAGGGCGGTCTCGTCCGGCGCTGCCGCCGAAGAGGGGGAGGAGGAGGCAAGCGCTCCGCCTAACTACCAACGCAGCGAACAGAGGTACTACTCGTTTCTGGCCGAATTAGGATACGAACACGACCTGACCGACAGCCTGGTCATCCTGTGGAAGGCCCAATGGCGCAGTTACATCTGGTCGTCGCGCGACTACTCCAACTGGTCCCTGCACGTCCAGCTCGGCATCCCGCTGCCCTGGTAGGAACCATCACGCCAGCCGATTGTTGTTCTTCTCGCTTGTGGACGTGAGCGGCCCGAGCGGCTATCTTCTCCGACAACCCGTTTCTATACCCGGAATATTCGTGTAGGAGCTCCGGTGAATGATCGATTGTCTCGTTCCCGCCGCTTTCCTGCGTGTCATCGCGAAACGCTGCGCCGCCGAATGATCCGGGTTCACGCAACGAGAGGTGCTCCGATGCATCAATCCATTATCGACCGCACCGGCCGCCGTCGCTTCGCCATGCGGACAGTCATGCTGGCTCTTGCCGGCGGCCTCTGTCTCGCCGCTGCGGTGGCGAGCGCGGCCGAACTGGGATACTGGGAGTACCTGGCCGTCATGCGCGTCTGTGAACGGCTCGACCACGTCTCGTGCATCGAATCGCTCGAGGATGCGAACGGTCCCTACATCGTGATCGGTGACCGCTTCGGACTGGTGCGTATCGTCCACATCACCGGAGACGGCAGCCAGGACATCTGGTCCAGCAAGCAGCTCAACGGCATCATCCAGGAGGTGCTCGTAGCGGATCTCGACGGCGACGGTGGCGACGAGGTCATCGCCTGGTCCACATCCGCTATTGTCTACGTTTGGTCGAGCACCGACCGCGAACTCCGGTATGAGACACTGCAGAACGAGTTCCAGATCATACACAGCCTGGCGGTCGGCAACGTGGATGACGACGAGCAGCTGGAGATCCTGGTAAACGCCGACGATCACATCTACTACCTGGACGGCATCTCCTTCAACCGGGAGTGGACCAGCCTGCAGGAATACCAGGCCACGCGCATGGCCGTGGGCGACGTCGATGGTGACGGCACACAGGAGATCGTGCTGAACACGGGGCAGATAATCGATGCCCGCGGCGGCGACGTGGAATGGGAGGACGAAGTTTTCGGCGCGCGCATCGAGCTGGTGGATATGGATGGAGACGGAATCCCCGAAGTCCTCACCGAGAGTGACGGCGGCATGCTGAAGATCTACGACGTGGACACCCGTCGCGAGAAACATCTGCAGTGAATGATCCCGTAAGATTCGCTCCTTGCCCGGCACTCACGGCTGAGGTGATCTGATCGTCCTTATCGAGGTGAACGATGAAGCGCTCGTCTAAACTCGCCTGTTTCCTCCTGACGGCTTGCCTAACCTTGCCGGTCACGGCCGGGGCCGGTCTCTTCGACTCGCCCCTCAACCAGTCCGCCGACGAACCGCCCGCGGCGACGGTGACCCTCAGGTCCTTGTCCGAGGATCTGACGGCCGGCGGCCAGGTGCAGTTCGGAATCCTCTACCACGTCCCGGCCGGCACGCACATGACCACCACTTTCCAGGCGCTGGAGTTTACCAGCGAAGCGGCGGCGACCTTCGGCCAGGCCATCTTCCCGCCGCCCGTCAAGGCGCAGATTCCGTACTACCGCGGCGACGTCATGGCCGTGGTGCCGGTGACCCTGCCCGCCTCGCCGGGCGCGTTCACGGTGAGCCTCACAGCCGAGTACCAGCTCTGCAAGGAAGGGGACATCGCCCTCTGTTTTCCGCCGGCGGAAGCCTCGACGTCCCTCGAACTCCAGGTCGCGGCCGCGGACCACGGGGGTGACGTCGCGCGCAGCGACGACGCAGCCGGTGGGGGCAGTCTCCAGGACCGGCTACAACGCGCCCTGGAGCAGGGGAGCTGGCTGGCTTTCCTGATGGTGTTTCTGGGTGGCGTGCTCGCCAGCCTCACGCCATGCGTCTTCCCCATGATTCCCATCACGATCAGCTACATCGGCATGAACGCCAAGGGGAACCCGGTCAAGGGCTTCATCATGTCGTTGTGGTACGTGCTGGGTATCGCCCTGGTCTACTCGACCCTCGGCCTGTCGGCCGCGGCGGGCGGCGCAGCCTTCGGTCAGGCCACGCAGACGCCGGTCTTCATGGGCTCGGTGGCCGTCATCATCTTCGCCATGGCCCTGTCCATGGCCGGCCTCTTCGACATCCAGCTGCCCGCCAATCTCACCTCCCGGATCGGCGGCGGACGCACGGGCTTCCTGGGCCCCATACTCATGGGCATGGCCATGGGCCTGATCGCCGCGCCCTGCGTCGGACCGGTCATCGTGGTTCTGCTCACCTGGGTGGCGACGACCGGCAGCCTGTTCCTGGGCTTCTGGCTGCTGTTCACCTTCGCCATGGGCATGGGACTGCTGTTCATCGTCCTGGGCACCTTTGGTGGCATGTTGCCCCCCGGGGGCTGGATGGTCACCGTCAAGCACGTCTTCGCCATCATACTCTACGCCCTGGCGCTGTGGTTCCTGAGGACCTGGCTGCCGGCGTGGGTGTCGCCGCTGATCTTCGGCCTGGCGCTGATGTTGAGCGTGAGCGCCTGGGGCGTCTTCAATCCCCTGCCCGCCGACGCCGGTCCCCGCGCCGGCTTGAACAAGGGCGTCATGCGGTTCCTGTGGATCCTGGGCCTGGTGCTGGCGCTGCTCGGCGGACTGCGCGGCTTCGCGCCGGACCTGCTGCCGGCCAGCGGCGCGGCGCCGACGGTGGGCGAGACGACCCACCGCGAGCCCGCCTGGCTCGGGGACGAGACGGAGGGTTTCGCCGAGGCGGCGGCGACGGCCAAACCCCTGATGATGGATTTCTGGGCCGAGTGGTGCGCCGCCTGCGTCGAGCTGGACCACAAGACCTACAACCAGGATGAGATCCTGCGACTTGCGCATAGCTTCGTCGCGGTTAAAATGGACATGACCAAGCGCAGCCCCGAGAACGACGCCATCAGCCGTAGGCACCAGGTGGTGGGCATGCCGACGGTCATTTTCTTCGATGCCCGAGGCAACGAGCTGGAGCGGTTCTCCGGCTTCATTAACGCCGCCGACCTGTCCGCGATCATGACACGGGTCCTGGCGGCGACTCGATAACGACGACCGGCCGTCTGCGACGGCCATCAATTGGAGGCGAGATGAGCGATCTGATCCACGTGACCGACGAGAACTTCGATGCCGAGATCCTCAAGAGCGAGATCCCGGTTCTGGTGGATTTCAGCGCCACCTGGTGCGGGCCCTGCAAACAGCTCACGCCCATCGTGGAGGAGCTGGCGACCGAATACGCCGGCCGCCTGAAGGTAGCCCACGTCGATGTGGATCACGCGCGTGACCACGCCGCAAAGTTCGGCGTGATGTCCGTGCCGACCGTCCTGTACATCAAGGGTGGGACGGTGACGGATTCGCAGGTGGGTCTGGCGGCGAAGGAAAAGATGATCGAGAAAATCGACAAGATGCTCTAACGCGGAGGACTTCATGAGACGGACATTCTTCATATTGCTCATCATCCTGCTGGGCCTGTTCGCCGGCACGGGCTGCAAAGGAGACGGCGAGGACGGCGCCATCGCCGCCGGCGAGGCGCAGGCCGTCGAGACGGCCGCCACTGCATCGGCCACCGACTTCGTGCTGTCGGACCTGAACGGCAAGCAGCTGAGCCTGGCCGCTTACCGCGGCGACGTCGTGATCCTGGACTTCTGGGCCACCTGGTGCGGCCCCTGCAAGATGGTCATGCCCTACCTGCAGAAGATCCACGACGACTACGCCGAGGAGGGGATCCGCGTGGTGGCGCTGTCGGTGGACCGGCAGGGCCCGTCGGTCGTGCGCAGTTTCATCGACAAGTTCGGCTACACGTTCCCGGTCGCCATGGCCGGCGCCGCTCTGCAAGGCGCCTACGGCGGGGTTCGCAGCATCCCCACCACGTTCATCATCGGGCCCGACGGGACAGTTGCGGAGAAGATGGTGGGCGCGCATCCCCTGAAGGATTACCTGGCCGCGGCGCGACGAGCCAAGGAGGCTGCGCAGGGCTAACGGAAAGACGGGACCATGTCCCCCTTGAAGAAGAAACTCATCGTCGTGGGTGACCGGCTGCTCGTGCGTCCCGAGACCGGCGAGGAGAAGACCAACACGGGTCTGTATCTGCCGGCGACGGCCCTGAGTGCCCGGACCGCCCAGAGCGGCTGGGTGGTGACGGTTGGCCCGGGCATCCCGCTGCCCGACCCGACCGACGGTCACGACGAACCCTGGCAGACCCGCGATGTCGAGCCGCGGTATGTGCCGTTACAGGCCCAAGAGGGCGATTTTGTGCTTTTCGTGCGCAAAGCGGCGGTGGAGATCACCTTCGAGGGAAAGCAGTATCTGATCGTACCGAATTCGGCCGTATTGGTGCTGGTGCGTGACGACTGGGAGGATTTTCCAGGGCTCGACGAGGTTGGCGGCGAAAGCTGAGGCAACCGGACAGTGAACGGCAAAGAAGAAGCCCCTGATCACGTAACGAACCCGTGATCAGGGGCTTTCGCCGTTCGTTTTGATCATTTCCTCAACCACCATAGGAGGTCTACGATGGAGAGGCCAATGAGTACCGTGATCGGATCCATTGCTTGCCCTCCATGACTGTGAATGGTGACGACGGATTCAGGGGACTCCTTCAGAATCGGCCCTATCGGTCACAGCTTGAGCGAGAATGATGCCGAATCGGGGAGGATTATCGTATCTCGTTGATACGCATCTGGATTAAAGTTCTGTCATCGGACTGGTTCGGACCGCCGAAGGCGTCAACATTGGCAAATATCCTGTCTATTTGAGCAGACAACTCCAGGTCGCGGCCGGTGCGAACATCCTCGATGAGGCGCTGTTCGCCGTAGAATTCCCCCGTCGCGTCCGGTTGCTCCACGAGGCCGTCCGTGTAGAGCATAAGCAGATCGCCCTGCGCCAGGTCCAGGGTGCCGCGGGCGAAGCACTGGCCCCGGTCGATACCCAGCATGGTGCCGCCCTTCTTCAGGCGTTCGACGTAATCCTGGCCGGACCGGAAGAGCAGGGGCGGGTTCATGCCGGCGTTGGCGAAGAGCAGACGATGGTTCGCCGCTGCGTAGATGCCGTAGAAGAAGCTCACCAACTGGGCGGCTTCGCCCAGTCCGCAGATGGCCTGGTTGAGCGATCCCACCACATCTTCCGGCGCGGCCTGGCGAACGGCGGCGGTTCGGAAAGCGACGCGTAGCGTGGTCATCACCAGGGCCGCGGGCACGCCCTTGCCCGCCACGTCTGCGATGGCGAAGCCCACCGTGCGCGGGTCCATCCGGAAGTAGTCGAAGTAGTCGCCGCCCACTTCGCGGCACGAATCCATGCGGCCCAGGATCTCGGAGCCCTTCAGATGCAGGGGCGCGTTGGGCACCAGGTTGGACTGGATGCGTTGCGCGACGGACATCTCCGTCTCCAGGCGCTTGCGCTCCAGGCGCTCCTGGTAGAGACGACCGATCTCCACCAGGGCGGCCGCCTGTATCGAGAAGGTGTGCAGGTTGGCGACATCGGCCTGGGTGTACAGCGAGCCGTCCGATTTGGCCCCGAAGGAGAGCAGGCCGCGCAGTCGATGGCCGGTGATCAGGGGGACGAACAGCTGCACTTGAAGCTCGGCCAACAGCGACCGTGTATCGGTATCAGTGGTGGACTCGGTATCGAGCCCATCCAGCTCCTCGGCGTAGATGGGACGGTGCGCCGTCATCAGCACGCGACAGAGCGTGCTGTCCGGTGCCAGTTTCATGATGCTCGGCTTGTGCCTTTCGCCCTCGCTGTGCAGACCGCGGAAGACCTGATGATCGTCCTGCTCCAGATAGAGCGCGATGCAGGTCGGCCGGTAGAGGCTGTGCAACTGGTGCAGCATGGTGTCCGGCGCGGTGGTGCCTTCGCTGAGATCGGAGAGTTCGTGGCTGAGACGCTGCAGGGCCTCGCGCGTGGCCTGTCGGGCGGGATAGAAGGAGCGGTCGAGCCAGCGGTGCAAAAGCCGCCGCAGGGGATTGAGCGCCAGCGCCGGCCCCACTACCGCCAGCACCACGAACGGCAGGACAGAGCTGTGGAAATACGAGGTCAGGGTATGGCCGAGCACGCCGACCACGACGGTGTAGAACGCGACTATCAGGATCGTAAGGCTACCGTAGATGAGGCCGTGGCGGACCACATACTCGAGATCCAGGGCCCCGTAGCGCAGGATGGCCAGACCGAAGCTCAGCGGCACCAGCACCAGGGAGAAGCCGAACCATTCGCTGAGCGGGACGGCGGACGACGGCGAAGTGCTGAACAGGAAGGTGCCGGCCAGGAAGGGACCGAAGCCGGCCAGCAGGCCGATCAGGACCACCCGCAGCTTGGTGTGCTCCACCGGCCTGCCGCGCCGGAACACCTTGCGGGCGAAGACGACCAGTCCGGCCAGCATGTAGACCAGGAAATAGATCGCCGACAGCTGCTGCACCAGCGCCACCAGCAGCGAAGACGTGGGGTCCAGGCGCGCGCTCTGGGCGTAGACGCTGAGCAGGAACAGCGGCGCCGCCGGCAGCATCAGCAGACGATGGCGCATGAGATTGCGCGGCGTCAGGTGCGGCCGGTCGGGGAAGTAGAGGAAGAAGCGCAGAAAGACCGCCGGCAGCAGGAGATGGGCCAGATCCCGCACGGTCTCCTTCAGGATCATGTACGTATACGAGGGCCAGTCGGGCACGTCCATCAGGAAGAAGGCGAAAGTGGCGCAGACGCCGAAGAAATAGCGGGCCACCATGTCGTAGCGGCGGGCCAGGATCAGCCAGCCCATCAACAGGAAGGCGAGTCCCGCCAGGGACATGCCGTAGTTCCAGGTGATACGCGCGCGCGACGGTCGGCCGGCGGTGATGGGCGCCGTGAAGAAGCCGTCCCCGCGTTGCAGGAGATAGGTCTGGCTCCCCAGGTCGTAATGGCCCGCCGTTGCCACGTAGTAGTCCACCATCGTGGCGACGGGCGCGCCGTCGATGGCCAGCAGGCGGTCGCCGGGCTGGACGCCCGCGCGCGCGGCCGGACTGTCCGGGTCGACCGTACGTACCGTGAGATTGTGCACGGCCATGCCGGTGGTCGGCGCCTGGGCCACGTGGATGACCACCGGCACCTCGAGGATCAGCAGCAGGGGAGCGAGCACGTAGAGGGCGCCGCGACGCAGCCAGCGGGCGGTGGCGTCTTCGGGAGTGGGGTGCGGGCCGAATTCGTTGTCGCGCATCAGAGGGTCATTGTAGCGCAGCGGCGGGGCGGTTGAAAGTCCGTAAACTGGTGGAAGTACCCCTGAGGGCGGGTGCGCGGTTGACCCGTTTCCAATCTCTGCCTAGAATTCAGGGTCAATTCGCAACGCGGCGATTCCCCGTCGCAAGTCTCGCCAATTCAGCGTGTAGCCGCCGCGGCTGCGCGCGGGAGCCGATCGTGAACGACATCAGAGAGATGGCGAAGTATTCCCCCCGCGGGCTGGAAGAGAAATGGTACCAGGCCTGGGAAGAGGCCGGCGTTTTCGCCGTCGCTGCCGACGCCGAGGGCGAGCCCTTCGTCATCACCCTGCCGCCGCCCAACGTCACCGGCGTGCTGCACATGGGACACTGCCTGAGCAACGCCATCCAGGACATGCTCATCCGCTGGATGCGCATGCGCGGCCGTCCGACGTTGTGGGTGCCGGGCACCGACCACGCCAGCATCGCCACCGAGGGCGTCGTCACCAAGCAGCTCCGCGCGGAGGGCCTGGACAAGGTCGACCTGGGCCGCGAGGGATTCCTCGAGCGGGCCTGGATCTGGAAAGAGCAGACCCACGGCACCATCGTCAGCCAGATCAAGCGCCTGGGCTGTTCCCTGGACTGGCCTCGCGAGGCCTTCACCATGGACGAGGCGCGCACGCGCGCGGTGGCCCACGCCTTCGTCCAGCTGAAGGAGAAGGGGCTCATCTACCGGGACCTCTACCTGGTGAACTGGTGCCCCCATTGCCTGACCGCCATCAGTGACGACGAGGTGGAGCATCGCGAGGTGCAGGGGACCATGTGGCGGATCCGCTACCCGCTGACCGACGGCTCGGGGCACGTGACCGTCGCCACTACGCGGCCGGAGACCATGTTCGGCGACACGGCCGTGGCCGTACATCCCGACGACCCCGCGCGCAACCACCTGATCGGCAGGACCGTGCGCCTGCCCCTGACCGACCGCGAGATTCCCATCATCGGCGATCACCACGCGGATCCCGAGAAGGGCACGGGTTACGTCAAGATCACGCCCGCCCACGACCCGAACGATTTCGAGGTCGGGCGCCGCCAGAACCTGCCCCAGGTCGTTTGCATGGACGAGCACGGCGTCATGAACGCCGCCGCCGGCGGCCTGGCCGGCCTGGACCGGTTCGAGGCCCGCGAGGCGACGCTGCAGGCGCTGCGCAAGCAGGGCTTCAGCGACGGCGAGGAGAAGAACGTACACCAGGTGGGGCATCACGACCGCTGCGGCAACGTCATCGAACCCTATCTCTCGCGCCAGTGGTTCCTGCGCATGGGCGACCTCGCGAAACCCGCGGTGCAGGCCGTCGCGGACGGCACGGTCAAGCTGCAGCCCGAGCGCTGGGTGGGTGTCTACCACAACTGGATGGACAACATCCGCGACTGGTGCATCTCGCGGCAGCTTTGGTGGGGCCACCGGATCCCGGTCTGGTACTGCGGCGCCTGCGAGCAGGAGGTCTGCGCGGTGGAGACGCCGGACGCCTGTACGGCTTGCGGGTCCACCGAGCTCGCCCAGGATCCGGACGTGCTCGACACCTGGTTCAGCAGCTGGCTCTGGACCTTCTCGCCGTTGGGTTGGCCGGACGAGAGCGACGACCTGCAGCGCTTCCATCCCACGTCGCTGCTGGTCACCGGTCCCGACATCATCTTCTTCTGGGTCGCGCGCATGATCATGGCCTCCTACCACTTCCTGGACGAGGAACCCTTCGGCGAGGTGCTCTTCCACGGCATCGTGCGCGACGAGCAGGGACGCAAGATGAGCAAGTCCCTGGGCAACAGCCCCGATCCCATCGGTCTGATGGACAAGTACGGCGCGGACGCGCTGCGGATGTCCATGCTCATGCTGACGCCCACGGGGCAGGACTCCTTCTTCAGCGAGGAGTCCCTCGAGGTCGGCCGCAACTTCTGCAACAAGGTCTTCCAGGCCACGAAACTGATCCTGGGTCACTGGGAAGAGGCCGGGCTCGGCGGCGGTGACACACCCGGGGCCGCGGCCGGCGGCGCCGACCTGGGCGTGATGCGCGTGCACGAGAACGACCCCGCCGCGGCGGCCGCCGCCCTCTGGCGCGAGCTGTTCGGCGTGCCGGCGCCGTTCGAATTCGACGGCGACGCCCTCGAACTCGAGGATCGCTGGATCCTCAACCGGCTGGCGACGGTTACCGCCGAGGTCAACACCAATCTGGAGAGGCGGCGCCTGAACGACGCGGCCTACACCGGCTACAACTTCTTCCGCCACGAACTCTGCGATTGGTATCTGGAAGCCATCAAGCCCCGCTTGCGCGACGAGACGCGGCGCCGGGAAGCCCTCGGCCTGGCCGTCTGTGCCCTGGCGGTCAGCTACAAATTGCTCCACCCGGTGATCCCCTTCATCACCGAGGAACTCTGGCGCAGGCTGCCCACGGCCGGCGGTTTCCTGATGGTGTCCCGTTTCCCCGTGTGCGAGGGTGGGGCGCCTTGGGCCGAAGACGCGGCACGCTTCGACACGGCTACCGGAATCGTGAGCGCCATCCGTTCCCTGCGCACCGACCTCAACGTGCCGCCCGGACGCCGTGGTCATGTCATCCTGCGCGTCCCGGACGAAGCGCAGCGCCTGGCTCTCGTCGCCGATGCCGAGAGGATCGCCCTGTTGGCCAAGCTGGAGAACGTCAAGGTCGTAGTCGCCGGGGAGGACCCCTCGCCGGCTGGCGTGGCCATGGCCGGCACGGTGGAGATCTTCCTGCTGATGGCCGGACTGGTCGACCTGGAGAAGGAGCGCGACCGGCTGGCCAAGGAACTCGCCAAGGTGGACGGCTTCATCGTCGGCAGCCGACGGAAGCTGGGAAACGACAAATTCACGCAGCGCGCTCCGGCGGAGGTCGTGGATCGCGAGAAGGAACTGCTGACCGAGAACGAATCGCGTGCGGTCGCATTGCGGCAAAGGCTCGCCGCACTCGACTGAGTCTGCAGAGGAGGGACCATGGTGCCCGAACGGCCCATCTACCAGACCCCCGGCGTCCTGATCAGGACGGCGCGCACGGCCCAGGGACTGAGTCTGCAGGATCTGGCCGCCGAAACCCGCATCCCCGACCGTCTGCTGGTCGCCATCGAGAACGACGACTACGACCAGCTCTCGGGCGCCCTCTACGCCCGCAGCTTCCTGCGGTCCTGCGGGCAGAGCCTGGGCCTCGATCCGTCCCTGCTGCTCGACAGCTACGAGCGCCTGTTGACCGAGCAGGAACCGGAGATTCCGGTGGACCAGACCTGGGAGGAGGAGGCCTCGATCCAGCGCGTCGGCGTCTTGCCCTGGCGGAAGATCATTTTGGGTGGGGCGCTGCTGGTGTTCGCGGTGCTGCTCGTCTGGGCGGTCCTGCACTTCACCGGCGGTGACGCGCCCCCCCCCGGTGATGCCGGCGAGTCCGCGACGACGCTCCCGGCGAGCCAGGACGACGAAAGCCCCGGCACCGCCGCCGGCGACACCGTCGGTCAGGTCGTGCAGGACGATCCCGCGGCTGACGAGGGTACTGCATCCGCTCCGACCGTCACCGCGGCGCTCGACACGACCGAGGCGCCCGTGCGGGAGGACGTGGTCCGCGCGGTGGACGTGAATCCCGAACCGGCGGCCGACGTGACGCCGCCCAGGCCCGACGTCTTGACCGCCCTCGCATCCCTGCCCAGGGGGGATCGCTCACTCGTGTTCGACGACGGCGAATCGTGGCCCCTGGTGCTGTGCGTGATCACCGACCAGCAACTCGGCTTCGCCGTGGGCAGCGACGGCGACCGCGAGGCGCGGGACGTCGTCTGGCCGGCGCGTCCGTCACAGGGCGTACCCCAGGAAGGCGCGGTGCAGGGAAGGTTGTACGCGGTAGGGGGGCGCTACGTGGCCTACTGGGGCGCCGCCGATCATTTCCTGCTCAGGCTCACCCGGGCAGACGGCGTGACCGTCGTGCTCAACGGCAAGCCCCTGACCATACCGGAACGCAGCGTGGGCCGCGAGTGGGTGCTCGACCGCTCGCAGCTCGGGCCGTGAACCATGGGCGGCTTTGCACTCCAAGCGCCGTTTCCGCCGCGGGGTGATCAGCCCGCGGCCATCGCCGCCCTGGTGCGCGGCGTCGAGGCCGGTACGCCCTGCCAGACCCTGCTCGGCGTCACCGGCAGCGGCAAGACGTTCACCATGGCCAACGTCATCGCCGAGACGGGCCTGCCCGCGCTGGTCTTCAGCCACAACAAGACGCTGGCGGCCCAGCTCTACGGAGAACTCAAGGGTTTCTTTCCCGAGAACGCCGTCGAGTACTTCATCTCATACTACGATTACTACCAGCCCGAGGCCTTCATACCCACGACGGGCACCTATATCGAGAAGGACGTCAGCATCAACGACGAGATCGAGCGGCTGCGGCTGCGGGCCACATCGTCCCTGATGTCGCGCTCCGACGTGATAGTGGTAGCCAGCGTTTCTGCGATATACGGCCTGGGCAATCCCGACACTTTCCACCGCAACATCATCCTCCTGCGCGAAGGCGACCGGCTGGACCGCGACGATCTGTTGCGACGCCTGGTCGATGTCCATTATACCCGCGCCGACGATGGCGACTACGGCACTTTTCGCGTGCGGGGTGACACGATCGACATCTGCGCCGCCTTCGACGAGCGGGTGTTGCGCGTGGAGTTCTTCGGCGACGAGCTCGAACGCCTGACCTTCATGGACGGCCTGACCGGCAAGCCCCTGCACCGCGTCGACGAGACACGAATCTACCCGGCGCGGCAATTCGTCACCGAGCGGGAGCACCAGGGCGAGATACTGGACGAGATCGGCCGGGACCTGGAGACGCGGTTGGGTGAACTCGACGCGGCGGGCAAGGCCCTCGAGGCCCAGCGCCTGGCGTCGCGCACCCGCTTCGACATGGAGATGATCCGCCAGATCGGTTACTGCAACGGCGTCGAGAACTACTCGCGCTATTTCGACCGCCGCGAGCCGGGCGACCGCCCCGCCTGCCTGCTGGACTACTTCCCCGACGAGTACCTCGTGTTCGTCGACGAATCGCATGTGACCGTCTCCCAGTTGAACGCCATGTACCGTGGCGACCGCTCGCGCAAGGATACTCTCGTCGAGCACGGTTTCCGCCTGCCGAGCGCCCTCGACAACCGGCCCCTGCGCTACGAGGAACTCGAAGGCCTCTTGCCGCACACCGTCTTCGTGTCGGCGACGCCCGGCGACTTCGAACTGGAGAAATGCGACGGCGAAGTAGTGGAGCAGGTGATCCGTCCCACGGGGCTGGTGGATCCGCCCATCGAGGTCCTGCCGGCGTCGGGGCAGGTGGACGATCTCATCGGCAAGACCCGCGTGACGGTCGACCGGGGCGAGCGCGTGCTGGTGACGACCCTGACCAAGCGCATGGCCGAGGATCTGGCGGAGTACCTGCGGAACGTCGGCCTGCGCGTGGCCTACCTACACGCGGACGTCGCGGCCCTGGACCGCGTGGAGATCCTGCGCCGGCTAAGGCTGGGGGAGTTCGACGTCCTGGTGGGTGTGAATCTGCTTCGTGAAGGACTCGATCTGCCGGAAGTGTCGCTGGTGGCAATCCTGGACGCAGACCGCGAAGGGTTCCTGCGCTCGGAGCGCAGCCTCATCCAGACGGCCGGTCGCGCGGCGCGCAACGTGGACGGGCTGGTCGTGATGTACGCCGACGTCATGACCGGCTCCATGGAGCGCGCCATCGGCGAGATGAACCGGCGGCGCGCCAAGCAGATCGCCTACAACGAAGAACACGGCATCATCCCCCGGACCATCCGCAAGACGCGCGAGGAGATCCTGCAGGCCACCATGGCGGCGGGGGAGCAGGGACGCGGTTCTGGCGCGGCGGCGTCCGACGAACGACCTTGGGAAAGGATTCTCAAGCAGGATCTGCCGCCGCGCGAGATCGTCCAATTGCTGCACCGCGAGATGCTCGCCGCCGCGGAGGCGCTGGATTTCGAGACGGCCGCCTCGTTGCGCGACCGCATCGAGGATCTCCGTGCGCAATGGGGCCTGACGACCGGAGGAGACGAATCATGAGCGACCGCACGTCAAAGCCGCCGAGCTTCCCCGCCGGCGCCTGGCTGGACACCCTGCTGGACGCCGGTCTCGCGGAAGACGTGGGCGCCGGCGACGTCACGACCGACCTCACGGTGTTTCCCGACACGGCGGCCGAGGGCTGGATCAAGGCGCGTCGGGCGGGCGTCGTCGCGGGTCTCCCCATACTAGCGCCGCTCTTCGCGCGTCTCTCCGCCGAGGTGCAGGTGGAACTCCTCGCCGCCGACGGCGATCGCCTGGCGTCCGCACAGCCCGCGGCCCGGTTGCGCGGACCGGCCGGGCCGATCCTCACCGGCGAACGCGCCGCCCTCAACTACCTCCAGCATCTGAGCGGCATCGCTACCCTGACGGCCCGCTACGTGGAGGCTGTCGCGGGCACAGGCTGTCAGATCCTGGATACGCGCAAGACCCTGCCGGGCTACCGAGCCCTGGCCAAATACGCCGTACGGTGCGGCGGCGGACATAATCATCGTCTGGGTCTCTACGACCGCATCCTGCTCAAGGACAACCACTGGGCGTCGCGGGGCGCCACCCTGGTGGAACTGATTGCCCAGGGGAGGCAGCGTCATCCGGAACTGGCGATCGAGGTCGAGGTCGATTCGCTCGACCAGTTCACGGATGTGCTGCCCTTGTGCGTCGACTGGATCATGCTCGACAATTTCAGCCCCGAGTCGACGCGCGAATCGGTCAGCCTGCGCGCCGCGCGCGAGACCGACGACTGGCACACACGCCTGGAGTCCAGCGGCAATCTGGACCTGGACAACGTGCGGACCTATGCCGAAGCCGGCGTCGACGCCTGCTCGGTGGGGCGTTTGACCCACTCCGCACCCGCCCTCGATCTCGGACTGGACATCCGCTCCGCAGAGGGCCGGTGATGATATCTCTCCGCAAACGCGACTGGTTCGGTGTCGCGAGTTTCGCTCCCAGCGAGACACGGCAGCGGCGCGGCGGCTTCCTCTACCTGCTCGACAGCGTGGGGTCCACGAGCGATTTCCTGCTGAGCCGTGGCGAGTCCGCCGACGGTCGTCTCTGCCGCTGGGACGGCTGGGGCTGGCAAGTGGGCGCGCGACAGACCCTGGCGCCGCCGCACCAGCCGCGCCCGGGCAGCGTCGCCGTGGCGCGGTGTCAGACGGCGGGACGTGGTCGCATGGGACACCGCTGGCACGACAGCGACGGCCTGGCCATGTCCTGGTTGATCGATCCCCTGCCCGCGCACCAGGCGGCCAGACTCGCCGTCTGGACGGGTTTGGCGGCGGTCCTGGCTCTGCGCGATCTGACCGGCGCGCCGGTCATGCTCAAATGGCCCAACGATCTCCGCTTGCACGGCCGCAAGCTGGGCGGGATCATCCTGGATATGGTGGTGCAAGGCCCCCAGTCCCGTTTAGTGGCGGGGCTGGGCGTCAACGTCGGTGCCTGGACGCCCGACATGCCGGTGGATCTGCGCGCGGCGTCGATCGCCCTGGCTCCGGAGCCGCGGCGCTGGTCGACACTGTCGCATCTGGCGGGCGCGATCCTGCTCCGCTGGGACGACGAATTGCCGCGGTTTCTCGAGTCGGGTTGGCCCGCCTATCGGGACAGCTACCACGAGGTGGACGATCTCGACGGACGGGAGATCCGGCTGCAGTGCGGCCGCGAGACGCTGTCCGGCGTGTCGGCGGGTATCGACGACGAAGGAGCCCTCATGCTGCGCGCGAACGACGGTGCAACGCACAAACTCCTGGCCGGCGACGTCCACATCACTGGAACTTCGCCCCGGGAGGACGAACATGCTGCTCGTTGACGTGGGCAACAGCGCCGTGGTCGTTGCGTCCTGGTCGCGGTCGGCTGCGGGGGTCTCGGGGGTACCCGCCACGCGGGACCTCGCTATCGAGCCGCTCACCAGTCAGCCGCTGCCGCCGGACGAAGACGGACGCCGTCGACTGGCGGACACGATCGCGGCGGAGCAACGGCAGCACGGTCACGCGCGGGCCGCCATCACTTCGGTCGTGCCGGATTTCAGCGCGCACCTGTGCGAAGCGCTCTCCGGCGCCTGGGCCGTGGATCATCGCGCCGAGATGCCTTTCGCCCTGAACGTTTCCGCTCCCGCGGCGGTGGGCGCGGACCGCTATTGCAACATGGCCGCGGCGGCCGGCAGGGGCTGGCCGGAAGCGCTTGTCGTGGACGCGGGAACGGCCACCACCTTCGACGTGTTGACGGGGGGCGTTTTCGTCGGCGGTCTGATCGCACCCGGTGTGCAACTGGCCGCGAACGCGCTGGGCGAAGGTGCCGCGCGCTTGCCGCACGTGGTGGCGGAGGCGGCGCCCGCCCGCCCCGTCGCCGACACGCTGGGCGCCATGGCCGCGGGCGCGTTCCTGGCCGGTGTCCACGGGATAGCGGGTACCATCGGCGCCCTGCTCGCCGAGTGCGGGGACAGGCCCGTGGTTCTGACCGGCGGCCTGGCGCCGTTGTTGTTGGCTGCTCACATGGATCTCGCCGGACGGTCGTCTTGGCATCACGACCCTCTCTGGACCTTGAAGGGTTTGGCGCTGTTGGCGGCGTTGAACGTCCCGGCCACGGATTGATGCCTGACGTATTGCGTGTGACACACTGCGCGCAGTCGCCTATGATCGACGCACGTTCGCGTGCGGTTAGCGGATTCGACGCGAAGGAGGGAAACATGTCCCGGTCCCGAATGATCATTATGTTATTCCTGGTCGCGGCCATCGCCACGGCGCCCTCGGCACGGGCAGCGGGCGAAGCTCCGCCCGACTCGACCTACTTCACCATGGAGATCGAAGGCGCGTCCGCCGGTTGGATGTCGTTGGTGAAGACCAAGCTCGAAGACGGCAATGTTCTTTATCACGGCAGCGGCGTCATGCGCAGCACGACCAGTCTTCGCTGGCAGCTCGAGTTGACGGGCGATCTCACCCGACTGATCCAGATCAGATCGGTCATCAAGACGCCCGAGCGGGAATTCATCACCAACTCGGTTTTCAAGAAGGGTGGCGGCAAGCCGGACGTTACCTTCTCCGTGGACGGGCAGAACTACCCCCGGGAGGTCGAGAAAATCCAGGCCAGCGCCGTGTTCGTGCCCCAGGTATTCGTGACCGCTTTGGGCCCTCTGTCCGACCGGCTGGCCGGCGAGGATCCGAAAACCCTGGACATCAACCTGCACGCCACCAACGGGATGCAGGCCGTAGGCCTGCGGGTGCAGGGCCAGGCCACATCCCGTACCACGGTGCGTGGCGAGGATGTGCCGGTCAGAGTGTTCCTGCTGACGGTCACCCACGCCGAGATGCCCGAACCGCTCGAAGGGATGCTGTACCAGCGTCCGGACGGCACGTTCTTCGGTGTGGACTTCGGCGGCATGACCATGTTCGCGGTGGGCGGCGGCGCCGGGGCCGCGGTCGCAGCGACTACCATCGGCGATGAGATATCCATCACCTCAGGCGAGGCGAGCCTGGCCGGCACCATCGCGGCGCCTGCCGCCGCGGCTGAGGAGGCCGCGCCGACGGCAGCGGTCCTGATGCTCAGCGGTCCTTCCCGTGTCGGGCGCGATGGCAACGGCACCGGCTTCGCCTTCTTCGCCCACATAGCCGACGGTCTGGCCGAGGCCGGCGTCGCCTCGCTACGCTACGAGCGGCGTCCCCTCGAGGGTGCGGGCCCCGACTTGATGTCCCAGCTCGCCGCCGACGCCCACGCAGCCTTGAACGTACTACGCGCGCGTCCGGAGGTGGATCCCGCCAAGGTGCTGCTGCTCGGGCACGGTGCGGGCGCCATGCTGCTGGGCGAAGTGGCCAAGTTGGCCGCGGCGGAGGGTGCGCCGGTGGCGGGTTTGATGTATCTGGGCGCCGTGACCGTCAAGGGCTCCGCATTACACGCGCTCGCACCGCAACCGGACGACGCGCCCTGGCTGGAATCCTTCCTGGCCTACGACCCTCGCGCCTTCCTGCTGGATCTCCAGCTGCCCATGCTGCTGCTGCACGGTGCGCTGGACACGGAGGTGCCGCCGGACAACGCCACCGGACTGAAGACCTTCATGAACGAGGCCGGTCACATGAGGGTGTCCTACACGGAGGGCAAGAACATGAACCACTACTTGCAGAGCGCGGAGACGGGGGCGGTCGAGGAATACGCAGAACTCGAACCAACCTGCGCCAAGGGCATCGTCAAACGCGTCGCCTTGTTCGCCGGTTCCTGCACGAGGTAGCGGTCACGGCCGCAGTTCGGGATCCAGGAAGACCCGACAGGCGAATGGCTCCAGCGAGATCCACAGGCCCCGGTCGCGCAATTCCGCGACCGGGGTTTCCAGTGTGGCGCCGTCGCGCGGATCGGTCAGCACGCAGGTGCCGCCGCCGGCGGCGGGGATGCCCAGCGCTTCGGCCAGGGTGCCGGACAACAACCTGCCCTGCGCCTTGTCGCGCCAGGGCGCGGAGATGCGGACCCGGCCCGCTCGCCGCGTGTCGCTGTTGTTGAAGAGCACCAGCGCGCGCCGGTCGTCCTTGGCGTTGGCGTAGCAGTAGACGTCCTCGACGACCGTGCCGTCGTCGCCCACCACGTCGAACAGCCGGAACCGGCTCGCCCCGGCGAAGAGCGCCCGTTCGCGCAGGAGGGGGTAGATCATCCGCTCGTGATGAGCCATGAATCCTTCGTCCGGCGACTCGTCGCGGTAATCCCGCGCGAATTCCATGCCGTACTTCTCTTCGTAGCCCTCGAACTGTCCGTGGGCGATCATGGGCAGTCCCGGTAGCGTGGCCAGCAGTGTGCAGGCGCCGAAATACCGGTCGCCCTTGCCGAACTGGCTCTCGGCGGTGGCCTCGTCCGGGTTGCTCAGGAAGCTGACGAAACGCGGCAGGATCTCCGGATCGTATGCCAGCACGTTCTTGAGCGAGCGCCGGTACTTGACGTTGTCCCGGTCGCGCACCATGTGCATGAAGGCGCTGTTGTAGACGCGGTGCATGCCGAGCGTACGCACGAAATAGCCTTCCATCAGCCAGAAAGCCTCCGCCAGCAGCAGGGTGTCGGGCGCTTCGGCGGCCACGCGCTCGACCACCTCGCGCCAGAACTCGCGGGGCATGGCGCGTGCGAAGTCCGCGTGGCTCAGGGCGTGGGCGGCGCGGCCCGGGATGTCGCTGCCCGCGCCCGGCTCCGGATTCCAGAGGCGCTGCACGTGACGGCGGGCGAGGACCATCGCCGCGTCGAAGCGGATCACCGGGAAACGTCGCGCCACGGCGATTATTTCCCCGATGACGGCTTCGCGGACCGCGGGGTTCAGGAAGTCGAGCTGAGCCGTGTCGTTCCAGGGCATGTTGGTGCCGTCGTTGCCGTGGTAGAGGTACCGCACCTTGCCGGTACGCTTATCCTCCCGCTGGAAGACGACCGCCGCGTCGCTGTGGTCGGTGTAACCGTCCTCGAGCCGGATGGCGATGTGCTCGTCGTCGGACAGATCGGGACCGCTGAAACTGTATGATGGAAAGGGCGCGTGATCGCCGCCCACGAACCAGTCGGGATGCTCGTGCACCCAGCGGCTGTCGAGGCCGGTGTGGTTGGGCACCATGTCTCCGGCCAGCCTGATGCCACGCGCGGCTGCGCGGTTACGCAGATCGTCCAAGGCGGCCTCGCCGCCCAGGTCGTCGGCGATGCGGTACTGGTCCACGGCGTAGGCGCTGGCCAGGGCCTCGGTGTTGCCCCGGTGTCGTTTGATCTCGCGCGAGGCCCGGCTGCGCTGCCAGACGCCGATCAGCCAGAGGCCCGTGATGCCCCGCGCCGCCAGCTCGTCGAGCTCGTGGTCCGGTACGGCGTCCAGGGTAGCGATGGGTCGTTCGTAGCGTCGCGAGAGCTGGTGCAGCCAGACGTGCGTGTTCTTGGCCAGCAGTACAAGCTCCGGCATCCAGTCGCGGTCGGGAGAGTAGCGCTCCACCTCGGGATCGTCGTCGTTGCGTCCTGTACCAGCGGTCCTGGTCTCGTCGGCGAATGCCAATTCTTGAGCGGGTCCGGGACCCTGGCAATGTGGTCGCTGTTCCTCGTGCAGTTCGCCGGCGCCCAGCAAAAGGGGAAGGGCGGTTTGCGGCAGCCAGGGGCTCCATGCCTCGTGGGACATCTTCAGTTGCGTAGCCAGGTCGTCCGGGGCCAATCGTTGCGGTCGGGCCAGCAATCTGCCGAGACTGCCCGTGTCCGCGGTGAACCCGCGGCTGGCGTCCAGTAAGCGGCCGAGCGAGTGCCAGGCGCGGTCGAGCAGGCCGTCGGACTCGAGTTCGGACGACGTGACGAGGTCGTGCACAGGCGTCAGGGCGTTGTTGTTGCGCAACCAGCCGAGTAACAGCAGGGGGAGAGCCGTTTCCCGGAGGTGTTGCGCGTGCACTGGTGCAAGGGTTCCCTCGCGTTCCCCGGTCTCCGGCCGTGCCAGGACGAGCCGAGACAGAATTTCGTTCAGGCGTGCCCGCTCGTCCGCGCCGAGTGAGGCGACCAGCGCATCGTCGGCTCTTGCCCAGAGATCCGGATCTACCATGGCAACGTAGCGAGTGAGCAGTTCGTTCAGCGACATGGCCAGGACGAACAAGGCGCGGACCTGACCGGCGCTCACCCAGGCGCCACCCTCTTGCTGGCGCAGGGCATTGATGCGCAGGGATGCCTCGCGCGCAGCGGCCAGCCCACGCTCGGGATCGGATGCAAGCAATTCGTCGCGAAGATCGGACAAGCCGTACCGTGACAGCGCGCCAGTGGACATGGGCAAGTAGAGGGGCCAAGGCATCGCAGAGCTCCGGTCGTGATGGGTGAGTGTCGCGACGGCCCAACAGTACATACCTGGCGGATAACCGCAAGGCCAAGCTTCAACCAAGCGCGGATAACTGTCATAGTGACAGTATACTGACAGCATGGCGCTTGTTGGTTTTTTTGCTTGCAGCTTTCAGCTCAGGCTCTATCTTACATCCGTCTTAGCAGTCGAAGAGTAGGAGTGCTAATGCACATAATGTCAATTCAATCACTGACTTGAAGGGAAAGGAGGCGATGAAGATGGCTTTTACCATCAAGCCCCTGGCTGATCGCGTCATCGTCAAGCCCATGGAGGCCGAGACGATGAAGGGTGGCATCATCATCCCCGACACCGCGAAAGAGAAGCCGCAGCAGGGTAAGATCATGGCTGTTGGCCCGGGTCGCGTGGCCGACGACGGCAACCGCGTGAAGCCCGAGGTGAAAAAGGGCGACGTTGTTCTCTACGGCAAGTATTCGGGTACCGAAGTGAGCGTCATCGACGACGACTTTCTGATCCTGCGCGAAGGCGACATCCTCGCCATCCTCTAGCCCTGTATTCGTTCAATAGAAGGAGAGTGGAACAATGGCTAAGATGATCAAGTACGACGCCGAAGCGCGCGAACTGATCAAGAAGGGTGTCGACAGGCTGGCCGACACCGTCAAGATCACCCTCGGCCCTCGCGGCCGCAATGTGATCCTGGATAAGAAATTCGGCGCTCCCGTGGTGACCAACGACGGCGTCACCATCGCCAAGGAGATCGAGCTGAACGAGCCCTTCGAGAACATGGGCGCTCAGATGGTCAAGGAAGTGGCGAGCAAGACCAACGACGTGGCCGGCGACGGCACCACCACCGCCACCCTGCTGGCCCAGGTCATGATCCACGAGGGCATGCGCAACCTGGCCGCCGGCGCCAACCCCATGTTCATGAAGAAGGGCATCGAGGCTGCCACCGTGGCCGCCGTCGAGGCCCTGCAGAAGCAGGCCAAGACCGTGCGCGACAGCGAGACGATCTCCTCGGTCGCCGCCATCTCCGCCAACAACGACATGACCATCGGCAAGATCATCGCCGAGTCCATGGAGAAGGTCGGCAAGGACGGCGTGATAACAGTCGAGGATGCCAAGGGCACCGAGATGGAGCTGGACGTGGTCGAGGGCATGCAGTTCGACCGCGGCTATCTGAGCCCCTACTTCATCACCAACGCCGAGACCATGAAGGTGGAGATGGACGACCCCGTCATCCTCATCCACGACAAGAAGATCAGCAACATGAAGGACCTGCTGCCCGCCCTGGAGAAGGTCGCGCAGATGGGTCGTCCCCTGCTGATCATCGCCGAGGACATCGACGGCGAGGCCCTGGCCACGCTGGTGGTGAACAAGCTGCGCGGCACGCTGCAGGTCGCCGCGGTCAAGGCGCCCGGTTTCGGTGATCGCCGCAAGGCCATGTTGGAGGACATCGCCGTGCTGATCGGCGGACGTGTCATGAGCGAGGACGCCGGTCTCAAGCTGGAGAACGCTACAACCAGTGACCTGGGCAACTGCTCCAAGATCACCATCGACAAGGACAACAGCACGATCGTGGGCGGCAAGGGCAAGGCTGCGGACGTCAAGGCCCGCATCGCCCAGATCCGCGCCCAGATCGAGGAGACCAGCAGCGACTACGACCGCGAGAAGCTGCAGGAGCGGCTGGCCAAGCTGGCCGGCGGCGTGGCCGTGATCCGCGTCGGCGCCATGACCGAGATCGAGATGAAGGAGAAGAAGCACCGTGTGGAGGACGCCCTGAGCGCCACCCGCGCTGCCGTGGAGGAAGGCATCGTCGTCGGCGGCGGTGTGGCTCTGCTGCGCACCATCAAGGCCATCAGGAGTCTCGATCTCGAAGGCGAAGCCGCTGTGGGCCGCGACATCGTCGCGCGCGCCGTGGAGGAGCCCGTACGCTTGATCGTGGAGAACGCCGGTATGGAAGGCTCACTGGTCGTGGCGCGTCTGCGCAACGAGAAGAGCGCCAAGGTCGGCTTCAATGCTGCGTCCATGGAGTACGAGGATCTGCTGGCTGCCGGCATCATCGACCCGGTCAAGGTCACGCGTTCGGCTCTGCAGAACGCCGCGTCCATCGCGGCCATGCTGCTGACCACCGAGGCCTGTATCACCGATGAGCCCGAGAAGGACGCCCCGCCGATGCCCGATATGGGTGGCGGCATGGGCGGTATGGGTGGCATGGGCATGATGTAGCCCGCGCTACCGTGAAGCAGGCAGGGCGGTCCCGGGTGGGGCCGCCCTGTTCGTTGGCGGGTGGGTTCAGACACACTTCACGCGCTTCAGCGCTTCGCGAGGCGCGTGAAGTGTGTCTGAACCCACCCGCACGACCGCCCGTCCCCACCCGGCACCGCACTTCCTTCTTCACGGTAGCGAAGATCGTTCTACTAGGCTGAAGTTCCAAGCCAAAGCCAAGACTAACAACCGGCAAAGCAGTCACTT
>CAYMCR010000003.1:0-139505 GCA_964389015.1 uncultured Fibrobacteraceae bacterium | reverse complement strand
ACAGCAAGGACGAGATCCTCGCCATGTACCTCAACGAGATCTACATGGGCAGCGGATCCTACGGCATGCAGGCGGCGGCGCGCACTTACTTCGGCAAGAACCTGTGGGAGATAGACGAAGCCGAAGCGACCCTGCTCGCCGGCGTGATACAGCTGCCGGAAGTCTACTCGCCAAAGCGGCATCTGGACCGCGCCTACCGTCGACGAGCCGTCGTGCTGGAATCGATGATCGCGGCCGGCTTTATCGAGCGCGAGGCGGCCCACATCGTCAAGGAAACGGAGGTCGTCGTATGCGGCCCGGCGGAGGATGCCGACGCCCCCGGTTTCGCGGCCTACTACGTCGAGGAGATACGCAAGCGTCTCGAGGACAAATACGGTTACGAGGGTCTCTACAACAAAGGCTTGCGGGTGACCACCACACTCGTGCCAGCATACCAGCGCCGGATGGAGGAAGCGACGGAGAACCATCTCCTGGCCATGGAGCAGGAGAACGAGTATCCCTTCACCAAGGCGACACACGACAGCCTGGTCGCGGCGGGCGTGACACCGGAACGCATCGACTACCTGCTCTCCGCATCCGTGCTGATGGACACGCGGACCGGCGCTGTCCTGGGACTCGTCGGTGGACGGGACTACAGGGATTCCAAGTGGAACCTCGCCACGCAGGCCACTCGACAGCCCGGCTCGATCTTCAAGCCGGTGATCTACCTCACGGCCTTGAACCACGGCTACGTGCCGTGCTCGATCCTCATGGACACGCCCGTGCTGATCGATACGGGCGTCAGCCTCTGGCGGCCGCGCAACTTCAACAACCGCTTCATGGGTCCGATGACGGTCAGATACGCGCTCAGCCACTCCAAGAACGTGGTAACCGCTAAGTTGGTCAACGACTTCGGTGTGGCGCCCGTCCTCGATACCGCCCACCAGATCGGCATCCGCAGTGACCTGCCGCCGGTACACGCCCTGGCCCTGGGCGCGGGCGAGGTCAATCTGCTGGAGATGGTGGCCGCCTACGGGGCCTTCGGGAACCACGGCGTGCACGTCGAACCCTATTTCATCACGCGTGTGGAGACGGAGAGCGGCGAGATCCTCGAGGAGGTGCGCATCAGCCAAAGGGAAGTGCTCGACCCGGCCCAGGCCTTTCTGATGAGCGATCTCATGCAGTCCACCTTCGCCCCCGGCGGCACGGCGGCGAGTGCCCGCTGGCGGGGTTTCACCAAGCCGGCGGCCGGCAAGACGGGCACCTACAACAAGTACACCGATGCCTGGTTCGTGGGCTTCACGCCCTCCTTCGTGGCCGGGGTCTGGGTGGGCTTCGACGAGAAGATCAACATGGGCCGCAAAGCCACCGGCGCCCACATGGCCCTACCCATCTGGGTCGGTTTCATGAAGGAGGTGACGCGGGGCCGGCCGGACGAGCCGTTCGTGCGTCCCGCCGGGATAGTGGACAAGCACGTGTGTCTTCGCTCCGGAATGCTGGCTACCACACGCTGCGACTCGACTACCCTGGAGGTCTTCCTGGCCGACAACTTCCCTCAGCGCCCCTGCGACATGCACGGCGGGCCCCTGCAGGATTTCGACGGCTTCCAGAAGGACTTCAGCACCCTCGACGACGAGGAAGAGTTCTAGCGGGCTGTTGCTCTGTCACATCCTGCCCAGAATCAGTTCCGGTGTGTCCTGCTCCTGCTCAGCGATCATGACAGCACCGGATACCTGGGCCGCGGCTCTGGCAGCCGCCTCGGCGTCACGGCTGCGGATCCAGGCCAATGGTTGCCCCTGCTCTACCCTGTCCCCCCGCTTGACCACGAAATCGATGCCGGCGCTCAGCTCGAGCTTGTCCTCGACGCGCAGGCGGGCGCCGCCGATCTCGGCCAGGGCCGTCCCGAATTCACGGCAGGCGATCTCGCCGATCCAGCCGGCGTGCGGGGCTTCGACGGCCAGGATGCGCGGTGCAACGTCCAGCCCGAAATCATCGGCGCCGGGATCCAGGCGGCCGCCCTGGGCCGCGACCCAGGCCTCCATCACCGCGAAGGCCTCACCCCCGTCCCAGGCCCCGCGAACTCGCGCCAGGGCCGAGGCGTGGTCCGGTGCTTGTCTAGCGGTAAGTACCATCTGGGCAACGAGTTCCTCGGTCAGCCGGACGAGGTCGGCCGGCGCTTCCGTACGCGCGCCGGGGCGCAGGGCAGCGAACGCTTCGACGATCTCGTTGGCGTGCCCCACAGCGACGCCCAGGGGCTGTGACATGTCCGAGAAGATCACAGCCATGCGCCGATGCCAGGCCTCGCCGATCCGCACGAGGGAATCCGCCAGCGCGCGTGCCTCGGCCATGTCAGTCATGAAGGCGCCGGCACCGACCTTGAGATCGATCACGATGGTCTCCGGACCGGCTGCCAGCTTCTTGCTCATGATGCTGGCGGTGATCAGGGGGATGCAGTCGACCGTGCCGGTCACGTCGCGCAGGGCGTAGATGCGCCCGTCGGCGGGTGCGATACCGGGCCCCTGGCCGATGATCGCGCAGCCGATGTCGCCCACCGTGCCGATGAACGCACCGTTGTCCAGGTTGATGTTGTAACCGGGAATGGCCTCCAGCTTGTCGAGCGTGCCACCCGTGTGTCCCAGACCACGCCCCGAGAGCATGGGCACCTTCAAGCCGCACGCCGCCGCCAGCGGGGCCAGCAGGAGGCTTACCTTGTCGCCCACGCCGCCGGTGCTGTGCTTGTCGGCCGTGGGTGACAGGGCGGCCAACTCGAGCTGTTCGCCGGAGCGGAGCATGGCGCCCGTCAGAGCCGTGACTTCGTCCGGGTCCATCCCCCGGAACCAGATGGCCATGAGCAAGGCCGCCATCTGATAGCGCGAGACGTCGCCCGCGGTGAAACCGGCGACAACGTCGTCTATCTCCGCGACGGTCAAGGTGCCCCCGTGTTTCTTGCGCTCGATCAGACGCACGACGTTCATCGGCCGCCTCCGCTGCCGAAGGTGTCGAAGGGGCGCGGCAGCAGATCGCTCAGAGCGTGCTCCTCGACGGCGTCCCCCTGCCCTGCCAGGTAGACCTTCAGACCGTGCCCGAACTCCAGCAGTACCTGGCGACAGGCGCCGCAGGGAGGCGTGGGATCTGCGGTCTCGGTGACCACCGCGCAGGCGGTGAAGCCGGTGCAGCCCTCGGATACCGCCCTGAAGACCGCGGCGCGTTCGGCGCAGATGGACAGGCCGAAGCTGGCGTTCTCGACATTCGTGCCGGTGTAGATGAGACCGTCCTCGCCCAGCAGGGCCGCGCCCACGCGGAAGCCAGAATACGGGGAGTGGCTGCGCTTCATGACATCGCGCGCGGCCGCGACCAGGGCATCGCGATTCACTTTCATCACATCTCCTCAGACGTTTGCAGGGCCGCGAGGAAACTCGTACCGAGCTCCGGCGCGGTCATTCCGAAATATTCCGCCAGGGTCGCGCCCAGGTCCGCGAACGTCTCGCGCACGCCGAGATCACGGCCCTGGTCGCTCCCGCCCAGTTTGGCCAGCAGCGGCACGTACTCGCGCGAGTGGTCGGTGCTGGGCGTGGTGGGATCGTTGCCATGATCGGCCGTCAACAACAGCAGGTCCCCGTCGCGCAGATCGTCCAGGAATCCCGCCAGCCAGCCGTCGAATGATTCCAGATCCCTGGCCATGCCCTCGGGATCGTTGCGATGGCCCCAGAGCATGTCGAAATCCACCAGGTTCAGGAGATACAGGACGGAGGCGCCTTCACCTGCGTTGTAGACATCCGCCAGGGCCGCCATCCCCATCGCGTTGGACTTAGACTTGATCTTGTCGCTGATGCCGGTGTCCGCGTAGAGATCCGCGATCTTGCCCACGGCCTTTACGGGCACTCCCCGTGCTGCTAGACGGGCCAGCAACAGATGTCCCGGCGGTGCGACGGAGAAATCGCGGCGGTTGGGCGTGCGGACGTACTCGCCCGCGGCGCCGACGAACGGCCTGGCGATCACACGGCTCATCTCGTGAGGGGGCTTCAACATGCGTCGGGTCGCTTCACAGACCCGGTAGAGCTCGTCCAGGGGGACGACCTCCTCGTGGGCCGCGATCTGGAAGACCGAATCGGCGGAGGTGTAGACGATCAACTTGCCGGTGGCAACGTGCTCATCGCCCAGGTCCTGGATGATCTGCGTACCGGAGGCGGGTATGTTACCGATCAGGTCATGTCCCGTGACCTCGCGAAACGTCGCGAGCAGATCCTCGGGAAACCCGTGTGGATACGTGGGATAAGGAAGATCCGTGAGCACGCCCATGAGCTCCCAGTGTCCGGTGGTGCTGTCCTTGCCCTGCGACAACTCGGCCATGCGGCCATAGCTCCCGCGCGGTCGGGCGACCGGCGGCACGCCCTTGACCTCGTGCAGGTTGCCGAGTCCCAGGGCTTGCAGGTTAGGCAGAGCGAGCCCACCGACTTGTTCGGCGGTGTGGCCGAGCGTATCGGATCCCACGTCGCCGTACGCGGCGGCGTCGGGCAAAGCGCCTACGCCGACACCGTCAAGGATGATCACGATGGCGTTCCCCAAATCCGTCTCCCTTCTTGCGATACCAGCCTAGAGTCGCCTCAACGGTAAGTCAACGGCACGCTGCGGGCAAGCGATCGGCAGTCCACGCTTGTCTGGTCGGCCACGACGGGTATTATGGGGCCATGCATGCCGACCTCTTTGCCAACGATGACGCGCAACCGCACGGGCCGATCCCCGCGGCAGAAGCGGAAACCGCCGCTCCGACCTCGACACCGCTCGCCGAGCGCATGCGCCCGCGTACGGTCGCCGAGATCGTCGGCCAGGACGATCTGCTCGGAGCCGACAGACTCCTGCACCGCCTGATCTACGGGGGCGCCCTGCCTTCGCTGCTCCTGTGGGGGCCGCCGGGTTGCGGCAAGACCTCGCTGGCGCGGGCCGCCGCCCGCCAGACGGACGCTCATTTTCTCGAATACAGCGCCGTCCAGGTGGGCAGCAAGGAGCTGAAAACCGTGATGGCCGAGGCCGCGAAGATCCGTCGCTCCCTCGACCGACGCACCATCATCTTCCTGGATGAGATCCACCGGTTCAACAAGGCCCAGCAGGACGCCTTGCTGCCCTGGGTCGAAAGAGGCGACGTCACCCTGATCGGCGCCACGACCGAGAATCCCTCCTTCGAGATCAACGCCGCGCTGCTGTCGCGCACGCGTCTTTTCGTGTTGCAATTGCTGCGCGAGGAACACCTGGTGATCATCATGCAACGCGCGCTCGCTGATCCACGGGGGCTCGCGGGCGAAGCGCCTCTTTTCACGGACGCGGCCCTCGGCGCACTGGCGATCATGAGCGACGGCGATGCGCGCGTGGCCCTGAATCTTCTGGAGATGGCCGCCGCCGCCGCTGACGAGGGGTCGGACGGTCCGCAGACGGTCACCCTCGACGCCGATGACATCACGCGCATGGTGCGCGAGCGCAGCATCCGCTTCGACAAGGCGGGCGAGGAATTCTACAACCTCATCAGTGCGCTGCACAAATCGGTGCGCAACAGCGACGCCGACGCCGCCGTCTACTATCTGGCGCGCATGATGGAAGGCGGCGCCGACCCCCTCTACGTGGCCCGGCGGCTGGTGAGATGCGCCAGCGAGGACGTCGGCATGGCCGATCCCGGCGCCCTGGTACAGGCCATCGCCGCCCGGGACGCCGTGCGCTTCGTCGGCATGCCCGAAGCCGCGCTGGCCCTGGCGCAGACTTGCGTCTACCTCTCCCTGGCGCCCAAGAGCAATGCGCTCTATAAAGCCTACCAGACAGCAGCCGAAGAGATCAGGGGGGGCATCACACCGCCCGTGCCGTTTCAGCTGCGCAACGCCCCCACGGCCCTGATGAAGCAGCTGGGCTACGGCGACGGCTACGTTTACGCTCACGACGAAGCGGGCGGCGTCGCCGCCATGGACTGCCTGCCCGAACGCCTGCGCGGACGACGATTCTACGAGCCTACGTTGCGGGGACTGGAAAAGCGCTACGCCGAGCGGCTGGAACGGATCAGGGAATGGCGCGAGGCCGGTTCCCGCAACGACAACCGAGCTGGAGACGAATGATGAAGAGAATCGGGGTGCTCACCGGCGGCGGCGATGCCGCCGGCATGAACGCGGCTTTACGGGCGGTGGTGAGGACCAGCCTCGGCGCCGGCGTCGAGGTCGTCGGCTTCCGCAAGGGTTGGCTCGGGCTCAGCGAGGCCCATACGATGCCCCTATCCACGGCCGACGTGGGCGGCATCCTCCACCAGGGCGGCACCATCCTGCGGACCTTCCGCTTCCCCGAGTTCGAGGAAAAGGCAGGCCAGGACAAGGTGCGTGCGGCCCTCCGGGGACTCGGGCTGGACGGCATGGTGATCATCGGCGGCGACGGCAGCTTCCGCGGCGCGCGCGTGCTCGACAAGGAATTCGACCTGCCGGTCATGGGTGTTCCCGCCACCATCGACAACGACATCCCCGGCACGGACTTTTCGATCGGCTTCGACACCGCCCTGAACATCGCCGTGGACGCCGTGGACAAGATCCGTGACACCGCGTCCAGCCACGGGCGCATCTTCGTGATCGAGGTCATGGGACGACGCTGCGGACTCCTGGCCATGGAGACCGGCCTGTGTTGCGGAGCCGAAGAGGTGATCGTGCCGGAGATACCGTACAACCTCGACGCGATCTGTCGGCGTATCGAAGGCGGCTACGACCGGGGCAAACAGCATGCGGTGATGATCGTGGCCGAGGGCGCGGCCAAGGCTCCCTATATCGAGTACGAGTTGAAGTCCCGCCTGAAACGCAGCGTGCGCATGGTGGTGCTGGGACATGTGCAGCGCGGCGGCTCTCCCACGGCGTCGGACCGGGTCCTGGCCACCAAGCTGGGCGTGGCAGCGACCGAGATGCTGCTCGCCGGGCAGCGCGGCAAGATGGTCGGCCTCGTCGCCAACCGGGTCAAGACGAGCTCGCTGGTGTCACGGGGACACAGCACCCACGACGCCGTGCTGGCCTACGAGGAGATGCTGCGCAAGCTCACCTGAAAGTGCGAAAATCGAACGCAGACGAAACGAGCCCTCCGCCATGTGGCGGAGGGCTCGGTACTTTGGCAAGCCGCGAACAGGCTAGTTGCCGGCGATAAAGGTGTTGGCGTATTTGAACCAGTTGATCCGCATGGTGCCGCAGATGTGGCCCAGATCGCCATAGGTCTTACGGCGCTCGGTGCGCTTGTCATTCACGGTGACCAGGGAGAACGACCCCACCAAGGGCAGGTTCTGCGCTTTGAGCAGCTCGAGTATGTACGGGGCGCCTTCTTCCAGTTCCACGATGCGGAAAGTGGACTTGGGGAAGACAGCGTACCACGCGTACTCGGCGGCCGTGGCGTTGGCCCTCTCCTCCTCGCTCAGGTCGTGACGCGGCACATAGACGAAGTTCTCGACGATCGACTGGATTTCAAGCAGGGCATCGCCCTCGTTCTCGGGCAGATAGTCCTCCATGCCGCTAAAGCGCTGCCAGTCCATATCGGGCAGGGCCGCGCCGGGCGTCTCCAGCTGCATCTTGGTGAGCGTTATGATGTCGGGGAGCACGTAGGTCTCAACCGAGTCGACGGGCGTGATCATCTCCGCGTTGCGGTAACGCATGAGGAAGAGATGCGTGGTCGTGTTGTTGTTGTCGAAGCGCTTCTGCACACCGAGCTTGGAGCCGGCGTAACTGGCGTAGTTGTTCTCGAGGTCGGGGCCGACCAGGAATTGCATCTGGTTGCCCTTGCGCACGATGCCCACGTCGCCCCGGGCGTAGTCCAGCGCGGGTGCGTCGATCTCGAACAGGAAGTTCGCACTCAAGGTGTCGCCGGCCATCACGCGCTCGAGCGTCGTATAGGCGTAGGGATCGACCTCTTTTTCCCCTCCGCAACCGGCCAGACCGACAAGGGCCGCGGCGGCCAGGGCCAGCAACAGGAGATACGAGGCCCGGCGCGGCGAGGATGAAACAGCAAACATGGAAAACCTCCCTTTACGGATCAACCGCATCATCCGGCACCCGGCCGAACGAACATGGACTTCTTCAGATCAAAAACTCATCAAGTAGCATGTTATCCGCCGTCCGCGCCAGCGTCAAGCCTGGGCACGGCGGACGCTATGAAATTGGCGACTTTGCACGGAAAATGCAAATGGCAAAAAGGAAAGGGCTGCGGCTACAGTCCCGGGAGTGCTTCCGCCAATTCCACGAGCAGTTCGTGGGAGGGCTTGTTGCAATCCCACAGGGTGTGGAAAATGTCCCAGTGTTGCGGCAAGAGCATGCCCGTGGCCGAGAAGGTGCGGAAAAAACGGCGTCTGCGCTCCGCCACGGGATGCCCCGGCATGGCAGCGCGCCGCAAGCGCCCGTCCACGGTCACGGCCCAGGCTTCCTGGTAGGATTCCGCCAGTCTTTGCGGCACCTCGTCCGGCCGGACGACACCGGACAGGATGTCCTTCACGGCGAGAAACTGGTGATGGAGATATCGTTCCGCCTTGCGGCTGGAGAACGCGGCCGGCGTTGCCGACTCCGGATCGCGCCTCTCCCCGAGTTCCCACGGCAGGGACGCCGGTCTCATGGCCAACGAGGCCGAGCTGTCGCGCAGGAAGAGGTCCTCGTGGCAGTAGAGGTTCAGTAACGTCCGGTCGCGGACACTGAGCCAGGAGCGCTCGTCGGCCGCGACATCGTCCACCACCAGGGTGATCTCGGTCAACCACTGCGACAGTTCGTGGTGGGTCGAAGCCGCACGCACCAGGGGAATCAGCCGCTCCCCGTGGTGACAGTCCTCAGGCAGGATCACGATGCGCAGGGTCAAGCCGGCGACTCCTCGATCAGGGGTCCGCCGTCCAGGGGGCGTAGACGGGCGGTGAAATGGCGCAGCAGGGGCGCTTCGAATTCGATCTCCAAACCCCGTAGACGATCACTGCGTTCCCCGATACGGCCACATACTTCAGCGACGTACGTCAGGTGCGTTTCGGTGTAGACGCGACGCGGCACCGCCAAGCGCACGAGTTCCATCGCGGGGTAGATCGTCTCCCCCGTTTCGGGATCGGCGTGCGCAAACATGAGGCTGCCGATCTCCACGCCGCGTACGCCCCCCTCCAGGTAGAGTGCGCAGGCCAGTGACTGGGCGGGGTACTGGGCTGGAGGGATGTGCGGCAACAGGCTCTTGGCGTCCACGTAGACGGCGTGCCCGCCCACGGGTTTGATGATGGGGACGCCCCGCGCCTGCATCTCCTCCCCCATGCGTTGCACCTGGCCGATGCGGTAGGTCAGGTAGTCGTCATCGACGACTTCCCGCAGTCCCTGGGCCACGGCCGCCAGGTCGCGTCCGGCCAGCCCGCCGTAGGTGCGGAATCCCTCGATCAGGATCAGCAGGTTGGTGATGTCCTGCGCCCACTCGTCGTCCTCCAGGCAGAGAAAACCGCCCATGTTGACCAGTGCATCCTTCTTGGCGCTCATGGTGCAGCCGTTGCCGAGCGAGAAGATCTCCCTGGCGATCTCCTTGATCGACTTGTCCGCGTAGCCTTCCTCGCGCCGCTTGATGAACCAGGCGTTCTCCGCAAATCTACACGCGTCGAAGAGCAGGGGCATCCCCTTGTCCCGGCAGAATTCAGACACGGCGCGGATGTTCGCCAGCGAGACCGGCTGCCCGCCGCCACTGTTGTTGGTGATGGTCAGCATGACGAAGGGGATGCGGTCCCCGTACCGTTCGTAGGCGGCGCCGAGCTTGTCCAGGGACATGTTGCCCTTGAAGGGCAGCTCGGCCGACGGATCGAGCCCCTCGTCGATCACACAGTCGATGGCCTTGGCGCCCTGGTGCTCGACGTTGGCGCGCGTGGTGTCGAAATGGATGTTGTTGGGCACCACCGACTCGGTGTTCAGGCGCGTGGTGAACAGGAGGTTCTCCGCCACTCTGCCCTGATGGGTCGGGATGACGTGCTTATAGCCGAAGAGGTCGCGGATCGTCGCTTCGAAATCGTAGTAGTTGCGGCTGCCTGCATAGGCCTCGTCGCCCTGGATCAGCGCACCCCACTGGGCGTCGCTCATGGCCGAAGTGCCGCTGTCGGTGAGCAGATCGACATAGATAGCTTCCGAGGGGATGCTGAAGAGGTTATAACCCGCCTTCTTCAGGTAGGCCTCCCGCTCGGCTGGACTCACGTTCTTGACAGGCTCGACGACCTTGATGCGATAAGGAACAAAGGGCAGATCCATGCTCCCACTCTCCGGTTTCACGACTGGGTTGTCCTGTGCGTCACGGGCTCGGCCGAAGTTAACAGTCCTGTACACCGCGAACAAGTAACACCTGACGACGGGCCGCGCGCCGGTGCATAGCGATCGGAAAAGCGGCGTGATCAGGAATCATCCGTCAGCGGGGAACGATCCTTGTACAGGACCAGCAGTCGATCGGCCGCTCTCTGCAGAACCTGATAGTGATGCAGCGGCGGCTCGGTGCCCAGACAGAAATACGCGAGCGATCCGGCCGGCGCGCCCTCGCCATCGTCCGGCGTCGACAACATCAGCACCGGGCTGCCGCGCCCGGCGGGCGGCTGAGCGGGCAATTCGCCGACGACGCGGCGCCAGGCCTCCAGCAGGGGCCGGGCCAGGAACTCGACCAGTTCCACATCCGCGAAATCACCGGCCAAGCTCGCGACGCGGGCACGGCAGTCGGGATGCGCCAGGAACGATTCCGACCAGCCCGACCGGGACACCTTGCCGTGAAAGCCGCCCACCGTGAGCCCGGCCTCGCCGCCAAGCCCCGCCAGCCAGGTTCGATATTCCGCGACGTCCGAACGTGGCAGCAGGGTCGCCGCATGTGCGACGCTCGCCTCGCCTCCCCCCGCTTCGTCTCCTGCCAGGCAAGCACCGACGTCGCGAGCGGCCGCGACGAATTCCAAGGTACCCGGCAACAACAACTCGTCGAGTTCCCAACGATAGACGGGGAGCCAGCCCAACCGAGCGGCGGCACGGCCGAGGTATTCCAGGTCGGCGGGTACGGGAGCGACGGCATGCCACAGCAATCCGCCCCATTCCGCCTGCTTCTCGCTCATCAGGGTCATGCCGTCGTCCAGACTGGCCGTGAGCAGCGCGCACACCTCGCCGCGGGTTTGCCGTTTCGGCCGCGAGCGGGGTCGCTGTCCCGTCGCCTGTTCCGCCATGTCCAGGGTTTCCTCGCAGACCCGCCGCGACTGCCTCTTCTGTGCGGTCAACCGGCGGACCGCATCAGTTTCGGGAGCGGTCAGAAAGAGATGCTCCCACGACTCGGTGGCTAGTACCGACTCCAGCGTCCAGATCTGTACCCCCAGGCGGAACCTCTGCGCCAGACGAAAACGTTCGGCGGCTCGCATCCGGTGGGCCTCCAGCAGAACCGCGACTTCACCCGCCGGATTGTGCGGGATGGTCTCTCCGGCCAGTGACGAGCCTACGGCAAGGTCCGTCCCGAAACGGATTCTGGGGCTGCGCGCATGGACACCACAACGGCGCCAGGCCAGGTTGTAGCGAACAGCCGTCGCGGCATCGGGACAGAAGGCCGTCATGTCGGCGCTGTCCACGCGGTCGACGGACGCCTGCGCCAGGGCCTGGGTGATGGTCGTCAAGCGCCCGGTGCCCGACAAGCCCTCGAGCACCAACAACTCGGGTTCGCCCGCGCCGACTGCGTCGGCCAGATCGCTGGCGATGACGGCGTGGGCCAGCGCAGCGTCGACGGGCAATTCCCGGTGTGCGCGTGGCGGGGGCGCCGGCAATTCCGTGACGAAGCCGGTGCGCCAAGCTTCCAGCAACCGGTTTCGCCAGGCGTCTTCCTCCCTCGTGACCGATCCCAGCAACGTGGTCGCGGCGGCTGAGGCCGCCGAGTCGTCGCGTAACGGGCCGGAGCCGGGATCGGCCGCGACCTCGCCTGGCGCACCGGGCCCGCGCACGTGCCAGAGGCCGAGCAGCACACCCGTTTCCAGGGCCTCCTCGCCGAGAATCATGGACGTCTGATCGGTCAGCCGGGCCGTACCCGGTGCCTCGCCGCCGTCGTCGGGAGCGAAGAGGGTGCGGAAGGCGCCGGCCAGGAAATCCAGCTGGCAGTGCAGATTGGCGATTACGTCCTTGAGGTCGCCGACGTAGCCGAGGCGCCGCTGTGGCCCGTTGATCACGCCCCTGGTCGAAGCGTACAGGAGATTGTCCAGATGGCCACCGGCTTCGGTCGCACTCTCGGCACCGGCCGGTAGCGTCAAGGATACACCGAGCAGGAACCTGTCGAGCCAGGCGAGTTCCACATCGTCGACTTCCAGCGGGAGATCGTCCAATTGCAGATGACCGACGACACCCGCGGGCTGGGAAGCCAGTAACACGGGCAGGATGGAATCCAGCAGCGGGTGCAGACGCAACAGCTTGTATTCCGCCTCCATCGACGACAGGTCACGGCACAGCAGGCGCGGGCCCGTCTCGTCCTCGGCCTCCCGCGCTCCGGACACCGCGGGCGGCTCGTCGTACACGGCCTTCAGCCAGGACGTGACGCCCAGGATCTTTCGCACTTCCGTGACGGGCATCCCGGCCAGTATCTCGACCAGTCGCGGCGAGAGCCATCCCCGCCAGCGCCAAGCGGCATCCAGCCCGGGCGGCGCGGTGAAACGCGTGACCAGACGCAAATGAGTCGAGCCGGACCGCGCACCGATCGCACCGGCCAAACCACCCATGTCCACCGTCAGTTCTAGAGGATGGAACCAGAGACTGACCGTCCCGCTCGTCTTGAGGCGGAATTCCTGGAATTCCTCCTCGTTCGCGGGCGGCTCCAAAAGGGCGTGGTGACATTCCGGCGGCGGGTCCGACAGGTCGCCGTAAACGCATATCAGCCAGTCCGGAGCGTCGGCCTCGCGGGTCGTGAGATATCTGTCGCGTTGATGCCGCCAGGGTAGAGACGCCTCGCCGAGCAGGCGCACGAGCCGATCGAGATGCTCCGCCGTCACCCAGACGCAGAGAGGCCGCCCCTGGCGAAGATCCTCGCGGTCACGCAGAACCGCCACCTTGCGGCGCCAGATCTCACGCACGAGTCGTCGGCGCGCGGTCGGCTGCAACCATCTGTCGAGACTCACGCCACAAACAGAACACGTCTCGCGCCACTCCCGCCAGTGCGTCTCGACACCGCACCCGGGACAGGCACAGGTTGGATGCCCCAGGCGACCGACGGTCACCGGCGGCAAGTCGAAGGAGGTCGCTCCGGCGTCCGAAGTCGCGTCGAGGTAGGACCCGTCGCCGGACTCCACTAGCAAGGCCCTGAAATAATCGCGCCAGGCGCGGGGCAGATTGCCGGCGTGCAGGGTGGCGGGCGTCCGCAACTCGTTCAGCACGAAACGCAAGACCATGGCGTGTTCGAAACCGGACGTGCCGGCGGACGGCAACCAGTGTCGTAGATCCGTCGCCCACACTTCGCGGGGGGGGGTGGCGGTCAAGCTTCTCCGCAGTACCGGATTGGTCAGCTCTTCCGGTGTTGCCCAGACCACCGCATGCCAGGCGCCCAGTTCCTCCTCGTGCTCGGGCAGGCAGGCTCCTGGCGAGATGACGGCGTCGCGCAGAGCCGTCGCCTCAGGAGGCGGCGTCTCGGCGATCACCAGCAACCAGGCAGCCAGGTCTCCGCACTCCCTGGCCCCCGTTACCTGGCGCAGGGTAGCGAGCCAGGCGGCCCCCGGGTCGCCGATCATCAGGCGGCGGTCGTGCGCGCACCAGTCGGTCGGTAGTCCCCTGATCTCAGCGGTCAGGACGCCGGCCGGCAGTCCCAGCATGTTCTCGTCGATCCAGCCCTGGACTCGCAGCCATGCCGTGACCGCCGTGAGGGTCGGGTCGGACCGCTCCGGGCGTGGACGCCATCGTCTCCCCCGACCGCCGGGCGTCAGATCAGGGGCGGGCAGATCATAGACCTCGGCCCGACCACCGCTGGCCGTTGCGGCAGCTTCCAGGGGCGGCACCGGAAAGGGTGCCGTCGTCGTCACGGTATCGAGGGGAAAGCTCCGCCACCAACGCGGGTCGGCCACGTCCACCTCTGCCGCACCGCGACTCATCAGGGCGCAGACCTCCAGCGCACACATGGCTCGTCGTTGCCGGATATGCAGGGAAACGGCGGTGTCCCGTTCATGCCAACCTCTGTTGGGAACTGAGACAACGTCGTGCGCGGGCGCGACATCCAGGCTCTCCAGTCGGGCGACGACGAGATACCCGTCGCGCAGGCGGTCGCGCTGCACGTGCGGCCGCCAGAAGTCGGCCGGGTCCTCCCACAGCAGCTTTGCTTTCGCGTCCCGTCCGAACTCCCCCCGTTGATGCGCGGCCAGGATTGAGCGTAGCGGTCCCTCCCGCCCCGGCAGCAGATGAACCCGCCGACCGCCGTCGGTCAGATCGACGAGTCGTTGGATCAGACCGGCAGCGGCCCGGCCCACCTCGACCCGGGCGTCGGGCACCGTGCCGCCGCCGGCGAGCCGCAGATGCGGGAAGCGCTGGTCCGAGAGGGCGAGACACTCGGCGCGGCCGTACGGCGACAACCAAGTCACCAACTGGCGTTCCAGGTCCCCTCGCAAGAAACCGCCACCGAGCACCAGGGAGAGATGGGATCTGCCGGCTGCGGCGAGCGTGCGGTGAAGCGCCTGCAGATCGATGCCGTAGGCGGTGATGAGTCTCCAGTGAACGGTCGGACTGTCGCAGACCACCCAGGCCGCAGCCCGCTCTCCGTCATCGCCCCAGATCCACCGGCGCTGCGCGTCGGGCACGACCAGGTCGTCCGCCGTGCCGATCAGCACTTCCGAACCGGCCGCGCGTTCCACGTATTCGCCGGCCCAGCCTTCACCCTCCGGTCCCAGCGGGGTGCGCGGCAAGGTCTCGGCCAAATCCCGGTATCGGTCGTAGAGGGGTACGACGCCGTACTCCCAGGGTCGGAAACGGTGAAAATCCAGGAGATCGCCGTTGTGGGTCTCTGTGATGCGGCACCAGTGGAAGAGAGGGAGCAGGTCGTGCGCATTGCTCCCTGCCGGTTCGAGCAGGGCGTTCAGCCGCGACAACGCAGCGTCCCGGTCGTGGACCTCGGCACTGGGCGGTATCAGAGTGTGTCGCCCGCCACGTCGGGCCAGACAGGACGCCAGTTCTTCCCAGCGGTCCAGACTATCCAGCACGAGCCGCCAATTGCGCCTGTTCGCTCCCCATCTCTCCAGGACCTCCCCGGGACGTCCCGTAGAGACGACCGCCACGTCGTGCTCGACGAGCGAGGGATCGATTACGAAATCCGCAGCAGAAACTTCCTCGCAACCAGAGAACTGCGGGTTGGCGCGATCGAGTAGTCGCGATGTGACCAACCCCGAGCCCCGCACAAGTTCCGGCGGCAAGAACGAAGTCAGGAAGGCGGCGGGGCGGTCCCCCCTGCGCGACATTTCGCGAATGCCGGTGCGCAGGGCCGGATCGGCGTCAAGTATATGATGCAACACGGCCTGCCAGACTTGACCGCAGATCAGCGCCCGATCGACCCCGCTGCCGGGGACCCGCAATTCCGGATCGAGAGCGGGGTGCAGCGGCGGATCCACCGCCGGGACTCTTCGCCGTGGCCTACAGGTGCGGGCGAGGGTAGTCAACGCTTCGTCCGTGACGACGTTTGGATATAAATTGGATTCGAGAAATACATTCACGAAACCATCTAACTCTTCAGATACTACGACATTACATGGCGCCCCGCGGCGAATTACACGCCCGCCGCAGCTCGCGAGATGTCCTTGCAGGGGGTCGGTATCATCCCCCGGGTTCCAGGAAACGACATCGCGCGGCTGCTCGCCCTGCCAGAGAACATACAGCCACATGCCATCCGTATGGACCACCGAGACCCAGGCGTCCCCACCCGCGAGCGTACGCGCTTCCATGATGTCCAGGATCAATAGCCGTCTGGCCTCTTGTTCCGGCGACACCATCTCCTCCGTATCGAGCAGTCGGCGCGCTTCGTCGTAGCGCGGCACAGGCAGACAGAACTCACCGATGTTGCCCAGAATCTCCGCAGCCCTCAACCGTGCGGCATCGCGGCGGGGAACCGAGCCCGTCGCGGACTCGAGATATGCCAGTAAAAGCGGTACTGCATCCTGATGAGCTCCCAGCTCACGGTCGGTCAGCAGGGCCCGGTACCAGCGACGTTCCGAATCCTGCTCCGGGGTTGTGAAGTGATCGGCCGGCAGCAGGGAGAGCAGGTCGGTAGCCAGGATACGTGCGCGCTCGCGGTCGGCCGCGGGTGTGGTCACGCCATCCAGCAACTGGGTACCTCGGCGCACGAGATCGAGTCTGGCTTCGGCCGACAGCGGCGTACCCGTGGGAATGACTCCGGCGGGGGGAACCACGCCCAGTTCCAGAGCCGCGTCCAGGGCGCCTGCACTATAGGGATAGGGGTCCAGGACCGGCAGGTCGGCGATACTGTCTGCGGATGCCAGATGCACGGCCAGTCCGAACCAGGCCAGGCGTTCGCGGGCATCCCCTTTGACGGGGTCCTCCAGCGCCCGGCGCGCGCGGTCAAGGGCCGCCCGGGCTTCTTCCACGTAGCAGTGGCGGAAATGGTCGGACTCGAGCTGCCAGCGCGTGGCCTCGGGGTCGGTTTCCCGCCCGCTGAGCCCGTGCCAGAAACGCCGCGCGGTGTCCCCGACCGTCTCGGTCCAGAAGACACGTCCCGGCGACTGTTCGCGCAGGGTCACGGCTTCGTGGAAGCCGTCTTCTGCGCCCTGGAGATCTCCCTGCACTAATCGCTCCGTCGCGTGGGCGAGGACTTCCCAGTAACTCATCGCCATCCTTCCCCATCACACGACGATGTTCACCAGCTTGTTGGGAATCACGATCACCTTGCGCACGTCCTGTTCCCCGATCAGTTCGGGAATGCGGCCGTACGACAGGGCGTCCCGTTCGAGCAACGCTTTATCGGCGGTGCGGGCCGCTTCCATGCGCTCCCGGATCTTGCCGTTGATCTGGATGACGTACGTGACGGTGTCCGCGATCAGGTATTCCTCGCTCCACTCCGGCCAGGCCGTGTCGAAAACGCTCGTGTCGCCGCCGAGACGGTCCCACAACTCCGCACCCAGATGAGGGGCAAAGGGGGCCAGCATGCGTACCAGCGTCTCGAGCCCCTCCCGGAAGTTGGCGTCGGCCAGACCCACGATGTCACGGCCCGCATAGTGGTACAAGGCGTTGGTCAGCTCCATGAGACGGCTCAGCGCCGTATTGAACTGGAAGCGCTCGATGTCCTGGGTACAGCCTTTTATGGAATTGTGCATGACCAGGCGCAGATCCGGCCACCGCTGCCCGGCGTCGACGGACGAAAGAGGGACGGCGTCGGCCGGCGCGTCTCCAGCCGGCGAACGCCCGTCCAGCGTCGCATCGATCAGGCGCCACACGCGGCTGAGATAGCGCCAGATCCCGTCGATGCCGTCGTCGGTCCAGTCACCGCCCTCGGCGAAGGCGAAGCCGAACATGAGATAGGTGCGCAGGGTGTCGGTGCCGTATCTCTCCAGGTAGTCCGCCGGCACTACCGTGTTGCCCTTGCTCTTGGACATCTTGTCGCCGTCGCGGGTGATCATGCCCTGGTGGCGCAGGCTCCGGAACGGCTCCTCGGACGGCACCAGGCCCAGATCGTAGAGCACCATGTTGATGAAGCGCGAGTAGATCAGGTGGCCATAGGCGTGGTCGGCACCGCCCACGTACATCTCGATGGGCAGCCACTTCTTGAGGGTCTCGCGACGGAAGGGCGCGGTATCCAGATCCGGCTCGAGGTAGCGCAGGTAGTACCAGGAACTGCAGACGAAGGTATCCATGGTATCCGGATCGCGGCGCGCGGCTTCGCCGCAGGTCGGACAACGCGTGTCCATGTACGCCTCGCAGGCGGCCAGCGGCGACTTGCCCCGCGGACGGTACTCCGCCACCTCCGGCAACAGCACCGGGAGCTGTTCGTCGGGCACCGGGACCTCGCCGCAATGAGGACAGTGCACGATGGGAATCGGCGCGCCCCAGTAGCGCTGGCGGCTGATGATCCAGTCCCGCAGGCGATACTGGATGGTCGCTGCCCCGAGCTCCCGGGCGGCGAGGGATTCCACGATCCTGCGACCGCCCTCGACGTTGTCCAGGCCGTCGTAGTCATCGGAATTCACCATGGCGCCAGGCTCGGTGTAGGCGGCTTCCAGCGCCGCGTCGGGAGCCGCGCCGGGAGCGAGGATGACGCGTCGCACCGGCAAGTCCAGCGCCGCGGCGAAATCGAAGTCGCGCTCGTCGTGGGCGGGCACCGCCATCACGGCGCCGGTGCCGTAGGTGGCCAGGACGTAATCCGCCACCAGGACGGGGACGCGCTCGCCATTGACCGGGTTGACCGCCACGGCGCCGGTCGGCACGCCGGTCTTGGGCCGGTCGGTGCTCTGGCGGTCCACTTCGCTCAGGCGCTGGGACGCGCGGCGATAGGCTTCCACCTCGGTCCGGTGGGCATCGTCGGTGAGCGCTGCGACCAGCGGATGTTCCGGCGCCAGGGCCATGTACGTCACGCCGAAGAGCGTGTCGGGGCGCGTGGTGAAGACGCGCAGCAGTACGCCGCCGTCGGCGTCCGTTGCGGTGCCGTCGGGCAGGACACCGGTGACGGCCTCGGCGGGAACGGTAAAGACCACGTCCGCACCGTGACTGCGACCGATCCAACTGGTCTGTTTCTTCTTGGTCTCCTCCGGCCAGTCCAGGGCCGCCAGATTGTCGACCAGACGGTCGGCGTACCGGGTGATGCGGAAGCACCACTGCGTGAGATCGCGGCGTTCGACCTCGGTGTCGTCACGCTCGCAGCGTCCGTCCACCACCTGCTCGTTCGCCAGCACGGTCTGGCACGAGGGGCACCAGTTGACCGGTATCTCCGAGCGGTACGCCAGCCCATGACGATAGAGGGTCAGGAACAGCCACTGCGTCCACTTGTAGTAGGCCGGCGTGTGCGTCGCCAGCTCGCTGCGCCAGTCGTACATGGGCCCTAGAGTCTTGAGCTGTTCGCGGATGATGCGGATGTTCTCCGCGGTATGCTCGCCCGGATTCACGCCGCACTTGATGGCGTAGTTCTCGGCCGGCAGGCCGAAGCTGTCGAAACCCACCGGTTGGAAGACGTTGGATCCGCGCATGCGCCTGAAGCGCGCCCAGGTGTCGGCGGGGACGTAGTTGTACCAGTGCCCCAGGTGCAGCTTGTCGCCGCTCGGATAGGAGAACATGCTCAGGCAATAGCAGCCGGGCCGCGGGGAATCGTGGTCCGTCTCGTCGTGACGCGTCTCCGCCCAGCGGGTGCGCCAGCGTTGTTCGATCTCACGGAATGCGTAATCCGACATGTCCAGCGGTACCTCCGGTCGACGCCGTTCCGAGATAGCCCGGCGCGCCGCGACGAAACACTGCCAAGTGTGAGATGGCTGATCGTGGTGGAGCTACACTAAGCGCATCCGAAACGCGATGCCAGAGCAAACTGGGGATGGGTTGACACCCGCCTGGGCTCGCGTGCCCTGGCGGGGACGATTCGGTGTCGACGGAGGCGGAATATAGGCGTCGTCCGGCGGAATCAGGTCACGCCCTTCAGGAGTTCCAGGTGGAATCCGCAGCCGTCGGTCCTGAGGGTCACGGCCGCCACGTCGAAACGGAAACGGGCGGCGCCTCCGGACCCCTCGCCGGCAAGATAGCGCCGGGCGACGAGCCGCATCCGACGTAGCTTCCGCGGCGTCACCGCGGCCGCCGGCCCGCCGCAGCTGTCGCCGCGACGTGTCTTGACCTCCACGAAGACCAGATCACACCCCCGGCGGACGACCAGGTCCAGTTCACCTTCGCGGATCCGGTAGCGCACCGTCAGCACGGCATAGCCTTCGACTTCGTAGTACAGACGGGCCATTTCCTCGCCGAGTCGGCCCAGATTCGACTTGTCGCAGGGGGTCATCCAGCCGGTGCTTTCCGGGAGGGCGGTCGTGTCCTTAGCAGGCTGTTGAAAAACTCCTCCCGGCACCCGTCACGTCCCGCCAATCCCAGCTCGGCGTTGCGATTTCTTGCCGTAGCTATGGCTACGGCGGCGAAACCGCGCCTTGATCTGGAATCGGCGTGCCGCGCCGTGTACCAGAATGAGTTCTTCAACAGCCTGTTAGAGCAAGTCGCCTACCAGAGACGGGATTGGCGCAGATTCGCCACGGGACGGAAGGAAAAACGGTGCACGGGCGTGGGCCCGCGCGAGGTGAGGGCTGCCAGATGCTCGGGGCTGCCGTACCCCTTGTGCGCCGCGAAACCGTAGCCGGGGAAACGCCCGTCCAGCTCGACCATGATACGGTCCCGCAGCACCTTGGCGACGATCGAAGCGGCAGCGATCGCGGCGCTGCGCGCATCTCCCTTGACCACGCATTCGCACACCGGCTCGAGTGGTGGTGTCTGGTTGCCGTCGACCAGGACCAGGTCGGGTTCGACGCCCAGGAGCCTTACCGCACCCGCCATGGCCCGCAGGCTCGCACGCAGGATGTTCGTGCCGTCGATTTCGCGGGACCAGACGGCGAAGGCGCCCCATGCCAGGGCGCCCGCCAGGATTTCAGCATAGAGCCCTTCCCGCCGGCCGGCGGTGAGCTGCTTGGAGTCGTTCAGTCCCACGGGGAGCCAGTCGGGCGGCAACATCACCGCTCCCGCCACTACGGGCCCCGCCAGACAACCGCGGCCCGCCTCGTCCACGCCGGCGATGCTCAGCCGTCCCCCCCCGCTGCGTTCCCGATCGAACGTGGCGAGGTTGGCGGCCGCGAGGTTCACTTGCTGCCGATCTGCTTCTCGCGAATACGGGCCTTGCGACCGGTGAGACCGCGCAGGTAGTAGAGCTTGGCGCGACGGACCCGACCACGACGGATCAGGTCGATACCGGTCAAGTTCGGGCTCTGCACGGGGATGACCCTCTCGACGGCGATGCCGCTGGAGATCTTGCGCACCGTGATCGACGCCTCGTTGGCCGTGCCCTGGTTGGCGATAACCACGCCTTCATAGTTCTGAACGCGGGTCTTGCCGGCTTCGCTGATGCGCATCTTGCACCGGATGGTATCTCCGATATTGAAATCGGGCAGGTCGTCGCGCAGGTTCTCCTGCCTGATGCTATCGATGATGTTGCTCATCGTCGCCTCCTGATCTTGCCTGCCGGCGCCTAGCCGGCTTTCGCATGGTTCATCGCTCCGACTCGCCGTCGTCGGCCGTCGGTCGGTCCTTGTCGTTTATCAAGTCCGGACGCCGCGCGCGGGTCCGCTCCCTGGCCTCGGTCTGGCGCCATGCAGCTATCTTCGCATGATGCCCGGACAGTAGAATCTCCGGTACCGCCTGTCCCCTGTATTCGGGGGGACGCGTGTACCAGGTTCCATCGAGTCCTCCGTCCTGGGCTGTCGTAAAGCTGTCCGCATCCGCCGAATCGCTGTTGCCCAGGACGCCCGGCAGACGCCTGATCAGCGCGTCTATCAGCACCAGCGCGGGCAGTTCCCCGCCGGTGAGTACGTAGTCCCCGATGGAGATCTCTCGCGGGCGCAGGATGTCCACGACCCGCTGATCGATGCCCTTGTAGTGCCCGCAGATCAAGACGAGCTCGCCGGCCGCGCGCGCCTCCGCAAGCAGTGCGAGCACAAGATCCTCGTCCAGGGTCTCACCCTGGGGGGTCATCAGCAACACCGGCGCCGATGAGTTTTCCCGTACGGCCTCGACGGTCTCGACCACCGGCGGCGCCATCAGGATCATGCCGGGGCCGCCGCCGTAGGGCGAATCGTCGACCGTGCCGTGACGATCGACCGCATGATCACGGATGTACGCGACCGTGTAGGTTACCTGTCCCTGGGCGGCGGCGCGCCCTAGTATGCTGGCGTCGAGCACCGCCCGGACCATGTCCGGGAACAGGGTCAATACCTTAATCGCCAGAGACATCCAGCAGCCCTTCCGGCGGATCGATCACCAGCGGGCCGGTCGTCCCCTCATCGGGGTGGAGGATCTGCTCCACCGCGGGGATCAGCGTCTCGCCGCCGACACCCGCTATGACCAGCGTGAACTGGGGACCGTGACGCCGCACCTCGTCCACCCGGCCGACGACCTCTCCCGCCAGGGTCCGCACCTCGCGTCCGAGATAGCGGAACGGCAGACCGCCGGGCGGCTTGGGAAAGTCCTGCTCGGTGTAGCGGCTCCGGAGGAAGCCTACCGAGCGACCGATCGTCCCCTCCGCGCCGTCGCGATCGGCGAATCCCGCTACGGTGACGACCAGGCAGTCACCGCTGGGGCGCCAGCCCCGGATCTCGATCGCCGCGCCGTCGTCCCAGACCAGGTACGGCGAATCGAACAACGGCTCGTACCAGTCCATGAGCGGGTAGATCTTGAACTCGCCCTTCAGTCCCACCGCCTTCACGACTTCCGCGATGGGTACGAACTCCCCTTGAGGCGGAACGCTCACGATGGTTACCGGGTCTCGTCCGCGATCTCAAAACCGTAGTAACGGTTGCGTCTGGCGCCGACGGCCTGCAACAGAGCGCGAACCGCACGCGCCGTCTGTCCACCCTTGCCGATCACCTGACCGAGATCGTCGGCGTGAACGCGCAACTGGTAGATTTCCTCTCCGTCCCGCTCCAGCTTCTGGACCTGAACGGCTTCGGGGTGATCCACCAGGTTGACGACGATGTACGAGATCAACTCGAGAACATCATTCATGGCACTCAGCCTTCGTCTTTGGCCTCATCCGCAGCATCGGTATCGGCGGTTTCGGCGACTTCGGCAGCTTCAGCGGCTTCAGCGGCTTCGGCGGCCTCCACAGGCGCCTCGGCCTCGTCCGACTCGGCCACGGCATCATCGGTCGCTTGCTCGGCGGCTACGGCCGCTTGCTCGGCGGCTTCGGCCGCGGCTGCGGCTTCGGCGGCCTTGCGCTCCTCTTCCTCGGCAGCCTTGCGGGCGGCCTCGGCCTCCTTGGCGGCAGCGCGCTCGGCATCGGCCTTGGCATTGGCCCGGGCCGCCTCGCGGTTGGCGTAGTCATCCCGCCAGATCGCCACCTTGGCAGCGATCTCGCTGGCATCCACGCCCTTGCGCTCCAGGTCCCAGCGGTAGAGGATGCCCTCGCGCTGGACCAGCGAGCGGGCCGTCTCGGACATGGTCGCACCCTTGCGCAACCAGTCCAGGATCTCTTCCTCGTGCAACTTGGCCTCGTAGGGATCCGCGTAGGGATCGTAGTAGCCCAGATTGGCCAGGTAGGCGCCGTCGCGCCTGTTGCGGCTGTCCGTGACGATGAGTCTGTAGAACGGGCGCTTCTTGCGTCCCATCCTCGTTAATCTGATGGTGGTCGACACGCGATACCTCCGGGTTTGTGCCGTATGCCCACGGTCTTGGCGGACGGTCGACGTGACCGTCTCTCGGAACCGCGAAATATAATCCTCGGGGCCTGAACTTACAAATCCGGTCAGTTCTTGCCCAGGACACTTTGACTGAACTGCTCCAGGCCGCCAGAGTCGTTGATCTGGCGCATCATGCGTCGCATGTCACGGTACTGCTTGAGCAGCTTGTTCACCTGGGAGACGTTGGTCCCGCTCCCCCGGGCGATACGCTTGCGCCGGGAACCGTTGATGATCTCCGGGCGCCGGCGCTCGACGACGGTCATCGAGTTGATGATGGCCTCGACGCGTTTCATATGACCCTCGTCCATATTGGCCTTGTCGAGCATTTTGCCGTCCATGCCCGGCAGCATACGCATGATGCCCTTCAAGGGCCCCATGCGCTTGACCTGTCGGATCTGCTTCTGAAAATCCTCCAGGGTGAACTCGTTGTTCATGAAGCGGTTGGCCATGACCTCCGCCTCATCCACGTCCATGTTCTCCTCGGCCCGCTCGATGAGGGTCAGGACGTCCCCCATGCCGAGAATACGACCGGCCATGCGATCCGGATGGAAGACCTCCAGGTCGCCCATCTTTTCGCCCGTGGACACGAGCTTGATGGGACGGCCCGTGACCTCGCGCACGGACAGGGCCGCGCCGCCGCGGGCGTCGCCGTCCATCTTGGTCATCACGGCGCCGTCGAAGCCCACGCGAGAGACGAATTCCTGGGCCACGGTCACCGATTCCTGACCGATCATGGCGTCGAGGACGAGCAGCTTCTCGTCCATGGCGACCGTCTTGTCGATGTCGACGAGCTCGTTCATCAACGTGTCGTCGATGTGAAGCCGGCCGGCCGTGTCGACGATCAGGACGTCGCACTTGTTGTCCTTGGCCCGCCGCAGTCCGAGCTTGACGATCTGGGCGGCGTTCTTGCGACCCCGGTCGCTGTGCACCGGCACCCCCACCGACTCGGCCAGGGTTTGCAGCTGATCGATGGCGGCGGGGCGGTAGATGTCGGCCGCCACCAGCATGGGCGAACGGCCTTCCTTCTTCAGGCGCTGCGCCAGCTTGGCGCAAAAGGTCGTCTTGCCGCTGCCCTGCAGACCCATGACCATGACCGTGGCCACCGGCGTGCGGGTCAGGTCCAGCTCCGCGGTCTCGCCGCCGAGCAGGGCGACCATCTCGTCGCGCACGAGCTTGACGACCTGCTGGTCGGGCGTGAGGCTGTCCCAGACTTGCTGTCCGGCGGCGGACTCCCCGATCCTCGCCACGAACGCCTTGGCGACCTGGTAGTTGACGTCCGCTTCGAGCAGGGCCAGGCGCACCTCGCGGAGCACATCCTTGACGTTCTGCTCTGTCAGGCGCTCGGGCCCCGAGAGTTTTCTCAGCGCACCGCCCAACCTGCTCGTCAACTCCTGGAACACCCGTGCGTCCTCTCCGCCCAATCCTCTATCTGACTGTTATACAGACAAATACGACCATCGCAGACAAAAACAACGGGCCGACGTACGGCAACGCCCGGCCCATCTGCCGCGATCCGACAGAATAGCCCATGAAACGCCTTCAGGCAAGGGATTTATGCAGTTCAGCCTGCCCCGCGCAGGCGCGAGACGGCGCTCGTCCGGTCGGACGCCGCGAAGAGGTGTGAACCGGAGACCAGGATGTCGGCGCCCGCTTCCCGGCAGTCGGGAGCGGTCTCGTCGGTCACGCCTCCGTCCACGGAGATGGCGAAGTCGAGTCCCGAGGCGCGCCGCCGGTCCGCCAGACCACGTATCTTGTCGAGCGCGTTGGCATGAAAGCTCTGCCCGCCGAAACCGGGCGGCACGGACATGACCAGCACCAGGTCCACCGACGAGAGGTAGGGCTGCACGGACTCGAGCGCCGTATCCGGGTTGAGGGAGAGGCCGCGCCGCAGGTTCAGCTCGCCGATGGCCGCCAGCGTCTCCGCTACGTCGCAAGCCGACTCGACATGGATCGTGAGGGCATCCGCGCCGGCCGCCGCGAAGGCCGCGAGGTACTTGTCCGGGCGGGTCATCATCAGGTGCGTATCCAGCAGGAGATCCGTGCAACGCCGGATGGCCGTGACGATGAAGGGGCCGAAGGTGAGGTTCGGGACGAAGTGCCCGTCCATCACGTCCAGATGGAAAAGATCCGCGCCCGCAGCGGTCATGTCGCCGATCTCGGTTTCGAGTCGCGCGAAGTCTGCCGCCAGCAGGGACGGGGACACCGCCACGTCAGCGCGTCGAGGCCACCAGCTCAATGGTCTCTCCCTTGATGATGCGTGTGCCGGGCGACGGTCTCTGCGCGAGCACCGTGCCGTGCGGGACGTCTCGATCGCGTTCGAAGCGGACCGGCGCGTTGACGCAGCCCGCGCCCTCGACCGACTGGCGCGCCACGTAGAGCGCCTGGCCGCGCAGATCCGGCATGAGATAGGCGGACGTCGGTGGTGGCTCGGCGATAACCAGGTCCACCTCCCCTCCCTTGCGCGTACGAATCCCGGCCGGGGGGAAATGCATGGCGACCGTGGCCGCCACACCGCCGTCGCGCTTCATGTGCAGGATCCGTCCGACACGGTAGGATTCGCGTTGGAGGGTGTTCTCGGCCTGCTGTCGCGACAGGCCCTTAAGGTGGGGCACCTGCCCCGCCGGCGGACCGGCGCTCACGACCACGGCGACGCTACGACCCTCGCGCACCGTGCGACCGCTCTCGGGAAGCTGGCTGATCACGATGCCGGCCGAGAGCGTGGGGTGCGTCTCCTCCCGCACGACTTCTACTTCGAGGCCCACCTCTGCGGCCTGCTGGCCCGCATCGGCGGTGCCGCGTCCGACCAGATCCGGGACGCGGATCTCCGCGTTGCGGTGCACGAGGCGGGGTACGATCAGGGCGTTGGACAGCAACAGGCCCACGGCGAAGACCCCCGCCAAAGCGACCAGCAACAAGATGAATTGCCATACCTTCAAACCCGAGTCTCCCGTCGTCGCAGCCGGGCGGCGAAGAAGCCGTCCGCGCCGTCAAGATGCGGCAGCCACGTTCTTCGCCAGGCGCCTGCCGTCTTGCCCTCGGCGCTGGCCGGCACCAGGCCAGGATATTCCTCGCGCAGCTTATCCACAACCCCTTCGTTTTCCTCCGGTTCCAGGGAACAGGTTGCATAGAGCAGCAGACCACCGGGACGCGTGACTCGGTAGGCTTCGCGCGCCAGGTCGAGCAGGCGCGACGCATTCCGCACCAAGAGGTCCGGCCCGACACGCCAGCGTCCTTCGGGATGACGACGGATGACGCCCGTACCGCTGCAGGGACCATCCAGCAAGACGGTGGCGAAGTCGCCGTCCGCGAAGGGGGTATTGCGACCATCGGCCGTCACCAGGGCATCCGGGCCGAGGCCGGTCCTGGCCGCCGAGTCGGCCACCAGGGCGAGCCGCGCGCGGTCCAGGTCCATGGCGATCAGGACTTCGGCGTCGTCCAACCCGGTGCGCAGATGCAGCGTCTTGCCGCCCGGGGCCGCGCAGAGATCGAGGGCCGGCCCGTGGAGATCGGCGCAGAGAAAGGACGTCGCCGCCTGGACCGCTTCGTCCTGGACGATGAGCGACGGCTCCCGCGCGAGGATCGCCCGGAGATCAGCCCGGGACGGGGTGCGTTCCAGGACGAGCGCACGCTCGCCGAGACGCCCGGCTTGCACCGCATGGCCGGTTGCCGCGAGCCCCGCCGCGACCGTCGCGGGCGCCGCCGGCGGCAACATGTGGCAGGCAAGCGGCGCGCGACGGTTGTTGCAGTCACAGAGCTGTTCTGTCGCGGCGAAGCCGTATCTGTCGAGCCAGCGTTCGACCAGCCAGCGCGGGTGGGAATGCCAGGCCGCCAGATACGCGGCCGGGGCACGTTGCGGATCCGGAAACAGCGGCCGCAACGCTGTGGTCTCCCCGCCCCCCTGCGCCAGTTCTCGCGCCACCGCGTGCAGGAGACCGTTCACATAGGAGGCCGTCTTGCCACCGCCGACCTCGCGCGCCAGGCGCACGCTCTGATCGACGGCCGCGTACACGGGCACTCTGTCGCAGGCCAGCAGCTGATGCAGCCCGAGGCGCAAGACAACGCTGACGGCGCGCCGCGTGACGTTGCCGCGCCGCGAGAACCGCGCGATCAGATGATCGTAGCGACCCTGCCACTGGAGCGCGCCGCGCACCAGTTCGGACAGGAAACGACGGTCCCGGTCGTCACCTACGGCGGCCATGGCCTCCGCCAGCGTTCCGTCCAGCGCGCCGCCCTTGTCCACGAAATTCAGGATTTCCCAGGCCCGGCGTCGGATGGGATCAGCGCTCATGAGCGCAGACAGACGCCGGGTTCCACGGGACAGCCCCGCAGGAAGTCCGCGGTCGACATGGGTACGCGACCGGGATTCTGCAGTCTGGTCACCAGGAGGATGCCTTCACCGCAGGCAACGCGCAGGCCGTCGTCGTCGGCCGCGATCACGGTGCCGGGTTCGGCCTCGATGGTCCCCATGGCGTATGGCCGCGCGGACGTGATCTTGACGAGCCGCTCGCCCAGGAAGGTGGTAGCGCCGGGCCAGGGCTGCAGCCCGCGAATCTGGTTGTGCACAACCGTGACGGGGCGTTCCCAGCGGATCGGCGAGAGCGAGCGGTTCAGCTTGGGCGCGTAGACCGCGCCGACATCGTTCTGGGCCTGCGGTGCCGGGACGTCGCTCGACAGGCCGCGCAGGGTGGTCACCATCAGATCCGCGCCCAGTCCGGACAAGCGGGACATGAGCTCCCCCGCCGTCTCGTCGGGATCGATGCCCACCGCGCGCTGAGCCAGCACGGGCCCCGTATCGACGCCGGCGTCCATTTGCATCACGCTGACCCCGGTCCACTGGTCGCCGTGCATGATGGCGTAATGCACCGGAGAGACGCCGCGCCAGCGCGGCAACAGCGAGGCATGCAGGTTGATGCAGCCCAGTCGCGGTCCGGCCAGCAACGGTCGGCGCAGGATGTGCCCGAAGGCGACGACGACGACGGCGTCCGGCTCGCAGGCCAGGACCCGTTCGGTCACGGTATCCTTGTCGCCGGTGCCCCAGTCCAGCACGTCGAGCCCGTGGGCGCGGGCGGCCTTCTTGACGGCGGTCTCCTCGAGCCGGCGTCCGCGTCCGGCCCGACGATCCGGCTGGGTCACGACCAGCGGCAGGTCGAAGCGTGCCTCCACCATCGCGTCCAGGGTCGGTACGGCGAAATCAGGGGATCCCATCAGGACGAATCGCATTTCAACCCTCCCTTCGCGCGAACAGGCGGTGCCAGGACATGCGCAGGAACACGTCCAGACGTGTCCAGCCCCCAAGATGGTCCACGAGCAGCACGCCGTCCAGATGATCCAGCTCGTGCTGCAGAATCCGGGCCATCAGCCCGCCGGTGCGGATCTGCTTCTGGTCGCCGCGCAGGTCGTGGTAGCGGACGGTCACCACGCTGGGCCGAACGACGGCCCGGTAGATGCCGGGAAAGGACAGACACCCCTCGTCGAAGGTCTCCGACCCGGCCGAAATACTCAGGAGCTCGGGGTTGAGCAGCACCAGGGGGCTGCCCTGGCACCGGTCCGGCGGCCAGGCCAGGAACAAGCGCAGTGGCTCACCCACCTGCGGCGCCGCGAGGCCGACACCGTCGTACCGCTGCATGATCGCTCGCATCTGCGCGACCAGTTCGGCCAGACCGAGCTCGCTCGGCTCGACGGGCCGGCAGGGGGTGCGCAGCCGTGGCTCGCCGTAAAAAAGCAATCCGCGTTGCCGGGATGCCCTCTTCAGCATCGGCTACTGCTCGATGACCCCGGAAACCGCGCTGCGCGAGACCTCGACTTTCACACCTTCGGCGATGGTGCAGACCAGCCGATCTTCCTTGACGTTGAGCACGGTGGCGAAGAGGCCGCCGTTGGTGACGATGCGGTCGCCCTTCTTGAGATCGCTCAGCATCTGCTTGTGCTTCTTCTGGCGCTGGGCGTTGGGACGCCAGATCAACAGGTAGAAGACCAGTACCATCATGCCGATGAACATGAAGTTCATCATCATGGCGCCCTGTCCACCACCGGCCTGGCCCTCGCTGGGTGCGGAACACATGGCGAGGAAAGTCAGAAATTCCGTAATCATGCTCGGCTCCTTCTCGTTTCATTCCTAGTCCATATCATGGCACATGGGGTCGACGCGGGCAAATCCGGGTTGAGTCAACGTCCTCCCGGCGCGGCATCGCGCGCGGCTGCGATGCGGCGGTGCTCGCCTTCCCGCCAGCGGGACAGGAAGGGGGCCGCGAACGCGTTCAGATCGCCGCCGGCGAGCGCCTCACGCAGGTCCCGCATGAGATCCTGGTAGAAGTGGAGGTTGTGCACGGTGGCCAGGATCGGTCCCAGCATCTCGTTGGCGGCGAAGAGGTGGCGCAGGTAGGACCGGCTGTGCCGACGGCAGACCGGGCAGCCGCAAGCTGGATCGAGAGGCCGCTCGTCGTCGGCGTAGACGCTGTTGCGGACGACCAGGCGGCCGTCGCGGGTGATCACCGTGCCGTTGCGGGCCATGCGCGTCGGCAGGACGCAATCGAACATGTCCACCCCCATCAGCACGCTCTCGACGATGTCGTCGGGAAAGCCGACGCCCATCAGGTAGCGGGGCCGGTCCGCGGGCAACAGATTCGTGGTGTGGGCGGTCATCTTCCTCATCACGGGCACGGGCTCGCCGACCGAAAGACCGCCGATGGCGTAGCCGGGCAGATCCAGCGCCGCGACCTGTTCGACCGAACGCGTACGTTCGTCAGGGAACACACCGCCCTGCACGATGCCGAAGAGCACCCTTTCCGCCGAAGTGTCGCGGTTGCGGCCGCCGTGGCCGAAGACGTCGCGACAGCGCAGCAGCCAGCGCGTCGTCCGGTCGACCGCCTCGGCCACCGCGGACGCCTCGGCGCCGTAGGGCAGACAGTGGTCGAAGGCCATGACGATATCCGCGCCGAGCGCCAGTTGGATCTCCATCGAGACTTCCGGCGTGAAGCGATGGCGGCTGCCGTCCAGGTGCGACCGGAAGGAGACACCGTCCTCGTCGACCCGGTTGAGCTCGCCGAGCGAGAACACCTGATAGCCGGCGCTGTCTGTCAGCAACGCGCCATCCCAACCCTGGAAGCGGTGCAACCCGCCCTGGGCGGCAATGCGCTCGTGCCCGGGGCGCAGGTAGAGATGATAGGTGTTGCCCAGGATCAGCCTCGCGCCGGTGGCCCAGACCTGCTCGAAGGTCACGGCCTTGACCGACCCCGCCGTGCCGACAGGCATGAAGACGGGCGTCGGCACCTCGCCGTGGGGCGTCGTGAGCAAGCCCAGGCGGGCCGCGCTGCCGGCGTCGGTCCGCTGCACGGTAAAGGCGAATTCGCCGGCTGGTGCGGTCATCTCGTGTCGCCTTCCCGGGAACCCGTCCCCTGGGGCAGCACCAGCATGGCGTCCCCGTAACTGTAGAAGCGGCAGCCCGTCTCGATCGCGTGCGCGTACACGTCCCGCCACACGTCGACGCCGACGAAAGCCGCGATCAGCATGAGCAGGGACGAGCCCGGCAGGTGGAAGTTCGTGATCAAGCCGTCGGCCGCGACCACCTCGTCCGGCGGCAAGACGAACAGCCGCGTCAGTCCGGACACGCGCCAGCCTACCGCCTCGCGGTGCGCGGCGCCGGCAAACACCGGTCTTTGCATCTCATCGTCGGGCCACGCGACGCGTTGCTCCGCCCGCTCGTCCAGACGCAGGCGCGCCACGGTCTCGAGTACGCGCAGGGCGGTCGTTCCCACCGCGACGACCCGGCCGCCGCGCGCGCGTGTGGCTGCGATGGCCGCATCCGTGGCGGCTGAATAGGTGAAGAACTCCTCGTGCAGGCGCCTGGCGCGCAGGTCGGCCGCGTCGGGCGGCCGGAAGGTACCCGGCCCCACGTGCAGGGTGACACTGGCCGCTGCGACGCCTCTATCCGCCAGCGCGGCGAGCAACGCCTCGTCGAAATGCAGACCGGCCGTCGGGGCGGCCACCGAGCCTTCCTCCTGCGCGTACACGGTCTGGTAGCGCCGGCGGTCGATATCCGACAAGGCCGCATAATCGGCGGACTGCGGGTCGCGGCGTATGTAGGGCGGCAGCGGCGTCTCGCCGGTGCGGGCCGCAATGGCGGACACCGTCCCCGCCGGCGCCCTGATCACCACGTAGCCGGCGTCGCGCACCGCCTCGATCTCGATCGTGTCCGGAGGTTCTTCGTCACCCAGGGTCAGCAACCGGCTCCCGGGTTTCAGGCGCCGGGCCGGTCGAGCCATGGCCAGCCAGGTCCCGTCATCCTGGGGCCGCACCAGCAGGAGCTCGACGCGCCCGCCTTGCGGGTCTCGCCGCAAGCGCAACCTGGCCGGCAGGACGCGGCTGTCGTTGACGACCAGCAGATCGCCCGGCGCCAGCAACCCCGGCAGATCACGGAAACGCGCCTCGCCCCGCACGCCACGACCCCGGTCCACCTGGAGCAGGCGCGACGAAGTGCGGTTCTCGACCGGCACCTGTGCGATCAGCCCGTCCGGCAGTTCGAAGGCGTAGGCATCGGTGGCGGGGGTCGCCTCAGAGGAGTTCACCTTGCTGGTCCTCCCGATCTGAGGCGGAGGGCGCGGACAGGCCGAGGTGGGTCCAGGCGTGCGGAGTCGCTTCGCGCCCTCGGGGCGTGCGCTTCAACAACCCCGCCTGGATCAGGAAGGGCTCGACCAGGTCTTCCAGGGTGTCGAGCTCCTCGCCCAGGGACACGGACAGGTTCTGGATACCGACGGGACCGCCGCTGAAATGCTCGATGATCAACGACAGGTACCGCCTGTCCAGCGGTTCGAGGCCCACCGCGTCCACACCGAGACGCGTCAACCCATGGTCGGCGCTTTCCCGGTCGATGGTGTCCTTGCCCGCCACCTGCGCATAGTCGCGCACACGTCGCAACAGCCTGTTCGCGGCGCGCGGCGTGCCACGCGACCGCCGGGCCAGTTCCATGGCGCCCTCGTCGTCGATCCCGATCCCCAGCACCTGGGCGGAGCGGACGACGATGCGACACAACTCGTCCGGCGGGTAGAAATCCAGATGGCAGATGATCCCGAAACGCGAGCGCAGGGCGGCGGTGATCATCCCCGCGCGCGTGGTCGCGCCCAGCAACGTGAACGGCGGCAGATCGAGCTGGAAATGGCGGGCATTGGGTCCCTTGTCGACCACCAGTTCGATGCGCCGGTCCTCCATGGCCGGATACAGGCATTCCTCGATCACGCGGCTGAGTCGATGGATCTCGTCGATGAAGACCGCGGACGGTTCCTCCTGCTGGGTCAACAGGCCCACCAGCTCGGCGCTGTTCTGGAAGACCGGGCCGCTGCTGATACGCAGTTCCAGGCCCATCTCGGCGGCGATGATGCCCGCCAGGGTCGTCTTGCCGAGGCCGGGCGGTCCGTGGAGCAGGACGTGGTCGAGCACCTCGCCGCGCTCGCGCGCGGCGCGGATGAAGACGCGCAGGTTCTCCTTCACCTTCTCCTGGCCGATGAACTCGTCCAGACTGCGAGGGCGCAGGCTCAGCTCCTGGTCGCTGTCACCTGGTTGGAGATTGGGGTCCGTCCAACGACGCTCGGACAATGGCTTTCCCTTCCTCGTCAGGACAGATGCCGCAGGGCCGCCCGCACCCAGCGCACGGGATCAGCGGCCAGTTCCCGGTCCTCGTGTACCGCGTCTTGCAGGATCCGTTCGGCTTGGTTTCCCGTCAGACCCATGGCGCCCAGCAGCTCGCGAGCCACGGCCATGCTCGGCGGTTCGTCGGCGGCCGCCGTCGACGCGCTGTCGATTTGCGGCCCGCTGGCCACCAGGGCGGACGGCACTTTCTGGTCCAGTTCCACGAGCAAGCGGGCCGCGCTCTTGCGGCCGATGCCCGGCAAGGCGACCAGCGCCTTCTCGTCACCGGTCTGGAGCGCGTGCGCGATGGCGGGCGCCGTCGCGGCCGACAGCATGCCCAGCGCCAGTTTCGGGCCGACGCCGCTGACCGAGATCAGCAGCCGGAACAGGGTCAATTCGTCGGGGTCGGTGAAACCGAAAAGGGTCCAGCCGTCGTCCCGCACCGCCAGGTGCGTCCACAGCTTCAACGTATCGCCGACCGGCGGCAACGCGGTCGCGGCGCCGGCGGTGATGGTGACGGCCAAGCCCAGACCACCCACGTTGATCACGCAGGTCGTCCCCCTGCTCTGCAGAACACCTTCGAGGCTGGCGATCATCGGGCGCGGCCTTTCGATGACACGGGCAGCAGCGGCGAGCCGCTGCGCAAGGCGTGGCAGAGAGCTACCCCTAGCGCATCGCTGGCGTCCGTGGACGCCGGCGGTTTGGCCAGCCCCAGCAACCGCTGCACCATGAAGCGGACCTGCTCCTTGGTCGCGGCGCCGTTGCCCGTCACCGCCATTTTTACTTCACGCGGGGCGTATTCCGCAACGGTAATGTCCCGCAGCGCGGCCGCCAGCATGGCCGCGCCGCGCGCCTGGCCCAGGATCAGGGAGCTGCGGGCGTTGCGGGCGTTGAAGACGTCCTCGATGGCGGTGACATCTGGCTCGTGGTCGGCGATGATCGTCACCAGGGACTCGTAGATGACCCGCAGCCGCCGCGGCAGGGCGGCGCCGGCGTGGGTCGCGATGGTGCCCGCGTCGCGCAGGCGGAAGCGATTGCCGTGCGAAGAGATCACACCGTAGCCGGTGCGGCGCGAGCCGGGATCGATGCCGAGAATGATCATCGCGAAGCGGCTCTCCCCTAAAAGCAAAGGGGGACGGCGCCACGGTCGCCCCCGTCACACGCTCCAACGCGATTCAAAGATGCTCCAGTACTTCGGCCATCTCCACATCGTCGATATCGAAGTTGGCCGAGACACGCGACACGTCGTCGAGATCGTCCATGGCGGTGATCAGCTTCATCAGCGTCACGGCATCCTTGCCCGAACTCTGGACGGTCGTGCTCGGCTCCTGGACGATTTCGGATTCGGACACCGGCAGCCCCTGGTCCTGAAGCGACTGCAGGACCTGGTTGAAGTCGGCGAAGGCGGTGCTCACCACGATGACCTCGTTCTCGTCCTCCACGTCTTCCGCACCCGCCTCAATGGCCGCGTCCATGGCTGTCTCCAGGTCGACACGCGTCGCGTCCAGGGTAATGGCCCCCTTGCGCTCGAACAGATACGAGACGCAGCCGTTCGTGCCGAGATTGCCGTTGAACTTGGTGAAGACGTGCCTGACCTCGCTGGTCGTCCGGTTGCGGTTGTCGGTCTGGGTCTCCACCAGGATGGCCACGCCGCCGGGACCGTAACCCTCGAAGGTGACCTCCTCGTAGACCGCGCCCTCGATCTCGCCGGTGCCGCGCTTGATGGCACGGTCGATGTTGGCGTTGGGCATGTTGGCGGCCTTGGCCGCAAGCACGGCCGTGCGCAGGCGCGCGTTGGCCTCCTGGTCGCCGCCGTCGATCTTGGCGGCCACGATGATCTCGCGCGCGAGGCGCGACCAGATCTTGCTGCGCGCCGCGTCCTTGGCGCCCTTCTTGCGCTTGATCGTGCTCCACTTGGAGTGCCCGGACATATCGTCTCCTGTTCCCTAGGGGACCGGTAGGTCTGCCACCGTCGCGGCGGCAATCAGTCGGCGTCCTCGGTCCGGCTCTTCTTGTACGCCGCGATGAGTTGCTTGGCGACTTCGCCCGGCACCTCGGCATAGTGTCGGAACTCCATGGAGAATTCTCCCGTGCCCTGGGTCATCGCCCGCAGGGTGGTCGAGTACTGATACATCTCGTCCTGGGGCACCAGCGCCTTGATCACCTGGATGGGACCCTCGGCCTCCATGCCCTGGGGCTGCCCGCGGCGACCGGAGATGTCACCCATCACGTCACCCATGTAGGACTCGGGCACACGGATGGTAACCTGCATGACCGGCTCCAACAGGGTCGGCTTGGCCTCGGGCACGCCCTTCGTCAGGGCGATGCGCGCGGCGGCCTTGAAGCTGTTCTCGCTCGAGTCCACCTGGTGGAAGGAGCCGAAGTAGAGGGCGACCCTCATGTCGACCATCTTGTAGCCGGCCACCACGCCCCGAGCCATGGTCTCGCGGACGCCCTTCTCCACGGCGGGGATGAACTTAGACGGCACCACACCGCCCACGATCTCGTTCACGAATTCGAAGTCCTCGCCCCGGGGCAGCGGTTCGAGACGCAGGTGAACGTCCCCGAACTGGCCGCGCCCGCCGGTCTGTTTCCTGTAGCGGCCCTGGACCTCGACCTTGGTCTTGATGGTCTCCTTGAAGGCGACCCGCGGCTTGTGACGCTCGACCTGTACGCCGAACTGCTTCTTCAGGCGATCGAGCACGATCGCCAGGTGCATCTCGCCCTGGCCCACCAGCAGGGTTTGGCTCAGCTCGCCGTCCTGGATGACCTTGAAGGAGGGGTCCTCCTCCATGAGCTTGTGCAGGCCGATGCCCATCTTGTCCTCTTCACCGGCCGTGGCGGAGGTGATCGCTTCGGAGCTGGTGGGATTGGGTAGGCGCGGCGCCGGCAGTTCGACCTGTGTGGCATTGGTATAGAGGGTGGTGCCGGTGGGACTGTTCTTCAGCTTGGCGGCCAGGACGATGTCGCCGGCGCCCACGCCGTCGACCTTCTCGCGCCCCTTGCCCAGGGCCAGACTCAGCTGACCGATACGCTCGCTGTCACCCTTGGGCGTGTTGAAATTGTCACCCGACTTGATGCCGCCACTCCAGACCTTGAGCCAGGTCTGATCGCCGCCCTGGGCCTCGCGCTGGTACTTGAAGGCGTAGGACAGCCCACCCTTGTCGGGACCGATCGCCACCGTCATCTCTTCGTCGGTGCCGGGTTTCACACCCTGCAGCTCGGTGCGGACGGCGGGGCTCGGCATGAGCATGACCACGGCGTCCAGCAGGAGCTTGACGCCGACCTCGGAGTCGGCGGCGGTCAGGAAGACCGGATAGACCGAGCCTGCGACCATGCCTGTGGTCAAGCCGGCCAGGATGTCCTCGTCGCTGAGAGTGCCTTCCTCGAGGAACTTCTCGATCAGCGCCTCATCGGTCTCGGCAGCGGCGTTCATGAGTTCCTCGCGCGCGGCCTCGACCTCATCGGTCAGGTCGGCGGGAGTGTCCACGGGCTGCGGCTTGCCGTCGGCGTCGAACTCGAAGGCCTGGTTGCTCAACAGGTCCACGACACCCTTGAAGGCCTCCCCGCTGCCGATGGGCAGTTGGACGGGAACCGAAGTGCCGTCGAGGTGGTCGTTGAACTCGGCGACGGCCTTGTCGAAATCGGCGTGCTCCTTGTTCATGCGCGTGAGCACTATCATCGTCGGCATCTCGCGTTCGCGCAGGATGCGCCAGATGGCGTCGCTGGAGACCTCGAGACCTCCGTCGGCCTTCACGCCGAACAGCACACCGTCGATGACTTCGAGGGCGCAGTACATGTCGCAGCGGAAGTCATTGACGCCCGGCGTGTCGATGATGTTGATCTTGGTTTCGTCGACATCGACCCAGCCCAGACTGGCGGACATGGTCTGCTTCTTGTCGATCTCTTCGTCGGAGTAGTCGAACACCGAGGATCCGTCGTCCACGTTGCCCCGGCGTCCTACCTTGCCCGCCACGTGGAGCATGGCGTCGGCCAGACTCGTCTTGCCGACCCCGTGTGGAGCTATCAACGCGATGTTGCGGATCATGTCCATTGCATAGGTCTTCAACTTCATCCTCCGGTCGGGGTCGGTGGGTCAAGGAAATGTGGCGGTCAAAAACGAGCCTGAACACCGGTTCGGGCAATGTCGGCGGTCTTTTACCGAACAGCAATCATAACCATGTGCCGGGATCATGTCAATCCCACCCCCCTTGTCCTACCTTGCCTGATCCCCTATGTTTAGGGGCGAATGGCGAAGGATAAAGTCCTTGCCCAGGTTGAGGGTCTGCATTACCGTAGTTTTTGCGCCCGTCGACCGGAAATGGTCCTCGTCTCCGGCTCCCGGGCCGTTCTGCGCGTAGCCTGCGGGTGACCTTCCGGAATCCGTCGCACACGATGCCGAGGTGTTCAATGAGCTCGAAACGACTGATGATGTTGATGGCCGTGTCGATCGCCTGCCTCGCGGCCGCGACGGCTTCGGCCCAGACCGATACCGAGGCCGAAACTGAGCCTCCCCTGGAGGAACTGACGAGTCGCGTCAAGAACATCAGCATCAGTTTCTCCGGAGGCTACTACTCCGGCACCACATATCTGAACCTGCCAATCATCGACGAGCGAGCCCAGCTTGCCGATGGATCGAACACCGTGACGCTCTTCAACAGCGAGGAGCTGAATCTCGGGACAGAGCGCCCCACGAACGGCTTCGACGCCCCGGTCAAGCAGATCGACCCCGGCGAGATATACAGGCTCAACATCGGCTTCTATCTCTCGGACTCTTTCCATATCGACTTGAACGCCTCCTACAGCCGCGCGAAGGCCGTTCTCTCGATGGCCCGTTTCGAGGACGATCTCTTCATCGAGCGCGTCTACGGACAAGAGCTCGACCAGTGGTATGAGGGTTTCTACAACGAGACAAGATTCGCGGGCGGCAGCGAAGACAGTAACTTCAAGTCCTACATGGGAGGAATCAACCTCTCATACGATGCCCACGCCCTGAAGATCCTGTGGCTGACACCTTATTTCGGCACCGGTTTCGGCGGCATCATCAACCGCTTCTCCGTGCTCGAGGACAAGACAGCGCTCTATTTCCAGCTCATCGGCGGCCTGGCCCTGCCCCTGGGCGAGAGCTTGCGCGTGAACGCCCAGTTCTCAGCCACGACCTTCGCTTTCCCGACCGAGGAAGTGACATACAGCGAACAGGTCACGACCATGGCGGGCACTCTCGGCTTCACCTGGCTGTTCGACGTCAAGCCGATCTACTGATCCCACTCGCCACCGGGCCTACGACACAAGAGCCGCCGCTTCCCTGACGGGAGCGGCGGCTCTTCAGTAGCCCACGCCTTGCAGCGCGCTACGTCACTTCTTCTTCTTCTTGGCAACCTTCTTCTTCTTGGTCACCTTCTTCTTCTTGGCCACCTTCTTCTTGGCGACCTTCTTCTTCTTGGTCACCTTTTTCTTGGCCGTCTTTTTCTTGGCGACCTTTTTCTTGGCGACCTTCCTCTTGGCGACCTTCTTCTTGGCGACCTTCTTCTTGGCCACCTTCTTCTTTGCGGCCTTCTTCTTGGTCTTCTTCTTGGCCGCAGCTGCCAGCTTCAGACTCTCCTCCATCTTGGACCTCGCTTGCTGACATTGCACTCAGGCCGCCCGGCGCACCCTTGGACGACCACGAATTGTCCGACACTGGCTCCGTCCACGTCCTCTTCACCGATCGGTCTTCCACCGAGTTCCGACGCCATCTTGCGCGCGTGTTCGATGGATCTCCTTGATGGCGGTGGACGTCGTGGGCAATTCGCGAACCAGTCAAAGACATTATTCCGATCTTAAAAAAACGTGTCAACGAAAAAAAGAGAGATCGGCTATGCCGATCTCTCTTTATGATGGTGCTCGGGGCGGGACTTGAACCCGCACGGCTTGTGGCCACTACCCCCTCAAGATAGCGTGTCTACCTGTTCCACCACCCGAGCACGAAGCGTTGACTCGCTTCCTATTGTCCTTCGTCCTCCGCGGTGTCACTTGCCTGTGGCTCTTGTGCTGCGTCGATGTCGACCTCTGTCGTCAAGGGTGCATCGGATGTCGGCAGGGTCATGTCGCTGGTCAAGGTGCCTTCATCGAGTGCGTCGCTGATCACTGACCGGTTCGACGAACGATCGGCCGTCAACATGAACAGGATCGCCGAGGTGAGGAAAAAACCGATCGCCAGATAGACCGTCATCTTGTGCAGGGCCGTCGTCAGGGTGCTGGACCCGAACATCTGCTGGGGCAGACCGCCGCCGCCGCCGAAAGCTCCCGCCAGGCCGCCGCCCTTGCTGGACTGCATCAGGACCACCACCACGAGCAGCAGGCAGATGATCACGTGGAGGATCATGAAAAAGGCGTACAACATATGCGATTCTCCCGCTGGTAGGCTGTGCAAAGGAAACGCCACCGCTGACGCGGCGGCGATCGATAAACTAACACCTCGACAGACCGTTGTCAACCGGGGCGGGAAACGCCCCGGGGCCTCAGCAATCGGTCAAGGCGGCCACGCCGGGCAACTCGCGGCCCGCCATGAATTCGAGCGAGGCGCCGCCGCCGGTCGAGATATGCGTGATGCGCTGCGCGAGCCCGAGCTGGTTGACGGCCGCCACGGAATCGCCACCGCCGATGACAGAAAGCGCGCCGGCGTCAGTGGCAGCAGCGACCGCCTCGCCGATCGCGCGTGTGCCCGCCGCAAAAGCGGGAATCTCGAACACACCTAACGGACCGTTCCAGAACAACGCCTTGGCGCCGGCGATGGCCTCGCGATACTTCTCCACGGTTCGGGATCCGATGTCCAGCCCCTGCCAACCCTCCGAGATGTCCGTGACCAGGACGGTGCGCCGCGCGGAGTCATCGCTGAAATCCTGAGCGATGACGACATCCTCGGGCAGCAGCAGCTTGGCCCGGGAGGTCTCGGCCTTGGTGAGAATGGTCTGGGCAACCTCGAGACAGCTCTCGTCGACGAGACTATCCCCCACTTCGAGTCCGTGGACCTTGAAGAAAGTGAAGATCATGCCCCCGCCGAGCAGCAGCGTATCCACCTCGTCGAGCAGGTGCTCGATCACTTCCACCTTGCCCTTGACCTTCGCGCCGCCAAGAATCGCCACGAAGGGTCGTGGTGGATCCTGCATGAGCCGGCCGAGATTCTCCAACTCCTTCTCCATCAAGAACCCCGCACAGCTGCGCTTGAAGTACGAGCTGGCGCCCACCGTTGAGGCGTGCGCCCGATGGGCGGTGCCGAAAGCGTCGTTCACGTAGACGGCGCCCAGCCGGGCGAGTTGCTCGGCGAAAGCCGGATCGTTGTCCGTTTCCTCGGCCGCGAAGCGAAGGTTCTCCAGCAGCAGGATTTCTCCCGGCGCGAGCTTTTCGGCCGCGGCTCTAGCCGACGGACCGACCGTGTCGTCGGCGAACCGCACCGGCGCCTCCACCAGTTCCGCGAGACGGTCCGCGACGGGACGCAAGGACAGTTCGGGAACGATCTGGCCCTTGGGCCGGCCCAGATGACTGGCAAGCACCAGGCTGGCACCGCCGGCCAACACATGTCGCACCGTCGGCAGGACCGCGCGGATGCGCGTGTCGTCGGTGATGCGCCCGTCCTTGTCCAGGGGCACGTTGAAGTCGACCCGCATCAACACCTGTTGACCGGTCATATCGATCTGCGCGAGTCCCAGCTTCTTCATCTTGATCATGTCCTTTGCCAAGCCCAGATCTTTTCCCGCAGCGCAAGAGATGGTAGATAGGCCGGCCGGGCGTGTCAAGCTCCCCCGGACGAGACCGGCGGCGAGGATCCAGGACACCGCCACGCCACCCCGACGCAGGCACGAGGCGACCGCCAGCGCGGTTGCGCCGCTGGTCACCAGGTCGTCCACGAGTCCCACGCGCCTGACTGCTCCCGCACCTTGATCCGTGAACGCGAAGGCGCCGTCGACATTGCGGTCGCGAGCGTCGGAACGTGACGACAGCTTGGCCTGCTGGGCGGTCGCCAGCTTGCGGACGAGCAGGCCGGTATGCACGGGCACATTTCTCCGCCTCCCGATCTCACATGCCAGCATCTCGGCCTGGTTGAAACCCCTCTCCCGGCGACGTCGGGGATGTAGCGGCACCGGAACCAGTGCATCCACGGTACCGCCGGCGGCTTCCGCGAGATGCCAGCCGGTCTCGGCGAGTGCGGCCAGCGGCAACGCCAGGCCACGGTACCCGCGATACTTCCAGGCGGACACGATCGCCACCAGCCCGACATCGGTGGGTTTTCCCGCCACCGCCGGCAATTCCTCGACGCCGGTGCCGAACGTCACGGCCAACGGCTCCGGCCGCAGCAGTGATTCGCCACATGATCGGCACAGCTGGGGCGCATCACACCAGCGCAGGCCTGTCGTCGCAGCCCCGTCCTCGTCGACAGGCGCCGCTCGGCCGCAGAGCACACAGCGCGCGGGGAGCACCACTTCCAGCAAGGCCTGGGCAGCGAATTTCAGCCAAGCGCTCAAACAACTAGCCACGATCCGGGAGGATGTCCGGGAGAATAGCCGGGAGAATGTAGCGCCCGCGGGACGGTCAGGCGCCGACGAGAGCATCCGCCATGACGCGTCGGGGCGCGTCACGGTCGAACCACCAGGAAAAGGAGAGGGCGCCCTGAGCCAACAGGACGGGCAGGCCGTCGCATACCCGGTCGCCGGGCACTCCGGGCGGCGCGGCCGCGTGTTCACCGTAGTTCATGTCCAACCACAGCCTGGGCGACTGGACGTCGCCGGCGAGCGTGAGGAAGGATACATCGACGCCGACGGGCACACACGAAACGCAGACACAGCCGGTGTCCACCCCGTCGGCAGCGAGAGGCGAACCCCAGTCCACGAGACGAACGTCTCGACCTTGCATGGCGTCCGCGGCGAGCCAAACCGACAAGGCGTCGCACCCGCATCCCGGCCGCGCCATCACGCTGATATGGTCGGCACCCGCTTCCAGCAACGCCACGACGGCCGCCCGGGCGACGCCGCCGGCGCCGAGGACCAATCCGTGGCCGGGCGGTTCCCTGCCCAGCAGACCGTCCAGCACTTCGCGCAGGCCGCCGACATCCGTGTTGTGGCCTGCCCAACCCTCGTCGGTGAGGCGCACCGTGTTCACGGCTCCCGTGAGACGAGCCACATCGGTCAGGGTGGTGCAGAGACCGGCGGCCGCGAGCTTGTGGGGTGCCGTGACGTTGAAGCCGCGCAGGCCCAGCCCGCCACGGTCACGAAAGATGCGTGCCAGATCCGTGCGCGAAGCCCACACCGCGTGGTAGGTGTAGGGAAGACCCTCGGCACGCAGGGCCGCACCCTGGAACAGGGGTGAGAGGGAGTGTGCGACAGGATCGCCCAGCACGGCGTAGAACGGACCCGCGGGTTCCCAACGCTCGCCGTCGCGCAACCAGTCGTCGCCGTCGGCACGCAAGGTGAGGGGCGAGCCTCGTTCCCGTCTCACGACAGCTCTTCTGCGGTGCGCCGGGTCAGCAGCAGCCAAGTCCCCGACACGATGAGACCGCTGCTGATCCATTGACTGGTCGTGAGGCCGAGGGGTCCCATATCGTCAAGCGCGTATATCCGAAAGATGTCCACCAGGAAGCGCGCCACGCCGTAGAGCAACAGGAAGCGGGCGAAGGTCGCGCCCGGGTGGCTGCTGCGTCTCTCCCACAGCAACAGCAGAGCGAAGACCAGGAATCCGCCCGCCGAGCTGTAGAGCTGCGTGGGATGCAAAGCCAGGCCGCCGGTCTCCCAGCCAGCGGCACAGGTCTCAGGAAAGGTGATCCCGAGCGGGCCGTCGGTCGGTTTCCCGTAGCAACACCCGTTCAGGAAACAACCCAGCCTGGTGATGCCGATACCGAGCGACACCTGGGGCGCGAGCACGTCCGCCAGGGGCAGAAAGTCGACCTGGCGACGCCGGCAGAAATACCAGACCGCGAAGATGGCCAGGATGATGCCACCGTAGAGCGTCAGCCCGCCCTGCCAGATGAAGAACACCTCGTACCAAGGCTCGAAATCGCCGATATGCGTCGCCACGAAGAAGAGGCGCACGCCGATCAGTGAGGAGATCATGACGGTCAGACAGAAATCGAGCACTAGGTTCGGGTCGAAACCGCGCCCGCGGCCGCGGCGCACGCTCAACCAGAAACCGATCACGAAGCTCACGGCCAGCAGCAGGCCGAAACTCTTGACGATGCCGAATAGATGCGGATACATGCACTCTCCCTCAGGACTCGAAGGTACGGGAACCGATGTTCACCAGCAAGCCCAGCATGAAGGCCGAGACCACGAGATTCGAGCCGCCGTAACTCATCACCGGCAACGGCAGCCCGGTGACCGGCAGCAAGCCGGTCGTGATGGCGATGTTGACCAGCACATGGAAGGCGAAATAGACCGTCACGCCCATCGCGACCTGGGAAGAAAAGGACTTGCGGGCCTTGCGGGCGATCTCCAGGCCCTTGAGAATGATGACCAGGTAGATGCCGATCAGCAGCAGGGCGCCGACGAAACCAAGTTCTTCCCCCACCACCGAGAAGATGAAATCGGTGTGCCGCTCTGGCAGGAACGCCAGGCCCTTCTGGGTTCCCTGCAGGTACTCGGTGCCGAAGAGGCCCCCCGAGCCGATGGCCACCTTGGACTGGATGGCCTGATAGCCGGTGCCGAACTGGTCCCGCGTGGGATCGAAAAAGGTGAGGATCCGCTCCTGCTGATAGGGCTTGAGCCCGTCCCAGAAATACGACATGCCGATGCCCGTTGCGATGTTGGCCAGCACGAGCAGGAAGCTCTCCAGCAGACGGAAGCGCGCCACCGTGAGTCCGGCCATCAACACGAGCAGATAGGCGCCCCAGGGCCAGGCCTGATGTACGACCGACTCGGAGTAGAAATTGAAGATGGCGCTGAGCAGGGGCGAACCCACGCTGAGGAGAAATATCCACGACAAGCCGAACCAGAACACGGCCCCCAACCACAGAGCCGCGTACACGAGACTCGTACCCAGGTCGGGTTCCCGGAGAACCAGCGCCAGCGGGATCGCCGCCAGCAGCAGCGAACCGATCACGGGCAGGAGCTGTCTGTCGCGCGAGGCATAGGTGCTGAACAGCCGCGCCAGCACCAGCACCAGGGCGATCTTGGCCGGCTCCGAGGGTTGCAGACGCAGCGGGCCCAGGCTGAACCAGCGCCTGGCGCCGGCGATCTCGGGCGCGATCGCCAGCACCAGCACCAGCATGACCACGGCCACCAGATACAACAGCGGCGCGGATTCCTCGAAGAACTGCAGCGATGTCCGCCTAGCCGCCAACAGGGCGAGCCAGCCGATGCCGACCCAGACAGCCTGACGCCAGAAGACAGCCTTGGCGATGCCCGAATCGGTCATCTCGTAGGGTCCGCGGATACCCTCGGTCACGCTCCACAAGGTCGCCAGGCTGTAGAGGCAGAGCGCCGCGAAGGACCACAGCAGGATCGTCCCGGAGGAGGCGCGCGGTAACCAGTCCTGCCGCATCAGGCACCTCCCGGGGTCAGCCGGTCGCGCCACGCGAAGTACGACGTGAGCCAGCGCGCCGCCACCGGCGCGGCGACCGCGCCACCGTGCCCGGCGTGTTCGAGTATGACCACGAACGCGACGACGGGCGCGGAAGCCGGCGCGAAGCACACGAACCAGGCGTGGTCCTCGCCGTGAGGGTTCTGGGCCGTGCCGGTCTTGCCGGCGACTTCGATCGCCTCCAGCCGCGCCCGTGTACCCGTGCCCATATCGACGACCCGGGTCATGGTGCTGCGCAGCCAGTCGAGATGACCGGCCTGGAGGGACAAGGACCGCGGGGCGACCCCGACTTCGCCGTCCGCTCCCAGCCTGAAATGTGGTTTCAGATCCCGGTCGTCGACGGCCACGCGCGCCGTCAGCACGGCCATCTGCAGCGGCGTGACGAGTAGCTCACCCTGGCCGATGGCATTGTTCAACAGGACGCCCCGGGTCCAGCGGCCCGGGCCGTAATGGTCGTCGTACCAGACCGTGTTCGGGACGTTCCCGGCCACTTCGGCCGTGAACGGCGACCCGGTCCTCTCCCCCAGACCGAGCAGGCGCGCCATGGTCTCCAGTTGCTCCAGTTCGAGACGTAAGCCCAGCTGGTAGTAGAACACGTCACAGGAATGCACCAAACCGCCGACGTGATCCAACTCGCCGTGGCCGGAACGCTTCCAGCACCGGAAACGCCGGTTGCCGAAACGGTACGAGCCGAAGCAGGGCTCGAGATGCGTCCATTGCCCGACCACCGCCGTCTCCAGACCCGCCAGCGAGGTCACGATCTTGTACGGCGAACCGGGTGGATAGGTAGCCTGTACGAGTCGGTTGAGGAAGGGGTGCTTAGGATCGTCGAGTAGACTGCGCCATTCCCGCGACGAGATGCCCCTGGTGAAGAGGTTGGGATCGAAGGCCGGGTTGCTGACCGCGGCGAGCACTTCGCCGGTCGGCAGGGACAAGGCCACCGCCGCCCCGGGTCGCCCGGACATGGCGGTGGCAAGACTGTCCTGCAACGCGAGCGAGAGGGTCAGGGTGATGTCCTCGCCGGGAACGACGGGCCACAGCGGGACGTCGCGGCGGCCGACCACACGCCCCACGGCGTTGATCTCCTTGAGGAAGAGGCCTGCCTCCCCACGCAACTCATCCTCCCAGGCGGCCTCGAGTCCCTCGCGTCCGACCGTGTCACCCGGCTGGTAGGCCCGGTGGTCGTCCTCGTCGCCCACTTCTTCCGGGCTCACCTCGCCCACGTAGCCGATGATGTGGGCAAAGCGCGCGCCGTGCTTGTAGCGGCGACGTGCCCGCGCCTCGACACGCGCACCGGGCAGCTCCCGCCGGCGTTCCTCCACGGTCGCGATCCGCGGCATGTCGGCGTTGGCCACCAGGGTCAGACGCGGCCGGCCGGCCTCCTTCTGGTCGCGCAGACGTGACAGGGTCTCGGTCTCCGGCAGCGAAAACCAGCGCAGCAGCTTGGCCAGCGTGGAATCGGGACCGGCCTCGCCCAGGCAGGCGCGAGGCAGCGTGATATCGGCCAAATAGACGTTGTCGGCCAGGACCTGACCCTCGCGATCCAGGACACGTCCCCGGGGGGCTTTCACGCGGATCCTCACCTGTCGGTTCTGCAGGGATTGGCCCATGTAGTGATCGTGCTGGATGATCTGCAGGACGAACAGTTCAGCCACGATCACGCCGAACAGCAGCAGGATCACGCCGCGCATGATTCTCGACTGGATGTGGTGTCTCTCCTGCATCGCTCCGCGCTCCCCGCTCATTCCTCGCGCCGCAGCAGCCGCAGGGCATCCGCCAGGCGGATCAGGGGCACGGACACGAGACCGGTATAGAGGGCTGACGGGACGACGACCGTGATCAACGGTCGGAAGAAGGCGCCTTCGGCAAACCAGCTCTGCCCGATCAGGTAGAGCACATCGTGTCCCAGGGCCATGAGAGCCACGAGACTGCCTTCCACCAGCGGCATCCCGATCACCAGACGCGACCGCGCGCGTCCGACCAGGAAGCCGGCCAGGGATTTGCAGAACGCATTCAGACCGAGCAGGTTCGGGATGGCCGAATCGGCCACCAGACCGAGCGCGAAGCCCCCCAGGGTTCCGGCGAAGGCTCCTTCACTGAGCGCCAGGATGACCAGCGCGATCAAACTGAAATCGGGGGCGATGGCGCCGAGGGCGAGCAGCGGCGCCACGAGCACGTTGCCCGCCAGCGCCAGGATGGCCAGCGACAGGGTCATGCGCAGGAAACGGATCAAGGCGTCTCCTCGTCGTCAGGGGCCGTGGTCTGTTGTGCCGGCGACTGCGAGATGAACCACTCGCCGGCGCCAACGACCACGAAAACGACATCCAAGCTGGTAAACGACGACGCCGGCGCCACCCGCACGGACTTGAAGAGCTGCTCGGGCGGGGACGAAACCCCGGATACCACGCCCACAGGCAGACCGCGCGGCATGCCCCCGCTGAAGTGGTCCGCTTCGCCGTAGATCATGGCGATGTCCGAGGAGACAACGCGGTCGCCGACCCTGACATCCTCGTCCCGTCCGATGAGCGCCAGATCGAAATCACTCCCGCGTGAATGCAGGATGCCGGGCAGACCCGATCGTTCCAATTCGCAGCTGACCGCCATGCCCGGGGAAGTGAGCAATTCCACCCAGGCCGTCCGGGGCCCGGTCACCGTGTGGATCCGACCGACGAGACCATCCGCGGAGATCACGGGTTGATAACGTTCCCAGGGCACGGTATCGGTGGCACTGATGCGGACCATGGACGCGAACGACGATACGCGCCGCTGTTCCACCTCGCAGGGCACCAGCGTCGCGGGCGCCACGTCCAGCAGATCCAGGGCCCGACGCAGGGTGTCGCATTCCCTGAGCATCAGATTCGTGGCGGACCGCCGCTGCAGATGCAACGCCGCGATCTCGGCGCGCAGGTCGTCATTCTCCTGGCGCACACGCGTGATGTCCCGTGCGAACCCCACCGTTCGGTGATAGGGGGACGTGAGAACCTGGCCGAGAAAATCGGCCACGTATATGCGCTGTTCCTGGGGTAGGGCCAGCAAAGTAGTCGATACGATCAGGCAGATGATCAGCGTCAGATTTTCTACGCGCGGCGCATGGAATGCCGAATTCGAGGCCATCCGCCTACCTCTCTGACGGTCGTGGCCAGCCCCGGCGATCCGGACGAGCCTAGTCGCGAGTGCTCTTCATCACCACGGGTCGGTACTTGTCGAAATCGTCGAGGATCTTGCCCGTGCCCAGGACCACGCAGAACAGCGGATCGTCCATCAGGTTGATGGGCAGATCGGTATGTTCGCGCAGCAAGTCGGACATGCCGCGGAGCATGGCGCCACCGCCGGTCAAGACGATGCCGCGGTCCTTGATGTCGGCCGCCAGCTCCGGAGGTGTCTGTTCGAGCGCGTGTTTCAAGGCGTCCACGATCGACAGGATGGGCTCCTGGAGGGACTCGCGGATCTCCAGGGTGGAGACCTTCTGGATCTTGGGGATGCCCGTGACCTGGTCCAGCCCCTTGACCTCCATCTCCTCCTCGTTCTCGAGCTTGAAGGCGGAACCGATGGTCTTCTTGATGTGCTCGGCCGTCTGATCGCCAATCAACAGGTTGTGGTTCTTCTTGATGTAGTTGACGATCGCCTCGTCCATCTCGTCACCGCCGACGCGAATGGACGTGTCGCAGACGATGCCGTTCAGGGCGATGACCGCGATCTCCGTGGTGCCGCCACCGATGTCGATGATCATGTTGCCGCTCGGCTGGTCCACGGGCAGTCCGACGCCGATGGCGGCCGCGATGGGCTCCGCCACCAGGAACACGTCGCGCGCACCCGCGTGCTTGGCGGAATCCCGCACCGCACGCTTCTCCACCTCGGTGATACCCGACGGCACGCAGATCACGATACGCGGCGCGATGAAATGGCGCTTCTTCTGGGCCTGACGGATGAACTCGCGCAGCATGTACTCGGTGACCTCGAAGTCGGCGATGACGCCGTCCTTCAGGGGCCGGATGGCCTGGATGGAGTCGGGAGTCTTGCCGAGCATGGCCTTGGCCTCGCTGCCCACGGCATAGACCTTGCCCGTCTGCTTGTCCAGCGACACCACCGAAGGCTGGTTCAGGACGATACCCTTGCCCTTGATGTAGACCAGGGTATTGGCCGTCCCCAGATCGATGGCAATGTCGTTGGACAGGAACTGACTGAGCTTGGAGAACATCACGGCTCCTCCTGCATCGCACTCGTCGCGTCATTCACACTCGCCGGGCCAACCATGCTCCCGGAGGCTCGTGAATTCGCCGCGCCCGACGATGATGTGGTCCAGCAATTCGATTCCCAGCAACCGTCCGCAGTCGGACAACCGCGCTGTGAGCGCCAAGTCGTCGCGACTCGGTTCCGCGCAACCCGACGGATGATTATGCGCCACGATCACCGCGGCGGCGCCGCGGGCCACGGCCGTCTTGAACACCTCGCGCGGATGGACGATCGACGCGTCCAGGCAACCGATCGAGACCGTTTCCACGCGCGTCACCCGGTGCCTGGCATCCAGGTGCAGAGACAGGAAATGCTCGCGGTCGCAACCCCGGAATTCCGCCTCGAGCAACGGCAGCGCATCCTCGGGCCGCTTGACCGCGGTACCGGACCCGCCGGCCCTGTCCCGGACCCTCGCCCCCAGCTCGAACGCGGCCGTCAGACGCAACGCCCGTGCGGGACCCACGCCGCTCTCGCGACAGAGCAGATCCGGATCGAGGCCCGCCAGCGCGGTCAAGGAGCCGTATCTGGACAGCAGACGCTCGGCAGTCACCGCCGGCGATGCAACACCACCGGCACCGATGACGAGAGCAAGAATCTCACCAGGTGACAGCGCCTTGGGACCCAGACGCAATAACCGGCCGCGCGGACCCAAGTGGTCGGGCGGCCCGACGGGACACACGGTCGACGTCCTGTCGAGGTGCGATTTCCGTATCTCATTTGTTTTAAACACCCTACCTCCCCCTTGGGAGGATGCGCCAATCTAGCATGGCAATTTGGGCCGAGCAACCCTTTTTCGCAGGGCTACAGACCGTTTTAGCTTGTTCTGATCCTGACCGCAACCTATGCTACGCCAACCTGTAGCGCCATCTGCAAGGAGCGCCCGTGACGCCAGCCCGTAATCCCGCCGAACAGTCCATTCTCGTACGCAAGTACGGGGGATCGTCCATCGCCTCGGTGGAGAGGATCGGCGCGGTGGCCGGCGATCTCGTGGCCCAGAAGCAAGAGGGATACCGCCTCGTGGTAGTCGTCAGCGCGATGGGTCACCACACCGACGAGCTCGAGCACCTGGCCCGCTCCATCTCTCCGGAACCGCCGCGCCGCGAGCTGGACATGCTGCTCTCGGTCGGTGAACGCATCTCGATGACCCTGCTCTCGATGGCCCTGCAGGCCCACGGTTGCTCCGCCATCTCCTTCACCGGGTCCCAGTGCGGCCTGATCACCGACAACAGCCACACCGAGGCCCGCATCCTGGAGGTGAAGGGCGATCGCGTACGCGAGGCCCTCGCCGCGGGACACGTCGTCGTGGTGGCCGGCTTCCAGGGTGTCAGCCGCGAGCGGGAGGTCACCACGCTCGGCCGCGGCGGCAGCGACGCCACCGCGGTCGCCCTGGCCGCGGCCCTCGACGCCGAGCGTTGCGAGATCCTCAAGGACGTCGACGGCGTCTTCAGCGGCGATCCGCATCGTCTGTCCGGTGTACGCCGCTACGACACACTCACCTACGAGGAGATGGCCACGCTGGCCGACGCCGGCTGCGAGGTCGTCCACCCCCGCGCCGTGGAGTACGCACAACGTCACGATGTGCCGCTGTTCATCGGTTCGAGTTTCCACGAGGCCCCCGGCACGCTGGTGAGTGCGGCCCCCCTGGCGCCTCCCGTGTCGGCGCCACCCGACGACGACTGCCGGTACCGGCCCCTCTCCCTGGTGGCCCGGGACGACGTGGCGCTGCTGGAGATCGTCAGTAGGGACGCCGGCGCCTTCGCCGACCTCCGCGCCACCGCCGTCACCGCAAGCGGGGCCGACCTGTTCCTCGGCGAGTGGCTGCGCGACGACGAGGAGCGGGTCTGGCGCGTGCTGCTGCCCAGTGCTGCCGCCGCGGCACTGCACGACAAGCTGGCGCCGGCCGCCGCCGCCCACGAAACGACGCTGCGGTTCAGGCGCGGCCTCTGTTGTCTCACCCTGGCGGGACGCCCCGCGACCAACTGGCTGGCGAGCCATGGGCGGATCAAGGAGCTGCTGGCGTCCCTCGGCATTGTCGATCACGTCCTGCTGACCGACGGCCCCCTGTTGCGACTGCTCGTGAGCGCCGACGACGGCGCGGTGTTGCAACAGCCTTTACACGACGCGTTCCTGGGCGGGGATTGAGGCGCTTCATTTTAAACGTGTAAAAAGGGCGGGACATTGGTCCCGCCCTCGTTTCATCTTTGTGCTCGGCGTCACCGCCTGGCGACCGATGCCGCCGGCGCGTACCCCCTAGAAGACGTATTGGAGCGTGATCTTGGACCAGGTCGTATCACTGCCATTGCCTGCATTCGTCACGATCGAACCGAAATAGAACGGCGTCTCATCCTGGACGGCGAAATCGGCGTCGAAGGGACCAAAGTGCAGCGCGAGTCCAAGGCTCACATCCAGGTGCTCGTTGTCGTCATCCTGGCGGACTAGTTCGGTCATGCCGGAATCCAGGGTCGAGATCACTGCATGCTCCAGCACTTGCATGGCGCCGGCACGCAAGGTCAGCCAGGGCAGGAGGCGTCGTTCGATGCCCATGCGCAGAATGTAGGTGTTTGCTGTGGTTGACACCTCGTCGACCTCCGACGAGTCGTCCCGTGGATTGGCCAAGTCCTCGTGGGAAAGCCCGTACGTGAACGAGCCGACGATCATCGTGTCTGCGTCTGGAAGGTGGTTCCAACCCAGACCCAGTATGAATTCGTCACGATCACGATCAAAGACATCCCAGTATGTATCGATCCGTTCCTTCCGTAGGTCACGGCGATAGCCTAAGAGAGGCACGATCACCGATCGGTCGTTAACGCCCCAAAACAGACGCATCCGCCCGCTGAGAGTATCCAAGGTGAAATCATTTGGTTCGACGATTGCGTCCGCGAGTTCCACTCGTCGGCCCGTCTGGGCGACATCCCCAGCCGTATCCAGGAACAGGCGATCTCCCAGTTCCCAGCGTGCTCCCAAGCCGAAAACCTGATCGTCGGTATCCAGCACGCCGGATTCGCCCAAGCTTTGGTCATACCAGTGATATGCTTCCCAGCGTAGCTTCCATTGCAGCCCGATCTGGACTCCACCGAAGCGCTTGCCCCAAGCCAGCCTGATTACTTCGTCGGGATTATCGCCGAACAGGAAGAGCCCGGCGGTGCCCCAGCCGCCACCACGAGTCAGGTCTGCGATCAAGGTCGCACCGCGCCTTTCGACGCTGGAGCCTGATGTCTCCCCCAACTCGAACAACGCCGTCCCCCCATAAGACGCCAGCGACCCATACCACCGCAGCACGTTGTTGATGTCCTCGAAGTAATCGTCGCCACCGCCCATGCTCTCGACGCGGGACGAGGTGGCGAAGACGGGCGTGGCGCAGCAGAGCAGAGCGGCGCCGAGACATACCAGGCGTAGCAGGTTCATGACATCCTCGCTAGGTCCTCAATACGGAGCCGTGTCGTAGAGACGGTAATCGCCCATGCTGTAGGCGTCGTAGAAACGGAACAGCAGGCCGAGGTCGCGATAATACCAGATCTGCCAGGTACCGGGGTAGGACGCATCCATCTCCATGCTATCGATGCGGTCGGGATCGCCGTGAAAGATGAAGATGCGTCCCTGATCGCTCAGGGCGCCGCGTCCGAACCGGCCGAAGCGGCGGTCCGCCTCCACGATGCGCAGCAGATGCTCGCGTTCGTCGGGACGGGCGTCGGTCGGTCGTTCGCGCCAGACCTCCCGCCAGGCCGCCGCCCTGCCCGCAGGCGAGGTGCCGGCCAGCACACGGCGCCGGTCGCCGTCGACGATCATCTCCAGCCAGCCCACCTGTCGTCGCCAGGCCGCCTCGTCGTCCCAGGGTACGGCCAGGTTCACGAATTCGCGTCCTGGCGTCAACTCCAGGGACGAGCCGTCATCCGCGGCGACGCGCGCCGAGAAGACCAGCGGCCCGAAGGGCAGCTCCGCCGCGGGTACCGACACCCGTTTAACCAGGGTGTCCCCGGACGCGCGGGTCAGGACGTCGCTCTCCAGGATCCGCTCCTGGCCCTCGTTGTTTTGCACCAGGATCTGCAGGTCGGCGCGCGACGACGCGTCGTCGCGCAGGGGATGCGCGGCCAGGGTGATCACGACCTGCAAGGTGTCCGTCCCGGAACCGACGATGTGGTCCGTGCCGCTGCCGAGGCCCAGGTTCCAGTGGAAGCCGGTGAAGTGGAAGGGCACGCCGCCGGCCGCCGTAGGGTCGAAACGCAGGTCGCGCTCCCAGGTGCGGTTGGTGCCGGCCACGGTCGCCCGTAGCCGCAGGACGACCTTCTCCTGCACGGACAGCGGCACGTCCACGGCGCACCAGAGGGGTTCGTCGGAACGGGTGGCCGGGTAGTCCGACACGGTGGCCGAGACCGCGGCGAAACCGCCGCCGACCCGCTTCCCCCCCGCTTCCGCCACCACGGAAACCTGCAAGGTGGAGTCAAACCGCTCGCCGTGGCGCTTGAAGACCAGATGACGGTACGGAAGCGACACGTGCACCACCGCGGTCACGGCGCCGTCGGCCGCGAAGTGCGAGGCCACCGTGGCTTCGAGTGCCTTCTGGTTCGGGTGCGGCGGTCGCGCGTGACCGTGGGCGGCGCAGAGCAGCAACGCCAGCACGGCCGCCGACAGCCGGCGCCCGCTCGGGCGTTCAGTGGGCGATCGTGCGGGATTGGTCGCTTTCAATGCGGCCGTCCTTCAGGCGGATGATCCGTTTGGTGTGGGCGGCGATATCCTCCTCGTGGGTGACCACGAGAATCGTGTGCCCGGCTTCGTGCAGCGCGTCGAGCACGGTCATGATCTCTTCGCTGGTGGCCGAATCGAGGTTGCCGGTCGGCTCGTCCGCCAGCAACAGCGAGGGCTGCCCCACCAACGCGCGGGCGATGGCCACCCGCTGGCGCTGGCCGCCGCTCATCTCGTTGGGACGATGCGCGGCGCGATCGGTCAGGGCGACCTGCGCCATGGCCTCCGCCACGCGGCGTTTGCGCTCCGCGGGGCCCACCCCGCCGTAGATCAGGGGCAGTTCCACGTTGCCCGCGGCAGTCAGTCGGGGCAGCAGGTTGAAGGTCTGGAACACGAAGCCGATCTCGCGGTTGCGGATCCCGGCCAGCGCGTCGTCGTCGAGACTGGCCACCTCCTGGCCGTTGAGACTGTAGGTGCCCATGGTGGGCGTGTCCAGGCAGCCGACCAGGTTCATGAGGGTGGACTTGCCCGATCCGCTCGCACCCATGACGGCCACGTATTCGCCGCTGGAGACCGTGAGGCTCACGTCGTCCACCGCCCGGACCTCTTCGTTGCCCACGTGGTAGATCTTCGAGAGATTCGAGATTTCGATGATCGTCTCGCCGGTCCGGCTATCCATCATCGGGCCAGCCGATCAAGCGGGCGTCCCACGGCCCGTTCCATCTGCAACGAGGCGATGATCGAATCGCTGATGGCCTGCACTTCGTCGCTCTGGGCCTGCGAGAGATTAACCTGGGCGGTGATCTGTTCGAGCATGGTACCGGCGCCCACCTTGAAGCGCTCCTGCGCCAGCCGCAATTCCTCCTGGGCGTTGGCGATGGTCTCCCGGCTCAAGGAGATACGTTCCCGCGCTTCGATCAGGCTGTTGTACAGCTGCCGAACCTCGAGCTGCACGTCAAGACGCGCCTGGTCCAGGTTATACTCGGCGATGCGCTGGCGCGCCTTGGCCTGTGAGCGTCCAGATAACGTCTGGAAGCGGTCGAAGACGTTCCAGGAGACCTGGTAGCCCCAGCTGACGGCGTCCGATTCCTGGGCACCGAAGCGGAACTCCGATTCGTTCTCCGAACGTGAGTAGCTGCCGAAGAGGTTCAGTTGCGGCCACAGTTGCGAGCTGGCCGACACCACGTCGCCTTTGCGGGCGGCCAGCGTGAAGGCGCTGCTCTGGAGGTCGGGGCGCTGTTGTAGAGCTTCGGCAAAGAGCGCATCCAGCGGCTCAACGTCGAACTCGGCATCCAGCAAGGATGAATCCACCTCGAAGCGATCCAGCAGCGGACGATTCATGGCGTGAGCCAGGTCCGCGAAAGACTGGGCGACGGCGTTGCGCGCGCGGATCTCGTCCAGGCGCGTCTGTTCCAGCCGTACCTTCGCCTGCAGGACGTCGCTCTTGGCGGCGCTGCCGATCCGGTAATAGGTTTCGGCCTTCTCCAGCTCCCGACCGGCCAAGTCTCGCGCCTCTTCCGCGACATCCAGCAATCGCTGGTTGCGCAGCAGGTTGATGTAGGCCACCGAGACCGTCTGGATCACCTGCTGCCGGCTGTAGGTGAAATCGGCCTTCGCCGCGCGCAGCTCGTTGCGCGCCGAATTGAGCTCACCGAACTTGCCGAAGCCCCCGAAGAGGTTGAAGTTGCTGTTCAGGGCCAGGCGCTTGTCCTTGTACTGGGTCTCCAGATCGAGCGTGCTCAGCAGGAGGCCCGTGTTGGGGTCGCGAATCTCGTAGTTGAAGTCGGTCCGTTCACTGCGCTGCCACGTGTAACTGGTGGTCAGATCAGGCAGGAACGCTCCCCACGCCCGTCGCACGCCATGCTTGGCGAAGAAGGTGTTCTCACCGGCGATGGCCAGGGCGCGGCTGCCGTCCAGCGCGATGTCGATGCACTGGGAGAGGTCGTAGACCGGCACGCCGGCCTCCGCCTGCGCCGCCACGGCGCCGGGACCCGCGATCACGGCGGTGAAGACCGCCAACGTCAAGACCACTGAACCGAAGTTGGCTTCCTGCAAGCGAACCATGCCGGGACTCCTTTTGATTGAAGGGACCTCGGGGATTGTAATCAAGTCCCGCGCCCCTGCCAAACGCATTTCTGGAAGACTTCCTGCTGTGACGGCGGCGTCCTACCCGCCCGTTCACCTGACAGATATAGACGTACCAAGCAGGGCGGGGTTGCATCCCCGCCCTGCAAAACCGTCATGGGCATGGGATCAGTTGAGTCTGAAGGCGAAGGGAATGGCCATCCACGCCTTGACCGGGATGTTGCGCTGTCTGCCCGGCTTGAACTTGCAGCGGCGCGCGGCCTTGACGGCCTCGCGGTCCAGGGTCGGGTGCACCGACTTGATGACCACGGCCTGCAGGACCGTGCCGTCGGTGCCCACCTGCACCTTGACCAGCACCGTGCCCTCCAGATGCGAAGCCCTGGCGATCTCGGGGTATTCGGGCGGGGCGTAGGTGATCAACACCGGCTTGTCCTGCGACACCACGAAATCACCGCCGGTGTCATCATAGCCCATGCCGATGTCGATGATTTCATCCGGGTCGAGCAGCGAGTCCGCCACTTCCACCTCATCATCCACCATGTCATCGGGCGCAGCCTCGACGGCCACCTGCGGTTTGGGCGTCTCCTGGGGGATGTCCGGAATATCTATCTGGTCCATGACCTCGACCATTTCCATCACTTCGTCGTAGATCTTGTAGGGATTCGGCTTGTACTTGGGCGAGAACAGGAAGAACGCGATCGTGAACAGTAACGCCGCAAGCAAAGCCCAGCGGATGTACTTGTTGTACTGCGCCTTGAATAGTTCGTTGGCCGAGCTGGCTTTGTAGGTTGCCGTCGTCATCCTCACCTGCTTAGAATTGCACGCCGGGCAGTTCCATGTCCGTATTGAAGAAGACCTTCACGGCCTTGGCCTCCTTCAGGCCCTCCATGACATCACTCACCACGCCGTAGGGCGTGTGCTTGTCGGTCTTGAACGCAACTATCAGATAAGGGTTCGCCGCCAGCTTCTGGGATATGACCGGGGCCACGTCCGCCGTTCTCACGATCATATCGTCGATGGAGATCTTGCCCATCTCGTTGATGTAGATATTGCTGATGAGCTCGCGAATGCCCTCTTCGCCCGCTTCGGCGCGGGGAAGCTTCACCACCAGGCCGGTTTCCTCGGTGAACACGACGGTCACCATGAAGAAGACCAGCAGCAGGAAGGCGATGTCGCCCATGGAGGAGGTCGGGATGTAGGATTCCTTCTTGGTCGTCCGTTCGAACTTCATGGCCTCTCCTCCTTCCTACATCTTGGTGGTCTTGAGAGTGAACTTCCTGGCACCGGAGAGCTTCACCTCGTCCAGGCAGGCGATCATCATGCCGTAGTCGGCGTCGGGATGGGTTTCCAGGATGACCACGGTCTTGTCGTTGGATTCCACGCGCTCCCTGATGACTTCCTGGATATCGGAAAGTCGTATGTGCTGGTTGTCAAGAGTGAGCTGATGGTTGGCGTGTACGCGAATGGTCGCCACGTTGCTCTGCTTGATCCGCACCACCGATTTCTCGGTCTTGCCGGGCAGCACCAGGGAAATGCCGATCTCGTCCTGCTTCATCGGCATCACGATGAAGAAGATCAACAGCAGGAAGGCGACGTCGCTGGTGGACGCCATGGGGATCTCACCCATTCCCCGTTTCCTCTTGCGCTTGGCCAGGATGCCCACGCTTCATCTCCTTGTGCCGTCGCCCGCGGGGGCGACGATCATCAGTGCTGCTGCCGAATCAGTTCCTCGACGAGCTCCGCCGAAGCCTCTTCCATCTCGATCACGAACCTGTCGATGCGCGACACGAAGTAGTTGAAGGCGATCGACGTGGGAATGGCCAACACCAGACCCGTGGCGGTGGTGATCAGGGCTTCCGAGATACCGGCCGCGACCAGCTGGGCGTTGACCGTGTCGCTGGTGGCGATGGCCTCGAAAGCGTTGATCATACCGGAGACCGTACCCAGGAATCCGATCAGGGGCGCGATGGTGGACACCGACGAGATCCAGATCAGACCGCGTTCGAGAAACGCCATCTCGATGGTGCCGGCCGTGGTGATGGCCTTCTCCACCGCATCGGGACCGCGGTCGGCCTTCTGCAGACCGGAATAGAGAATGGCTGCGATGGGTCCGCGCACCTTCTGGCATTCCTCACCGGCTGCCTGCACGCCGTCGTTGCGCAGGGTGGTGATCACGGTACCGATCAGCTTACGGGTGTTCACGTGCGCCCGGTTGAGCGTCCACAGACGCTCGATCATGAAGACGAGACCGAGCAGGGCCGCAGCGAGCAGCCACCACATGAAGTTGCCGCCCTTGACGAACAGCTCGCCCGCGCCGGATCTACCGAAGGCGCTGCGTTCGATGGCGCCCATCAGGCCGCCTCGCCTCTCGATGATCACGGGAACTTCGTTGCCCGAATCCGCGGCGCTCGAGGCGAAGCCAAGGGAGTCGGCGGTCGCCATGATTCCTTCGACGTTCGGTCCATCCGCAGTCTCTTCCTGTGCCCGGCTCACTGCCGGAAGCGACAGGGCCGCCGCGAACAGAAAGATGCAGATCAACCCATGGACGGCATATTTGAACGTACCGTGACGTGTCATTGTGCCAGATCTCCCTTTCCTGAATGAAACCCGTAAGAACTCAGTCTGCTGAGAGGCAGCGGGGGCGAGTGGAGGCCGTCCGCGCATTCAGCCGGGCCAAGTCGTGGTCAGTGACTGTTATTCGAACCGCCCAAACCGGCCTTGGCCGGCAAGTATATTGTGTCCTGAAATAAGTGTCAACGCACTTACCAAGTCAACAGTTTTGTATTTCCAGCAACGCTTTCCGGGCTTGTGGACGTGTCAGGGACCGGGCGTGCCTTGGTCCCAGTCACTGGTCAATTCCAGATGGTACGCGCTCCCCCCCAATCGGGCCAGGAACAGAAAGCGCTGACCGAGCGGCATGCCCGAGTAGGCGTTTCGGAAAAGCTGAGCACCGTTGCTGTGGTAGATCCACAATTCGAAGGACTTGAAAGTCTCGATGCTGGTGGCCCGGTTCAGCCTCTGCCTGACGGCCTGTTGGGTCTGGGCTTCGCTCGAATAGTCGTCGTGCATCACCTCGCCGTAGTTGACGTTCAGGAACGAAGTGTATACACGGTCGATCGCATCGAGAAAGCTGCGCGAGTTGATCGGGATGACCTCTTGCTGGACCTCGTCCGGTTCGCCGAGCATGAGGTAGATCAGGCCGCGGTCGTCGATCGGCCCCGAGCGGCCGAAGCCGCCGAGGAACTGCGAGACATAGGACATCCGGCGTCGGAACTCCACCAAGGCCTCGTTGCCGGGCGTGTCGGGATCGGGATCGTTCTCGTCCCAGAACTTGGCCAGAATGGCCTCGCGGCCGCTGTCGCCTGCCCTGCCAAAAGCGTCGCGGCGATCGCCGAGCAGCACTATGCTGCCGATCAGGAATTGCTCGTCCGCGGGACGTGAGAAGGACTGGAGAGACCAGAATACGTCGAACTCCGTGAGCCATGAATTCCCGTAGCCGTCCAGCGGGGCGCAGCTCAACTGATACGTGCCGGGCGGCAGGTTGTTGACGTCGTACTCCCAGGCGATCTCGGCCAGCCCTCCCCTGGCGACGAAGGCCGCGGGTTCGAGGTCCAGCGCCACGGTATCACGCATCGCATAGTCCAACTCGGTCGACAGCAGCTGGACCAGCAGATTGCGCGGCAGATGACCGGCATTCTCCTGTGTCAGCCCCAGCGCCTCGATGTCGAACACGATCTGGAGAGTGGACTGCTCGATCCCGTAACGGCGGTTGGGATGGAGGAACCGGCCCAGCAGCGTATGTTCGGGCCGGGCGTCGTCCGCATGCGAGGCCGCGATCTCCTGGCTCGGCGCCCCCGCCAGGTAGAGCGGGGAGCCCAGCCACAGGCCGTGGCCCTCCTGTCGGGCTTCGTCCCTGTACCATTCACCCTCGACAACGCTGCTTGGATCGGCGGCGTCCGCTTCGCTCAGGTGCAGCACCCGCCCCGCTTCCAGGTCACGCAGTTCGCAGCGCAGGTAGCCAACCTGGCAGGTGACATCCGGCAGCGTCAGGGTGAAGACCTGGTAGGCGGTCTGTGCGGACGCATCGCCACGTGAGCGGGCGATCAGATCGAGTTCCACCTCACGTGCCACCGTCCCGTGGTCGCTGCGCAGGGACGCCGTCACCGCGAGCTTGCCGCGCTGGCCGCCGCCCCACTCCTCCTGAAAACGCAACTCCGCGTTGGGCACAGAAAACAGCAGGACCAGATCGACCACACCGTCTTCGCGCGGGCGTTCGACGACGTCCAGGACGTACGAGAAGTCGCCGGTGCCATCCCAAGGGCGCACCAGCGCCGCGTCGGCTGCGCAGGCCGCGAGCAGGAAGATCAGCAGTACAGTCAGGGGAAGAAGCAATAGGCCGTATACGAGCGAGGTGTGCGGCACGGCGCCGGCGACGGTCGCCGCACGCGTACCCCTGGTGAGTGAATCCATCATCAACCTCTGCCGCTTGGAACCGCTGGTTGCGCGAACGGATCTGCAGACTGAAACATACGGAATCACGCTATTTACAGCAATAGACGACGAACACCCGCTCCCTGGAGGTGAGGAACGGGTGTCGTGGGAAAGTCGGAGCTATCAGTACACGACCGTGAGACTGAGCCGGTGGACGAGACTCAGCGCGCTCATGCTCACCATGCTGTAATCGACGACGGCCCGTGTGTCCTGGCCCGTGTTGATGATGACGCCGAAGCCGCCGGAATACTCGTTGGTATCGTAGCTGATGTAGTAGCCGCCGCGCAGGTAGAGCAGCTCCTTCAACTTGTACTCGAGACCCACGTTTGCCCGCTCCGTGTTGTCGGAGGGATGCTGGAATTCACCGGCGGCCACCAGGGTGTGGTTCCTGGTCTTCGCCAGGTTGAAACAGGCGCCGACCTTGAAGATCGTGGGCATCTTCGACGGCAACTCGTCGTACGTGATCTTGCCGCCGAGATTCTGGATGACCATGCCCAGCCGCAGATCGCGCACGCCGATGCGGTAGATGATCCCGAAGTCGAAGCTCGCCGTGTTGACGGCTTCCTCGGCCAGACCGAGATGGAGATAGTTCAAGGTGAAGCCGGCGGAGAACTTGTCGGTCCAGAAGCGGCTGTAGGAAAAGCCGAAACCGACCATGCCCGCATCGAAGGTCTGACCGTTGCCCTCCGGCACATGTCCTGTCCTGACCAGCATCGGATCCAGCCAGAGCGAACGTACCGACAAGGCGAAAGTGCCGGGCAGAATGCGGGGATTGAAAGCCATGACGGCGGAGCTGAGGTTGATGTCCGCCGGCCATTCGACCTGCGCAGCGAGGAACTCGTTGCCCCGCACCTCGACCAGACCGGCCGGATTCCAGAAGACGGAGCTGGCATCGTCGGCGAGGGCCGTGAACGCCGAGCCCATCCCCGTGGCCCGGGCGCTGGTTCCGATCTGCAGGAACTGCGCGCCGAAGGTACCGACCTTGGCAAAGAGCTGCGCGTTAGCCGCCTGTGGCAGGGCCAAGGCGACGAAGACGAGCAATGCGATGCGCTTCATGAAAACCTCCAGGTCCGTCCTTGACGGAGTTCGTCCGCGCCGGCTTGCCACCGGCAGACGACGTTCTAACGTATAATGACGAACTTTCCGATGAAGTCGTCAAATCTGGTGTCCTGAGACTCGACGGTGAACAGGTAGATACCGCTCACCACTTCCTGTCCGTTACGGCTCACCAGGTTCCAGCAAACCTCGCCATAGCCCTCGGATCCGTCGTGATCGATCGTCTCGACCAGATCTCCATCCAGCGTGTAGATCTTTACCGAGTTGCTCGATTGGGGCAGGTTGGCGAAACACACCCGGACGCCCGTCGGGTCGTCGGCATTCGGATAGAACTGCTGGAATCCCTCCAGGGCATCCCGCGTGGCCGGATTCGGGTACGCGTAGATATTCGCCCCGTTCCGGGCCCGTTCCTCGGCCGACTGGGCCACGGCCCCCGGGCGGGTGTCGGTGAACGAGGTGCCCGGGTCACCGGTGATACCATCGCCGACGATGGTGATCGTATTGTCCAAGTTGATTTCCATCTCATGATCGGTGGCCGTCACCGAATAGAAGTACAGGAAGCCGTTGTGAACCTCGTTGTCCACGTACTCGTAGAATTCGATTGCGCTCTTGGCGACATGGATCGGGCTCAGAGCCACACGCGGGGTCACCCAGAAGAACGTATCCAGCACGGCGGGATAACCTTGCCACGGCAGTAGGATCTCGAGCCCCTCCACCACGTTCCCATCGGAGTCATAGAGCGAAGGGCGCGACTGGTAGAGACCGAGCGAGTCGAGCGCGACCACCTGGTGCATGGCTTCGGCCAGGCCCTCGAAGGTGGGATCGGAAAGACTCACCGGCGTATAGCGAATCTCCTCGAGGGTGGTATTGCGCCCGAGGGGGAGCGTATCGGTTACGACCGAGCCGTCGATCAACTCGCGGGTCTGCACGTAGACGTTGTCCAGGTCGTACTCGGCGATCAGCTGCCACAGGCCGCTCTCGGGTCCGTTCTCGATAGAGGCTCCGTACGGGCGCTCCCAGTTGTCGGCGCGCCAGATGCGGTACGACTCGAAGTCGATCCTGTTGCTACGGACGTCGGGGGTCGTTTCGCTGCGGTTGTCCCAGAAGACGTGGACGGACCTGTCGGTGGGCCATAGCCGCGTGCCGGGCGGTGGCGGCGCCATGCCCACCAGCCAGTGGACCTGCGTCTCCTTGCCCCCTATCCCGGTACAGCCCTTCTTGTTGACGTCGGCGATGGTCGGATCGTAGCAGTTCCAGGAGGTCGTGATGAGCCGGTTGTCAGCCGTGCAGTACTGGCCGGCCTGGCGGCCGCATTCGTAGCAGTTGTCCCTGTTGACGTACAGGCAGCTCTCTTCATCCAGGTCGTCGGCGCTGATCCGAGGGAAGGCCAGGAGGAAATCGGTCGGCACGCAGGACTGGTCGATCAGGTCGGCCACCCAGTCGAAGATGGCGCCTTCCGGGAAATCGTTGGCGCAGATCAGGGATTCCCGGCCGTTGGTACCCGTCTGGCTATTGCTGTCGAGGTCGAAGAGGTTCCCTTGCCAGGTCAGTACGGCCTCCGCCGCGTTGGCCACAAGGCCGGCCAGTCCGTTGCCGCACACGAGCGCCGCCTGAAAGGTCAAGGTCTCGTCGGGCGGGAGTTCGGCGAAGGGTCCTACCGACACCAGGAAGCGGTAGTCGTTCTCACGGCCCTCCTGAGTGGCGGGCATGATATATTCCTCGCTGAGTAGCTGGTAGCGCTCTGAATCGTTGGTGGGGTCGCCACCCTGGTCGAAAGCCGCCTGGCCGGAGAAATGGCGGAAGCCGCGCAGCGAAACGTGTTCCGGTGCGGAGTTGCCGGTGGGATCCGTGTCGTGGCTCAGGAAGGCCACACCGAAATAGCCGAGGGAGGCTCCGTCGTCCAGGTCGGCGTCGTACATGTAGCCCAGGGTCACGGGCACCCAGGTCCTGTCGCGCGCCTGCACGAAGCCGTCAAAACTGCCCGCCATGTCATCCTCGGCACGCCCCGGCCGATCGCGTGGGCCGACGTCCGAGTCGGCGAAGAAGCCGATGTACACGTCGTTGATCGGTGCGACGCCGATGTTCGTGATCTCGAACTCGAAACCCACGAAGTCGTCGGCGTCGTCATTCTCCCAGGCATAGGATTTCTGGATGACCTTCAGGTTCAGGGCCGTGTGGTCCGGATTGAGTTCCGCGGCGAGACGGGTGTTGTCGTACATCGTGCAGACCATCATCTGGTTGCCGATCTGCGCGAAGTCCTCGTCGATCAATCCGTCATCGTCGTCGTCGAAGCCGTTCAGGGTCTCCTCGTCGATGCGCGCCACGCCGAAGTTGTCGTAATCATCGTCGTCGTTGGACTCCGCTTCGGGCACGCGCTTGCCGCTGGCTTCGGGATTACCCGGCGGGCGGATGAGGCTGCCGCCGATAGCCTCGTAGATGGTGTCCTCGATTTCGCTGGTAGCGAGGATCTCGCGTTCGAACTGGCCGGTCGACACAAGCCGTTCACCGAGCATCGTGCCGCCGACCCAGAGCCCGGCGGCCCACAGGTACTCGACACCCGAACCGGCCGGCCACTGGGCGGAAGGAGCGTCACACCACGAGCAAGTAGCCGGCGCCATGGAGCCGATGAGTCCGAAGTTGGTGATGTTGACGTGCAACTCGCCGACGTTCATGACATACGAGCCGTCGGTAATGTATATGCCGTCCGGCTGCGGATAGGGATCGACACCGAAATCGGTCATATCCACCCAGGCCAACGCGGCCGGGCCCGTCAAAACCAGCACACCGGCGACGGCCAGGGCAAGTCGCATGTGGCGCTGTAAACGCACGTGCGAAACGCTGCGGCTATGAGTCATTCTCGATCCTTCCCTCTACGGTTTGCCTCGGCGCATACCGGAGAATGCATATCCCTAGAACTGCCAGCCGATGCCCACGCGGAAGAGACGGTGGTCCATGAAGACGCGGGGGTCGTTGATCGGGATGAATTCGTTGTAGTTGTCGCCGTCCGAATCCTGCAGATAGGCGCCGCCGTACTTGCCGGTTTCGGTCAGGTAAGTCGAGCCGGCGTTAGCGGCGTTGCGCATCCCCGGGAAGATGCCGGCTCCCGTGGAGCGGACCATGTCCTGGTTGATCAAGTTGCGAGCCTGCATGAACAGGGTCAGCTGCTGGCCGTAGAAGTTGATCTGACGCTCGCCCTGCAGTGCCAGATCATAGGTGGCCGGCAGACGCATGCTGTTCTCGATCAGCGGATCCTGCTTGCGCGCGTAGCGGTCGAAGGGCGTCCAGGGAAAGCCGCTGCCGTAGGAGAAGGTCACCGAGCCGGCCCAGGATTGGGGTTCGGCCAGTCTCAACGACAAATGGAACACGTGCCTTTGGTCCCAGTTCAGCGGCAGCTCCTGGTTGGGCAGGAACTCGAGGCCCTCGGGGTTGGCGCCGAACTGCTGCGAAGAGGCCACGCCGTCCGCGTAGGAGAAGGTGTAGGCCAGATCGAACGCGAAGTTGTTCGAGAACCTCTTGTTCAGCGTGAACTCGATACCACGCGCGGAGGCATAGGCCTTGTTGATGTACCGCGGCAGGGTGTTGCCAGTCTCCTCGTCGGTCACGGTGGTCGAGGCGATGAGGTCGTAGATGTCGCGCGAGTAGATGGCGACAGAGCCGGCAAGATAGTCGGTGAACTGGTGCTTGATGCCGGCCTGGTAGGCGATGGTGGTCTCGGCCTTGAGGTTCGGGTTGCCGAGCACGCCGGTGTTGCCCACCGCGTCCTGGCTGCTGAACAGCAGGTTACGCGACGGGAACTGGATGAACCGTCCGTAGGAGAAGTTGAAGCCGTCGCGCTCGGTGATCGGGAAGGCAAAACCGAGACGCGGCGAGAACTGATGCTTGTACTTGATGATGTTCTTGTCGACGTCCTCGTTGTCGAGCAGGATCTTGGCCGCCGAGCCCGGTGAGAACAGATCCCAGCGGAAGCCGTAGTTCATGACCATGCCCTCGTACTCCCAGCGGTCCTGGATGAACCAGGACGCCTCTGGGTTGAACGAGTGGTAGATGTTCGAGTTGGCGCCGAGGCTGTAGTTGCCGGTGAAACGGTTCTGCCGCTCGATTGCCGGGTTGGCCAGCGCCAAGCTCTCGATGTCGTTGTACTGGAGCTGTAGACCCGTCTTGACGAGATGGTCCTCCCAGCGTGTGGACACCAGTTCGAACCGCATCAGGTAGGTTCGCACGTAGTTCTCGGTATAGAACGGGAAATCGCTCGTGGTGATGAACAACGGGTTCAGGGGATCGGTGTAGTAGTCGGAGGTGGTCAGATAGAGCGGGGCCTGGCCGGCGAACAGCCCGGGCGACCAGATGCCGCCGTGCTGGAATTCCCAGGGATCCTTGCCGTTGACCGTGAACAGGTTGTCGTTGGCGAGATAGCTCAAGCCGAGCGTGTAGAACGTGCTCTCGGTGAGGTTGTGCGTCAGCACGAACTTGAAGTTCTGCCCGATGCTGCTGTTCTCGCCGCTGCGGTCGGCCGAATTGAACCAGGTGTACGAGGAGTCCTCCTGCGCCGTGGAGAAGGAGGAGTTCGGGTAGCGGAAGCCGTCGAAGCCAGGCTCGGCGGCCACCGTATAGAGCCGGCCGTCGATGGCGCGGACCTGGAGCAGGGGCGCCACGCGGCGTGTCATGCTCGCGTTGTCGAAGTCGACTACCACCGCCGGGTGCGCGGTCTCGTGCATGTGCTCGTACCAGGGTCCGTAATAGACCGGCACGTAGTTGCGCGTATAGAGCCAGGAGTCGTCGCCGGGTGTCGGCATCATCATGGGCATGTAGATCACGCGGCGCGCATAGCCCGACACGCTCCAGTTGGGCGAATAACTCTCATTCGACGCATAGTTGAGCGTGTACTCGCCGGTCAGGCGCATGTTCTCGCTGAAGTCGTACTTCCACTTGGTCGATCCCCGCAGGGAGTTGACCTGGCGGCGGCGGAACTGGAAGAGGGTCGTGTTGCCGAGATTCACGCGGTATTCGGGACGGTTGGCGACCGAATAGTTCTCGGTGTCGGTGAAGGAGAAGTCGCCGGCGCAGAAATAGGTCAGCTTCTCGACCGGCGAGGGCCCGCCGAAACCGAATTCGAAGCGGTCGAAGTTTGTGTAGGTCTTGTCCTGACGTCCGAAGTCGTCGGTCATGTAGCGGATGCCGCCCCCGAAGTTCTCGCCACCCGTGCGGGTGGTGATGTTGATGACGCCGGACATGGCGGAACCGTATTCCGCGTTCATGCCACCGGTGACCAGTTGCGTGGCCTCGACCGCCATCGACGAGACGCCGAGAGCGCCGCCGCCGGCCACGTTGTCCACGGGCACGCCGTCGATACGCATGGAAGTCTCGCCGGAACGGCCGCCGCGGATATAGAGCTGGCCGTCTCGCATCTGGACGCCGGCCTGCTTCGAGACGGCTTCCTCGACCGAGTCGATGGCGTAGTCCTGCAGGCGGTCGCCACCGAATTTCTGCTCCGTGGTCGCGTTCTTGACCTCAACCATGTAACGCGCGCCTTCGACCGCGAAGGCATCGAGGGTCTCGACGATCACGACTTTCATTTCGAAGCGGATCTCGGTGGTCTCCCCCGACTTGACTTCGACGGTGATCGTCTCGGGAGCATAGCCCAGGTACAGGACCTGGATGGTGTGGGTGCCCGGACGCAGGCCCTGGAAGTAGAAGACGCCGCCGCCGAGGGACATCGTGCCTCGTGCACCGTCATCCAGCAGGACGTTGGCGTAATCCAGGAATTCGTCTGTTTCCGTGTCGCGGATGATGCCCTTGACGATGCCCGGAGCAAGCTGGGCATGAACCGCCACGGAGGACGAAACGAGGGCCAGCAACACCAACCAGAGGAGTGTCGGGACGATCGCGAGATGTTTGCGCCGGAGCATCTGGGCGCTCCTTTCAACGGATCGAGTCCGGTTCGAGCATGATTCCGGTCGACCGGTGCCATACGACGAGTGTGCGACGCATCCCGGTCTGACGTACATATACCGAAACCTCACGCTTTCCGACCGGGCCGCGCCTGGCGGTAGGGGGACGGAAAATGGGGGGTCTTGACGTGCAACCGGCAACTTCCGATTGAATATAGAGATTGCCGAAAGCCCTGTCAACCTAATGTGTTCCACCGTTCCGCAACACTTCGGGACAACGTATCCGGCGACCGGCGGCCGTCTCTGTCAGCGGGGATTTCTCGAGCGTACACGACGGCTGGGCCAGGGGACATCGCGGCGCGAACGCGCAGCCGGCGGTCGGCGGCACTCCCTCCGCTCGGGTGAGTGTCCCGGCGGACGGAATGCGCTCGCCGAGAACCGGCGTCATGGCCACGAGTTCCCGCGTGTATGGATGTAGGGGCTCGCCGCCGGCCGGCAACTCCTCCACGATCTCGCCGTGGTACATCACCACGATGCGGTGGCAGATCGACCGCGCCAACGGCAGATCGTGAGTGATCCAGAGCAGCCCCCATCCCTGGGCATCCTGCAACCTTTTCAGCAGGTCCACGATCCGGGCCTGCATCACCACGTCGAGCGAAGCGGTCGGTTCGTCGGCGACGAGCAGGCGCGGTTGCGCCGCCAGCGCACGGGCAAGAGCCACGCGCTGGCGCTGGCCGCCGCTGAGTTGGTGCGGCAGGCGCGCCGCCACGTCGGGCGGCAGGCCGACGTCCTGTAGGCCGGCCGCGGTGGCGGTACGGTCCTGGCCCGCCGTGGCGGCTTCGGCGATGGCTTTCCCGCAGCTCTGGCGCGGGTCCAGCGCCGCGCCGGCATCCTGGAAGATCAGCTGGGCCAGTCTGGCGGGCTCGGCCGCGGGACGAGGCTCCCCGCACAACTCGAGAGCGCCGCCGGCAGCGGCGAGGTGACCGGTCACGGCCAGCGCCAGAGACGTCTTGCCGCATCCGGACTCGCCCACCAAGGCCACGGACTCGCCCTCGTGAACCGTGAGGTCCACACCGCGCACGGCCGGCTGGACAGCCCGTCCCCGGCGCCAGAAGGTCTGGCGGTGCACATGCTCGACGCGCAAGGCTTCGACCGTGAGGACGGGGGATCCGGCGCTCTTCGACGGGGAGTCGCGGAGCGGGCTGTTCTCCGGCAACGCCGCCAGGAGTTCGCGCGTTTGGGTTCGTGCGGGCGCGGCGAGGACCGACTCCGCGGGGCCCTCCTCGATAATGCGACCAGCGTGGATCACGGCGAGGCGATCGGCGAAACCGCTCACCAGCGAGAGATCATGCGTGATGAAGAGCATGGCCATGCCGCGCTTGCGCACCACCGCCTGCAGGGTGTCCAGCACGCCGGCCTGGATGGTCACGTCGAGAGCCGTGGTGGGTTCGTCCGCGATCAGGAGGTCCGGGTCGCCGGCCAGGGACAGGGCCAACATGACCCGCTGTTTCTGCCCGCCGCTCAACTGATGCGGATAGCGCTCACGGACCGACGCCGACAGGTGCACCTCCGCGAGCAGCGCCTCGACGCGAGCCTCCGCCGCGGAACGGTGCGAGACACCGCTGGCGCGTACGGTCTCGACAATTTGCGCGCCCACGGTCCAGACGGGATCGAGGCTGGCGCCCGGGTCCTGGAAGATCATGGCGATCTCGCGGCCCAGCCGAGCGCGGTGCGCGCGCCCGCCGTCGAGCGGCTCGCCGCGCCAGGCCAGACGTCCGCTGACCACGGCTTCGCGGGGCAGGAGACCGAGGACCGCCAGACCGGCAACCGTCTTCCCGCTGCCGGACACGCCCACCAGGGCCGTGATCCCGCCCGACGCGAGCGAGAGATCGAGCCCGGTCAAGGCGCGCACGGGGCCCGCGGGCCCCGGGAAGACGACACCGAGCTTCTCGATGGTCAACAGTCCGGGCGCGCTCATCGGTCCACCCTCCGCATCCCGCCGCGCGGATCCAGGCGATCCCGAATGCCGTCCCCGAGCAGGTTGTAGGACACCACCATCAAGGTGATGGCCAGGCCGGGAAAAGCGGTCAGCCACCAGGCGTCCAGCAGATGCCCCCGGCCGTGTTCGATCATGGCGCCCCAGGAGATAAGGGGCTCCTGGGCGCCCAGTCCCAGGTAACTCAGGAAGGACTCCAGCAGGACCGCGTTGCCGAGACGCAGCGTGGCGGCCACCAGGATCAGGGGCACGACGTGGGGCAGGACATGCCGCCAGGCCAGGCGCAGGGCGGAGAGTTCGAGTCCGCGGGCCGCGAGGACGAATTCGCGCTCCCGCAGGGCAAGCGCTTCGGCCCTGACCAATCGCGCCACGCTCATCCAGCCCGTCACGCCGATCACGACGGTCACCAGGACGAGCGAAGGTGTCGCCACCGCGACCAGCAGCAGGATCAGGAAGATGCGCGGGAAGGCGAGAAAGACGTCGGTCACCGCCATGAGTGTACGGTCCAGCCAGGCGGGACCGATGCCCGCCGCCAGGCCGATCGTCGTGCCCAGCACCACCGCCAGCATGACACTGAGCCAACCCACGGCCAGCGAGGCGCGGCTACCGTACACGAGACGACTGAGGACGTCGCGACCGAGCACGTCCGTGCCGAGAGGGTGCCGGATGCTGGGCGCCTGGAGATGGGTCTCGGCGGTGCCCACGGCGTTGGGATCTTCCGGCGCGAGCAGACCGGCGAACGCGGCCAGCACCACGATGAGCAGAACGATGGCCAGTCCCCAGCGCGACGAGACGTCCAGCCCCCCCAGCAGCCCCGGGCCGCCCGGTGCGACGTCGCGGCTCATGGCCGGCCTCCCCTGTCCAGGCGGATCCTGGGGTCCACCCATCCGTAGACGATATCGGCGAGCAGATTGCCGAGCACCACCATGACCGCGGAGATCGCCGTCACGCCCATGATCAAGGGGTAATCACGCGCGAAGATGGCTTCGACGGCCAGACGGCCCATGCCGGGCCAGGCGAAGACGGTCTCGGTCACCACGGCGCCGCCCAGCAGGAACGGCAGGTTCAATCCCACCAGCGTCACGGCCGGCAACAGGGCGTTGCGGACGGCATGTCGCCAGACGACCGACCGCTCGGACAGGCCGCGGGCTCGAGCGGCGAGGATGAAATCGCTGGCGAGCACGTCGATGAGACTGCTACGCAGGTACCGCGCGGTGCCGGCGGCCGAGGCCACGCCGAGCACCAGTACCGGCAACACCAGGTGGCGCACCGTATCCCAGGCACGGGCCGGCCAGGTCATGAGCGCGGCGTCGGGCGCGTGCATGCCGCCCGCCGGCAACCAGCCGAGCGCGCGCGAGAAGATCAGGATGAGCATCAGGCCGAGCCAGAAGGCGGGCAGGGAATACAGCGCCAGGGCGGCGACGGTCGCGCCCCTCTCGGCCCGCGTCCCCTTGCGACGGGCCATCCAGACCCCACCCCACAACGCGAGGGCGAGATGCACCACATAGGCGGTTACGGTCAGCAGCAACGTGTTGGGAATCGCGTCGGCCAACAGCGAGGTCACGGGCCGATGATACTGCAGGCTGCGGCCCAGGTCGCCGTGCAGCAGAACACCGGAAAGCCAGCGGTGATACTGGACGTGCAAGGGCGCGTCCAGACCCAGTCTCGCGCGCACCTGGGCGCGTTGCAGCGATCCCAGGTCGGGGTCGAGATGCAGTTCGGCCGGATCGCCGGGAGCGAGACGCACCAGGAAAAATACCGTCGTCAGCAGGGCGAGCACGAGCAGCGCCGCCCCGGCCAGACGCCGGAACATGTAACCGGTCATGGCATGGCATTCCTCGTCAAGGGCTTGGCTGAGTCTAGGAAGGGTGTTCATGCCGGTCAAGTGAAGTCGCAGATTGCGTCACGCCGCATGCAGCTTGCAGCCTCGCGGTTCAAGGACGGCCGACCTCGTTGCGGTCTGCAAATCCCGTTCGGCCGAAGGCACTCCCCGCAATGGCGCGTGATGGCCGAACGTTCCTCATGATGCCCCGCTGGCCTCATCGACGACCTCCGATACCGCGGCACGACTCTTTCATCTGCGCTCCCCACGGCCACCAAATCGTCACACAGGGGAGAGACGGATGTCATCGCGAACCAGGACCATGCCCGGATCACGTGTCGGGTCGTTCATGGCGACCGCCGGCCTGTGCGGGATCGCACTGGCACTGACGGCGGGCTGCACCATCGAGGAACCGGCACTGCCCACCTTTTCCACCCACCTGGCGGTCCCCGTCGGAACGCACGACTTGACAGCCGCGGAAATGATCGCCGACCAGGAGTACATCTACGCCGGCGCGGATTCCATCCTCTTCTTCACCGTGGAGGGCGACACCACGTCGGTCGCACTCGATCTCGACCTGAGCGCCGACCTGGAGGCCGTCGACACCGAAGCGACCATCGGCTCTGTCGAGCTCGACGACCCGGCGCCGCTGTCATATGTCTTCTCGCTCGTCGAGCTCTGGCCGGCGGTCGGCTCACTGCCTCCGGGCGTCTATCCGGTCCCACCCTTCACCTTCGACGTGGAGAGCGATCCTCTCGAGCTCGACGGCTTCGACCACGCGCACGTCTCCTCCGGGTTCATCACCCTGAGCCTGGACAACCGGCTGCCCATACCGCTCTCGGGCGACACCCCCCCGGAGACCATCACCGCCGAGGTGGTGCATGCCGGGACGGGCGCGGTGGTCACCTCGCTGGTATTCGCGGCGGAGATCGCACCGGGCACGGAAGCCACGGCCGTCGCGGAACTCGCCGACGTGGATCTTCCCGGCAACCTGGCCGTCCGTCTGACCGGCGGCTCGGCGGGTTCCGCCGGCGCCGACATCGGTCCCGAGGCCTGGCTCGGCATATCGTTGTCCATCAGCGAACTCGTGGTCGACGAGGCGCGGGCGGCCATCGGCAGCCAGTCCTTCCAGGAGACCAGCGCCTTGGCCCTGCCCGACTCGCTGCGCATCGTCGAAGCGACCGTGGCCAGCGGCCTGATGAACGTCACCCTAACCAGCGGTCTGCCCATCCCCGCGACGGTCTACATCTACTTCAACGAGTTCGAGACGCCGGAAGGCGACCCCTTCCTGCTCACCTTCGCGATGCCGCGCAACGGTACGGAAGTCACGCAGGCCGATCTGGCCGGCGCCCGCATCACCGCCGGCGGCGGCGCACCACTGGACTCGCTGACCTACACGGTAGGCGTGGTCTCCCCCGGCAGCGACGGCGAGCTCGTGGACATCGCCGCCGGGATGCGCGTCTCCGCGCTGATGGACGCCACCACGCTGGCCATCGGCGAAGTCACCGGTCTCATACCCGCGTACACCTTCGAGTTGGAACCGGTGACACAGCTCATCGACATCCCCGACGAACTGGACGGCCTGCAACTGCCCGCGGCCACCCTGGTCATCGAACTGTTCAACGGCACGGGCATCAACGGCAACATCGACCTCCTGCTCACCGGACGCAACGGGAGCGGCGAGACCGCCTCGCTCGCGGCCACGGCCGACGTCGCCCCGGCGCGCGACGGGGAGCCGGCGAAGACGACCATCCTCCTGGACGAGAGCAACAGCACCATCGCGGACCTGTTGAGCATACTGCCCGAGAGCTTCACCTTCAGCGGCGCCGTCAACATCGGCGGCGGCGACGAGGTCGGCACGATGCGCCCCGGGGATCAGGCACAGGTGGTCTGGTGGGCCGACGCGCCGCTGCGCCTGGTGATCGACGACGCCGAGATCGACCGCGACCCCGCGGCCCTGGATCTCGACGAAGAGTTGCGGCGCAACCTCGACGAGCACCTGCTGGCGGCGGAGATCATCACCGAGATCGACAACCACTTCCCCTTCGGCCTGGATGTGCTGTTCCTGGTGGGACCGGATTCGGTATCCGCGCTGAACGACCCCGAACTGGTCATCGGCCCCCTGTCGGTGGCGCCGGGCGTGGTCGACGAGACAACCCATTACGTGCGGGATGCCGTTTTGACCAAATACGTCATCGCTCTCGATGCGACGCAGATCAGGGCCTTCACACGCCAGGGGGCCTACACGGCCCTGCGCGCCCTGATCCCCGGCACGGACGGCCAGGAAGTGGTTCTCCGCTCGTGCGACAGTCTATCCGCCCGCGGGGCGCTGTCCGTGGAAATCCTGATCGATAACGACTGATCCGTGCCAGCGCGGAAGGAGTTCGGCTTGAACGACAACACCAAGACGAGACAACGTCGAACACCACCGTCGCGTTTGGGCGCGACGGCCGCGCTGGCCGGGTTGCTCTGCGTACTGCTCTGCACCTGCGGCCAGGCCCTGGGTCAAGGACAGGTAAGGGCCATGGGCATGTCCGGCGCCTACACGGGAGCAGCCCGCGGACTGGACGCCGTCGATTGGAATCCGGCGAACCTCGCTTTGGGCGCCGCCGAGGGCTATTCGCTGGGAATCGCCTCGGTCTCGCTCGACCTCAACAACAACGCCTTCTCCCTGGCCCGCTACCACGAGATCAACGGCGCCGTGCTGACCGAGGCCGACAAGCAGGAACTGCTGAACGAGATACCCGACGAGGGGTTCATGCTCGACGCCAATGTACGGGCATCCGCGCTCGGGTTCTGCGCGGGACCGCTGGCCTTGACCTTCCAGGGCATCGCCGGCGGCACGGGCACCCTGGACAAGGACTTCTTCGACCTGGTTCTGATGGGCAACGAGATCGGCCAGAGCTTTTCGTTCGAGGATACCGACGGCGATGGCTACGCCGTGGGCGCCGCCACGCTCTCCTACGCCAGGCCCGTGCTCACAAACCGCACCTACCGTCTTTCCGCCGGCGTCAACGCGCGCTATCTGTACGGACTCTACGATTTCACCGTAGAGGAGGCCGGCGGCGGCATCACGGCGGACATGGACGGCGTGCGCGGCGAGGCCGCTGCTTCGTTCATCACGTCCCAGGGCGGCAGCGGCTACGCTGTGGACGCCGGTCTGGCCCTGCAACTCCCCCGCGGCTGGACGGTCGGCCTCGCCGTGAGCAACGTGGCCAGCCGTCTGACCTGGGACGAGAACGTGGAACGCCGCGTCTGGAGCGCCAAGGCCGATTCGCTCACCGCCATGAGCGACGACCTCGACGCCCACATCACGGAGAGCGACACCACCTACGCCGCCGCGGCGTACGCGCGGACCCTGCCCACCGTGATACGCCTGGGCGCGAGCAATACGTTCGGTTCCTTCCTGGTGGGTTGCGACCTGTCCCGCGGCCTGGAGAAGAGGGCCGGCGCGTCCGACAAGCTGGCTCTGGACCTTGGCGTGGAGTGGCGACTCACGACCTGGCTGCAGCCACGAGCCGGTCTGGGTTTCGGCGGCGAGGTGCCACGCGCGGCGGCGGGGCTGGGTCTGTACCTGGGAATCGTGCGCTGGGATCTCGCGGTGGCGAACCGCGGCCAGTTCGTCCCCAACGACACCAAGGGGCTGGCTTTCGCCTCGGGTCTGGCGCTGGACTTCTGAGTCCGGGTCAATCAGGCGTCGGCGGCATACGTCTCGCAGTGGAAGGTCTCGGCGAAGGCCTCGACCAGCGCGTCCGCGAACCCGTCCAGATCCGCGGTGGTCAAATCTCGGCCCAGCAACTCGCCGAGATCCGTCGTCGCCGCCCGCAGACGCGCTCGCTGTTCCCGACCGTCGACATTTCCCCGCAGACATTCGAGCAGACCGACGTGGCCCTTGCCGGTGAGGATGGAGCCGTGCTGCAGGAAGCCGTGCGCCAGCCAGCGTTGCGCCGAACCGATCAGCTTGCGGCCGCCCACGGTGATTTCGTGCCGGCCGGCCGTCGCGAAGCAGACGGCGCCCCGAGCATCGGTCAGGGATTCGCCGGCGGAGACGTCGGGCGAGAGTCCCAGTCGCCGCACGAAGAGCAGCAAGGCTGAATTGATGGTCGTATAGACTTCGTGGAGCGAGGCGCCGAAGGGGGCGGAACCGGCATCGCCCACTACGGCGTAGGTCAGTTCGTCTGCGTGCAGGATGGCGCGCCCGCCGGTGGGGCGGCGCACCAGACCGTAGCCCAGACGCGCCACGACCTCGTCGTCGAAGTCGTCCACAGCCTGGTGATAGCCGTAACTGACCGCGGAGGGCGACCAGCGATAGAGGCGCAGCACGGGATCGTCGCCGGGATGATGGGCTGCGAGCATACGCGCGTCGGCCGCCATGTTCTCGGCGCCGCTGCGGGCGTCGTCGCGGATCACGCGCAGGCGCATGGCGGCTACCCGCAGTTGCAGGGCCCGAACCAGCGCAGGTCGGGTTTCCTGGCGGCGCCGGCTTCGTCCAGACGCGAGACCGGCGTCAGGTGAGGCGCCTCTTGCAGAAGTTCGGGGTGCGACTCGGCCTCGCGACGGATCTCGCGCATGATCGCCACGAACTCGTCCAGCGTTTCCTTGGACTCGGTCTCCGTGGGTTCGATCATCAGGGCTTCCTCGATGATCAGGGGGAAGTAGATCGTCGGGGCGTGCACGCCGTAGTCGAGCAGACGCTTGGCGATGTCCAGGGTGCGCACGCCGAAGCGTTCCTTCCAGTCGCGACCGGTGGCGATGAACTCGTGCAGGCAGCCCTCGGGGTGGTCCACGTGCAGGATCCCCTCCAGCTGTCGGCGCAGGTAATTGGCATTCAGGACGGCCAGCTCCGATACCCGGGCCAGGCCGTCGCCGCCCAGGCGCAGGATGTAGGCCAGCGCGCGCAGGCAGACGCCGAAATTGCCGTGGAAGGAATGGATGCTCGGCCGCTCCCCCGCCTCGTCGTGGAGCAGGCTGAAGACACCGTCGGTCGCCACGACCTCGGGGCCGGGCAGGAAGGGCGCCAGTTCCGACGTGACGCAGATGGGCCCCGCGCCGGGACCGCCGCCGCCGTGGGGCGTCGAGAAGGTCTTGTGCAGGTTCAGGTGGATCACGTCGAAACCCATGCGGGCGGGCTTGGCCTTGCCCAGGATGGCGTTGAGGTTGGCGCCGTCCATGTACAGACGCCCGCCGGCCTCGTGCACGATGCGCGCCACCTCGACGATCTCCGTTTCGAAGAGGCCGAGGGTGTTCGGGTTGGTGATCATGATCCCCGCGGTCCGCGGTCCGGCGACCTCGCGCAGGGCGGCCAGATCGAGGCGCCCGTCGGGCAGGGACTTGATGGTGACCGGCTTCATGCCGGTCATGACCACCGAGGCCGGGTTGGTGCCGTGGGCCGAATCGGGGATCAGGACCTCCACGCGCTCGGCATCGTCGTTGGCCAGGTGGTAGGCGCGGATGGTCAACATGCCCAGGAACTCGCCTTGGGCGCCCGCGGCCGGTTGTAGGCTGCAGGCGTCGAATCCCGTGATCTCGCACAGGGCGTCCTGCAACAGCTTGTGGGCGCAGAGCAGACCCTGGAGGTCGGCCTCGTCCTGCTCCGGGTGCAGGGTCGCGAAGCCGGGCAGGGCCGCGACGCGTTCGTTCAGACGCGGGTTGTACTTCATGGTGCAGCTGCCCAGCGGATACATGCCGCGCTCGATGTGGTGGTTGAGGTTCGAGAGACGCGTGTAGTGGCGCATCACCTCCTGCTCCGAAAGCGACGGCAGGTCGCAGGGCTCCTCGCGACGCAGGGAGGCGGGCAGTTCGACAGCCAAAGGGTCGCCGCGCCAGACGGGAGGCATGACGCCGCGGCGCCCGGCGCGACCCTTCGTGAAGAGATTATCCTGCAGGTCGGCGCACCAGCCCCCGCGATCCTTGCCCTTGGACACGTCAGTCATCGCCCTGCGCCTCCAGGAAGTCCCGCACCAGGTTTCCGTACGTCTCGATCTCGTCCGCCGTGCGACGTTCGGTCACCGCCACCAGCAGGTCCCCTTCGCCGCAGCCGGCGAAGCCGGCCAGCGGAATGCCGGCCAGCACGCCGCACGCGCGGGCGTACACCATGAAGTCACGGGCGGAGCCGGGCAAGCGCACCACCAGCTCGTTGAAGGAAGGACCATCGCAAGGGAAAGCCAGACCGTCGATGCGGCCGAGCACGTCGCGCAGGGCGGCGCAGCGATCGAGATTCGCCTCGCCCAGCGCCTTGAAGCCCTCCGCGCCGAGCAGGGCCAGCGTGATCGCGGCGCGCGTCATGTTCAGGCCCTGGTTGGTACAGATGTTCGACGTCGCCTTCTCGCGCCGGATGTGCTGCTCCCGCGTCTGCAGGGTGAGCACGTAGCCGTGGCGTCCCTGGCTGTCGATGGTGCGACCGGCGATACGACCGGGGACTTGTCGCTTCAGCTCGTCGGCGCAGGCCAGGAAACCGAGCAGCGGACCGCCCCAACTGCAGGGGATGCCGAAGGGCTGCGCTTCGCCCACGGCGATCGAGGCGCCGTAGGCGGCCGGCGGCTTGACGACCGACAAGGAGACGGGATTGACGACGGCGATCAGCAGGGCTCCGCTCTCGCCGAGGGCGGCCGAGAGCTCGGCCGTGGGCTCGAGCCGGCCCAGGTAGTTGGGGGTCTGCAGAACGACCGCACCGACCGTCTCATCCACCAGTCCCGCCAACCCGGCCGGATCGGTGGCGCCGTCCTCGCCGCGGGGCGCGGTCAGGATCTCCGTGCCCTCCCCCTTCAGATGGGTCTCGACGACGCGTCGATAGCGCGGATTGAGCGTCTCCGGCAGGATCACCTTGCCGCGTCTCGTCTTCGCCAGGGCCATCAGCAACGCCTCGACGAGCGCCGTGGCGCCGTCGTACATGCTGGCGTTGGCCACAGGCAAACCCGTCAACCGGCTCACGAAGGTCTGCCACTCGTAGATGATCTGCAGCGTCCCCTGCGAGACTTCCGCCTGGTAGGGCGTGTACGCGGTGAGGAATTCGCTACGGCTCGACAGGGCGTCCACGGCGGCCGGGATGTACGTGTCGTAGACGCCCCCCCCCATGAAGGACACCAGCTCATCCTGCCCGACGTTCAGGGCCGCCAGGTTGCTCATGACCCGCCAGACCTCCTCCTCGGACAGCGAAGAGGGCAGGTCCAGGCCCGAGGCGTCCCGCACCGCGGCGGGAATGGTGGCGAACAGGTCCTCCACGTCGCGCAGGCCGAGCACGGCGAGCATCTCGCGGATATCCTCATCCGTGTGCGGCGTGTAGGGCATGGACTGCTCAGCTTCCGATCAGGGCGTCGTAGTCCGCGGCCGAGAGCAGTTGATCCAGCTCGCCCTGGTCGGAGACCTGCAGCTTGAACAGCCAGCCGTCATCCAGCGGCGATTCGTTCACGAGTTCCGGCGCTTCGAGCACCTCCTCGTTGATCTCCACGATTTCGCCCGTCAGGGGGCAGTACAGATCCTCCACGGACTTGACCGTCTCGATCGTGCCGACGACGTCGCCCTGGCCGACCTGTGCACCGGGTTCGGGGAGTTCGATGAAGACCACGTCGCCGAGTTCGGTGGCGGCGTATTCCGTCACGCCCACGTTGGCGATGTTACCCTCGACCATCACCCATTCGTGTTCCTTGCTGTAGATCCGATCGTCAGACGTCATGCTCCTGCCTCCTCAGGGCTAGCGGCGTACGGCGCGTGGGTCGCCTTTGACCCGCGACGCCAGGAATGGCAAGGAGGTCACGGTGGCGGGATACCGCTTGCCGCGAATCTCCACTTCCAACTCGACCTCGCCGCGATCGGTAGCCAACATGGCTAGGGCGAGGGATTTGTTCAGGGACGGACTCTTGGTGCCGCTGGTCACGAAGCCCACCCGCATGTCCGCCGCGAAGACGGGCGTGTCCTGCCGGGCGATGGGCGCGGGTCGGGAGCGGTCGCCGACTGACGCCCCGTGAATCTCCAGGCCGGCGATGCGTCGCGGCACGCCTGCGCTCTTCAGTGCGCGCAGGGCTTCGGCGCCGACGAACTCGCGGTTCTTCAGGCGCAGCGCCCAGCCGATACCGGCTTCGAGCGGGGTCCAGTCGCCGCTCAGTTCGTGACCGTAGAGGCTGTAGCCCATCTCGAAGCGCAGGGTGTCGCGGGCCGCCAGCCCGATGGGTGCGACACCCAGGTCGCCCCCCTGCGCGCGGAGTTCCTCCCACAGGGGCAAGGCCTCGCGCCAGGGAATGTACAGTTCGTACCCCCGCTCGCCGGTGTAACCCGTGCGCGATACGATCCAGTCTCCCGCCGGGCGAGAAAGCACGAAGGAGGCGTAGAAGTCCAGTTCCGCCACTCTCGCGCGCGCGTCGGCGAGCGCCGACAAACGCGACATCAGCACGGGCGACTCGGGCCCCTGGACGGCGATCATGGCCGTGCGGTCGCTGGCATCCTCGAGGGCCACGTCAGCCACGCCGCGACCGTGCTCGGCGAGCCAGCCGGCGATCTTGCCGCGGTTGACGGCGTTGCAGACGATCAGCCAGTCGTGGTCGGTCAAGCGGTAGATCAGCATGTCGTCGAGGACGCCGCCGTCTGGCGCGCACATGGCGGTGTAGACGATCCTGCCCGGCTTGGTGCCGGCGATGCGGTTGGTGGTCAGGCCGTCAAGCCAGGATTCGGCGCCCGCGCCGCGCACGTATATTTCGCCCATGTGCGCGATGTCGAAGAGGCCCACCCTTTCGCGCACGGCGGCGTGCTCGATGCCGAGGCCCTCGTACTGCACCGGCATCTCGAAGTCCGCGAACGGGACCATGCGGCCGCCGTGCTCGCGATGCCATGCCGTGAGGGGCGTTTGCGAGAGGCCATCTGTCTCGATCGGGTTCAAAACGGCTCCTCGGTGGGGGTAACCGCGATGTCTCACCCATACGTCGCGCGGAGCGGTTCGGCGCTGCCCAATTTATGACGCGGCGCCCCATTCGCCAAGACCCATTATGGTCAGGACGCGGCCAAGCGGCGCAACATCTCGCCGGTGTAGGAATCGTTTGCGGCGAGTATCGTCTCCAGAGTCCCCTGCGCCACGACCCTGCCACCCTCCTCGCCGCCTTCCGGTCCCAGATCTATGACCCAGTCCGCGCGCCTGATCACTTCGGGATTGTGCTCGATCACGATGACCGTATGGCCATGCCCGGTAAGCTGGGCCAGAATGTCCATCAGACGATCGACGTCGCAGAAATGAAGCCCGGTAGTCGGTTCGTCCAGGATGTAGAGACTGCTGCCCTTGCTGCCGCGCGCCAGCTCCCGCGACAACTTCAGGCGCTGGGCCTCGCCGCCGGACAGGGTGGCGCCGACCTGCCCGAGACGGAGATAACCCAGCCCGACACCGTCCATGACCGACAGGATCTTGCGACAGGCCGGGATGTTGTGCAGCAGCTCTAGCGCCTCCTCGACCGTCATCGCCAGCACTTCGGCGATGTTCCGGCCCTTAAAATGGACCTCCAGCGTCTCGGGGTCGAAACGCTGGCCGTTGCAGACATCGCACGGCACGTCGACGTCGGGCAGGAAATCCATGCTCAGACGCTTGACGCCGGCGCCTTCGCAGACCGGGCAGCGCCCGCCGCCGGTATTGAAACTGAAGCGCCCGGCCGCGTAACCGCGCATCTTGGCCAGGGTCGTCGCCGCGTACAGCTTGCGCAGGTGTCCCATCAGGCCCGTGTAGGTCGCCGGCGTGGAGCGCGGCGAACGACCGATGGGCGACTGGTCCACCAGGATCACCGACCGCAGGGCCGCCTCCCCCTCGAGGGAGACGAAAGGCCCGGGTTCGGCTCCCGCGCGGTGCAGACGACGGGCCAGTTCGCGGTACAGGGTGTCGTGCACCGCGGTGCTCTTGCCCGACCCCGACACGCCCGTGATCAAGGTCAATCGACCCAGCGGTATTTCCAGGTCGATGCCCTTGAGATTGCGGTTGGTCAGCCCGCGCATGCGGAGCCAGGCTTCCGGTTCCGCGCCGTCGGTGACGGGCACGGGCCCCAGCGGCCCTTGCCGGCCGGACAGATAGGCGCCGGTGATGCTGCGCGGGTTGGCCGCCACGTCCGCCGGCGTGCCCTGGGCGACGATCTCCCCCCCGTGCTCGCCGGCGCCGGGCCCGAGGTCGAGCAGGTGGTCGGCCGCCAGCATGATGTCCAGATCGTGTTCCACGACCACGACGCTGTTGCCGCGGTCCCGCAGCTTGCCGAGGATGCCGATCAGGCGGTGGATGTCACGGTGGTGGAGGCCGACGCTGGGTTCGTCGAGGATGTAGAGCACACCGGTCAGGCGCGAGCCCACCTGGGTGGCCAGACGCACGCGCTGGCCCTCGCCGCCGGACAGGGTGCCGACGCCGCGCGCGAGGTTCAGATAACCCACGCCGACCTCGCAAAGGAAGCGGACCCGGGCCGTGATCTGTTCCAGGATGGGCTTTGCCACGGCGACATGCACGGGTTCGACGAAGGTCAGCCCCGCAGCCCACGTCAGTAGTTCGGTCAAGGGCAGTTCGCCGACCTCGCCGAGATGCCGGTCGCCCACCCGGACGCTGAGGGCATCCGCGCAGAGCCGGTACCCGTCGCAGGTCGGACAGGTCTCGGCCGTCAACAACGACGTGATGCCGGAGCGCACCTTGTCCGAGCGGGTCTCGCGGTGGCGTCGCAGCAGCTCCGGCACCAGGCCCGCCCAGTCCCGCAGGAAGGCGTCGTAGTGCTGGTGTTCGCGCAGGGATTCCTCGATCTCCGGTGACATGCCGTGCAGCAGTACCTCGTGCTCCGTCTCAGACAGCTCCCGCCAGGGCTTGTGCATCGAGAAGCCCAGCGCCCCTGCGAAGGCTTCCACCTGCGTGTACAGCCAACCCGTCTCCTTGCCCCGCAGGTAGGACACGGCGCCGCCGGCCAGGCTGAGCTCGGGGTCGGGCACCAGGCTGCGCGTATTGATGGTGGGTTGGTTGCCCAGCCCCTGACAGGTCGGACAGGAGCCGGACGGGGAATTGAAGGAGAACAGGCGCGGCTCCAGCGGGGCGAAGCTGCGCCCGCACGAAGGACAACCGGCCTCGCGGCTGTAGAGGATCGTGCCGCCGTCCGCGGTGCGCACCAGGACCGTGCCGCCGGAAAGCTCCACCGCCCGCGCGAGAGCCTCCGACAGGCGCTCTCCCACGCCGGGACGATTCACGAGACCGTCGACGACCACGGCTATCTCGTGCCGCTTGCCCGGCGCCAGCCGCGGCGCCTCGTCCAGGTCGTGGAGCCCGCCGTCGATCAACGCGCGCACGTAGCCCTGCTTCGACAGGTCCTGCAGGAGTTTCCGGTGCGCGCCCTTCCGCCCGCGTACCACCGGCGCCAGTATCCACAACCGCGTGCCGGCGGGTTGCGCGGCGACGCTGCCCTCGATGGCGGAGAGCGGCAGGGCCCCGGCGGGCACACCGCATTCCGGGCAGATCACCTGTCCGCAACGGGCGAAGAGCAGACGCAGATAGTTGGCGATCTCGGTGATCGTACCCACCGTGGAGCGGGGATTCGCGCCGAGCCCCTTCTGGTCGATGGCCAGGGCGGGCGACAGGCCCTCGATGCGATCCAGATCGGGCTTGGGCAACTGGTCCAGGAACTGGTGGGCGAAACTCGACAGGCTCTCGATGTAGCGACGCTGCCCCTCGGCGTAGAGGGTGTCGAAGGCCAGCGAGGACTTGCCCGAACCGCTCGGGCCGGTAACCACGACCAGCTCGTGGCGGGGCAGTTCGATATCGAGGTTCTTGAGGTTGTGAACCCGAGCGCCCTTGATGGTGATCGTGTCAGACACCTGGACTCCCTGCCTACTCTGTCACGACTGGCGTGGTGGTTTCTGAAATCGCAGTCTGTTCGGCGTCCGTCAGGCTCTCGATTCCCGTAATCACCTCCGCGCGGTTGATGTGCTGGGATTGCAGAGGATTGTCGCGCCGGTCCCGCTCAACCATCACGATTTCGTCCACGGTGTCCAAGCCGAGCACGACACGTCCAAACGCGGTGTACTTGCCGTCGAGGTGAGATACGTCTGCCACGCAGATGAAGAACTGGCTGCCACCAGAGTCCGGATCTTGCGACCGCGCCATCGAGAGAACGCCACGCTGGTGCCGGTCAGAATTGAACTCCGCCTTGATCTGGGCTCTGTCCGCGAAGCCCACGTAACCTTTGCTCGACAGCATGACGAGCACTTCGGTCATCAACGCAAACTCCTTCGGACTTAGCACGTCTTCCCAGTCCGGGCCGCCCTGTCCGTCATTGCCGCGGTCGTCATCCTTCGTATTGGGATCACCGCCCTGGATCATGAAGCCGGGAATAACACGGTGGAAAGTCGTGCCGTCATAGAACCCGGAACGGCATAGATGGGTGAAGTTGGCGACATGTTTCGGGGCAAGGTCGGGTTTCATTTCGAGGAGGATCTCACCTGCGTCGGTGGACAAACGTACATAGGTGTCCCCTCCTGTCGTGGTGCAGCCGGTCATGAACAAGATCGCGGCGAACAATAAAAAAATGATCCGGTGCATCTCGGCTGTCCTTTCGCGGAGTATCGGGTTTATGGATTAATCGCCGCCGACCCCCATGGATAACACGTCCGGCCGCCGGGGGCAACGCCTGCAGCGCGACTTGCCGGGAAGATGTCCACATACCATCATTGAGGCTGTTCCCGTGCTTGACCGGCTCGGTCCCGAAGGAGCGAACGTGGAAGACATGACCTACCTGGACAACGCAGCGACCTCCTATCCGAAACCCGAAGCGGTCTACGCGGCGATGGACGACTTCTACCGTCGCCACGGGGTCAACCCGGGCCGCACGGGCGCCGATGCCGCCGTGGCCGCCGGCGACGTGATCGAGGACACCCGCGCCGAGCTCTCGGAGTTCTTCAACAACCCGGCGCGCGACAAGCACCGGCTGGTCTTCACCGCCAACGCCACCGACTCGCTCAACATCTGCCTGCAGGGCTACTGTCGCCCCGGCGACCACGTGGTCTCGACCTGCCTGGAGCACAACTCCGTGCTGCGCCCCCTGCACGAGATGGCCCGCGAGGGTCGCATCACCTTCGATCTCGCGCCCTTCGACGCGGACGGCTTCGTGGATCCGGCGGCGGTGGCGGATCTCATCCGTCCCAAGACCCGTCTGGTGGTCATGACACACGGTTCCAACGTGCTCGGCACCGTCCAGGATATCACCGCCGTCGGCGCCATCTGCCGCCAGCGCGGCGTGGCCTTCCTGGTGGACGCGGCCCAGACCGCCGGCGGCGTCCCCATCGACATGGACGCCATGGGAATCGACATGCTTGCGTTCACGGGACACAAGTCGATGCTCGGCCCGGTGGGCATCGGCGGTATCGCCGTCGGGCCCGATGTCGTCCTGCGCACCACGCGGTGGGGCGGCACGGGCGTCCGCTCACGACAACTCACGCATCTCGAGGAATACCCCTACCGCCTGGAGACGGGGACCTTGAACACGCTGGGCATCGCCGGGATACGCGCCGGACTGGCGTGGGTCCGGGAACGCGGATTGGACGTCATCGCGGCCCACGAGAGGGCGTTGGCGGCAAAATTGTGCGAGGGTTTCTCCGCCCTGCCGGGTCTGAAACTGCACTGCGCGGGCGCGGACGAGCGCCATACACCTGTGATCAGCGTCACCCTCGACGGCATGACCCCGGAGGAGATCGGCCAGCGCCTGGACGTCGATCACGGCGTCATCGTGCGCACGGGGCTGCAGTGCGCCCCCCTGGCCCATGCGGGCATCGGCACCCACGATCTGGGCACGGCGCGCTTCAGCATCGGCCCGCTCAACGACGAGATCGACATCGACAGGGCCACAGCGGCGATGGATGAACTGGCGCGGGCAGCAGTGGCGCGCTAGATTCGACTCGGGACGAAGACATGAAAAGAGGGGCCGCCCGGTGGGCGGCCCCTCTTCGTCAGGAATTCATCAGGAATTCGTCAGGAATCCGTCAGGATTCCGTCAGGAAGATGCGTGAGCTACTGGTTGCGTGCCCAGAGCCGTTCGGGCTTGTGCAGCACGATGCGCACGAAGCGGTTCAACTTGCGACCCGCCACCGTCTCGTTGTCGCCGACCGGGTGGAAGGGACCGTAGCTGACCACGGCGAAACGCGAGGCGTCCATGTCCAGCCCGTTGGTCAGGTAACGGGTGACGGCCGCGGCGCGGGCGGCGCCCAGCTCCCAGTTGGTGGGCCAGACTTCATGGAAATCAGGCCAGATCTTCTGATCGTCGGTAAAACCCGCGACGTGGATGTCCCATTCGGGGTACGCATTGATCGCATCCCGCAGGGCTTCGAGCGTGGGTATCATGGTTTCGAGAATCATGGTCTGGCCGGAGGCGAAGAGGATCTCGTCGGGGATGGTGACCATCACCACTTCGCCGAGCTGTTCGATGAGCACATCCTTCTCGGCCTCCACCTGGGCGATCTGCTCGTGGAGTTCACTGGCCAGTTGCTGCCCTTCGGCGATGGTCGCCTCGCGTTCGGCGACCTGGGCCTGCAGGTCCACGATCGTCGCGTCGCGTTCGGTAAGAAGCTCTTTGTAATCGCTGCACGGTGCACATCCCCAGTTGGCTGCAAGAGCCAGGGCCAGCACGGTCAACAGGACGAATCGCTTCGAGAAGAGCATGTCTCGTCACTCCTTTGCCATGGCGGCAAAAATCGCGCGCGGCTCCCTCCGCGCTGGACAGGCCGCTCCTGATTGCATCCATTCCCGTCGGTCCGTCACTCATGCAAGTAACGGTCCTGGCGCAGAATCTGCCTCAATGTAGCCTGGAACTCCAGCCAGGGAAAGCACTTTTTACCACTTCCGGAACGCGCCGCCTAGCGGCCGACGATCTCGTAAGTCGCTATAATACTGTTCTCTCCGATCACATCCAGCTCGTCACCGGCCAGCAACTTGAATTCGCCGTTCGGCAAGGGTATGCGCTCCGTCTCCCCGGTCGCCGTCTCCGGCCGACGGTGGACCTGGATCAGATTCAACCGTGCATCGCTCAGCATCCGCAGATCCGATAACGTCTTGCCACACCACTCCTCACGCACCCGGATGCGCGCCAGGCCGTAGCCCTCCGGCAATTCCACCATGTTGACGACCGAATCATGCAACATGTTCTCGGCGAGCCACCGTCCCATCTGCTGCTCGGGCTGGACGACCTGGTCCGCACCGATCTTGAGCAGGACCTTCGCCTGGTCCGGCGTCAACGCCTTGCAGATGATGCGCGGGACACCGAGTTCCTTGCAGAGCAGGGTGACCATGACGCTCGCCTCGAAATGAGCGCCGATACCTACGACGACGGCGTCCATGTGTCCGACCTCGAACCGTTCCAGATTCTCCCGCTCGGTGGCGTCGAAGGAGACGGCCAACGCGACTTGATCCTGGAGCCGGTCCGTAAGCCGGTGGTCCTGATCGACCACGAGCACTTCGACGCCTTCGTCGTGCAGCGTGCGGGCCACGCTGGTACCGAAGCGTCCCAGACCGAATACCGCGACTCGTTTCATATCAAATCCTCCTCCGACCCGGCTCGCTCGGAACGGGCCGAATACAACTCGACCGTCTCACCCCACGAGCAGGTCGGCCTCGGCGTAACGGACAGCGTGCTCGCGTGCGGGGCGCACGAGTCCGTACGCCACGGCGAGGGGACCCAGGCGGCCCAGGAACATCAGCAGCACGACCACCACCCGGCCCGGTCCGGAAAGCTCCGGGGTCAAGCCGAGCGACAGGCCCACGGTACCCATGGCCGACGCCGTTTCGAACAGCGTCTCGGTCAAGCCGCGGCCTTCGGTCACGAGCAGCACGAAGAGCGCGACGGTCAGGGTGGTGATCCAGGTGGTCAGGATCATGAAGGCGCGACGCACCGTCAAGGCGCCGATCTCGCGATTGAAGAGACGCGGCGCACGTCCTCCCGCCGCGATCGCCCTCAGGTTGGCCCATAGCACCGCGACCGTCGTCAGCTTGATGCCGCCGGCCGTGGAGCCGGGAGCGGCGCCCACGCACATCAGGACGACGATGGCCAGCAGGGAGGCGCTGGACAGACTCGCCAGATCCATCGTGTTGAAACCGGCCGTGCGAGCGGTGGCCGACTGGAAGAATGCCAGGCCGAGCTTGCCGATGACCCCTTCGCCGGCAAGCGCGCCGCGCCACTCCAGCGCGGCCAGCAGCATCGTGCCGCCTATCAGCAGGATCGCCGTCACCAACAGCACGATGCGCGCCTGGACGGACAGACGACGACGAACGCGTTCGCGACGCGCCCGACCCAGCGTCCAGCCGCGCAGGTTGGCCACGACGGGAAAGCCCAGGCCGCCCACGATAAGGAGCCCGGCCACCGTGCCCACCACCAGCGGATCGCCCGCCTGCGAAACCAGCGAGTCGGAATTGAGTGAGAAGCCGGCGTTGCAGAAGGCGGATACCGCGTGGAAGGCGGCATGCCAAAGACGAGCGCCCCGTTCGGGGATGCTGTCGGCCAGGCCGACGTAGAGCGCGGCGGTGCCTAGAATCTCGGCGATGAAGGTGAAGCCGGCGACGAAGCGTATAATCTGCCGGGATTCCCGCAGCACCTGTCCCTCGAAGAGCTCGCGCAGCAGACTGGATTCGCGCAAACCGATGCCGCGGCCCAGCAGCAGGGAGACCGTACCGGCCACGGACATGATGCCCAGCCCCCCCAACTGGATCAGGACCAGGATCACGGTTTGTCCGTACGGCGTGAAATCGACGGCCGTATCCCTCACGATCAGACCGGTGACGCAGACGGCCGACGTCGCGGTGAACAGCGCGTCCAGCAGCGGTACGGGTTTGCCCGCGGGGTCGGCGGCGGGAAGTGCGAGGGCCAGCGTGCCCACCACGATCACGGCGGCCAGACCGAGTACGAAAGCCGACCCGGGCCTGATCCGCAATTGCCTCTTGGGCCCCCTGCGCTCCATCCCCCTCCTCGGGTCGTCGTCAGCGATCGTGGCTAGATGACTACGGGGCCGTGTACGGCCGTGAAGAGACCGTCCGGGTCGAAGTAGAGTTCGGCGCAGCGCATGATGGCATCCACGTCGACGGCGTCGACGAGGTCGACCAGTTCGCTCACGGGCAGGAAACGGCCGTAGTAGATCTCGTCCTTGGCCGCGCGGATCATCTGGTTCGTGACGCCCTCCAGGGAAAAGACGAGCTGCGACTTGATCTGGGCCCGGTTACCGTCGAGTTCCTCGTCCGACACGCCGCCACCGAGCAGACGTTGATACTCGGCCCTGACCAGCGCTTCCAGCTTGCTCCGCTTCTCGGGTAAGCACGACCCCGCGCAGCTCACGAGACCGACTTCCCGTCCCATGTCCGTGTAGTTGTAGATCGAATACGCCAGCCCTTCGCGCTCGCGCACCGACTGGAAGATCCGGCTCGACAGCCCTCCCCCGAGGACGTTGCTCAGCATGCCGAGCGGGATCCGGTCGGGGTGGCGGTAGTGAACCGCCAAGTTGCCGATCTCAAAGTAACACTGCTGGAGCGGGCTCGGTATGTCCAGCCTTCGGTCGTGCAGCCGGGCGTCGGCCATGACCTCGCTGACTGCCGCGTAAGACGTATCGTGTGGGACGGGTCGGACAGGCGATGGTCGCTCGGCCGGCAGGGACCCGGGGCCGAAATGCTCGAGTACGCTGCGGCGCATTTTCTCGCTGAAGTTGCCGGCGACCGAGATCACCAGGTTCGGTCCCGTGAACAGCGCCGCGTGTTCGCGTCGCAGGAGTTCGGCGTCGAAGGTGCGTACGGTCTCGTGCGAGCCCAAGATGGGACGGCTGCGGGGATGGTCGCCGTAGAGTCGCGCCACGAAGGCGTCGTTCAGCAGATCCTCCGGATTGTCGCGCGCCTCCTGGATCTCCGCGCAGACCACTTCCTGCTCGAGCAGGATCAGATCCTCGTCGAAGGCCGGGTGGAGCAACATGTCGGAGAGGGCCGCGCTGGCTTCGCCGAAATACTCGGGCAGCACGTTGACGATGAACCCGACGTGATCCTTGGTGGTGAAAGCGTCGACCGAGGCCCCGATGCCGTCGAAGAGACACGCGATCTCGAAGGCGCTCCGGGTGAGCGACCCCTTGAAGACCATATGTTCCAGGAAGTGCGCCAGGCCGCCGAGACCGACCGGCTCATCCTGGCTGCCGCGTCTCAACCAGACGCCGAGGGCCACGGAATGTGCGGAGGGCATCGGGACGGTCAGAACGACCGCCCCGTTGTCCAGCACTTCGCGCCTCGGCGGTGCCTCGTGCGAGTAGGAACCGAGGTTCATGGCTCAGACCCGCCTGCTAGCGCCGCCGCCGGGGCGGACGCCGGTCGCCGCCGCGGTCACGCCCGCCGCGACCACCACGACCGCTGCTAGCGGGCTGGGCTTCCATACCCTCGGGCACGGGCAGCAGGGCCTTGCGGCTCAGGCGCACCTTGCCGGTGCGGCCGTCGACCTCCACGAGCTTCACCTCGACATCATCGTTGAGGGTGAGCACGTCCTCGACGTTGCCGACTCGGAAATGCTCGAGCTCCGAGATGTGCAGCAGCCCTTCCTTGCCGGGCAGGTACTCCACGAAGGCGCCGAAGTCGACGATCGAGACCACGCGGCCGGTGTAGACCGCGCCGATCTCCGGCTCGGTCATCATCAGGCGGATGCGCTCGATGCACTCGTCGCCCTTGGCCTGATCCGGAGCGGACACGAAGACCATGCCCTCGTCGTTGATCTCGATGTTGGTCTCGGTCTCTTCCTGGAGCTTCTTGATGACCTTGCCGCCCGGGCCGATCAGCTCACCGATCTTCTTGGGCGGGATCTGGATGGTGGCGATCTTCGGCGCGTAGGCGCAGAGCTCGTCGGCGGGCTTGGAAATGGCCGCATCCATCTCGTCCAGAATGTGGTTACGGGCATTGCGGGCGTCGGTCAGGGCCTGGGTCATGATCTCGCGGGTGATGCCGCCGATCTTGGTGTCCATCTGGAAGGCCGTGATGCCATCACGGGTACCGGTCACCTTGAAGTCCATGTCGCCGAGGTGGTCCTCGACGCCCAGGATGTCGGTCAGCACGGCGACGTCGTCGCCTTCCTTGATCAGGCCCATGGCCACGCCGGCCACGGACTTCTTGATGGGCACGCCGGCCTGCAGCAGAGCCAGACAGCCCGAGCAGACGGTGGCCATGGAGCTGGACCCGTTCGACTCGAGGATGTCCGACACGATGCGGATCGTGTAGGGGAAGTCCTCGTGCTCGGGCAGGATGGGCTTGATGGCCCGCTCGCCCAGCTTGCCGTGGCCGATCTCGCGACGGCCGGTGCCGCTGTAGCGACCGGTTTCACCGACACTGAAGGGCGGGAAGTTGTAGTGGAGGTAGTAGTTGTTCCACCACTCGCCCTCGAGGGCGTCGATCTTCTGCTCGTCCATCTTGGTGCCCAGCGTGACCGTTCCCAGGGACTGGGTTTCGCCGCGCGTGAACAAGGCGGAGCCGTGGGCTCGGGGCAGCAGGCCCAGGTCGATGGTGATGGGTCGCACGGTGGTCAGGTTGCGACCGTCGGCGCGCACACCCTCCTTGACGACCATGGTGCGCATGAGCGCCTTCTCGAGCTTGCCGAAGATGGTCTTGGCTTCCTTGTCCGGCTCGCCGTCCTCGTCGGCGAAGTGCTCGGCGACCTTGGTCTTCAGGGCCGAGAGGGCGTCCTGGCGTTCGAGCTTGGCGGAAATCCGCACGGTCTTGTCCAGCTCGTCGCCGACGAATTCGCGGACGGCCTCGATCTTGGCTTCGTCCAGTTCCTTGACCTCGACGGCGAACTTCTCCTTGGCGCCGGCCTTGGCGACCAGGTCACGCTGCAGACCGTTCAGCTTGCGGATCCACTCGTGGGCGAACTCGATGGCGTCGAGCAGGCGCTCCTCGCCGATCTCCTCGCAGGAACCCTCGATCATGCAGATGATGTCGTCGGTGCCGGCCACGACCAGGTCCATGTTCGAAGCGCCGAGCTGTTCGAAGCTCGGATTGATGACCAGGTCGCCCTCGACCTCGGCCACGCGCACGCCCGAGACGTACTCGGCGAACGGGATGTCCGACAGGTTCAGGGCGCAGGAGGCGGCCGTGATGCTCAGGACATCGGCGTGAAACTCATCGTCGGCGCTGACGATGAAGGCGACCACGTCGGTGGCGAAACGATAGCCGTCGGGAAACAGGGGGCGCAGGGGCCGATCGATCAAGCGGCAGGACAGGACTTCCCTTTCGCTCGGACGGGCCTCGCGCTTGAAAAATCCGCCTGGGATCTTACCGGCGGCGTAGGTCTTGTTGCGGTACTCGACGAACAGGGGCAGGAAGTCGCGATCGCTGACCTTTTTGGCGGCCGTGACCGTCAGCAGGGCGCGCGTGTCGCCCATACCCACGAGCACCGAGCCGTTGGCCTGCCGCGCCATGCGGCCCGTTTCCAGGGAAAATTCGGTACCGTTCATTGCCAGGGTTACAGTGTGTGCTTGCATTGTTTTTCCTTCTTTCAGCTTCAGCTGCAGCGTTTTTCGATCTTTCCACTCTTCACATCTTCACATGGCCACTGGCCAACATCCGGGACGCCGCAGACGTTCACCACGCCGCGCACATCCCACGGAATCCGTTCTCCACGCGATCGTCTCAATTGAATCCCGGCAGAAACCCGTGGCTCAGCCGCGGATGCCGAGTTCCTTGATGAGGGAGCGATAGCTGTCGAGATCCTTCTTCTTCAGGTAATTGAGCAGCCGCTTGCGCTGGCCGACCATCTTCAAGAGACCGCGGCGGGAATGGTAATCCTTCTTGTGGGTCTTGAAATGCTCGGTCAAATGCGTGATGCGGGCGGTCAGCAGCGCAATCTGCACCTCCGGAGAGCCGGAGTCGCTGTCGTGCTTCTTGAATGAAGCGATTACCTGGTCTTTCTGATCTTTCGTAAATGCCATCGTCGAGAACCTCCTTCTGCCTGCGACGTCACGATGGCCGCAGGTTGACGCCCTGCCGACGGAACATGTCTTGGTTCACCGTCGGCGGGACTCGGTTGCCTTTCGGCTCGTCAACCCGCTATGCTCGCCGGGCACTACAAAAAAGCAGGGCGTTCAGCCCCGCACCCCCGACGCGCCCTGGAATATAGACGACGCGGGCACACCTGGCAAGCGGGATATGAGCCTGCTTTCGGCCTGGACGGGGAGGACTTGAGCGATCACGCTCTTCATGAGATGACCATATCGCATATCATCGTGGTATAATTGCAATTACATCGAATGATTCACGCATCGCGCGATGCGTCGCGGGTCAAACGTCGAGGATACCCCGCTTGACCAATTCCGCGATGACCAGCTCGACGCACCAGTCCTCGTCGTGGACATCTGTCTCGACCACGAGCTCGGGACGAAGCGGCTCCTCGTACGGGGCGCTGATGCCCGTGAAATCCGAGATCTCCCCGGCGCGGGCCTTCGCGTACAGGCCCTTGGGATCGCGACGCTCGCATTCCTCCAGCGAACACTTCGTGTAGATCTCGAGGAAATCCCCTTCCTCGACCAGTTCCCGGTTGATGTCACGATCCGTGCGGTACGGAGAGATGAAAGCCGTCAACACGATGACACCGGCATCCAGCATCAGCTTGGCCACCTCGCCGATGCGACGGATGTTCTCGGTGCGGTCTTCGGGACTGAAACCCAGATCCCGGTTCAAGCCGAAGCGGACATTATCGCCGTCCAGGATGTAGGTCTGGCAACCCCGCCCGAAAAGTGCCTTCTCCACCTGGCGCGAAAGGGTGGTCTTGCCCGAACCGGACAGACCGGTGAACCAGAGGATGGCGCTGCGATGCTTGTTGCGCTCGATGCGCTCGCCGCGCTTGATGGGAGCATTGGTCCAGGTAATGTTCCGGCTCTTCGGTGTGGTCATCGTCAGCCTCTCTGGAGCGGTGCGTGCCGCCGGTACGTGAAAGTGCGTGGTCCGATTGCGGGCTCAGGGCAACATTTCGGCCGCGCGGAACGGTACGGCGCTGCGGTCCTTGTCAGACATCGTCGAGGCCGCAGGCAGCGGCCAGTCGATGGCCAGATCCGGATCATCCCAGCAAATGCTGCGCTCGTGCTCCGGTGCGTAGTAGGCCGTCGCCTTGTACAGCACGTCCGCCGTCTCCGACAGCGCCATGAACGCGTGGGCGAAACCCTCCGGGATCCAGCATTGCCGCTGGTTGGCTGCGGAGAGCAGAACGCCCGTCCAGCGGCCGCAAGTGGGAGAACCGCGGCGCAGGTCCAGCGCCACGTCGTAGATCTCTCCGTGCACCACGCGCACCAGCTTGCCCTGTACCGATTCGATCTGGTAATGCAAGCCCCGGACCACGCCACGATGGGACCGGGAATGATTGTCCTGCACGAAAACCGTATCCAACCCGGTGGCCTCACGCCAGTCGCGGGCATTGTAGCTTTCCATGAAAAAACCGCGATCATCGGTGAAGACGCGTGGCTCCAGAATCAGAACATCAGGGATATCGGCCTTTGTCACCTTCACTTACAGGCCCTCCTTGAAGACCCTCTCAAGGTAATCTCGATAGGTCGATGGTGGTGTATCTTCGATCAGGGCGGCCATTTGATCGTCGTCGATAAAGCCACGGCCATAGGCCACTTCTTCCAGGCAGGCGATCTTCAGGCCTTGACGGGCTTCCAGGGCGCCGATGAACTGACTCGCCTCGAGCAGGCTGTTATGGGTGCCCGTATCGAGCCAGGCTATGCCGCGCCCGAGCTTCTCGACCGTCAGTTCACCCCGTTCCAGATACACGTTGTTCAGATCGCTGATCTCCAATTCGCCCCGGGCGGAGGGCTGCAGGGCCCGGGCGTACTCCACCACATGCTCATCATATAAGTAGAGCCCCGGTATCGCGAAACGCGAGCGCGGATTAGCGGGCTTCTCCTCGATACCGAGCACGTGCCCGTCCGCATCGAACTCGACCACACCGTAGCGCTGTGGATCCTGGACGGGATAACCGAACACGCGCGCCCCGCCCTCGAATTCGGCAATGATACGGTGCATGTTCATTCGGCCGTAGAAGATGTTGTCGCCCAGAATCAGGCACACGCTCTCACCGGCCAGGAACTTCTCGCCGATCAGAAATGCCTGGGCGATGCCCGCCGGCTTGGGCTGGACGATGTAGGTGAACTTCATGCCCCACCGGCTCCCGTCGCCGAGCAGATCCTTGAAACGCGGCGTGTCCTCCGGTGTGGAGATGATCAGGATATCGCGGATGCCGCCCAGCATCAGGGTCGAGAGCGGGTAGTAGATGAGCGGCTTGTCGTAGACTGGCTGCAACTGCTTCGAGGCCACCTTGGTCAACGGGTAGAGACGCGTGCCGGCCCCCCCCGCCAACACGATGCCCTTTCTAATGCTGGCCATGCCGTTCCCTTCTGGTCGGGTTCAAGGTGTCCGCAGTGTCTCGCGCACGGCCTGTTCGTCGTCGCGCAGTTGTGCGCGTAGCGCATCCACGGTGTCGAAAGTCTGCTCGTCCCGCAAGCGGGCGATCCATTCGATCTTCAAGCTACGTTCCCTAATATACCCGCTGAAATCGAGGATGTGAACCTCCAGACGCGGCGTCGGCAGACCGCCCTGGTGAACCGTCGGGGCGCGCCCGTGGTTGAGCATGCCCGCGTAGACGCCCCGGGCCGTGCCGGGGACGGCGAGCGGATCCCCCCACCTGTCCACCTCCGGCAACATGCCCCGCGCGCTCTCGAGCTGGCCGGAACGATTCTCGGCGGTGATCACGTCCGCGGGCAGGTGGACCCGGACCGCGTAGACGCCCGGCGCCGGCAGCATCTTGGCGGTGTCCAGCGGATCGATGTTCGCGGTCGGGTACCCCAGACCGCCCCCTTTCCCGGAACCGTAGCCCACCTCGCCCCACAGGCTGTAGGGCCGTCCGAGCATGGCGCCGGCCTGCGCCACGTCTCCCTCACACAGCAGCGTACGCACCGCCGAACTGCTGATGACGCTGCCGTCGGGCAGGGAGACCGGCTCCACGACGGTGAAGTCATAGCTCAAATCCCAGCCCAGGGCGGCCAGGGTCTCGGCGTTCCCGCCGCGGTCGGAGCCAAGATGTACGTCGTGCCCGCCGACCATGTGGCGCATGCCCAGGAAATCGACCAGGAACCGCTCGACGAATTCCGCGTAGGTGAGCCGTGCCAGGACGGGGCAGAAATCCGCCGCCACGACGGCGTCGATGGGGGCCTCCCGCAGCAGGCTGAGTTTTTCGCGCCAGGAAGTGAGGAGCTGTGGCTGGTCGGCGTCCAGAACACGGCGCGGGTGATCCCGGAACGTGAAAAGGCAGCTGTGGGAGAGCCTCGCCGCACGCTTGGCCTCTGCGGCGGCGCGGATGAGAGCCTGGTGGCCGAGATGCAAGCCGTCGAACGAACCGAGCGCGAGCGAGCAGTCGGCCAAAGCCGGCGTGGGCCAGGGATCCAGGCCTTCCAGGATGCGCGTGATATAGCGGCTGCTCAAGCGTATCAGTCGCACGATCCAGAATCCCCTTCGCTCTGTCGGGGTGACGGCGGAAAGACCGCGGCGAGGCGGGGCGATACCGGGCCGCCGTTCGCATCGCCATTTGCGCTCACCAGTTCGCCGACGGCCACCAGGTCGCCGGCCGCATCGACCATGCGGAAGTGCCCCTTCCCCGGCGGCCGGGTCTCGGGGGGTGCCGTCAGGCGCGCCAACCACTTTGTCTCCGGTTGGATGCCCTGGCGCAAAGCCGCGGCTTCGTCGGCCGTGACGACCAACACAGGCCATTCCGGAAACGCCTCGGCGGCCGGACGTAAAGCATCGACCAGAGCCTCCGCATCATGCATTCTAGCTGCGTCGAGGGCTTCCGCAACCTCGAAAGGACCGATCGTCGTGCGCCGCAACTCGAGCACGTGCCCCACCGTGCCGAGGGCCGCAGCAATGTCCCGGGCCAGCGAACGGATATAGGTGCCGCTGGAACAGTGCACCAGTAAATCCAAGTCACAGACCTCCCCGTGCGGTGCGGCGCGCCTCCGCGCCTCGCCGCAGGTCCCGATATCGTGGATGCACACCGGTCTGCCGGTCAGTTCCGGGACTTCCCCGCCGCGTCGGACGAGTTCGTACATGGGGCGCCCCCCCCGCTTCAACGCCGAGATGACCGGCGGGACCTGGCTGATTTCGCCCCGGAAATCGTCGAGGACGGCGGCGACATCGGCCGCGTCAAAATCTGCTCTGCCGGTGGCCGTTTCCTCGCCGTCGGCGTCCAGCGTGTCTGTGGTCGTGCCAAGTCTCAAGGTGAAGCAATACCGTTTGTCGTGTCCCAGGAGGAAGCGGGACAGCCGGGTGACGGGACCGCAAAGCACCAGCAGCAGGCCGGTGGCCAGCGGATCGAGCGTACCGGCGTGTCCGCAACGGAAGCGTCCGGCGCCGCGGCGACGGCGTCCCGGCGCAAGAGCGCGGCGCACCGTCTCGACGACGTCGTGCGAGGAGATACCCCGCGGTTTGTCGATCAGCAGGAAGCCCCTGTGCGGCGTGGCCATACCGTACCCCAGCGGATTTCAACCCGGATCAGTCAGTTGCTCGGACAGAGCGGCCACCAAGTCGTTGATGATCTCGTGGGGATCCCCGTCGATGGTGCAACCGGAGGCCAGGACGTGTCCGCCCCCACCGTACCGGGCGGCCAGGCGCTGCACGTCACCACCTTTGCGTGCGCGCAGCGAGACGCGCCATTGACCATCCTCGCGCTCCTTCAGGAAGACGACGAAGCGGATGCCGGCCGTGCCCGAAGCCAGCCCGATGATGCCCTCGGTATCGGACATGGTCGTGCCCGTCCCGGACATCATGGCCTGGTCGGCCCGCAAGGTGAGGATCCGGCCCTGATCGTGGAAGGCGAAGGTGGCCATCACGTGCTTCAAGAGCTCCGTGGCACTGCGCGAGCGTTGATGGAGCATCTGTTCCGCCACGGCGGCCGTGTCCACGCCGGCGGCGGCGAGTTGTCCGGCCGCCTCGAAGGTCATGGGCAGCATGTTGGGAAAGCGAAAACCGCCGGTGTCCGTGTAGATCCCCGCGTAGATGTTCGTCGCCATGTCCGTGGTCATCTCGAAGGGGTCCGCGCCGGGGATGTCGCCGGATGCCAACATCTCGACGACGCGCAGCACCAGCAGGCTGGCCGAACTCGCGAGCGGCTCGATCCATCCCGGCAGCGGCGCCGCTTCGTCGGCTATCATGTGATGATCGATGCACCAGGCCTCCCCGCTGCCCTCGAGATGGGATGCCAGGTCGTCCCCCGCGCGGCTCAGGTGATGACAGTCGCACATGAGCACGACATCGGGAGGCGCCTCGGACAGCAACTCGGCGGCCAGTGCGGCCGGGACAGCGTCGCCGTAGCCCGGCAAGCTCGTGAAACCGTGGGGCGGGTCGGGATACGTGAAGACGACGGCTTCCTTGCCCGACGCCCGCAGGGCTTCAGCCATGGCCAGCGCGGAGCCCATGCTGTCGGGGTCGGGATTCCAGTGGGGTACGATCCAGAAGCACCGGCCGGCACCGAGGGCCTGCAGGAGATCGGCAGGCGGTTCCAACGAAGCGAGCGCTCGCTTGCGATTGCGCGTCGCCTCGTCCTCGAACTCGCCCTGGGACGACAACTCGGCCAGGATGTTGTCCACGTTCATGCCCCGGTCCATCGAATCGTCGTAGATGAAACGCAGGTCCGGCGTATGGCGCAACCGCAGGGAGTCGCTCAACTTTGCCTGGAGGAAGCCGCGCGCCTTTTTGAGGCCCGCGAGGGTATCTCTGCGCTCGACGTCACTGCCCAGCACCGAGAAGAGGACCTCGGCCACGGTCTGGTCGCGGTTCAAAGTCACGCGCCCGATGGAAACGAAACCCACGCGGGGATCCTTGACCTCGGTCGCGACCAGATCGGCGAGCACCTTGCGGATGGCGGCACTCTGTCTCTGCAGCTTGTACGGGTCCATGGCCGATCAGAGCTCCGTGCGCTTCTCTTCCTCGATCCGGTAGGTCTCGATGATATCACCGTCCTGGAGATCGTGGAAGTTCTCCAGTCCGATACCACATTCGTAGCCCGCCTGGACCTCTTTTGCATCTTCCTTGAAGCGCTTGAGCGAACTGATCCGGCCTTCGAAGATCATCATCTCGTCGCGTACCAGCCGCACCAGCGAATTGCGGATGATCATGCCGTCGACGACGTAGGATCCGGCCACGGAGCCGAGCTTGGGAATGCGGAACACCTGACGCACCTCGGCGGAGCCGGTGCTGACCTCGCGCTGAATGGCGCCGAGCAGACCGGCCATGGCCTTCTTCATGGTGTCGACAACTTCGTAGATGATGTCGAAATTCTCGATGGTGACGTGCTGGCTCGTGGCGGCGTCCATGATCGCCGCGCCCGGCCGCATGTGGAAGCCCACGATCATGGCTCCCGTGTTGGAAGCCAGCAGGACGTCCGACTCGTTGATGGCGCCGACGCCCTTGTGGACGATCTTCACCTGGACTTCATCGGTGTTGAGCTGCAGCAGGGAGTCGCAGATGGCCTCCACGGAGCCTGCCACGTCGCCCTTGACGATCAGGGGCAATTCCTTGATGTCCTTGTCCGCCACCAGCTCGGCGAGATTGTCCAGCGTGATCGTCTTCTGCGGGGCCGAGAACTGCTGCACACGCTGCAACTGGCGGCGCTTGGACGCGATACCGCGCACCTCACGCTCGGAACCGAGAACGTGCAGGCGGTCGCCCGCGAGTGGCACATCGTTGGCCCCCAGGACCACGGCCGGTTCACCGGGGCCGACCTCCTCGATGGGATCGCCGCGTTCGTCCAGCAGCGCGCGGACCTTGCCGTCCTGCAGTCCCACCAGGAAATTGTCGCCCACGCGGAGCGTCCCCTGCTCGACCAGAACCGTGAAGACCACACCGCGGCCGGGTTCCTTGGAAGCCTCGACCACCACGCCGAGCGCCAGTCCCTGGCTCGATGCCTGTAACTCCAGGACCTCGGACTGCAGATGGACCTGTTCCAGCAGCTTGTCGATGTTCGTGCCCTGCTTGGCCGAGATCTCCGCGCAGAGCACGTCGCCGCCGAACTCCTCCACCACGATCTCGTGGTTCAGCAGGTCCTGCTTGACCAGCTCGGGACGGGCGCCCGGCAGGTCGATCTTGTTCACAGCCACGATGATGGGCACACCGGCCGCCTTGGCGTGATTGATGGCCTCTATGGTCTGGGGCATGATCCGGTCGTCGGCCGCGACCACGAGGATCACGATATCGGTCACCTGGGCGCCGCGCGCTCGCATGGCGCTGAAGGCCTCGTGGCCCGGCGTGTCCAGGAAGGTGATCGGACCGCCGGGGGTCATCAGACGGTAGGCGCCGATGTGCTGGGTGATGCCTCCCGCTTCGCCGGCAATGACGTTCGTCTTGCGGATGTGGTCCAGCAGCGAGGTCTTGCCGTGATCCACGTGACCCATGACGGTCACCACCGGGGCCCTCTGCTCCAACTCGTCCGCATCGACTTCCTCGCGCGTGAGCTCGTCCTCGCCGAACTCGGAGAGGAACTCCACGCTCTTCTCGAATTCCTCGGCCAGCAATTCTATCTGGTCCTTGTCCAGTCTCTGGTTCATGGTCGCCATCAGACCCATGCTGAAGAGCTTGGTGATGAGGTCACGGGCCGGGATCTCGAATTTCTCCGCCAGTTCCTGCACCGTGATGAACTCCGTCACACAGAGCGTGTACTGCACTTCGGCGACATCCTCTTCCTCGCCGACCTTCTTGTGCTTGCGCTTGCCACCCTTGGCGCCGTCCAGCTGGGCCAGGGTCTGCTTCACGCTCTGGGCGACGACGGCTTCGTCGACCTTCTTCTTCTTGCGCCGACGCTTGCGACCCGTCTCCGGCTGCTGGACACGCATTTCCTGGCGTTTCTGCATGGCAGCCTGCACGGATTCACGCACCGAGTCCTTGACCTCGGAACCGATACGCCCCCGCCTGCCTGCCAGATCGCGCCGCACTTCGCCCCAGTTCCAGGACTCGTCCGGTTGCTGGGTCTTCTCTTTCCTGGGCGGCCGGCGATCCGGTTGTGTCTTGCCGGTGGTCGTCGTCACCACGCCCTCGCCCATGCGGATTATCTTGGCGGTACGTCGCGGACGCTTGTTGACGGGTTGGGGCTTCTCGATTTCTGGCTTGGCGGTCTGCTTGTCCTTTTCCTCGGGCTCAGTGGCGGTCTCCCCGGCGGCGGCCTTCTCCTCGGCGCCGCGCGTTTCGGTCGCGGCCCGCTCGTCGGGAACCTCTATGGCGTCGTCCGCGGGCGACTCGACCTCAGCGGCCTCCGCGGTGGCCTTGGCCGCGGCTTCCGCTTCGGCCTTGGAGGCTTCCACGTCGGCCTTCTTGATGATGCGCGCCCTGCGCACGGGCTTCTTGGTGGCGATCTTCGGGGCGGTTTCGCCGGCATCGGTCTTGACGGTCGCCTTCTTCTTGGCGGCGGTCTTCTTCTTCGCCACCTTCTTCTTGGTGGCAGTCTTCTTCTTGGCCGTCTTCTTCTTGGCGACCTTCTTCTTTGTGGTTGTCTTCTTCTTGGCCGCCTTCTTCTTGACCGCCTTCTTTTCCTTCTCGGGCTCGTCCGGCGGCTCCGGCATGTCCAGGGGTTTGAAGCTGGCGACGTGCTTCAGCTTCTCCGAATCCATGTTGTGGGCCTTGGCATAGTTGAGGCGCATCAACTCGCGCTTGTGCTGGAAAGTGGCGTGAATAAGGACGATGATCTCATCGTCCACCACGCTCATGTGGCTCTTGGCCTCCGCGTGCATGTCGCGCATCATCTTGAGAATTGCCGGGCTTTCCACGCCGTAATGCTTGGCGAGTTCGTAAACCCTGAGCTTCCTGACCAAGGCGATCAACCTCCATCCGCGCCGTACGCGTGCCAAAACATCCGATTCGCGCCTCAAGGGCGCCGGCCGGTCACTTCTCGCTAGACGTCCGCCGGCCCACCTTCCGCGTGGGTCGACTACGCTTGCCGCTCTTGCCGACTCCCAGTCCCCGCAGGAAAGCCTGGTCGTCCAGAGCCACGACGATCAATTCCTTGCGCCCCAGGGCGGGTGCCAGCTCGTCGCGAGTCAGGCAGTCGGTCCAGAATTCTCTTACTGGCTGCATGCGCAGGATCCTGTCACGCTGACCGGGACTCGCATCGACGGCCACGATCACCAGCGGCCGCCTGCCTCTCGCCACCAGTTGCGCCACCGCCTTGAATCCACACGCCACCCGACCGGCCCTGCGCGCCAGACCCAGCAGTTTCAGCAACTTGCTCTTGTCGATCCCGGCGTCTCCGATCATGGTGCCGTCGCTCCCACATCATGCGGGAACACCGGAAAGCCTGTCAAACCTCCGGCTCCTCGTCAGCAGTCTCTTCGACATCGGCCGGCTCGGTCGGCTCGGTCGGCTCCTCGTCAGTAGTCTCTTCGACATCGGCCGGCTCGGTCGACTCGGTCGGCTCCTCGTCAGCAGTCTCTTCGACATCGGCCGGCTCGATCGACTCGATCGGCTCCTCGTCAGCGCCGGCGCTCGCCTCTGCAGCGGTGTCTTCCTCAGATTCGATCTCGTTGAGCCTGCTGTCGAAATCCAGGAATACGTCCTTGGCCGGCTCTGCCTCGCCGTCCTCCGCTCCCGTTGCGGGAACCGTCTCCTCGACCACGTCTTCGTCGCCGAGCAGGCTCTCGTCGAAGAGCGGCTTATCCTCGGCTTCGGCCTTGGCGATTTCCTCCGCGACGGTGGTCTCGATGATGCGATCGAGTTCCTCCATGGTCACGATGGCGGTGTCCTGGAGGGATTCCACCGTCTTGGGACCAACCCCCGGGATCGCGAGGAGAGTCTCGGCGGACACGAGGGCGAGTTCCCGGATGGAGTCGATGCCGGCCTCGCGCAGCAGGCCCGCCAGCCTCTCGGTCACGCCGTTCATCTCCTCGAGCTCCATGGAGACCTCGGACTTGATCCGCTGGCGGATGTGATACTCGCGCGAAGAGACCAGATCGATCTTCCATTCGGTGAGCTTGGCGGCCAGCCTGACGTTCTTGCCCTCCTTGCCGATCGCCTTGGAGAGCTGATCCTCGTTGACTACGACCGTGGCCTCGTGCGTGTTATCGTTGAGGATGATGTTGCTGACCTCGGCGGGGCTGAGTGCCCGGCTGATCAGTAACGAGGTCTCGGCGCTCCAGGGCACGATGTCGATGCGTTCACCGGCCAGTTCCCGCGTCACGGCCTGCACGCGGCTGCCCTTCATGCCGACACAGGAGCCGACGGCGTCCACACGATCGTCGTTGGAGACCACGGCGATCTTCGACCGCGAGCCCGGCTCCCGCGCCACCGCCTTGATCTCGACGATGTTATCCTGGATCTCAGGCACTTCCTGCTCGAAGAGCAGCTTCAGGAAACCGGGATGGCTGCGCGAGAGGATGATCTGGGGGCCCTTGGCGTTGTCGAGGGCCTCGATGACCAGGCAACGTATGGACGCACCCTGGCGGTGCTTTTCGCCACGGATCTGTTCGCGCCAGGGCAATAGGGCTTCCACGCGTCCGAGATTCACCAGGACGTTGCCGCGGTCCACCTGCTGCACGGTACCGGTGATGATCTCGCCCACGCGTTCCTTGTAGATGTCGAAGATCTGCGTGCGCTCGGCTTCCCTGACCTTCTGGACCAGGATCTGCTTGGCGACCAGGATCGCGTTGCGCCCGAAATCCTCCAACGGCAGGTCCCAACGCAGTTCGTCGCCGATCTGGACCTGGTCGCCGAATTCGTCGCGGGCCTCCTCGATGGTCATCTCGGCGTCTTCGTCTTCGATATTCTCGACCACGGTCTTGACGAGCTCGACGGACATGGCGCCCGTAGTATCGTCCACGCGCGCATCGATGATCGACTCGGCGCCCAGCTTCTTGCGGGCGGCGGACTGCAGGCCCGCCACGAGCGACTCGATGACGATAGACCGGTCCACGTTCTTTTCCCTCGTGATCATGGCGAGGGCATCGAGGACGTTGTAGTCCATGGCTTCAATCTCCCACGACGTCGGGGCCTAGCTCTTGCGCGGCCGGCGTCTCTGCTCACGGCGCTGATCCCGCGCCTGTTTCCTGTCTTGCTTGCGACGACGCCGGTCGGCATTGATCAGCGCCTGCACGTCGAACTCCGGGTCCAGGTTGGCTTCGCGGATCTCGTCCATTCTCAGGTGCAGGGTCTGCGCGTCGGTCGCCTCGCCGTCCTGCACCGGCACGTCGGCCGGCGCCACGACGAGTTCCGCATCGCTGGCCTCGAGCAGCTTGCCCTTGAGCGAGCGCGTGCCCTTGGCGGCGACGACCTTCAGGACGACGTCCTGGCCGATGGCGCCCTGGAAATGAGCGGCTGTCCGCAAGGGGCGTCGCACGCCGGGTGACGTGACCTCGATCACGTAAGCGTCCGCCAGCAGATCCGTCTCTTCCATCAGCATGCCCACCGTGCGGGAGGCGCGGGCGCAATCGTCGGCCGAGATGCCGTTCTCGGTATCCACATAGACACGCAACGTGAGCCGGCCACCGCCCTGGTACACGCGCACGTCCAGCAACTCGAAGCCCAGTTCAGCGAGCGGTTCCTCGAGCAGGTCGATGACGCTGGCTGACAACGCATAGCGATTCACGGCCGAGTTACCTTCCCGACTTCGTCAGGTTCCGTCACGCCAACGGTACACATGAAAAGAAGTGGACTTGCGCCCACTCCAAAAACCACACCCCGCGGCGCACTCCTGAAGCGCTCCAATAGTAAACGCACCCTACAGGGTGTAGCAAGTAAAAAACATCGGGAAAACAACAGGACGCAGCGTCGGACAGGCTAAGGATCCAGGGGGTGATACGCGATATCCGCCAGCAGTCTCCCCACCTGTTCCAGGCTGGCCGGGTCGCAGACGGCGGGCACATCGCCGGTCGTGTGCCACTGCGGGAAGTCGAAATCGATCAGATCCACGGCCCGGATGCCGTGCTGGATGAAGGGTATGTGGTCATCGTAGACCGGTCGTCCGGGTTCTGCGCGAAAGGCCGGCAGGCCCAGCTCGGCAGCCCGTTCGAAAATGCTCTCGAGCCAACCCCCGGCGGCCTGCAGAGACATCGGCTCGTACGGGATGTCGAGCCCCCTCTCGCCCACCATATCGATCACGATGAGGCCTTCCGGACGTGGCCCGGCCAGGGGCGAGCCGAAATCGTCCCAGCGCTCGGCGAGATGCAGCGAGCCCAGGCAGTAACCCGCAATATCGCCTGCCAGGCCGGAATCCTCCCCGTCAAAGAAGATCAGGGCTACCGTTCGCGGCGGCGGTGCGGCGGCCATCAGTTCCGCCAGGTGCAGCAGGACGGCCACGCCGCTGGCGCCGTCGTTGGCGCCGGTCAGCGGCAGAGCCGCCAGGTCGGGGTCCGACTCCAGATCGCAGAAAGGACGTGTATCGTAATGCGCGCCCAGCCAGAGAGGGGGGCCGTCATCGCCACCACAGGTCACCACCAGATTGCAGAATTGCTGCCCGGCGCCACCCCCGGGATCGTCGTGGTCGAAACAGAGGCGGGCGAAACCGAGCCCCAGGGAATCCGCGTGTGCCTCGATCGACAGACGCAACGCCCGGTGCCCCGGGGAACCGGGCAGACGCGGCCCCATGTCGCATTGCATCTCGAGCAGGGCCATGGCCCGCTCACCGGAGAAGGCGTCCCCCGGTTGGGCCTGGAGCGACGCTGCCGTCCCGGCGGCCAGGACGACCACCGACAGGATCACACCCGCCGCAAAAGACTTGCTAGAACACAAAGGTCGCCTCCATCCCGAGACCGAAGCTGCTGGTCACACTGTCCGTCTCGTTGACCTTGTTACGGTTGTAATTCAATCGCAACGCACCTGAAAGGTTGCGTGTGATCTGATAGCTGAAACGCGGATTGACGCCGATACGGGAACTGCCGATCTCCGTGTCGGGCTCGCCTGCGAAGTCGGTGCTGGGATTCCAGCGGCGCGTCGTGTCCTTGTTGTACGAGATGTCCACGTCCATGTTCACGGTCGGCTGCACGCCTGGACGATACAGACCGAGGCGGACCAGCAGTCCCTCGGCACGGAAGGTGTGGCGAATCTGCAGGTTGGCATTGAAGCGGTCGGTGAGTGCCAGGGCGCCGGCGGTATTGCTTTGGTCAGAACTCAGGGACGTGTTGAAGGACAGGGTCAGACCGCTCTGCAACGTCATGTTCAACCGCGGCGCGATCGTCCGGTTCTGGCGGGGATTGTACATGACCGCGGTGTACGTGGGCACGCTCCGTGAGAACTTGTAGTTCAACTGCAGGCCGGCCGATCTGAAGAGGCCGTCCCCACCACCCAGAACACCCAGCTTCTCGAGGCCCACCACCGACAGGTTCACGTCCGGCCAGTCCTGCTGGTAGGACCAGCTGTGCATGCCCGCAACGAGGGCCTCGCTGCGGTTCTTGTTGAACTTCAGATCGACCGACATCGCTTTCGAGAGCTTGGTCGTGCTCGACATGGTCAGGTTGTAGCTGTTGCGTGTGTTGTAGCTCACATAGAGCGAATCCGGTTCGTCGATGGTTTGGGCAAAGCCGAGTTTATACCAGAACGGCGCCGAAGTCTGTAAGCGCCCGTACCCGCTGGACCTTTTGTTGGCATAGTTGATTTGGATGGGCTTGAGATCACACAGGGCCGTCAGCAGGGGGCTGAAGGGATTGGGGATCGAGAAGCCGCCACCGTCGGCCTCGACCGTCTCCTCGCTGTCGTCACCCTCGCCGCGTTCCTGGTTCCTTCTATCCTCTTCTTCCTTCATGAGCAGGGCTTGCTCCAGCAGCCACTCGTCATATCTCTCTTGGATCTGCGCCTCGGTCAACGTGGGATCCTGCAGAACGGTCTGTTCGAACTCCTCCCGTCCGATGACGTCTCCACCCGTGGCTTGATCCTGCCTCATCTGCAGTTCCCGCATCTTGATGAGTTCCGCTTCCTCGCGCTTCGACAGGCCGGTTTTCTCCGGGAATAGCTTCTTGAAGACCTCATTGAGGGGCAGGCTCGCCCTGAAGGTCCAGTCGCCGGCGTTCTGCAGGTTCCTCGTCCCCGGCGGATCGCCCTCCTGCATGACGTTGAGCGAGTGATCGTTCGTGAAGGAACTCTGATAGTCCAGCGAGGGCCTCATCTTCTTAAGGGATATGAAGGCCTTGTTGAGGGGCTTGAAGAACCAGGTTTTGGGCAGGCCCAGGGTGGTGGGCGTCGAAAAACGGATCTGGAGCTGATGGGTGTAGACCGTTTCGGTGCCCAGGTTCATGCCCATGATCTCCCGGGGACGGAACATGTCACGGACGGAGCGGACCGTCAGATTCACATCCGTAATAGGCAACGGCTTGTGGTTCACGGTGCCACTGAGGTTGCCGCTGCGCGACCTGTTGACGGGCCTCTTGATGAAGTCGTCATCGAGAACGCTGTAGTTGGCGACACGCTGCGTCGAGCCGCTGAAACTGCCGCTGAAGGACATCTTCGTGGGCAGCAGCGAAACGCTCTTGACGACGGGCACTACACTCAGCACGGGCAAATCGCCCAGCTGGTGCTTGTTCTTGAAGTTGAGATCGTACGAAACCGATCCTTGCCAGCTCTCCCCCTCCAATCGCGTCAAGGGCGCAGCGCTCTCGTTGCGCGAACCGCTCAACGAGACGGACCAAGGATCCACCAGATAGCGCAGCAGGGAGAACTTGGAGGGCGCATGGAAGAGCCGCACCGAGAAATTCTCGCGCTTATTCAGGGAGGTTTGCTCGACACGTAATTGCTCGTCGATGATCTCGATATCGCTGTTGGTCAAATACTTCGGGCGCTTGGCGGCATGCCGCTTGCCGAAGCTCAGTGGCATGCGGAAACCCAGCATGGGCAGGAAATCGTCGAGCTTGAAGCTGGTGCTGAAATTCCAGTCCTCGTTGGTGAAACCCTGGCCGACGGACTGGCTCAACCCGTGGAATTCGGCGTCCTGGCGCGCCCAGTCGAAGTCGACCTTGATGGCGTCCGCCATGCTGACGCTCACGGCGACCCGCTCGGCATGACCGATGTCCTTCTTGACCTCCCGCAGACGCACATCGTTGAAGTAGAAATACCCGCTGGCGGGCATGGTCTGATCGGTGTTGCGGACACCGAGATACAGGCGCTTGACGCGGCTCAGGTCGGGCGCGCCCACCACCCTCACCCGATAGGCCTGGTCCACCAGGGCATCGGCCACCTCCGTCTCGATCCAGCCGCTGACGGGATCGCGCGGAGCCAGCTTGGCGTTGCTGAGTTCGGCCAGATCGAGCGTTATCTCGCGCCAACCCGTCCGGGCCCCGCTGCTGGCGTCGTAGCGGTAGTTGACCTCATAGAAATTCAGCGTGTCCGCGCCCACCCGGTAGAAGACCTCCATGTCCGCCTGCTCGAAGCGCGGGTTGTAGACGTAGAAGACCAGGCGCCCGTACTGCGTGAAATCCTCGCCCCGGGTGGACACCAGTCGGCTGGCGCGCACCAGGTGCTGGTAGTCCAGGTTCTGGTAGTCGACGACCAGCGAGGTCTCCTTCTCGTCGATCTTGTTCTCCACGTGCAGCGAGAAGGGGGGCGTGTAGTCGGGATTATCCTTGTTGTTGACCTCGCCGATGAAGAACACGTCTCCGGCGGGCAGGTCCGTCGCCTGGAGCAGCAGCTCCTCGGGCGCCTCGGGGACCGGCACCTTGCGGATGCCTTCACGCTCCCAGCGGCTGCCCAGGAACTTGATCTCCGAGAACTGGAGTTTGCGCGACGTCTGTCCCGGCGCGGGCTCGTCGTCCTCGAACCAGATGCGCATGTGCGTGACCGCGCCGAGGTAGGGCGTGGCACCGCCGGGGGGCGTCACGTTCATGGCGTCGTTCAGACGGATGCGGTACTTCCGCCAGGCCAGGTTTTGGGCGAGGTTGTCGTCCACCTCGCTGGCCGGGAAATCGCGCAGCACATCCACCAGCGCGGAGTCGGCCAGATCGACGCTGATGGTGAAGAAGCCGTTCTGCCGGTCGAAGGTCGTGTTGCCGTTGAGATCCTCGGTATCCTCGCGGTTGTTCTGGCGCGTGCCGTTGATCTTGGGGAACGGGTTGGCGCTGCTGCCGTATTCGGCGTCGTATTCATCGACGGTCGGGTCGTTGCCGAGCCCCACATCCTCGTCGATGGTCCACAAGCCGTTGGGCTTGCCGTCGAGGATGCCGTCCTCACGCTGGAAAGTGCCTGTCTCGAGGGTAGAGCCCGACACCGGCCAGTAGAAGTCCTCACTGATGTAGCCGAAGTCGAAGTGCAACGTGCCGGTGCGCTCGCTGCCCAGTTCCTCGTGCCGGTAATCGTTGACCCAAAACTCGAGAAACTGCGTCTTGCTCAGATCCACGCCGGCGCTGCCGAGCCCGCGCATCACGCCGCCCCAGTGGTCCCCCGTCCATGTCTCGCCCTCGCTGGACATGAAGATCTGCAGGACCTGCTGGGCCTCGCGGGCCTCCGCCTCCTTGAGAGCCGGGTTCAGGTAGCGCCGCAGGGTGTTGTCCTTGGGCAGGAACCACCGGGTCTCGAGCCGCTGCTCCGGTGCGTAGTCGTGATCCTGGAGGTAGGCGTATTCCGAATAGCCTGGATCGCCGGGATCCAGCTGCAGCCCCTCTCCATGCACCGGCGCGCTGGAGGCGTGCCACGACAGACGGCTGACCGGCATGAGGTCGGAGGAATCGATCCCCTCGTAGTCCTCCACGAAAACCTCGTTGAAGGTGTTGGGATTGGGGATGCTGACGGCGTATTCGCCGCTGACGCGGACCGTGCTTGGCCGGTCGCTGTCGTGGCGGGTGAGCAGGTTGGCGAAACCTGTCAACAACCGCGGTTTGAACATGAACTGGCCGTTGACGTTGCCTACGAGGGTGCGGCTGGGTTCCTCGCCGAGCTTGGCCTTGTGACCGACCACCTGGTTGCTCTCGTACAGCCAGGTCGTCGACATCCGGCTGCTCTGCCCCAGGCCATAGTTGAGGTTGAAACCGAGCAGGCTGCTGTTGCCCCCGCCCAGAAAGGGCGCGTACTGGTAGTTGACGCCGATCTGCGAGTCCGGCGAGATGTTGGCCGCCGCATCCCCCTTGAGGGTGACCTCGCCGAAGGTGTAGTCGATCTCGTAGTCCGTACCGCGCGTCAGGGTCCGGCCGTCGAGGGTGACCGTCTCGGACCCCTCCTCGATGTTCGACACGCCGAGATTGAACGAGCTGGACGCCGCCGCGTGGCTGGCTATCAGGCGGAACTGGGTGTAGTTCGACAGGTCGTTGGGGTTCGTCTGCCAGTCGTAGATCTCGGGGATGAGGTTGTCTGACAGCTGCGATTCCGCGAAAACGAACGACGAGGTATCCGCGTAGGCCTCGTAGAGGAACTGCGGCGCATTGAAGGGCTCGGGGAAGTTCAGGGGAAATTTGAGCAAACCCCGCACATAGTCGAAGACGACGGTGCGATGCTTGTCCACGATGAAGTCGTGTTCCGGGTTGGAGAGCTGGTCCTCGGTGTCCAGCCCGAAGATCCGGAACCAGTCCAGGCCGCTGCCGGCGCCGTCGGCCGTCAGGTCCCGTTGGGGGAAATCCGTAAAGGTATTCAGCTCGATCCGCAGGTCGAAGGTGGAGGCGTCGATGTTGGTGCCGCCCAGCGGGTAGATGTTGCGCAGCACGTACTGCCAGGTGAAACGTTCCGCGAGCTGCGGTTTGAGCAGCTTCATCCTGTAGTAGAGCTCACCGTCGTGCTCCACCTGCAGGTCCTCGTCCTCGCCCGGCTTGTCGCCCACGCGCCAGCGCGTGCCGTCGTCGTGCTCCACGTCGTAGGTCACCGCCAGCACGTCGTGCTCGTCGTGCTCGTGCCGCAGATCGATGGCCACCAGGTTCTCGTCCTGGTCGATGAGGATCTCGAAGGGGACCGGACGCCACAGTTCGCCGTACTGCAAAGCGCCTGGATTGGTCACCAGCAGATCCTGGATGTACGTCTCGTCCCAGCGGCCGGTCGTGTCTGGAATGGCGACGATGTTGCGGATGTCGCCGGTCTGCTGCAGCCCCGCGCCGATGAAACGGTAGACCTGGACCGAGTTGCGGTCGATCTTCTCGACGCTGCGTACGCGGCCGGGAAAGTCGGGGGACTCGTGGGCGACCAGGTCGATCTGGGGCAGATCGACCCGGAAGAAGCGGTTGTTCAGGTAACGGTAAGCCTCGATGATGTGCTCACCGACCGAGCCGCCCTGGGAGTTGAAGGACTTGGACGCCGATTCGGCTTTCTGCTTGCTGGCCACCACCGTGAACTCGGTGGCACCGATCTGGCCCTCGGTCTTGATGCCGAAGAGACCCGACTTGTTGTCGCTGTAGCCCAGCAACTGGCTGCCCGGCAGGGTGAGGCCCACGTCGCCGGTCTCGATGGACTGGATGACGTCGTCCTCGTCGCCCTCGAACGTCAGACGGATCTTCGTCGCGTCGGGACCGATCACCTCGCTGTTGTGATCCACCTCGAGCTTGATCTTCTCGCCGATCTGCCCCGAGAGGTTGATCTGCAGTTGCTGTTCCATGTCGAGCGTCGGGAACCAGCTCTGGTTCTGGCGCCGCTCGGTGGCCGTGAAACGGTTGTTGCGCGACGTCTCGCCGGAGATCGAGATGTGCTCGCGCCCGGAAATACGTATGCTGGTCTTCTCCCCGCGACCGATGATCTTCTCCAGAGTGCGGGGGATCTTGATGGGGATGGTCAGGTTGATCAGGCCGTCGTCGGTGCGACGGATACCGCCCTCGCCATAGGCGTTGAGCTGCAGGTGGCGGTTGCGGACGTTGAGCACCGCCAGCTTGCGCACGAACGCGTTGTCGATGTCGTCCACGAACAGGGTGACCTCATCCACGTCCACGTTGCGCGGCGGGTAGTAGATGTAGCCACCGGGCAACATCTGCCGGGATTGGAACAGAAAGTGGTAGGTGGGGTATCTGAACTCGGTTTCCAGCCCATAGTAGCCGGAAGACTCGACCACCGAGATCATGCGCTTCAGATCCACCCCGGCCCTCTTGAGGGATAGATGCCACATGCGCTTGTCATAATCCGGGAGCCCCTCCCCGTCCACCGGGTCCGGACCTTGCTCCAGGATCCTCTCGCGAACGATGAGGCGGTCCACGCCCAACAGGCGGGCGTCGCGGGTACCGTTGAGGAGGGGATCGAACCCGGGCAGGACCGGGCCACCGTAATCCGGGTCGGCGTCGGCGGGAGCGGCCGACATAACCGCGAGCAGCAGCAAGGGCGCGGGCAACAGCCAGCAACGCCACGAGTTCCTTCTGCTGATGCGGTTGCCCATCGGGTCGCGATTCTCCCGTGCGTCCAGTACGGCCGGACTCGGCCGGCCTCTTTCGACCCGGATGAGCCAGGAATCATCCAGGTTCTATCATTGTCCCGGCGCTGTCGACCTATTACACTGCTGTCGTTACCGGTTACGCTCGCTCCCAGCGTCCACGAAAGGAGTCAGGCTGCCCACGGACGTCGACACTGCCCGCGAAGCCTACTGACATGAATCTGCTGAATAAACACCTGCTCCGCACGACCGCCGGACCATTCATATTCGGCTTCTGCGTGGTGACATTCGTGCTGATGATCGACATACTCTACCGGTATGTCGAGCTTTTCGTGACCCGGGGTGTGTCCTTCTGGACGGCAACGGAGGTCCTGATTCTCAGCCTGGGGCATATGTTTGCATTATCCATACCAATGGCCGTACTCATCAGCGTGTTGATGGGCATAGGGCAACTGGCGGCCGATCACGAGATTACGGCCATGAAGGCCAACGGTATCGGGCTCTACGCCATCCTGAGGCCGCTGTTGGGAGGAGCGCTGGTGCTGACGTTGGCCATGACGGCCTACAACCACTACGTCCTGCCGGATTGGAATCACAAGCTGGCCAACCTGCTCTACGACATCAAGCACGTCCGACCGATGATGGAGATCCGCGAACAGCTCTTCACCGAGCTCAACAACCGCATCACCATCTACGTCAAGAGCAAGAACGAGCAGACGAACCGCATCGACCAGGTGATTATCCTGGAGAAGGACGGGCCGGGCGACATCTCGCCCACGATGACCACCGCCACCTGGGGCACCATCGTCCCGCTGCACGACAGCAACACCATGCGCATCGAACTCCACGACGGCGAGATCCACGACCTGCCCGACGACAATGACCTGGCTCGATACTCGATCACACGCTTCAACAGTCACAATCTCCACATCAAGGACATGGAGCGGGATCTCCAGGAATCGAACCGCACCTCGCGGGGCGATCGCGAGATGAACCTGACGGCGCTGCTGGAGGCCGCCAGGCGGGAAGGCGAGGAACGGCGCAAGACGGAGGACCGCAGTCGCGAGCTGGCCGGCACCCTGGTACAACGGCAGTGGAGCCTGCTCGATTCCGGTACCCGCGGCCAGCTTCTGGACCAGCGACGGAGTGCCGGCACACCCAACCTCGCCCAGCGACGCAACCTGCTCAAGGGGACGCGGCAGGAGACCAGGCGCGCCGCGCGCTCGGCCGGTTTCCAGGAGAACGTGCTGCGGTCGCAACGCGCGCGGGAGAACAGCTACATGGTGGAATTCCACAAGAAGTTCGCCATCCCCGTGGCCTGTCTCGTCTTCGTCCTGCTGGGGCTGCCCATGGCCGTGTCCACCGCTCGCAGCGGCAAGGGCGTGTCGCTGAGCCTGGCGCTCGGACTCTACCTGGTCTACTACCTCTTCCTGATCGGGGGCGAGAAGCTGGCCGACCGCGGCCACCTGGATCCGGCGCTCGCCATGTGGATGGCCAACGCCACGCTGACACTGATCGGCATCCCCGTACTGATGCACACGGTGCGGGAATCGTCCCTGTTCTCGTTCACCCTGCGACCAAGTACGGATGCATCCGAAAACGGAGAGGCGGCTTGATGCACCTCGTGCACCGCAACGCCGTCGCCGGCTTCCTGCGCATCCTCGTCTACACAATCCTGGGTGCCTTGATCCTGTTCACGCTCGTCGACCTCTTCGACCACATGGACAGTTTCATCGACAACAAGGCCACGCCGGACATGATGGCGCGCTACTACCTGAACAAGATTCCCTGGATCATCGATACGGTGCTGCCCATCGGCATGCTCATGGCCACGCTCTTCTCCGTGGGCATGATGGCGCGCTACAACGAGCTGACGGCCCTGTTCGCCGCCGGCAGTTCCCTCATGCAGGTGACGCGTCCCCTGTTGTTGCTGGCGGCGACCGCCACCCTCTTCTCCCTGGCCTGGAGCGAATTCGTGCTTCCCGGCGCCAACGCGGAGGTCGAGCGGATATGGGAGGTCGAAGTCCACGGTAGGCCGGATCGGATCCGCCCCACCAACGACATCGCACTGACCGGGACCGACGGTTGGCTCTACTACGCCCGGACCTTCGTGCCGGACCAGGACCGGATCAAGGAATTCCGGGCGCACCTCCTCTCTGGCGCGCAGGTCGTCGAGCGTTACGATGCCGAGTCGGCCGTCTGGGATGGCGAGCAATGGTTGTTGCAGGACGGCACGCACCGCTGGTTCAGCGCCGCCGGCGACAGCATCGCCAGGTTCGCGAGCCTGGCCTCCGGACTCGACGGCATCACTCCCAAGGCTTTCGGGGACGAACGGCTCAAGCCGGAGAGCATGAACATCAGGCAGCTCAGGCGATACGTGCGGATGATCCGGTCCAGCGGCGGCGATGCGACCGCCTACGAGGTGGATCTCCACTTCAAACTGGCGTTTCCCATGGTGCACCTGGTGGTTGTCTTCCTGGGCATCCTACTGGCCTCTGGCCCACGCAAGACGACCGTGGCCAGCGGCTTCGGCTGGACCATCCTCGTCAGCTTCGGATATTATCTCACCGTCAACTTCGGCCGCGCCTTGGGACACAATGGGGCATTGCCCCCCATGATCGCCGCCTGGGCAGGCAACCTCGCCTACAGCGCTCTGGCGCTCGCCTTGTTTCTACGAGTGAGGCGTTAGGCTTTTTTCCAATAACACGGACCAAGCAGGTGTTCGTGGCGATGGCAGAGGTTTCACAGGCTGAGCCTAGACCCTTTTCGCTGGACTCCTTGCTCCTGCTGCCCTAACTTCTTATTTGGAACAGGTCAAGGCCGTGTGCCCTTGTCGATGCGGCTCTTTTCCGTCACCGTAGACCCCGGAGTCCGACTCATGCGCAAGTTCTTGTTGATCCTCTGGCTGGCCTGCCTGGTCCTTGCTGTGGCCGTTGGTTGCAGTAAGAAAGTGAATCTCATGCCCGTGTTCACCAGGATCGAGGCCAATGTGGAATGCGGTATCGCACCGGTGGACGTGCAATTCACGGCCTTCGTCACCGGCGGAGATCCCACCGCGAATCCGACCGGTTCGAACGCACCGCTCAACATCTCATGGGATTTCGGGGACGGGGGCACGGCGAGCGGTTCGATCACCTCCCACCGCTTTACCGAGCCGGGAGGCTATAGCGTTCTCGCCACCGTGACGGACGATGACGGCGACAGAGATACGATAAGCGTCTTCGTCGAAGTGCAGTCCGACTCCTTGTTCATCCAAGCCAGCGCCGACACGACCGTCACCGCCAGCATGGCCTATTTCACCGAGCCCACCCTGGGTGAGAGCAACGGTACCGGCGGGATCAACATCCGCCAGACGGTTGTCATCAACGAGATCCTGGCCTTCAACGTCTCGATCATTCCTAACCCTGTGAACGGCGTCTACGAGCCCCTGCTCGAGCTTTACAATCCATCGCAGACCGACCCGGTATCGCTCAACAACTGGTCGCTCACCGATGACACCTCGATCCCCAACAAGTGGAACTTCGCATTCGGCACCGAACTGCTGCCCGGCGATTTCCTGATCATCTGGGTGGACAACCGCGACATCGCCGGCGACAACCACACCAACTTCTACATGACCGGTAATTACTCGGGACCGCCTGAGGAGTTCGAGGGCGCGATCTATCTGTACGACAACAACGAGGTTCTCGTGGACCGCGTACTGCTGCTGAATCAGCACGCCGACCAATCGTTCGGGCACTTGCCCGACGCGTGCGACGACGGCATGGCCACCCTGTCGGTGGTCGCCGATCTCTGCGGTTTCGATCCCGAGAGCGGATTCTTTGACCGCTTCAATTTCCTCTGGGACATGGACGATATCCTGGGCAGCTTATACCCGGAACGCGAGCCCCGTCATGTCTTCACCACGGCGGACGCGGCGGTCGACGACGGCGACCGCACGGTGATCGTGACCGTCTACGACACCCATACCAGTGTCACGAGGGTCGACACGGTCATGGTCCATGTGGAGATGCCGTCTAAATAGCGACGGCCTTGGCGGGAATAATTCGAGAGGCGTCGCCGGTTCCGGCGACGCCTCTTCTTTATTGCTTCATGATGTTCCGGGTTGGCAAACGCCGGCCGGATGTTCGGCTCAGCCGGCGCTGCGCTTCAGATCATCCGCGCAATCGGTGCGTTCCCAAGGGAAATCGTGGTCCTCGCGTCCGAAGTGGCCATAGGACGCCGTTGCCCGATAGATCGGGCGCAGGAGATCCAGATCCGTGATGATCCCGCTCGGAGTCAAGTCGAAGACCTTGCGCACGGCGGCAACGATGCGCTCATCGGGGATCACACCCGTATCGAAAGTCTGCACGGCGACCGAGACCGGCTCGGCAACGCCTATGGCATAGGCCACCTGGACCTGGCAGCGATCGGCGAGACCAGCGGCTACGACGTTCTTGGCGACCCAGCGGGCCGCATAGCTGGCCGATCGGTCCACCTTGGAGGGATCCTTGCCGGAGAAGGCGCCTCCCCCGTGGGGAGCGCTGCCGCCGTAGGTGTCCACGATGATCTTGCGGCCGGTCAGTCCGCAATCACCTTGCGGCCCCCCGATGACGAAGTTCCCGGTCGGGTTTACGTGACAGGTGAGTTCTCGATGATCGATATCCGCTGCAGCCAGCACCGGCTCGATGACGTGCTCGATGACCTGCTCCCGCAGATCAGCCGTGTCGGGATCGTGCTGCGTGGAGATCAGGACCGTGGTAACGCGCACGGGTTCGTCTCCGTCGTACTCGACCGTGACCTGGCCCTTGCCGTCGGGGCGGACCCAGGGCAGCACACCGTCCTTGCGCACCTGGGCGAGCCTGCGGGTCAGACGATGCGCCAAGGTGATGGGCAACGGCATCAACTCCGGGGTTTCACGGCAGGCATAGCCGAACATTAAACCCTGATCGCCGGCGCCGCCGGGATTAACACCCTGTGCGATGTCGGGCGACTGCTCGTCGATTGCGGTCAGGACTGCGCAGGTCTCCGAGTCGAAACCGTAGGTGGAAGACGTGTAGCCGATTTCCCGGATGGTGCGACGCACGATCTTGGGAATGTCCACGTACGTCTCGGTGGTGATCTCTCCGGCCACTACGGCCATGCCGGTAGTAACCAGGGTCTCGCAGGCCACGCGACCTCGCGGGTCCATTGCCAGGATGGCGTCCAGCACGCTGTCGGAAATCTGATCCGCGACCTTGTCGGGATGCCCTTCGGTCACGGATTCACTGGTGAAGAGGTGTCGCGAGGCCATGGTTACTCCTTGATTCGTTCGAGCGGGGGCCATTTCTGTAGGCCGTCGCACGGCTGGTCCGTCTCGTTCTTTCCACCTACGTCTGGAGACGCTGTTTCAGGGCGTCGATCCTGGCGACGGGCACCGGGTCCACGCCCGCCGCTTCCGCCAGATAGCAGGACAAGTAGTCTCCGAACTGTACTAGGGATAGCGTGCGCGCCAGCATCGTCTCGCCTGCGGCGCGGAACTCCAGGATAGTATGGAATTCGTCGGTTAGCAATTCGCGCGTCACATCCACCCTGAGGGATGTGCGCGCATGCTCGTCCGGGGACCTCAGCAACAGGAGCACGAAGTCGTCGCGACGGGGCCGCAGGACTTCCCAGCCCACGATGTCGTTGTGATCGAGTTCAGGAAAAGGCACGACCAGAGCGGGTGATTTGCCGTTCTCGTTGACCTGGGCCTTCAAGCGCATGCCGGCCGCGTGAGCCGCGGCGGATGTGGTGTAGACCACCAGCATGCGTCCCAGCACCGTTCGCGCCGCGGCCTTGGCCGGGCTGTCGGGGCCGGAGGCCGGTCCCAGGCGATTCACACCATCGCGAAGTACGGCAACGGCGGCTGCGATCTCCTCATCAACACCGGGCAACAGACCCAGACCGGAGAGGAGGCGGGCCAGGGCGCCCAGTCCGAAACCCAGCGCCGCACGCGGTGGCAGACCGCCCGGCACCTCCACCAGGGGAAAGGGCGCTCCGCCTTCGATACCGTCCCGGGCGAGACCCGCCAGCTCGCCGCCGGATGAGATGGCAACCAGGGGACACCCACGGCATGCCGCTTCGCGCGCAGCCGACAGGCACTCCTCTGTATTGCCGGAATAGCTGCTGAGAATCACCGGCGTGCGAGCGTCGACCCAGCCCGGCAAGCCGTAGTCGCGCCATACCGAGAGGCGTAAACCCTGCATCTCTGCATAGGCCGTGAGCAGATCGCCGGCAATGGCCGAGCCGCCCATTCCACAGATCAACAGGCCGCCGGGCGGCGGCGGCAGGGGTGTCACCCGTTCGAGACCCGTCAGTCCGCGACTGGCCTCGAGGTCATCGGCCATGCCACCCACCAATGCCAACATCCTGGTCAAGCCGGAGTCAGTCATGCCCACTGTCTTTCTGATGGTTCGCGAAACGCACTGCTTTCTTTTCCTCCAGGTATACCGTCAAGAGACGCTCCGCCGCTTCGGCCGTGTCGCAGGCGCAGAGATCCTCCACGAGGGACTCGGCCTCGGGTCGCGGCGTCCAGCGCACGACCTGCTTGACCTTCGGCAGTTGGGCCGCGTGCATGCTCAACTCGTCGAAGCCCAGGCCGAGCAGCACCTCGGCATAACGTGTCTCCGAGGACATCTCGCCGCAGATGCCGGCCCAGATACCGGCCGCATGCGCCGCCTGGACCGTAATCTGCATCAGCCTCAGCACACCAGGGTGAAGAGGCTGGTAGAGGTATGACACCCGGCTGTTGAGTCTGTCCATGGCCAGCGTGTACTGGATCAGGTCGTTGGTGCCTACGCTGAAGAAATCACATTCGCGGGCCAGCTGATCGGCGACCATGACGGCCGCGGGCGTCTCGATCATGATGCCGATCTCGAGATCAGGATCGTGCGCCAGCCCCTCGCGGGACAATTCGTCGCAACACTCGCGGCAGATCTCCTGCGCGGCCCGCAATTCCGCGACACCGGTGATCATGGGGAACATGAGACGTGCCGGCCCCAGGGCGGCTGCCCGGAAGACCGCCCTCAGCTGGGATTTGAAGAGGGGGCGGTTGGCCAGCAGGAAGCGAATGCCGCGCCAGCCCAGAAACGGGTTCGATTCCTTGCGCGCGCCCAGGTAGCGCTGCACTTTGTCGCCGCCGACGTCCAGGGTGCGAAACAGCACCGGACGACCAGCCATGCGATTGATGATATCGCCGTAGACCGCCAATTGCTCCTGCTCGTCCGGAATGGTCTTGTGCTGGAAGTAGATGTACTCGGTGCGCAGCAGCCCGATCCCCTCGGCCCCACAATCCAGGGCCTTGTCGACCTCCACCGGCAACTCGATGTTGACCATCATCTTGACGGTGCGTCCGTCCGGCGTCACCGCGGGCAGGTCCTTCAGGTGGCTCAGCTTCGCGACCACCCTGCTCTCGCGCTGAGCCAGCTGAAGGAAGCGGGCCACGGTCTCCGCGTCGGGCTGCAGGATCACTTCGCCCCGTTCGCCGTCGACCGCGAGCTGTTCGCCATCGATCGCAGGGGAGACATCGGAGCCCAGTCCCAGGACCGCCGGCACGCCCAGCGAACGGGCCAGGATCGCCACGTGGCTGGTGCGGCTGCCTTCGCCGAGCACGAAGGCCAGCACGTTGGACGAGCCGATGGTGACCGTGTCCGACGGGGTGAGGTCCTCGGCCGCCACGACGCTGGGCGTCGTGGGACCGGTGACCGTCACATCCTCCATGCCGGTCAGGATACGCAGGACACGCTCTTCCACGTCGCGCAGATCCTGGATGCGCTCGCGGAAATAGGAATCCTCCAGCGTATGGAACTGGTGGATGATCTCGCCGACGGCCTCCTTCAGGGCCGCCTCGCAGTTGAGCGATTCGTCGCGGATGATCTCGCGGGCGCGCCCCACGGTGAGCTCGTCCTCCAGGATCAGCAGGTGGCTTTCCATGATGGCCGACTCTTCGGGGCCCAGATCCTTCGCCAGCTTCCCGATCAGGACCTGGATCTGTTCACGCGCCTTGCCGATGGCGGCGTCCAAGCGCTCAATTTCGGTCTCGATCTCGCCTGGACCGATCACGCGTCGCACGACTTCGGGCGTCACGCGTGCGATGAAATGCACGGGCGCGACTGCATAACCCGGAGACGCGGCGATTCCGCTCACGACGCGCAAGAGATCAGCCCTCCTGTATCTCGTTGTGGGCCAGCTCCACCTCGATCAGGCGGACGAGAGCCTCGGTCGCCTCCGTCTCGTCTGATCCGGTAACTTCCAGATCCACGACGCTGCCGTGATCCGCGGCCAGACTCGCCAGTCCCATGATACTCTTGGCATTGGCGGCGCGGCCATTGAAGCGGACGGTCACGTCCGACACGAATGTCTTGGCGAGCTTGACTATGCGTCCCGCGGCCCGCAGGTGGAAACCGACGGGATCTGATACTATTGCCTTGGCAGATCTCAAGAGGCCGCTCCTTTATTGCACCGTGATCCGTGAATCGACACGGAACCGGAAATCTACAGATAGGTCAGCGCTACGGCAAGTGGCAGCAGCAACAGGAGCATGCTTTCGCCGGGCCAGCGTCTTCGTGCCGTCATCGACAAACCAAGGGCCAGGGCGGTGCCCAACAGCAACGAACGCTCCCCTTCCACGCGCAGCAAGTGATCCAATTTGGCCACATAGAGTCCCGCCAGAACACCCGTGAACAGGGCGCCGGCGCGTTTCGCGGTCCAGATGACTTGATGCCACCGCGGTGACGCCAGACGATCGGCGATCTCCAGGCCCAGATCGTAGCCCCAGGTCAGAACCCGGTAACGTCCCACGAGCTGGACCAACGTGAACACGGCCAGCAGCGCCAGGGGAACCCAGTAAAAACCGACCGCCGCCGCCAACGACGCCACCACCAGCAGGGCGGGCTGCAACCCCAACCAGACGAACTGATCGCCGAGCGAGGCCAGCGCCCGACCCAGGGAGTCCTTGAAGTTGCGGACGACCTTCAGCATCGCCCCGTCCGCCCGACGGTTCTCCTCCTCCAACCTCAGCAAGCCGCCGATCAGCAGATTCGCATAGTAGGGATTGGTGTTGAAGTACTCGTAATGCCGGCGACAGAACTGACGCGCCTCCCGGACCGGCAGTTTTGCCTGCCGCAACCACGGCAACAAGGCGTAGACCAGGCCCAGGTTCTGCATGCGCTGCGTATTCCAAGAACCCTGCAGGCTCAGCGTACGCAGAAAGACCAACCATAAACAGCGGCAATCGGGCTTGTCCACGCAGGGCGGATCCGTCCCGATGTCCATCACGCCACCGCCCCTCCGGTCAGGGCCCAGGCTGCGGCTAGCGTCAACAGGAAGCCGCCCACGATCCAGCGCAGGCCTTGCCTGCTGCCGTACAACTCGCCCAGCGATCCGATGGCCAGGGCCGGCGTCAACCAGGGCAGCATGCAGAGGGCGAGGGACAGCCGCACGGGCAACAGGTCGAACATGGGCAACCAGATCACCATGGCCAGCAGACACCACGACAGCGTCGACAAGGCCCCCCGCAGGGCCGTGATCAGCAGACAACGCACGTGGGCACGCTCCATGTGCTCGTAGCGGCCGTCGCGCAGACTGCGCAGCCCGCCCAGCATGAGGCGGTTGTGCAGCCTGCGTTCCCAGCGTAATACGCCGTCGCCGACCATGCTGCCCAGAGCCGTGGCCACGAGCAGCCAACCCAGACGGCTGGCAGCGGCTCCGGTCCCGGTGAACGGCGCGGCCACATCCCAGCCCAGGGCCGCGGCCGCCCCCACCAATCCCAGGAGCGGCGTCACCTTGTCGCCCGCAAAAGTCTGCCCGACGGGCAGGTTGCCCACGGCCAGCAATTGCATCGGGAGTCCGAGTGCCAGCCCCAGTCCGGGTTCACCCCAGAGCAAACCAGCCAGGATGCCGGCGGGGAGCGGCTGGCTGAACCAGGTCTGCCCCACGGCCGTCTCGTCCAGGGCGAGCAAGGCGCCGAGCAACGTCGTGAGGCCGAGGACGAGCCAGGGAAACCCGGGATCGCCGACGACGGCTGTCGCCAGGAACATCACAGCGTGTTCTCCATCTCCGCCAGCAGGTCGCCGTCCAGCTCTATCGCCTTCACGCCGGGCACGGTCTGGGCCATGAGGCGCACCCCGTCGTCATGCAGCGCCCGCAGCGCCATGAGGTCCCGCCTATCCACGTAGACGAATTCGAGCAACTCCCGTTTGCCTTTCATGTAGTGCATGCCGCCCACGTTGACCTCGTCGATCGGCAGCCCACGGCGATGCAGATCCCGCATGTCGGTCGGAGACCCCACCAGGAGGATGACATTCTCGCTACGGTCGCGGAAACCGCCCGGGGCCAGGAGAAGGGCGGTGCTCTCGCGGTCCAGTATGGACACCTTCATCTGGGGCGGTACGGAACTGGCGTAGACGCGGCTCTGCCAGGGGTCCGCGGCGATCTGATCGTTGCACAGGATGATGGAATCCGGCTGGAGCTTGCGGCTCCAGCCCACGGTCACCTGTCCGTGGATGAAACGGTCGTCGATGCGCGCCAGGACCACGGGCATGCCGGCTCAGTCCTCCCGGCCCGGGCTGAGCACGGAAATGGCCTCCCGCCCCTTTTCGACCAGGCGGCGGGACAGTTCCCCGGCGGTCATGGTCTCCCGCCAGGTGGCGAAGTCGAGCAGCATGGCGAGGTTGACGCCGGTCAGGATCAGGTCCCCGTCCCCCTCGGCCGCCGCCAGCTGGGCGGCGTTGGCGCAACTGCCGCCGAAATCGTCGATGAAGAGCAAGGTCCGGGTGTCCGACCCGTTCTCCGCGTCCGACAGACGCGCGCCGATCTCGGCGGTGAGCTCCTGCATGGACATGCCGCCGTTGGAGAGAGCGGACAGGCCGTCCAGGGGTCCGAGTATCATCTCGACCACCCGCACGAGTTCGCGGCCAACGTCCCCGTGGGTTATCACCAGACCGTTGATCATGATCCAGACTACTCCTTGTCGTGTCTCAGATAGCGGCTCAACCGGTCGCCGGATTGGAGCGTCGCCATGATGCGGCGATTGAGATCCTGGGCGGAGTCGATGCCGTAGACGCGCAGCATAGAGTCGAGCGCGATGACCTCCGCGATGACGGTGATGTTCTTGCCCGGAAAAATGGGGACGATGATGCGCGGGATCTGCACGCCGAGATACTCGGAGTGCTCCCTTTCGAGACCCATGCGTTCGTAGTCGGCGTCGTCCCGCCAACGTTGCAGATCCACCTCGACCTCGATGCGCTTCTGCATGCGGATCCCGCGGATGCCGAAAACAGCCTGCACGTCGATGACCCCCACGCCGCGGATCTCGATGTTGTGCTGGAGGACTTCGCGGAAACGGCCGATGAGCACATCCTCGCTGACCTTGCAGACCTCGATCACATCGTCGGCCACGAGACGGTGGCCACGCTCCACCAGGTCGAGCGCGCATTCGCTCTTGCCGATGCCGCTCTTGCCCGTGATCATCATGCCCACGCCGTAGACGTCGACCAGCGTACCGTGCACGTCCATGCGCGGCGCGAAGGCGTCGGACAGATAGGTCGACAGGTGTCGGATGAATTCCTCGGTGGGCATGGTGCTGCGGATGACGGGGATCCCGTTGTCGCGCGCCGCGCTCAGCACCGGATCGGGGACGCGCAGATCCCGGGTGATGAAGATGACCGGCGCCTCGAGAAAAGCCAGGGTCGAAACGGCGGTGTCCTGGCCCGTCGAGTCCTGGGTGTCGAGGAAAGCCATCTCGGACTCGCCGAGCACCTGGACGCGATGAGGCAGGAAGTTCTCCAAGAAACCCATCATGGCCATGCCCGGACGATGCACATCCGGCGCGGCGAGCTTGACGTCGCCGTCGGGCAGCTCCGTGAGCAATGTCATCTTCAGGGAATCCTTGAGGCCTTCGTAGACCTTCTGCACCGTCACCATGTTCATTGCGCCTCGCCTCGGAATACCGTTACTCGGGTTTCATCACGCCCATTTCGCCGTTCTCCTTGCGGTACAGGACCGCCACCTCCGCGGTGTCCAGATTGCGGAAGACGAAGAAGGGGCTCTCGCTCTGGGTGTAGGCTTCCTTGGCCGCGACCAACGTGAGGTCCTTGAGTTCGAATCCGTCGCCGGTCATGGCCGATCCCTGGTTGTCGAGCAGGCTCTCGTCCAGCTGGGTCATGGCTTCGCCGAGACCGCCCTCGGCCGCCCGCCCCCGGTGGTCCTTCATCTTGTCCTTGTGGCGACGCAGCTGGCGCTCGACGCTCTCGATGGCCATATAGGCGGCGCCGTCCGGTTCGACATGCTCGACCTTGGCGTGGCAGGAATGGTGCTTGATATTGAAAGTGAGATCACCCGTGAAGCGTCCACCTGACTGGGTCAGCGTCATCCTCGCGCCGACCGGATCGGTGGGACTGTAGCGTTCCAGATTCTCGAGTTTCTCGACGATCTTGTCGCGCATCTCGTCGCCGAGAGTGAAGTGCCGGCTGTTGATCTCCAGCTGCATGGCGTCCTCCAGGTACGTAGGTTTGATGGTCATGACACTAGAACTGCTTGCGCATCCTGGCGTTCAGGATGCCCAGATGATCACGATACTTGGCCACTGTGCGTCGCGCGATCTTCAGCCCGCGGGCCGACAGCAACTCCACGATCTTCTTGTCTGAGAGCGGTCGCGACGAATCCTCACCCGCCACGATCTCCTGGATCATCTCCTTGACCGCCTTGGCGGCGACCTCTACGCCCTCGTCCGTGTCCAACCCGGCGGAGAAGAAGTACTTCAACGGGAAGACGCCGCGGGGGGTCTGGCAGTACTTCTGCTTGGTGACCCTCGAGACCGTCGACTCGTGCATGCCGATCTCGGTGGCCACCTGCTGCAGGGTCAGGGGCCTGAGGGCAATGGCGCCGGAGACGAAGAACTCCTTCTGCTCCCGCACGATGGCCTCCATGACCTTGATCATGGTGCGCCGCCTCTGCTCGATGGTCTTGATGATCCATTCCGCATAGCGCCGTTTCTCATCGATGAACTGGACGGTGTCGGTGTCGCCGCCCTTCTTGCCGGCCTTCACCGCGTCATAGGCGTTGCTCACGCGCAGGCGGGGAATGTTCCCGTCGTTGAGGTAGACCACGTAGTCGTCGTCCACCTTCTCCACGACCAAGTCGGGTGTAATGTAGGCTGCGCCCTCCTGCGCCGTGGCCATGCCGGGCTTGGGATCCAGCTCGCCGATGCGTTCGGCGATCTCCTGGACCTCCCGGGGCGAGATCTTCAAGTCGCGGGCAATGTCGGTGAACTTGCGGTTCTTCAACGCCTCGAAGTGATCCCGGATGACTTCGGCCTCGGGGCTGTCCCCCCTCTCCCGCGCGCGCAGCTGTAGCAACAGGCATTCCTGGATGTCGCGGGCGCCGACGCCGGGCGGGTCGAAATCCTGGATGATGAACAGGATGCGCTCCACGCGCTCCTCGTCCACCTCGAAGTAGGCAGCCGCTTCGGACAACGGGCAAGTCAGATAGCCGGCCTCGTCGAGGCTGCCGATCACGTACTCGCCGATCTTGCGGTCGAGCTCGTCCTCGACGGCCAACGAGAGCTGGGCCGTCATCTCCTGCTGTCCGGTGGGAATCGACGCCGCGGGCCGTTCGAGCCGATCCTCGTCGTCGTGCTCGCGCTCCCAGGTCCCGTCCTTGAAGCCGTCCTTGAAGTACTCGTCCCAGTCGACCGGCGTTTCGTCGGCAGACTCTTCAGCCGGCGTCTCGGACTCGTCCTTCTCCGGCTCCGCTTCCTGCAGCTCGTCCTCATCGCTGGGCTCGTATTCCTCCAGCAGCGGGTTGATCTGGAGTTCCTGCCGCAGGATCTGTTCGAGCTCGAGCGTGGGGATCTGCAGGAGTTTCAAGGCCTGCTGGAGACGTTGCGTCATCACCAGTTGCTGGCGTTGATATAGACCCTGGTGCAATCTCAGCTTCATATTCATTCGAGCCGTACTCCGTTTCCGACGATCAATGGCTTCCTGCCACACATTATAGCTTAAACGACTCGCCCAGGTAGATTTCCCGCGCCTTGGCGTTGCCCACGATCTCGTCCGAAGTTCCGGAGAGTTCGATGCGACCCTCGTACATTATGTACGCACGGTCGGTTATACTCAACGTCTCACGCACGTTGTGATCCGTTATCAAAATGCCGATGCCGCGCTTCTTCAACCTGGCCACGCTCTCCTGGAGATCCGCCACCGCGATCGGATCGATGCCGGCGAACGGCTCGTCCAGGAGCATGAAACGGGGACGCGTCACCAGGGCGCGCGCGATCTCGACGCGCCGCCGCTCGCCGCCCGAGAGCTGGTAGCCGCGGCTGCGCCGGATGTGATCGATCCTCATTTCCTCCAGCAGCTCCTCCATGCGCTCGACGCGTTCGGCCTTTGGCAGGGGCTGCGTCTGGAGAATCGCCATCAGGTTTTCTTCCACCGTCAGACGCCGGAAGATGGACGATTCCTGGGGCAGATAGCCAATCCCCTTGCGGGCCCGCTTGTACATGGGCAGCTTCGAGATGTCCTCGTCGCCCAGGCTGACCCGACCCTTCTCCGGTCGGATGAAGCCGACGATGATGTAGAAGGTCGTGGTCTTGCCGGCGCCGTTCGGCCCCAGCAGTCCCGTGATCTCGCCCTCGCGGAACTCCAGATCAACGTTGTCGACCACCGGGCGGTTGCGGTAGAGCTTGCGTAAGCCCCGTCCCGCCAGGACCAACTTGTCGCCGGAGCGCGCGGGCTCACTCACGGTCGTCCTCCCCGGTAACCGGTTCCTCGCCGTAGATCGTGGCCTCGACTGCCTGTTTCAACTCGAAGCGATCCAATTCCGGGGTCGCCTCCATGCCGATGCCCGTCATGACGTCGTCGCCGCGGGTGAAACGATTGAAGACCTCGTTGCTGATCAGGCCGGAGGTGTCGTCGTAGTCCAGTTCCTCGGTCTCCAGGCGGCGCCCGTCCCGGGTCACCACGACCACCTCACCCCAGGCGAAGAGGTTGTTGGTCTTGAGGTGGGCGCGCCCCCGCAGGGAGGTGAGCGTGGAAAACAGGCTGTCGGCCCGGTAGAAATCCATGTGCACGCCGTAGAGCTGGGCCTCGTCCTGGTCGTGATAGCGGGCCAGACGGTCGCTCTTGAGGATCCAGCGCCGCACGCCCTCCTTGGAATCGTAGATGGTGGTGTTGAACATCTCCTGGTCGGGCAGGTCCGCGGACGACGCCTCGGTCGCAGCCACCCGTTCGTCATCGGTGCAGCCGATGAGGCCGAGGCAGAGGACGACCGCCACGGCCAGAACCATCGGTCGTGTCAGGCCTGCCCTGAGATTGTCGATGATGTACGTCAAGTCGCTTCACTCCTGCCCGGTTTCGAGTCCACATGCCAACGTGAGTGGAACCAGACCCACTCGGCCGGGTTCCGCCGCAAGCACGTTTCGAGCGCGGCGTTGCAGTCCTCGAGCAAATCCTCCACCGCCCCGGCGCCGACGTAGTCGCCGGGTTCCAGAGACGGCAGGTGCGTCACCCGGTGGCCACGTCCGCTGCGACCGATGACCACCGGCAGCACCGGCGTCCCCAGCCGCAGGGCCAGCTTGGCGAATCCCGCCGGCGTGGGCGCCGGGTGTCCGCAGAAAGGCACTGTCACGTTCTCCACGCGCGTGTTCTGGTCCAGCAGCACCGCCGCCGCGCCGCCATCGCGTAGACACCGCAACAGGGGCCTGAGATCTCCTTCGCGCGGCACGGGCGTCAGACCCACACCCCGGCGCCAGTTGTTCACCATGCGGTCCACCGGCGGGTTGTGGATGGTGCCGGTGACAACCGTCAAGCCTCCCAAGGCCCGGGCCAGGTAGCCGCCGAGCAGCTCCCAGCAACCGAAATGACCCGTCAGGACCAGCACGCCGCGCCCTTGCGACCGCAGATCCCGCAGGGCGGCCACGGCACCGTCTTCGCTCACGCCCGCGTAATCCCGCGCGTGCCACCGGTCGAGCGTCAGGGCGTCGAAGAGGTTGGCGCCGAGGGCCTCGGCAGAGCGGCCGAGCAGGTGTTCCCGGTCGGCTTCCGTCCGTTCGGGAAAAACCAGACGCAGGTTCGCACGCGCCCTCTCCCGCTCCCGCGTCCGCAACTTCAGACCCGCCTGCACAAGGGTCGAACAGAGCCGTCGGCCCGCACCTGTCGGCAGGCGTCGCACGGTCCACAGCACGCACGCAGCCAGTCGATGGTAGCCTGCGCGGCGTAGCCTGCGCTTCACGAGCGGCACCTCACCTGGAAGCATATGTACAGGTAACACCAGCCGAAGCAGCCCGTCAAGACATGCCATGCTCTTTGCATCGTCTTCTTTTCCAGCTAGTTAAACCGGATTATTCATGGATCGCCCACGGATCCCCGACCGTAGATCCCGGCGCGCAGGATATCGTGGATGTGGAGCAGCCCTATCGGCCTGCCGGCGGCGTCGACGACGACCAGCACCGTGATCGGCCCTTGTTCGCGTTCCTCCATGCGACGGAGGGCGACGACGGCCAGGTCGTCGGCGTCGATGGTCTCGGGATCGGGTGTCATCAGCTCGGAGACCGGCTTCTCCAACGGTTCGTCGTGCTCGAGCAGGATGCGCTTGACGTCGCCGTCGGCGCAGATGCCCGCCAGGGTGCCGTCGTCGCGCACCACGCACGCGCAACCCAGCCGCTTGGCCACCAGTTCCGGCAGGCATTCGCGCAGGCTGGCCGCCAGGTTCACCAACGGCAACTCGTCACCGGTGTGCATCAATTCGCCGGCGCGCAGGAGCAATGAGCGTCCCAGCACGCCGCCGGGGTGATAGGCGGCGAAGTCCTGCTCGTTGAAGCCGCGCAGCGTGAGCAGGGCGAGCGCGATGGCGTCGCCGGTGACCATGGCGGCGGTGGCGCTGGTGGTCGGAGTCAGATTGAGAGGACAGGCTTCGCGTGAGACGTCGCAGGGGACCACGATGTCGCTGAGCTGGGCCAGTTGTGAATCGACGCGGCCGGTCAACGCGATCATCACCATGCCGAAATGACGGGCGAGTCCGGCGAGTTGGGTGACTTCCGGATTGTCGCCGCTGCGCGAGATGGCCAGCATGACGTCTCCCGAACCAGTGACACCCAGATCACCGTGGCTGGCTTCCACCGGATGTATGAACTGGGCCGGCGTGCCGGTGGCGGTCAGCGTGGCGGCCAGCTTGCGCGCCACGATCCCCGACTTCCCCAGGCCCGTCACGATCACGCGCCCGTCGCAATCGCGCATGGCGCGCACGGCCGCCAGGAACGTCGGTCCCAGCTTGTCGCCGAGGGTCTGCAGCTCGCGGGCCTGCTGCGCGAACACCTTGCGGCCGATATCGAGTATCTCCTGGTCCGAGTGCGGTACAGCGGCGTCGTACATCATGGCTTCTCCTCGCCGGGCAACCAGGCCGCGTCGGCAAGCCGCGCCAGGGTGTCGCCCAGCAGGCCCTGGCTCATCAACACCAGATCGGTCACCTCGCGTACCGCACACGCGCCGCCCGCCGCGTCGGTCACGTAGCGACAGCGCGCGCGCACATCGGCCGGAGCCTCCGGGACGGTGACCGGCAGCCCGACCATGTCCAGGGCGGGAATATCGATGAGGTCGTCGCCCATGTACAGGATCCGTGCCGCCGGCAGGGAGAACTCCTGCATGATCTCGGTGAGGGCGCGCTGCTTGTCGAAACGGCCGAGCTTCACCGCATCGAAGCGCAGTTCCTCGGCGCGCCGGGCGGCGATGGCGCTGTCACGTCCCGTGAGCAGGGCCAGCTTGAGACCGGCGATCCGGGCCATGACCAGGCCGAGTCCGTCGCGGGCCTGGAAAGCCTTCAACGCTTCCCCCTGCGGGCCGTAGATCAGCTCCCCGTTGGTCAGGACACCATCGCAGTCCAGAACGATGGCCTGCACCTGCGCGAACGTCTCCAGCTGCTCGGCGTCGAGACGGCTGGACGCTTCCCGTCTGTAAGCCCCTTCGGTACGGGGCGGCCACTCACCCTGCGTCATGAGGTCATCTCCAGGTACAGTTCGCGGTAACGTTTTGCCTGATCGATCAGCGGTGCGAAACGGGTGAAGGGCAACTGGCTGCCGGCGTCGCTCAGGGCGCGCGCCGGCTCGTAATGCGTCTCCACGAACACGGCGTCGGCGCCCGCCGCCAGACCGCAGCGCATCAACAACGGGATCAGCTCGGGCTTGCCGCCGGTGGCGCCGCCCGCGCTCCCGGGCGACTGCACCGCGTGGGTGGCGTCGAAGACCACCGGCAGACCGAGCGTGTGCATCACCTGGTGCGCGCGGAAATCCACGACGAGATCGCGATAGCCGAAGAAGGAGCCGCGTTCGGTGGCCAGGATCCGTTCGCAGCCGGCGGCGCGCAGCTTGCCCGCCACGTGTTCCATGTCACCGGGCGCGAGAAACTGGCCCTTCTTGACGTTCACCACCCGCCCGGTCGCGGCGGCGGCGGCCAACAGGGAGCTCTGGCGGCAGAGGAAGGCCGGGATCTGCAGGATGTCCACCACCTCGGCCGCGACGGCCGCTTCGGCGGGCTGATGGATATCCGTCAACACCGGCAGGCCGTGCTCATCCTTGATCCTCTGCAGGAGCCGCAGGCCCTCCTCGGGACCGGGACCGCGCGGCGAGCCGCCGCTGGTTCGATTGTCCTTGGTGTAGCTGGACTTGAAGCAGATACCCACGCCCGCCTCGCGGCACACGGTGGCGATGTCGCCCGCGATGCGCAGCATCTCGTCCGCATCCTCGAGGACACAGGGCCCGGCGATCATGAAGAGGGGACGGCCGGGACCGATCTCATGACCCGCGACTTCGACGTTTCCCATGGGAACTCCTATGACGCCGCAGCGGCATCCTTCCCGCCACGCTCGTGCGTGACGGCCGCGGCCACGAAGGCCTTGAAGATGGGATGCGGACGATTAGGCCGCGACTTCAGTTCGGGATGGAACTGCACCGCCAGAAAGAAGGGATGCGAGGGCAGTTCGATGATCTCCACCAGTTCACCGCCGGGCGACATGCCCGAGAAGACCACACCGTGCGCGGCGAAGCGATCGCAGTAGTCGTTGTTGACCTCGTAGCGGTGGCGGTGCCGTTCGCTGATCTCCGCCGTGTCGTAGCAATGTGCCGCCAGGCTGCCTTCCTTCAGCAGGCACGGATAGGCGCCCAGACGCATGGTCCCGCCCATCATCTCGAGGTGGCGCTGATCGCGCATGAGGTCGATGACGGGATGCTCCGTGCTGGGATCGAACTCGCTGCTGTTGGCCATGGCCAGGCCGACCACGTCGCGGCCGATCTCGATCATGGCGACCTGCAGCCCGAGACAGATGCCGAAGTAAGGCAGCTCCCGCTCGCGGGCGTAGCGCACCGCGTTGATCTTGCCCTGGATGCCGCGGTCGCCGAAGCCGCCGGGCACCAGGATGCCGTGGCAATCGGCGAAGGCCTCCTCCAGGCACCGCTCGCCGACCTCCTTGCCTTCCAGGCTCTCGGAATCCACCCACGTCAAATCCACGGCCACGTGATTGGGTATGCCGGCGTGCACGAACGCCTCGCAAATGCTCTTGTAGGCGTCCTTGAGTTCCACGTACTTGCCGACCACGGCGATGCGCACCCGGCTGGGCGGATTCAGGATGATCGAGACCATGCGCCGCCACGACTCGAGATCCGCGTCCGGCACGTCGAGTTCGAGTTTGCGGCAGACCTGGGCGTCCAGGTCCTGCTTGTGGAAATCGAGGGGGACCTGGTAGATGGACGGGACGTCCACCGCGTTGATGACACTCTCGGGCGGCACGTTGCAGAACAGGGCGATCTTGCGCCTGGCTTCCTCCGGGACCTCCCTCTCGGCGCGACACATCAGGATGTCGGGCTGGATGCCGATGCTGCGCAGTTCGCGCACCGAATGCTGGGTGGGCTTGGTCTTGATCTCGCCCGCGGCGGCGATGTAGGGCACCAGCGTCAAGTGCACGCTGAGTGTGTCCGCGGTCGGATGCTCCAGCCGGAACTGGCGGATCGCCTCGAGGAACGGCAGCGACTCGATGTCGCCCACGGTGCCGCCGATCTCCGTGATGACCACGTCGATCCCCTCATCCTGGTCGGCCGGCAGCTTGATGCGCCGCTTGATCTCGTCAGTCACGTGCGGGATGACCTGCACGGTGCGGCCCAGGTACTCGCCCTTGCGTTCGCGCTGGAGGATGGTCTCGTAGACCACGCCGCTGGTCAGGTTGTTGATCTGGGACAGCTCGGTGTCGGTGAAGCGCTCGTAGTGGCCCAGGTCCAGATCGCATTCGGCGCCGTCGTCCAGCACGAAGACCTCGCCGTGCTGGAAGGGGCTCATGGTCCCCGGATCCACGTTGAGGTAGGGATCGAACTTCTGGAGCACCACCTTCAGACCCCGCGCCTTGAGGAGCTGGCCCAGGGACGCCGCGGCGATTCCCTTGCCGAGCGCCGACACGACCCCGCCGGTCACGAAGATGTACTTCGCCATGGCTTCCATCCCTCCCTGTTGGGTGTTGGTTTCGTTCCGATCCTAATGCACGACCGGTATCCGGGAAAGGCCGAGTTCACCCGCGACGCGACCAGATTTCGCGCACACGCTCCAGATCCTCCGGCGTGTCCACCCCCACCGGCAAGCCAGCCGTCGGCGCGACCTTGATGCGCAGGCCGTACTCGAGCGCCCGCAACTGCTCCAGCCCCTCCACTCGCTCGAGGGCGGTGCGGGGCAGGTTCAGGAACTGCTTCAGGGAGGTGCCGCGGAAAGCGTAGACGCCGACGTGACGCAAGGCCAGGCGCCAGGGCGGGGCTGCTTCATCCGGATTGATATCCGGATTGTCATCCGGAAGATCGTCCGGCACTCCGGCGTGCACACCCGGCAGCGCCACGCGGCTGAACCACAGGGCGTGCCCGTCCTCACCCACCAGCACTTTCACGACGTTGGGATCGCGCCACTCGTCCGGGCCGCCGAAAGGGTGGGCCAGAGTGGCCATGTCCGCCTCGGCATCGGTCTGCAGGGCGCGCACCAGGGCGTCCAGGTCGGCGGGGTCCAGCAAGGGCTCGTCGCCCTGCAGGTTGAGTACGATCTCGGCGTGGTGACGCTTGAGCACCTCGGCGACGCGGTCCGAGCCGGAGGGATGCTCGCCGGTCATCTCGGCCCGGTGACCGGCCGTCTCGACGGCCGCGACGATACGGGCGTCGTCGGTAGCCACGATGATCTCGTCGGCGGTCGCCATGCGCGCCGCCACCTCCGCCACGCGGACCACCAGGGGGCGCCCGCACAGGTCCAGCAGAGCCTTGCCCGGCAGACGCGTCGACTCGAAACGCGCGGGAATCACCACGAGTACGCCGCTCATACCCGACCTCCCCGCAGGTCTTGGTCAAAAAGGAAACCCATCCCGCCGACGGGATGGGTTCCGCGATGCCTGGTTCTGTTCGTGTCAGACTGGCAGGACACTGACCTTCTTCCGCGTGCGGTTGTAACGGCCGTAGACCACCTTGCCGTCGATCTTGGCGAAAAGGGTGTCGTCGTTGCCGCGACCCACGTTCTCGCCAGGATGGATCCTGGTGCCACGCTGGCGTACGATGATGGTGCCCGCGCTGACGTTCTCGCCGCCGAAGCGCTTCACGCCCAGCCGCTGGGCATTGCTGTCGCGCCCGTTGCGTGAACTGCCGACGCCTTTCTTGTGTGACATTGCTCGCTCCTCTCCCGGTCCCTGCCGCCCTAGGCGGAGATGCTCTTGATGCGGATCTCGGTGAAAGCCTGGCGGTGGCTCTTGTTGCGACGGTAGTTCTTGCGGCGCTTCTTCTTGAAGACGCTGATCTTGCGGCCCACACCGTGGCGCAAGATTTCTGCCGCGACCGTGCAGCCGTCCACGTTGGGCGTACCCACCGCTGTCGACTCGCCGTCGTGGTAGAGCAGGACCTCGTCGAAATTCACCGCGTCCCCGACCTCGCCCTTCATCAGCGGCACCTGCAAGGTGGCCTCGGGCTCGACCCGGAACTGCTGGCTCATGATGTTGACAATTGCGTACATCTCGTTCTCCAAAAAACGCCTCGCGGGAAAGGACAGACAATCGCGCCCGCCGTTCCCACGTCGTGAATCGCCGGAATTCCGGAAATAATCCGAAAATGTCTAGCCGATCGCGCCCGCTGCTCGGGCAAACGGATACGGACCGGAACCGCAAATAATAAACATCCTTTCGCGCCATAGTCAAGTCGGGAATCGGTCTAGGCCCAATTCCGGCCCGAAGACGGTGGGTTGACAGTGCGAACGGTCTTGTCTTACATAGGGCTCCGAAACCCGTCCTCAACACACCCGTCCGGGAGGCTTCGCGGATGAATCAGGAGATCAAGCGCGCCATCATCATCGGTTCCGGTCCCGCCGGCTTCACCGCCGCCCTCTACCTCGGCCGCGCCAACATTCCGCCGCTGGTCTGCGAGGGCCAACAGCCCGGTGGCCAACTGACCATCACCACCGAGGTAGAGAACTTCCCGGGCTTCCCCGAGGGCATCGACGGACCGGCCCTGACCGAGAAGTTCCGCGAGCAGGCGGCGCGTTTCGGCGCCGAGATCATCTCCGAGACGGTCGACCGCGTCGACCTGTCGGAGCGACCCTTCAAGGTGATCGTGGGCGAGAGCACCTACCTGGCCGAGAGCTTGATCATCGCCACCGGGTCGTCCGCCCGCTGGTTGGGCCTGCCCGAGGAGAACGACTTCCACGGCAAGGGACTGAGCGCCTGCGCCACCTGCGACGGCTTCTTCTTCCGCGACCACGAGATCGCCGTGGTCGGCGGCGGCGACACGGCCATCGAGGAAGCCATCTTCCTGACCAACTTCGCCAAGAAGGTAACGGTCATCCACCGCCGCGACGAACTGCGCGCCAGCAAGATCATGAGTGAACGCGCCCTCGCCCACGAGAAGATCGAATTCGCCTGGAACAAGACCGTCAAACAGATGATCAGCGACGAGAACGGCCTGCTGCAGAAGCTGATCCTGGCGGACACCCAGGGCGGCGACGACACGGAACTGCCCGTCACCGGCTGCTTCATCGCCATCGGCCACATCCCCAACACCAAGTTCCTCGACGGTCAGCTCGAGACCGACACCAACGGCTATCTGATCACCAAGCCCAATACGACCGCCACCGCGATCGAAGGCGTCTGGGCCTGCGGCGACGTGCAGGACCACGTATACCGGCAGGCGATCACCGCGGCCGGCTCCGGCTGCATGTCGGCGATCGAATGCGAGCGGTGGCTGGGAGGGCAAGGCTTGTAGGGGGCGCGACAGCGACAGACGTGAAGAACCCCGTCGTGCGGCTCCACTTGCCAGTCGCCTTACGACGGGGTTCTTCACGTCTGTCGCTGTCGGTCAAGCCTTGCTCTCCCGGCGCACCGTGAGGGGTGGTGGTGGGGTGGCGGGGTAGTGCGAATGTATAAAAAACCGGGGGCCAATGCCCTATCGTTCCTCGAGATGTGCTATAATCTACGCTGCTTTGACATCTTCAGGGGACACACATGCGTTATTACTTCTTGTTTTTGCTGCTGCTGGCAGCTTTGCCGCTTGTTGGTAACAACGACTGCGCGCAGGCCGCCGGCGAAGTTCGGGACCAGCCTGGCCTACCCGCTCACGACGACGCGGCCAGGGAGGATGTTGCGATCTTCAAGGGATACGTGGTGCTCCTGGACAACGATCAGTACGGTCTGGCCGGCTGCACATCTGGTGACTGGGCTTCCTGCGACGAAATCACGCCCCTCGAACTGGGCGTCACCGAACTGCAGATGATAGTCTGGGCGACTCGCAACACCACCCTCCTGATCTACGGAAAATGGGACGACTCTCCCCTGGCGGTGAACTGCTTCCAGAACGTGGAAGCCGTCAAGGTCACCAGCAGCTGCGAGGGGTTGCCCAACGAGTCGCTGTCCTGGGGTAGTCTCAAAGCCAGCTATCGCTGAGGACAACGCTCATACCCCTGTTTGTCGGCTCCACGCGCCAATCGCCGACAGGCAGGGGTCTGAGCGTTCGGCTTCACCGTACAGGTGGTGGGCTCCCCCTTATCGGTTGGACCCGGTTCGTTTCGAATTCGCACTTACATTGACCGATGATTGACTCGCAAGGGTTCTGCAAAGTACATTCATTAACATATCGACTGGTCGCTTTCGATTATCGAATGGATCTGGCATGACAATATTTATTTGCGCCCTGATCGCCCTAGTCGCCTCTCCCGCTACCGCACAGCTGGCCGGCTGGCTGGGCGCAAGCGTCGGCGCAGACGGCGAGGTCACGATCCAGGCTGAAGTCGACAACATGGGTCATGAACCTGTACCCGGCGACTGGATCGATATCATCATCGCTCGTTCGCTGCACGGTACATGCAGCGAACCAGTTGCCGTCTCGATATCGTCGTGGGAGATACCCGCACCTGGAACGTATTTCGATTTCCAATGGCAAGAGCACATACCCAGTCCGAACCTGCACTATCGTTACGAAGTCATGGCCCGAGACGAGGGTGGCGCCCTCCACTCCATCTATTGGCCTGCAGTATATCCCCACGACATCGTGGCCTGGGGCGAGGCCGTGGCCCTGCGCGGAAGACTGACCTATGCATACGGATCCTTTGCCATCGATATCTGCCAAGAAGGATGCTGGTACGGTTGGTGCGACGGCTTCGAACCGGCGGCCTGCGGCATCTCGGAGAAGCAAGCTTTCCTGTGGTGGGCGAGCGGCCAGGTCCTGGACTTCTACGGGATCTACATGGCCAGCGGCATGCCCTCGATCTGCGATTACATCTTCTCCCGCGTCGAGGAACACGACGGCGACTGCGGCCCCATCCCCAACCACACCATGAGCTGGGGCGACCTCAAATCCTCCTACCGCTGATCCAGAAACCCTGGAACACCCCGGCCAACGCACAGCAAGCACCCCGTCGTAAGGCGACTGGCGCGTGGAGCCGCACGACGGGGTGCTTGCTGTGCGTTGGCCCGCCCGGGCCTGTCAGTTCCAGGGCTTCTCCTGGATCAACGTCAGGAACTCCGACCGGGTCTTGGCGTCGTCCCTGAAGACACCGAGCATCTCCGAAGTCACCGCGAAGGAGTTCTGGCGCTTGACGCCGCGCATCATCATGCAGAGATGCTGGGCGTGCAGGACCACGGCCACGCCGGTGGCGCCCAGGTTGTCCATGAGGCAGTTGGCGATCTGGGCGGTCATCCGCTCCTGCACCTGCAGACGGCGGGCGAAGGCCTCGACTACGCGCGCGACCTTGGAGAGACCGACGATCTTGGTGCCGGGGATGTAGGCCACGTGGGCCTTGCCGAAAAAGGGCAGCAGGTGGTGTTCGCACATGCTGTAGAAGTCGATGTCGTTGATCAGGACCATCTCCTTGCCCTCGGCCTCGAAGAGCGCGCCGCGGACCATGGCGTCGGGGTCCTGCTGGTAACCGGCAGTGATCTCCTGGTAGGCGCGGGCGACGCGTTCGGGGGTCTTGAGCAGGCCTTCGCGCTCGGGATCCTCGCCGATGTTCTCCAGAATACCGCGGATCAGCTTTTCCATGCCCGTTCTCCCGTTGGACGTCTCGTCGTGACTGGACCGCGCTCCACCATAAGAACGGCACCCTTGGCGGTCAAGTACCTGCACGGGGCACGTCCCTTGCACATGACCGTCACAGTGATGCAAATCCCCAGACCCGACGATAGGGTCGGGACCAGCAGCCGGACGACGGGCACGTTGGCGAGTCGCAATAACGCTGTCCCCCCTGAGTTGACGCGATCGCACCCGGCCAAGGACTCGACCCTTTCGTCTGCCCTGTTCCTAATCTGCTCACCTTGCGGCAACTCCAAGCATGACAAGCGGTCCCAGGATCCGTCCCTACCGTTCTCAAGACGTATTCCTGCTTGATTTCCGTCAGCCCCGGGCCGTTATTTGAAACTGACGATTCGATCGACGATGGACTTCGTCTTCTTTATCGCCAGAGCCTTTCAATCCCCGAGGAGCAGCCGACGTGGGCAGTAAAATTGTCGAGGCCAGATTGCTGGCTGAAAAGACCATGCTCTTTGAGATCGAGGCCGAGCATATTGCCCGCCGCGGCAAGGCCGGTCAGTTCGTAATCCTGCGCGTCTGCGAAGAGGGCGAACGGATCCCCCTGACCATCGCCAGCCGTGACGCGGACCGGGGCACCATCACCATCGTCGCGCAGGAAGTGGGGAAGACGACCCGCATGCTCAACGCCCTCCAGGTCGGCGAGGAGATCCTCGACCTGGCCGGCCCCCTGGGCAAGCCCACCGAGGTCCCCGACGGCGACAAGACCGTGCTCTGCGTGGGCGGCGGCATCGGCAACGCGGTGGTCTGGCCCATGGCCACGGCCATGAAGGCGGCCGGCAACAAGGTGATCACCATCCTCGGCGCGCGGACCAAGGACCTGCTCATCCTCGAGGACGAGGTTCGCGCCGTCAGCGACGAGTTGATCATCACCACCGACGACGGCAGCTACGGACGCGAAGGCCTGGTGACCCACGCCATCGAGTCCCTGGTCGCCGAGGGCGTGCACATTGACGAGTGCATTTGCATCGGCCCGGTGATCATGATGAAGTTCGTCTGCAAGACCACCGAGCCCCACGGCATCAAGACCCTGGCCTCACTCAATCCGATCATGGTGGACGGCACCGGCATGTGCGGCGCCTGCCGCGTGACCGTGGGCGGCAAGACCAGGTTCGCCTGCGTCGAGGGGCCGGAATTCGACGGGCACCAGACGGACTTCGACGAACTCATGTCGCGCCTCGCCTACTACCAGGATGAGGAGGCCCGTTCCCTGAAGCTGGCCGACCATGCCTGCAAGCTCGACGCGGCCGCCGCGAAACTCGCCACCGAGACCAAGCGCTAGAAAGGGGGTCAGCCATGACGGAACGGAAGAAGCCGACCTACAAGTTCAACAAGTCCAAGACCAAGATCCCCATGCGCGAACAGCCGCCCGCGGAGCGCATCACGAACTTCAACGAGGTCCCGCTGGGCTTCAGCTGCGAGGAGGCGACGGCCGAAGGCCAGCGCTGCATCCAATGCAAGAAGTCGCCCTGCATAAGCGGCTGTCCCGTGGAAGTGGACATCCCGGCCTTCATGCACCTCGTGGGCGAGGGTCTTTACGAGGACGCGCTGCGCAAGATCAAGGAGAAGAACTTCCTGCCGGCGATCTGCGGACGGGTCTGCCCCCAGGAAGACCAGTGCGAGCTGGTCTGCACCCTCAACAAGCCCGACAAGGGCCGCGAGCCCGGTGGCGTCGGCAGGGTCGAACGCTTCCTGGGCGACTACGCCATGGAGCACGACCTGAACATCCTGCCGACCAAGGACTCCGCCACGGGCAAGACGGTGGCGATCATCGGCAGCGGCCCCGCCGGCCTGACCGCCGCCAGCGACCTGATCCAGAAGGGCCACGACGTCACCGTCTTCGAGGCGCTGCACAAGCCCGGCGGCGTGCTCTTCTACGGCATTCCCGAGTTCCGCCTGCCCAAGAAGATCCTGATCAGGGAGATCGACGGCCTGAAGGACATGGGCGTGGAATTCGTGATGAACTACCCGGTGGGCAAGGCCGAGTCGTTGAACTCGGTACGTGATCGCTTCGACGCGGTGTTCATCGGCGTCGGCGCCGGTCTGCCCTGGTTCATGGGCATCCCCGGTGAGAACCTCAACGGCGTCTACAGCGCCAACGAGTTCCTCACGCGCGTCAACCTGATGGGCGGCTACCAGTTTCCGGAGAAGTCCGACACGCCCATCAAGAAGATCAAGCGCATCGCGGTGATCGGCGGCGGCAATGTGGCCATGGACTCGGCCCGCACGGCCAAGCGTCTCGACCCGGACCACGTCTACCTCATCTACCGGCGGACCAAGGCCGAGCTGCCCGCCCGTATCGAGGAATCGCACCACGCCGAGGAGGAGTTCATCGACTTCCAGCTCCTGCACGCTCCGGTGGAGATCGTCGGCGAGAACGGCGCCGTCACGGGCATCAAGTGCCAGCAGATGGAACTGGGCGAGCCCGACGACAGCGGACGCCGCCGCCCGGTGCCCATCGAAGGCGCCTACAAGACGTGGGAGGTCGACACCGTGGTCGTGGCCATCGGCCAGGGACCGAATCCCATCCTGACGGCGGACTGCCCCGAACTCGAGCTCAACGCGCGCCGCGGCACCATCGTCGTCGGCGACGAGCAGACCATGCAGACCAACCTGGACAACGTGTGGGCCGGCGGCGACATCGTCACCGGGGGGGCCACCGTGATCCTGGCCATGGGCGCCGGCAGGAAGGCCGCGAACTCGATCCACGCCTACTTGATGGAAGAGAGTGGGGTGCCGGCTCAGTAGGCCGGTGATACCCTCATGCCCCCTTCTCGGGGAGTCTCTGGAGGTCGCGGAGCCAGGAGGGCGGAGCGGCCGGAAGCGAAGCGGGGCGGCACAGGAGGTGCCGCCCCGCGTCACCCCGAGAAGGGGGGATGAGGGGTTGACCGACTCAGTCGGACCGCGCGCGTGATC
>CAYMCR010000002.1:0-155079 GCA_964389015.1 uncultured Fibrobacteraceae bacterium | reverse complement strand
AAGTGACTGCTTTGCCGGTTGTTAGTCTTGGCTTTGGCTTGGAACTTCAGTCTAACCGAACGTGTTCCGGGTATCGTCTCAGGGTTTTCCCTACTTGAGCGTGCTTTTCCGGAAAACACGCTATTCTTTACGATTGGTGAAACACGATGGCCAGGAATACCCTGAGCAACTATCAGTCCAGCGGGCGGATCTTGGCGAATTTGGCAAGGAAATGGCGGCGTTCTCCGTCGGGGAAGTCGATGCTGAGCTTGAGGTTGTCACCGCCGCCCTCCACGCGGACTACGGTGCCGACACCCAGCTTGGGGTGGGTGATGAGCTGACCAGGGTGGAAGATCACTTCCTCCTGGGATGCGTCCTGTTGCCAGTCGACCGACGTCGCGGAGACCCGCGGCGGGAGGCGGCGTCCGCGCCCCACACTTCGCGCCGCGCCGTCCGGTACGTGCGCGCGACCGCCGAAGAGATCGGCCAGCGAGGTCCCCGCGACGGGCTGTTCGCCCACACGCTCGATCAACGCGTCGGGAATCTCACCAAGGAAGCGCGAGGGCATGCAGAGCTCACGTTGTCCGAAGCGGCGCCGCATACGCGCGTGCAGCAGGTGGACACGAAGCTGCGCCCGGGTCAGCGCCACGTAGAAGAGGCGCCGCTCTTCTTCGAGGGCGGCCGGGTCGTCCAGATTCGAGGCATGGGGCATGAGGTTCTCCTCCACGCCGGCCACGATGACAACGGGGAACTCCAGCCCCTTGGCGGCGTGGACGGTCATCAGACGCACCAGGCCTTCGTCGTCCCGGATGGTGTCCGCATCGGCCACCAGGGCGGTTTGTTCGAGGAACTGGGCCAGACCACCACCGTCGCTGGCCTCGTGGAAGGCGTAGGCCCCGTTGACGAGTTCGGCGACATTCTCGTTGCGGGCTGGTGCCGAGAGGGGATCGTCCCGCTCCAGGTGGCGCACGTAATCGACGTCCTCGACCACGCGTTCGACCAGCTCCGGCACGGAGAGATCCACGAGCGCCGCCCGCCAACCGGTCACCATCCCGAAAAAACCGCGAATACGTTCGCAGGTGGGACGGTTGAGCTCCTGTTCCAGCAGATCCGGTTGTGCCGCCGCTTCGCCGAGAGTGCAGCCCTCCCGCTCGGCAAGCGTGACGAGCCGGGAGGCCGAGGCGTCGCCGATGCGCCTGCGGGGCACGTTGAGCACCCTCAGGGCCGCGAGCGTGTCGCGGGGGTTGTTGACCAGCTTCAGGTACGAGAGCACGTCGCGCACTTCGCGGCGTTCGTAGAAGGCCGTGGCCCCGACGATCTGGTAGGGAACGTTCGCGAGTCGCAGCGAGTCCTCCAGGGCGCGGCTCTGGGCGTTGGTCCGGTAGAGGACCGTCACGTCGCCGCGGCGCAGCCCGCGCCCGCCTTCCTCCCGCACGATCTCCACCAGGCGCGCCGCCTCGTCCTCCTCGTCCCCGACCAGTTCCTCGTGCAGGGGATCGCCGGTCTCGCCTGCGGTCCAGAGGTTCTTGCCCTTGCGGCGCTTGTTGTGGGCGATGACGGCGTTGGCTGCGTCGAGGATCATGCCGGTGCTGCGGTAGTTCTGTTCGAGGCGCACCAGTCGCGTGCCCGGGAAGTACTGCTCGAAATCGAGCATGTTCTCGATGCGGGCACCGCGCCACGCGTAGATGGACTGGTCGTCATCGCCCACGGCGAAGATGTTGCCGTGCACCGAAGACAGGGCCTTGACCAGGATCAACTGCAGGGGGTTGGTGTCCTGGAACTCGTCCACCAGCACGTGCCGAAAACGCGACGCGTACTTCTCGCGCACGGTGTCGTGCTCTTCCAGCAGATGCACGGTCTTGAGGATCAGGTCGTCGAAGTCGCAGGCGTTGCTGTCCCGCAGGCCCTGCTCGTAGGCGGCGTAGACGGACGCCGCCTTCTCCTCGCGAAAGTCGGCGGCTTCGCGGGCGGCCTTCTCCGGCGGGAGGTCCTCGTTCTTCCAGCGACTGATGACGGAGCGCAGCATGTTCGGGGTGTACTGCTTGACGTCGACGCCCAGTGCGCCGGCCACCTTGCGGATCAGCCGCGTGCTGTCGTCGGTGTCGTAGATCGAAAACGACGGCTCGAGGCCGACCGCGGCGCCGTCGCTGCGCAGGATGCGCACCCCGGTCGCGTGGAAGGTGCCGATCCAGCGGGGCGCGCGGCTTTCGCCCACCAGCCCGTCCACCCGCTCGCGCATTTCGCGGGCGGCCTTGTTCGTGAAGGTGAAAGCCAGGATCTCCCAGGGCTCGCAGCGCGCCTCCGCCAGCAACCAGGCGATGCGGGTGGTGAGGACGCGCGTCTTGCCGCTGCCCGCGCCGGCCACCACGAGCAGCGGCCCGTCCGCTGCCGTCACGGCCTCGCATTGACGTTCGTTGAGGGTGGTCAGGTCCATCCGGTGTTCATCCAAACGCAGGTTAGGCCGGAGTAGCCGGGTTAAAATTCCGGGCCGATGCTGAAGTGGAACTCGGATCGCCCCACCCCGCGCAGGTCGGTGCGACGACCCCAGTCGAACTTCAGGGGGATAAAGCCGAGGCGGGTTCTTATACCAATTCCGTAGGCGCCGTGCAAGTCCTGCATGCCCCAGCGCCCGGCGTCGTCGTAACCGAAGGGCCGGAAGATGTCCGTCCAGGCCGCGCCGGCGTCGATAAACAGCGTGGCGCCGATGGGCCCGAACCCCCACCGCGTCGGCCAACCGAAGATCAGGGCGTCGAGCAGGGGCAGTCTGTACTCCAGGTTCATCAACGCGAACCGCGAACCGGCCAGGTTCGCGACCTCCTGGTAGTCGTAGAAATCGTAGCCCCGCAGGGTGAAGGGACCGCCCAGAACGAAGGCGCGCGGATCGTCGCCGAAACTGCCGGCGGCCAGCAGGCGCAGGGCGAAGCTGTTGCGACGCCAGGGCAACCAGTAGCGGCGGTAGTCGAAGACGGCCGTGCGCCGCGAGAGCGTCGCGCCGCCGACGGGCAGCGAGGGTGTGAACTGCAACAGCAGCCGACTGCCGGCGACAGGGCCGTAGTAGCCGTAGAACGCGCTGTCGTGCACGAAGGTCAGCATGGGCTGCAACAGACGGTAGGTACGTTTATCCGCCTCGAGCAGATATATGCCGCCGGGATCGAGCTGGTAGTTGGTCTGCTCGGACGCCAGGGCCTGCAATTCCAGGCTGACCCGCCGGAAGGTGCTGAAGGGATAGGAGGCCCGGGCGTACAGGCCGTAGTTGCGCTCGCTGAAGAAGGTGTCGTGGGGCAGCACCTCCCCCACGCTGGTCAGGACCGTGTTGTAGTAGTTCTTGTAGTGGAAGAGCCCCACGCCGAGGTCGATGCGACGCTTGAGGTAGGCGTACGAGGCCGCGAGATCGCTGTCGCTGAACGAACCGTAGACGTTCACCAGGAAAGACATGCGGTGGTCGCCGAGCAGATCGCTCAGGTGGATGACGTTGGCCATGGCCAGGCCGGCCTGCGGCGAGAAGAAGACCGCGCCGCCGTCCAGCGCGCCGCTCATGTCGACCGAGAAGCGCGGACTGTAGTCGCGTATCTCCCCCACCTCAGCGGTGTCGTTCGCGGGCGCCGGCGCGCTGTCGCGCATGGCCAACTCCGGGGGCGAGAGGGAGATCGGTGCGGGCGGACTGCCGGACGGCGTGCGCCGGGACCAAGCCCGGAATTGGTCGGCGCTGTAGATGTCCCATCCCCCCCGGTGAAAGACGCCGAAGACGAGACGGTCGACCGCGGGGGCGTAGCTGGGCTGGGCCACACCGCCGGCGACATTGGTCAACACCCGCACCGAATCCACGTCCGCCCCGTCGGGGGCCAGGCTCAGGACCGCGAGGTTGTCGACGCCGTATGGATCGGCCACGACGCAGAGGCCGCGCGGTCCGGTCCAGATCGGGTCGCGCCAGGAGCCCGCTTCGGGACGCAGGCTGTGGCGTCCGCCGGCGAAGGGATCGAGCAGGACCAGGTCCGCCGGCTGCTCGTGGCCGGCGGTCACGGCGTCGTCCCCGTCGCGGTAGCGCGCCCAGAGGAGGAGGCGATCGCCGTCGGCTTCGAGTTCGAACTCGTAGATGACCTCCGCGCGCGGATTGTGCGTGAAGGCGATGGTGGTGCCGTCGGGCGACCAGGCGGGCGACGACTCGTCGCCCGCATCGTCGGTAATACGGATCAGGCGGACACCGTCTGCGAGTTCCCTCACGCCCAGGGGGCGCGCGGGGCCGTGCGGCTCGCCGCCGCGCAGGTCGAGCAGGTAGAGGTCCGTGCGACCGGCGACCGTGCCCACCAGGACGATCCAGCGCCCGTCCGGCGACCAGGCCGGCGAGGTGGCGCTGTCCAGGCCCAGGCGCAAGGAGCGGGTCACCTTGCCGGAATCCACATCGATGGTGTGCAGGGTCTCCGCGCTCCCGCTGCGGGCGATGAAGGCGACCTCCCGGCCCTCCGGATCGAAGCTGATGTCGCTCTGGAAGGCGCGCAGGCTCTCGAACCGGTCCGCGCGGTGGCCCTGGGCGAGGCGACGCAGGACCTTGCCGTCGAGCGCCGACATCAGGTAGAGGCTGACCAGTCCGTCGCGATCGGAGAAGAAGGCGATGCGCTCGCCGTCGGGCGAGATGGCGGGCCGGTGGTTGAAGCCGATCTTCTCCTCGACGTGATCGGTCAGACGCCGGGCGGCCTCGTCAGGCGCCTCCAGGTCCGTGAACGAGGGCCAGTAGCGGCGACGCATCTCCAGCTGGAACTCGTGATCCAGATCGTCGCGGTCCAGGCCGAGGGTGATGCTGACCGTCCGGTCCATGCTGCGCGAACGCGCCAGGGTGCGCCACATCTCCACCAGCTTGCGCTCGCCGTACTGCTCGGAGATCATGCGCGCGGCGGCCTGGCCCTGCTTGTAGACCATGAAGCCGCCCACCTGCGACAAGGGCCACAGGTAATCGTTGGTGGTGGCGTCGCGGACGTACATGTCGGCTTCGGCGTCCCAGCCGCTGCTGTACCACTCGGCCACGCCCTCGGCGAACCACAGCGGGATGCGGAAGAACGGCGAGCGGGGCATGCTGCGCCGCGAACTGCCGAACACCATGTCGAACATGAAGACGTGCACCATCTCGTGCCGGATGACATGCACGAAACCGGCATGGGACCCCGCGTAGGGCAGCACCATGCGGTTGCGCACGGGTTCGGTGAAGCCGCCGGTGCCCTCCCCCAGCAGCTCGTCCGAGATGTTCGTCTGGGCGAAGGCCGTGTGCGAGGCGTAGAGGATGAACGGAATGCGCTTTTCCAGTTCGTGGTCCAGACGGTCCGCGTACTCCCGGTAGGTACGTTCGGCGATGATGCTGGCGCGCACGGCGAGTTCCGACGCCTCCGCCGCGTGGGTGATCTCGAAATGGGGCGTGATCAGCACCTGCCAGTCCACGTTCTCGGTCTGGACCTTGTTGCGCCCGAAGTAGTAGGCATCAGCGGCGGGAGCCAGGCAGACCATCGTGGCGAGCGCCACGGCGGCGATGGTGATGCTGTGTCGCAGGCCCGTCCTCATCCGTCACCTCAGTACTCGAAGCGGTACTTCATGTCCACGCTGTAGGTGGTGTTGCCGAGCGCCTCGTCCAGACGCCGGCTGATCTCCGACTGGAGCAGCAGGTGGTTGGAGATCTGGTACTCCACCAGCACTTCGCGGTCCTGATCCGTCACCGCCTGGGCGAACTTGATGTACAGGTCGCGACCGATGTACTTGCCCACCCCGATCAAGGTCTGCGAGGTGCCGTCCTCGCGGATGCGGCCACTCTCGATGTCGAAGGTGTCGATGAGTTCCAGCTCGGCGGCCACTTCGCGTTCGAGCAGGTTGAACCCGGCCGCCATGGTGCCCTGCCGGATGGCCGACGTGGTCTGGCTGTCGGTGGCGTGGGGCGACAGGCCCAGCAGCATGCGCTCGATGTTCGTGCGCGCGTAACCGCTCTCGGAGCGGAAGTCCACCACGGGAGCCTCTGCCGAGCCGGAGACGTCCACCCAGATCTTCTCCAGGCGCCGCGTGCCACCGTTGAGCGCCGGCAAGCGCACGCTGGTTTCCGCGGTGATGTCGATCATGGGGATCGCCCCCACTTCCTGGCTGAAGTCCAGGTTCCCGCGGGTCACCCTGAAATCGTTGTTGAAGACGGGCAGGTGACCCCTGTCGATAGCCATGGTCCCGCGCAGGTACATGCCGTCCAGTACACGGACCAGCCGCACGTCGCCGCCCAGGTCCAGCTCCATGGTGCGGTTGATGATATGGCCGCTGCTGCGCGGTGCGCGCAGGGTGAGATCCGCCAGCCAATCGGGCGCGACGTTGCCCACGCGGGGATCGCTCAGGGACGCTTGCTCGGCGAAATCCCCCACGTAGCGGGCTTCGATCACCTCGAGTTCACCCGTGAAGCGGGGCACGAGGATGCTGTCCGGACCGACCTTGACACTGGCCAACACTATCTCGTCGCTGCGCACCAGGGCCCGCAGCTCGGGAATGGAAGCCACCAGGAAGCGATCGGCCGCGAGCCGCACGTCGAAGCCCTCGAGGGCGAGACCGGCGAAGGTCACGGTGCCAGTGCCGGCCAACGTACCCCGCGCGCCTTCGTGCCCGCGAATGTCCGAGAGGGTGAGCACGTCGCCCCGCCAGGTGCCGTCGCACGAGATGTCGCGGTAGACCTCGCTCAGGCCCCGCAGGACGCACGACGCGTCACGCACCTCTACACTACCGGTATAATAAGGATGTTCGGCCTTGCCCGAAACGACCAGGTCCAACCCGCCGCGCCCCCCCGTCTCCACGAACGCGTTGCAGAGGTGCGCCAGGGCCGTCAGATCGGAATCCCGGGGAATGTTAACGCGCAGATAGAGCGGGCCATCGAGGGGCGAGACCGGCTCGGAGTGCAGGTCCACCTCCAAGGGAATTTCGAGACGGCCGGTCAGGGTGAGATTCCCCTTGTGGCCGCGCAGATCGCCCAGGGTGAGCTGTCCGTCTGCGTAGCTGATCGAACCCGCGAGCTCGTCCAGGTGCAGCCAGTGCACGTGGCAGGGCTGGCTGACGAGCCCGCCCTCGAGCTCGGGCCGGTACGTGGTGCCGCCCACGTCCAGACTGCCGTCGACGGTGCCCGCGAGGCGGTCCAGGGCGGGAATGCCGAACTGGTCGAGAAACGCCCAGTCGCCGTTGATGATGTCGAGATGCAGGTCGAGATCCGCGCCCGGCCAGAACTCCTCGGGATCCACGCCGGGATGCGAGATGAGTCCGGAGCCCACTACCCGCCCGTAGTCGCTGTACAGGTCGAGCCCGCGTATGTCGAGTTTGTCGTCGTAGAAGAGGGCCGTGACGGTGAGACTGTCGATCGTGGCCAACGGCAGGGCGCAGGCATCGAGCCGGGCGTCGAGGCCCAGCAACGGCTCGTAGGGCGAGCCGCCGAGGGACAGGGCAGCGGTCAGTTCGCCGTTCAGTGGCGCATCCGCGGTCAGGAAGGAGTTCACCAGGTCGAGGTCGAAGCGGTCGAGGACGACTTCGCCATCCAGGTTGTCGCCGGCTTCGTCCCAGACGGCGGAACCGTGCAGCGCCCCCCAGTCCGAGACCAGGGAGGCCTGTTCCAGCTTGAAGTAGCCATCCCCCGTGCGGAAGCGGGCGGCATCCGCCAGCCGCCAACTGTTCCCCTCGAGCATGAACTCGAACTGAGGCAGGTAATAAGCGGCACCGTCGGTGTCGAAATCGGCTTGGCCGCGGAAAGACAGCGTCGTGTCGCCGAACTGGGAATGAAAATGGTGCAGGATGGCCGCCTCGGAGGTCACCACGCCTCCCGTCGTGAAGGAACCCAGCTCCACACCCGCGCAGACCAGCGAGCGTCCGGCCAGTTCCGCGGAAACCTCGGGAACACCCAGCACGTTTTCGACGGAGAGATCCGCGCGGCAGCCTTCGATATGTACGGGACCTATCTCGCAGGACGCGATGGCGGCCACGCCCTCGAAGTCGTAGACGGGGTCCTGGCCGGACAGGGTGCCCGAAACCTGCAGGGTGCCGCGCAACGGCGGCATGGGCCACGCGCTGGGCAGGGTGGCGAGATCGCCGGCCGTGATCTCCAGACGCCCCAGAAAAGCGCCGCTGGTGTCCGCGTACCCGGTCAGATAAGCGGTCTGTGCGGCATGCCGGAGTTCGAGACCGTGGAAAGTCACGCCGGCGTCGTCCCCCTCCAGGGAGACGTGCACAGAGTCGAAGGGAACCTCGGCCAGGTGTCCCTCACGCAGCCAACCGCTGACGCGTGTCTGGTTGGTGCCGTCGCGACGCCACAGGTTCAACCAGCCCCAACCGTCCGTCGTGGGCAGCTCCAGGTTCGGCACCAGGCCGCGGGCGAGATCCACGTCGGCCACGTCTCCGCGCAGCTGGAAGGAGACGTTCTGCGCGTCGTGCAGGTCGAAGCTGCCGGTGCCGGTGAACCAGGCCCCGTTGACACGGCCCTCGAGGCGATCCCACACCAACACGTCGTCCGCAAGCAGACCGGTGCCCTGCATCCCTTCCAGTTGGTAGCCCTCGAGCTCGCCCCGGAACGAGATGTCCAGCCAGAGGGAATCCGCCCGGGTGGACAGCTGCAGCCGCGTGGCGCCGGCGGCGGTGAAGCCGAGGGACATGTCGATGAGTTCCTCTATCTCGGCGGTGGAGATTTCGTCGGCGGTGATCCTCAACGAGAGGTCGCCTTCATGAGTGCGGTGGCCGGAGGCCGTCAGGCTGTGATCGTTGAGCCCGAACGAGATCTGCTGGATGGCGATGCGGCGGCTGTCCACGGTCAACAGGCCGTGCAGATCACGGATCGCGCTGTCCCGGCTCTCCCAACGAAGCTCGCCCTGCTGACTGACCAGCACCAGGGCCGAATCCGCCTTGGCGGTACCTCGCCACCGGATGCCGGCGAATTCTTCCTCGACTCGTCCCCGGGGTCCCGAAATCGACATGGACGAGCGGCGCACGTCAAGATCGTCGATACGGAACCGCGGCAAGGTGAAGGGTCCCCCGGGTTGTGCCGCTACGGCGGGATCAGGGGCGTCGCCGCGGCGGGCCAGGCAGTCCGCGCCGTTCACGGCGATGCGTCTGATGCGCAGCGGGCTCTGCAACAGTTCGGATAAACGGTAGTCCACGGACAGGGTGTCGATGCCGACGTCGACGGCGGCCCCCCGCTCACCGCGCAAGGAAAGGGTGACGTCGTAGAGCCGCAGCCCCGTGAGCATGTTGCCGGAAAAACTGCCGATCTTGATGTCGCCGTCGCTGTCGCGCAGGAGATGGCGGGTCGCCAGGCGGGCAAAATAGGGAGTGAGCAGCTCGGGGTGGTTCGCGACCCAGGCCACGGCCCCGGCCACCAGCCCCAGGGCCAGCAGCAACGTCCATCTCTTTTTGCCCAGGCGCAGTCGCATCAGAACGGGAACCCCAGTGAAAAGTGGTAGATGGTCTTGGCTTCGGTCTCGGTGTCGGTCTCGGCGGACAGCCTGGCCCGTTTCAGGGGGAAGCCCACGTCCAGGCGCACCGGTCCTACGGGCGTGTCGAGGCGGACGCCGCAGCCGAGGCTGTAGCGGTAGTCCCAGAGCTTGGTAGCGGCGTCGTCGCCGGGATCACGCGGGTACGAGCGCCAGCGAAAGCCGCGCAGACGAATGTCCGACGCCCGCTCCCACACGTTGCCGCCGTCGATGAACGCCACGCCGCTCACGCGCCACTGGCTCAACAGGGGCATGGGAAAGCGCCACTCCACGTTGGTCAACAACAGGTAGTTGCCGCCGCGCGCCGGCTTGTCGGACAAGGGGACGTCGCTGGCCAGCTGCAGCGAGTCCAGCACCGCCTGGTCGGTGATCTGGGGGCCGAGGCTGCGCTCGAGGTAGCCGCGCACGGTGGACACGCCGCCGGCGAAGAAGCGTTCCTGGTAGGGCACGCCGTCGGCGCCCCGGTCGCGCGAGCCGCCGTAGGGCCGCACGGCGCCGGCGCTCACACGCCAGGCCAGTACGCCGCCCAGAGGGGTGCGGTGGTAGACGTGCAGGCCGGCCACGAGCTTCACGAAGGAGTTGTCGCCGCCGAGGGGCCCGCCGCCCACCTCCAGCTGCACCGTGCGCAGGGAACCACGGACCGGCCGCAGCGGGTCGTTGCGCTTCTCCTCGTAGAAGGCCCAGCCGAGGGACCGGGTGTTCGAGGAGCGCAGGTCGCTGGCCTCGAAGTCGTGCACCAGTTCCTGATTGGCATCGGGATGGATGTTCGGATCGACCTCCTCCACGCGCAGCTCTACGGTGTTGAAGGAGCGCGGGCCGCCCTGGAAGCGCGTGCCGAAGGACAGGCCCTGCGACTCCAGGTTGAGGCCGGATTCGCCGCGCGTCTCCTTGGACAGGAAGAGGTTGGTATCGAGGCGGAACTTGCCGAGCACGCGCGGATAGGTGTGCAGGATGTCGTAGCGGTAGTTCAACTCGGGGTCGGCGCGCCCGTCGGACAGGCGGTGCACGTCCTCGTAATTGAGATAGTTGCGCGTGCGCAGGCGCAGCCGCTGACCGGTCCCGAACAGGTTGTTGTGGCCCCAGGCGGCCAGCAAACGGATCCGCTCACGGCTGCCCACGCCGAGGCCGAACTCGAAAAACGCCGGGCTGCGTTCGACGACCTGCACGAGCAGATCCGCCGTGCCGGCCGTGGTGTCGATATTGGTGGGTATGAAACTTACATCGCGAAAGAGCGCGGTCTCGAGCAACTGCCGCTGGGATCGCTCCACCGCACTCCAGCGGAAGATGTCGCCTTCGCGCATCCTCAGTTCCCGGTTGATCAACTCCAGGCGGCTCTGCCGCTGCCCCTCGACGGTGATCTCACCGATGGTATAGGCAGGACCGGTGACGACGCTGTAGACGAGCAGGGCGTCCCGGCGCCCCGGCGTCGCGGCGGGCTCAACGGTCAACGACGGCAGGATGCTCGCGTCGAGGTAGCCGTGCTCCCAGAAACGGATCCGCATGAGATAGATGTCCGTCCCCAGGGCATTGAGATCGGCGGGGGCCGGCACTCCGGGCACGTAGCGGAGCCCCTTGGCCAGTTCGTCGTGTTCGAGGGGGAAATCCCCTTCGAAACGGACATCGCTCAGGTAGGTGCGCAGGCCCTCGACGACGGAGATGTGAATCACGTCGCCGCGACCCTTGGGATCTTCGACAACGGAATCCGCCGCCACCGTGACCTGGTGGAAACCCTGTTGACGGTAGTACCTCGACAGCTGCTTCAGCTCCACTTCCAGCAGATGGGGCTGATAACGGGCCTTGCGGTCGGATAAGCCGATGATCATGAGCGGATGGAACCAGCGGGGTTCGCGGATCTTCAGGAGAGCCTTGAGATCGTCATCCGAGAAGGTCGTGTTGCCGTCGATCTCGATGCGATGGAGCAGATGCTGCTCCAGACCGTAGTCGAGTTCGCTGACGGCGCCGGCGGTGTAGGGCAACCCGCAGAGGCAGCAAAAAGACACGAGACCCGTGAGGATCGCGCGTACGCGGGAGAACTGCCGCTGTGGTTGTCTCTTGTCCATCTCTCGTCTAAGGTGTAGGAACTATTCGTGTCCCGATCCGTTCCCTACCTGGCTCCCGCTAGCATATCATGGAGAAGCCGATGTCCGTCAGCATGAAAACACCACGGCAACGTATCCGGACCCTGACGGCCTGGCTGCTGCCCGTGCTCCTGCTCGGCGGCTGCCGGGACGGGAAGCGCCCCCTGCGCCTGGCCGATCTCACACCGGCGGAGGAGCAGTACATCACGCGCTTCGTGACCCTGGAGCGGGCCAGAGCGGTAGTGCTCGTCGATCGTGAAGCGGGTGACGCTTTGCTGGACTCGCTGGCGGCGTCCTGGGGCGACAGCTCACTGGTCGAGGCGCAGGCCGCGCTGACGGGCGACGCGAACCGCCTGGAGAAACTCCACACGCTGCTGTCGATGATCCTGGACGCGGAAGAGGATTCCCTGCTCGCAGCGCCCGTGGCGCGACGCCTGCATGCCCCCGTACTCGATCCGCCGCCCCAGGCGCCCCCACCGGATGTGTCCACCGGGGAGTGAACGAGCGCTCCGCCGTCAACGGCCCGGTAGCACCTTCAGCACATCGACAACGATCACGAAGGTCATGAACAACAGCAGCATGATCAGACCCACCTGGGTGGCGATGGCCTGCACGCGTTCGTGCACCTGACGGCGGAAGACCAGCTCCAGCAGGATGAATACCACATGCCCCCCATCGAGCACGGGAATGGGCAGCATGTTCAGCAGGAAGAGATTCACCGAGAAGAAGGCGATGAACTGCATCAGGTGGCCGAAGCTCCAGCGCAGCATCTCACCGGCCACTTGCCCGATGCGGATGGGGCCGCCCACGGCGTCCAGGCCCAGGCGCCCCAGGAAGAAATTGGCAAGCACGTTGAAGGTCGAGAGGATGGTGCCCTTGGTCGCCCGGTAGCCGATGCTCAGGCCCTCGCCGAAGCCCACGGGACGCGACTGGTAGAACCTGTCGAAAAAGATGCGTCCGATGGTCGAGTCGGGCAGGATCTCGGCCGGTTCCGGCACGACCGACGCCTCCAGGATCTGCCCGTCGCGTTCCCAGCGCACCTCGACCGTATCGCCGGCCTTGCCGTTGATGATCCTGGCGATGGCACCGAAGGAATGAACCTCCTCGCCGTCCAGCGCGAGGATGCGATCACCGCTGCGCAAACCGATACCCTCGGCCGGCCCGCCCTTCTGCACGAGCCCGACGAGATTGTCCATGGGTTCGAGGCCCAGGTACCAGCCGCCCGCCTCGCGACGGGGCATGAGGCTCAGCTCGATGATGCGACCCGCGCGCTCGACCGTGAACAGGACGTCGCGGGGTTCGGACACGTCCGGCAACCCGGCACCGACCAGTCCCCGCGTCACGTCGCTCCAGATCACGACGTCTTCGCCAGCGACGGTGAGGAACCTGTCGCCGACCTGCAGCCCGGCGAGCTCGGCGGGAGACCCGTCCGCTACGCCACCAACCGTGGTGACCGGCAGGACCAGCGTGCCGGAAGTCCAGACGATGGACGTGTAGATCAGGAAGGCCAGCACCAGATTGGCCAGGGGACCGGCTGTCACGACTGCCAGGCGCTGCCAGGCCGGACGGTTGCGAAAATGCCTGTTGGGCGGGATGGGATCGTCACGCAGAGCGGCGGCCCGGTCACCCTCGGCGGTGCCGATGGGATACTGGTGATCTTCGCCCGTACCCGTATCCTGGATCTCCTCGATCACACCCTCCCCGGCCATCTTCACATAGCCGCCGAAGGGCACCACCGACAGGGCGTATTCCGTCTCGCCGATGCGCTTGCGCAGGAGCTTGGGCCCGAAACCGATGGAGAAGGTCTTGACGTAGATGCCGGTCCACTTGCAAAGGGAAAAGTGCCCCAGTTCGTGAATGATGATCACGATACCCAGGGTCAGCACGAAGGCGACGATAGTGGAGATCACGTTTCTGCTCCGTCCGCGTTAGACATGGAATCAATCGCCGAAACGTTCGGCGATCAGTCGCTCCGTCACGCGCCGCGCCTCTCGGTCCGCGGCGAGCGCGCTCTCGAGATCGGCGACGGGACCGGCCGGCAAGGCCGTCAGGGCGCCCTCGATCACGCTGGCAATATCGGCATACGCGAGCCGATCGTCCAGCAGAGCCGCCACGGCTGCCTCGTTGGCGCCGTTGAGCGTGATGGTCGCGCTGCCCCCCGCTTCGCCCGCCTCACGGGCCAGTCTGAGACAGGGAAAGCGTTCGAGGTCCGGGGCGGCGAAAACCAAATGGCCCAGCCCCGCCAGGTCGATCCGGTCGGTCTCGGCAGCGAGGTGGCGCTCGCCGGCCAAGGCGTAGAGCAGGGGCACGCGCATGTCCGGCGCGCCCAGCTGGGCCATGACCGCACCGTCCCGGAAGACCGCCAGCGAATGAACGATGGAACCGGGATGGATCACGACGTCGAGACGCGAATAGGGCAATCCGAAGAGCACGTGCGCCTCGATGACCTCCAGCCCCTTGTTCATCAGGGTAGCCGAATCCACCGTGATCTTGGGCCCCATGACCCAGGTCGGATGATGCAGGACCTGGTCGCGGGTCACCCGCGTCATGTCGTCGCGGGACATCTCGCGAAACGGGCCGCCCGAGGCGGTGAGGATCAATTTCTCCACTTCCGCCGCCTCGCGCCCGACCAGGCACTGGGCCAGGGCCGAATGTTCCGAGTCGACCGGGAGGATCTCCGCCCCGCCAGCCCGCACGGCCTCGAGCACCAGGGGCCCACCCACCACCAGGGACTCCTTGTTGGCCAGGGCGATGCGACGACCCGCGCGCGCCGCCGCCAGGGTCGGTGCGAGCCCGACCGCGCCTACCAGCCCGTTCACCACGCAATGCACGCCGGGCAACGTGGCGAGGACCTGCAACCCCTCCCCGCCGGGCGGCGCCAACCGCCGGTTGAGACGGGGATCCTTCGCGGCCAGACGGTGAGCCGCCTCGCCGGCGATCGCCACGACCGGCGCCGAGGCCGCACCGGCACGCTCCAGTCTCTCCACCAGGCGCCCCAGCTCCTCCACGCGCTGGCCGGCCGACAGGCCGAGCACCCGGAACCTGTCGGGATGCCGTTCCACCAACTCGACCGTCTGGGTGCCGATGGAACCGGTGGCGCCGAGCAGGACGAGAGCCACGGGCGCGGGCAATCGTCGCGGAGCGCGTCCCATGCGGTACAGGGGTTCGCAGGCCTGGTCTGGACTGGGCACGGACGATCCTCTCAGAACTCGATCAGATGAACGATCACGAAATAGACGAAGGGGGCGGTGAAGAGAACCGAGTCCATGCGATCGAGCACGCCGCCGTGCCCGGGCAAGAGCCCCGCCGTATCCTTGATGCCCGCATCCCTCTTCAGCAAGGACTCCACGAGATCCCCGGCCTGGGCCAACACCGCGCCGGCCAGACCGATGAGCGCTCCCTGCGCCAAGGTGATGAACGGCGCGAAAGTCGCCGCCACCGCGACGCCCGCCGCGACGGCGCCCAACACGCCGCCGATGGCGCCCTCCAGGGATTTGCGGGGACTGACCCGCTTGAGCAGCGGACGTGAACCCACGGCGACGCCCACCAGGTAGGCCGCGGTGTCGCAGGCCCAGGTGATCGCGGCCATGAGCCCTAGGGCCCGCAAGCCCAGATCGTAATCAACGCCCGGGGGCGACGGCAATTCGCGCAATTGCACGATGAAACTGCCCAGCCAGCCAACGTACAAGGCCCCGAGCAGTGTATTTCCTATGTGGACAAGGGGATGGCGCATTTCCTTGCGAAACAACTCGATGACCATGGCGAGCACCGCCGTCACGGTCAGCACCAGCGGCAGCCGGGCGCCGCCGCTCACGCCGGCCCAGGCGCAACACAGGCCGGCGGCCAGACACAGCAGCTTGTAGGGAGCGTAGCCCTTCGCTTCCGTCATGGCGATGAATTCGCGTAAACCCAGCAGGATGAGGACGCCGATCAGCAGGCGAAAGACGAGACCGCCCTGGAGCGCCGCCAGGACCACCACCGGCACACCCACCAGAATCACCAACACGCGGGGAACGATGTCGGCGCCCACGAAACGTCGCCACGCCGTCTCGCGTTTCCGGGGTTCGTGACCCTGGCGCGGGGAGTTCACGATCTGACCTTCAACAGCTTCTTCCAGCGGGCGGGATCGAAGATGGAACGACCGCCAGCTTTCCCCTCACCGTCGCCACCCTCGCCGTTCACGTCCCCGAAGCGACGCTCCCGGCCCTGGAAATCCGCGACCGCCTCGAGCAGGTCCCGTTCGCCGAAGTCGGGCCAATAAACGGGCGTGAAGTAGATCTCCGCATAAGCCGTCTGCCAAATGAGGAAATTGCTGAGTCGATACTCGCCGCTGGTGCGGATGACCAGATCGGGATCGGGAATGTCCGGGGCGTAGAGCCCACTGCGGAACTTGTCCTCGTCGATGTCGTCGGGGTCCAGCTCCCCTGCGGCGGCGCGGCGGGCCAGGGCCGCGCAGGCCCGCAGGATCTCGGTGCGCCCGCCATAGGCGAGGGCCAGGTTCAGGGTCAGGCCGGTGTTGCCGGCCAGGGCCGCGATGGTACTGTCCAGGGCTGCGCGCGCGCGCGCCGGGATGACGTCCAGCTCACCGCTGGCGACCAGGCGCACGTTCTGCTCGGCCAGTTCGTCGCGCTCGGCCGCGAGGGCTTCCTCCAGGAAACCCCAGAGTGCACTGACCTCGGCCTGGGGACGTTTCCAGTTCTCCTGCGAGAAGGTGTAGAGGGTGAGATACTCGACACCGAGGCGTGCGCAGGCTTCAAGGGTCTGGCGCACCGCTTTCCGTCCCGCCCGATGCCCGGCCAAGCGAGGCAGGCGTCTGCGCCTGGCCCAGCGGCCGTTGCCGTCCATGATCACGGCCACGTGACGGGGCACACCGCGGCGTTTCACCTCTTCGCGCAGCTCGTCCAGCGAGACGGTAGCGGTTTTGCTCTGACCCGGGGACATCCTAGATCTCCATGATTTCCGCTTCCTTGTGCGTGACGATCTTGTCGATCTCGTCACAGAAGCGGCCGGTTAGTTTCTGCACCTCGTCACGCGAACCGTGTTGCTCGTCCTCGGTCAGACCGTCGTCCTTCTTGATCTGATCGTTCACCTGCTGGCGGACCTTGCGCACGGCTATCTTGCCCTGCTCGCCGTATTCGCGGACGGTCTTGGTGAGTTCGCGGCGCCGATCCTCGTTCAATTCCGGGATGGGCACGCGGATCAGCACGCCGTCGTTCTGGGGATTCAGGCCCAGGTCGGCGGTGAGGATCGCCTTCTCGATGTCCCCGATCACGCTGCGGTCGAAGGGCGCTACGGTCAGCAGGCGGGGCTCCGGCGCGCCGACGTTGGCCAGTTGTTTCAGCGGCGTCATCGCTCCGTAGTACTCGACGCGCACCGAGTCGAGCAGGGCGGGAGATGCCTTGCCCGTGCGTATGGACGACAGCCGGAGGCTCAGCTTCTCGGCGGCTTCGGTCATTTCCAGCTCGGCTTCCTCGGTGTGATCGTTCGTCATGGCTTCGGCTCCTTGGCGACTCTGGTGCCGGCGATTTCACCGTCCAACAGGCGCATGATGTTCCGGGGATCGGTAATATCGAAGACCTCGATGGGAACGCCCCTCTCCTTGCAGAGGGTGATGGCGGTCAGGTCCATCACGCCCAGCCGACGGTCGATGACCTCGTCGTAGGTGAGAAAATCGAACCGCACGGCGTCGGCATGCTGCTGCGGGTCCTTGTCGTAGACGCCATCGACCTGCGTCCCCTTGAGCAGCGCGTCCGCCTCGATCTCGACGGCGCGCAGGGCGGCTGCGGTGTCGGTGGTAAAGAAGGGGTTGCCGGTACCGCCGCCGAAGATCAGCACGGTGCCGGACTTGAACAACGGCAGGGCCAGATCGCGGGAGAAAGCTCGCGACAGCGGTGAGACCTCGCGCGGCGACAGGATGACCGAGCGGGCGCCTTCCGCACGCAGGTAATCGCGCAGCACGGTGGCATTCATCAAGGTGGCCAGCATGCCCACGTGGTCGGCCGTAACGCGGTTGAGCACGTCGAGGTTCGCGGAACGGGCGCGGAACAGATTGCCGCCGCCGACCACGATCCCGACTTCGACACCCCCACGCGCTATCCTGCTGATGTGCTGCGCCAGACCACTCAGGCGCTGATGATCGAAAGGGTCATCGCCGGAGCCGAGACTCTCGCCGCTGAGCTTGAGCAGGATGCGTGAATAGCGCGTGGTCACGCCGGCTCCCTTCGGGGGTATTCCATGACTGACAAAAAAAGAGCCCGAGCCCCAGCGGCCCGGGCCCTTAGTAAGTCGTCAGCCGCCGATCTGAAAACGAACGAATCGCTTGATCTCCATGTTCTCGCCGAGTGATCCTATCCTCGACTTGACGAGATCCATGATCGTCAGGTCCGGATCCTTGACGAACTTCTGCTCCAACAAACAGACCTCGCTGTAGAACTTGTCTATCTTACCCTGAACGATCTTGTCAATGATATTGTCGGGCTTGCCCTCTTCCTTCATCTGGTCGCGGTAGATCTCGGCTTCCTTCTCCACGACGGCGGCGTCGATCGATTTGCGGTCGAGACCCTCGGGACCACTCGCCGCGATGTGCATGGCGACGTCGTGCACGAAGGCCTTGAACTCGTCGGTGCGGGCCACGAAGTCCGTCTCGCAATTGACCTCGAGCAGCACGCCGACCTGTCCGCCGGGATGGATGTAGGATTCCACGAGACCGTTGGCGGTGTCGCGGCCGGCCTTGCTGGCGGCCTTGGAGATGCCCTTCTTGCGGAGGTAGTCCGCAGCCTGCTCCATTTCGCCCCCGCATTCGACCAGGGCCTTCTTGCAATCCATCATGCCTGCGTTGGTCTGCTTGCGCAGATCCGAGACCATCTTGGCGGTGATATCCATGTTCGTCTCCCGTACCGGCCGGTGAGCCGGCAACGTCAGGTGTTTAGGTGTAAGTCGGCCTTCGGAACGCAACAGCCCGTCCGCCGGAGGGGACGAGCCGCTGTCGAAATTACTGGCCGATGGCCTTTTCGCTCTTGTCGTTCTTCACGTCGTCCAGGGTCACCTTGGTGGGCTTGGCCGCCTCGGGAGCGTCCTGCTGCACCTCGACCGTGACCTCCGCGCCCTCGGTGCGGGCGGAGCGACCGTCGGCGATCGCATCGGCGACGACCCGTGCGTAGAGGGAGATGGCGCGAATGGCGTCGTCGTTACCGGGAATCGGAAACTGCACGATATCAGGGTCGCTGTTGGTGTCCACGATACCGATCACGGGTATGCCCAGCTTGTTGGCCTCGCGGACCGCGGTCTCTTCCTCGACCGTATCGATCACGAAAACCGCGGCCGGCAATCCCTTCATGGTGCGGATGCCGCCGAGGTTCTTGTTGAGCTTGTCGAAGCTACGGTTGATATCGAGCTGTTCCTTCTTGGAGAACTGCTCGATCTTGCCCGTGTTGCGCAGGTTCTCGATCTCGTCGAGCTTGGCCACGCGCTTGCTGATGGTCTGCCAGTTGGTGAGCATGCCGCCGAGCCAACGCTCGGTCACATAGGGCATGCCGCATCGTCCGGCCATCTCGCGTACGGCGACCTTGGCCTGTTTCTTGGTGCCCACGAAGAGCACGGTGCCGCCCTTGTTGGCGACGCCTTGCAGGAAGTTGCGGGCCTTCATGATGGCCCGGAGCGTCTTCTGCAGGTCGATGATGTAGATGCCGTTGCGGGCGATGAAGATGTAGGGTCGCATCTTCGGGTTCCACTTGCGCGTCTGATGACCGAAGTGGACACCGGCTTCGAGCAGATCCCTCAGGCCGATTTCTGCCATGATATCCTCCAGAGGCTGGTTGGTCCTCCCCGGTCTTCGACGAACAGGGCGAACGCTCCAGGAGCGCCACCGGCCCTGTTCTCCAACCGGGTGCGTAATTCGGAGCGCGTACGCCCCGTCGAAATGGCGGCCGCGTCTAGCGCTTCGAGAACTGGAAACGCTTGCGGGCGCCGGGCTGTCCGTACTTCTTGCGCTCCACCATGCGGGCATCGCGCGTCAGGAGACCGGCCTTGCGCATCGCAACACGGTTGTCCTCGTCGGCTGCGACCAGAGCGCGTGCGAGACCGTGACGCAAGGCGCCGGCCTGTCCCGTCACGCCGCCACCCTTGACGGTGGCCCAGATGTCGTAGGTCTGATCCTCGACGAGCGCATCGATGGGCTCGTTGATGGTCTGGATGCGCGTCGCGTCGAAGTACTCGTCCGCCGGCTTCCTGTTTACCGTGATCTTGCCGCTGCCGCCGGGCGTCACCCAGACACGGGCGACGGAGGTCTTGCGGCGGCCTGTCGCGTAGAATCTCTCAGACAATCTCTCTACCTCCTCCTACCGACGAGCCGGCAGGACCGGATGTGCGTTCAGGACACGTCGGGCAACTCGTAGACACGCGGCTGCTGCGCCTCGTGCTGGTGCTCGGCGCCTTGATAGACACGCAGGTGCTTGAGCTGCTGGCGGGCCAGGCGGTTCTTGGGCAACATGCCGCGCACCGCGTTGGTCACCACGAAGTCGGGATGCTTCTCGAGCATCTTCGCGATCGGGATATCCTTGAGACCGCCGACGTAGCCGCTGAAGCGTTGGTAGGACTTCTGGGTCGCCTTCTGTCCAGTCAGCTTGACCTTTTCGGCGTTGATGACGATCACACTGTCACCCATGTCCAGGTGTGGCGTGAACGTGGGCTTGTGCTTGCCGCGCAGCAGGATCGCGATCTGCGTGGCCAGGCGGCCGAGGGAAATGCCCGCGGCGTCGACGATGAGCCATTCCTTGGCGATCTCCGCCTTCTTCATGCTGTAGGTCTTCAAGACACTGCCTCCAAGCTCGCGGGCCTTGCCCGATACGAGCGACGGGATGCGGTTGCCGTGCAAGCCGGCGAACCGTCCTCTTCAGGGCGCGGGAAAACGACTCCAGGCCGGTGTGCAACCGCCCGATTTCCCCGGGATACTCGTAGAAAACGCACGGATACCGCCATTTGCGGTATCCGCAAGCGCAAGGGGGAGAATTTAGCAAACAGAGCACCGGATGTCAAGTTGCCGTATCAGGTTTGCAGGATGGGCAACGATGCCGCGTAGGGCGGTTTCAGGATCCCGTACTCGGTGATGAAGGCGGTCACCAGAGCGTCCGGGGTGACGTCGAAGGCCGGATTCCACACCTCGACACCGTCGGGCGCCGTGCGACCCGCCCCGCAACATGTGATTTCCTCACCGTCGCGCACCTCCACGACGATGCCCTCCCCATCCGGCGTATCGTGATCGTAGGTGGACGCGGGAGCGGCCACGTAGAACGGCACGCCGTGCGTACTGGCGAGGACCGCCAAGGGGTAGGTGCCGACCTTGTTGGCCACATCGCCGTTGCGGGCGATACGGTCGGCGCCGACGATGACGGCGTCGATGCGGCCGGACCGCAGCAAGCCACCCGCGGCGCCTTCGCAGAGCAGCGTCACGGGAATCCCCCGGGCCAGCAGTTCCCAGGCCGTCAGGCGCGCGCCCTGGAGCAGAGGGCGTGTTTCGTCCGCGAAGACGTGCACACCTTTGCCGCTCTCGACGGCGGCGTACACCACGCCCAAGGCGGTGCCGTAACCACCGGTGGCTAGACCGCCGGCGTTGCAATGGGTAAGCACATTCGCCGTGGGGGGCAGCAGCGACGCTCCGGCCTCCCCCAGCCGGCGGCACCGCGCCACGTCCTCGTCGCAAATGGCCAGGGCTTCGCGTTGCAACGCCTCGCCGATCGCAGCCACGTCCGCCCCGCCGGCGGCGAGGTCGTGCGCCACGGCGGACTGCCGGTCGAGAGCCCACACGAGATTCACGGCGGTAGGACGCGTCGACGCGAGACGTGCGCGGTCCCGCGCCAGGTCGGCCAGCGCCGCGGCGGTATCGCATCCCGCCTTGCGGGACAGGTCCCACGACAGGGCCGCACCCCAGGCCGCCGCGACCCCTAGGGCAGGCGCGCCACGCACGACCAGCCTGATCACGGCGTCACAGAGGGCCGGTACGTCGCCGCAGACGCATTCCGTCAGCTGCGCGGGCAACCGGGTCTGATCGATGAGCACGACCGTGCCGTCGCGCCAGACGACCGTCGGGAAGGGGAAGGGCAGTTCCCTCGCGTCGTCGCTCATTGGTCCTCCCGAACGACCGGGGCGCCCGCCACCGCCCGCAGGACGGCGCCGAGGCGAGCCAGGGGCAGTCCCATCACGTTGAAATAGCAACCCTCGATGCGACGCACCATCATGGCTCCGTAACCCTGGATGCCGTACGCGCCGGCCTTGTCCCTGGGCTCGCCGGTGGCCACATAGCGCCGGATCGTTTCCGCGGACAGGGGCAGGAACTCCACCACGGTGCTCTCGGCGCAGGTCTGCGGTCCGCCGGCGCCTCCGAGCAGCGCCAGGGCGGTGATCACGGTATGGGTTCTCCCCTGCAGCAACCCCAGCATGCGCGCGGCATCGTCCGGGGAGACGGGTTTCTCCAGGACGGTTCCGTCCAACACCACGACGGTATCCGCACCGAGCACGAGCCGGCCCGGGTGCGCGACGGCCACGGCTTCGGCCTTGGCCAACGCCAGGGCGATGGCGTAGCGCTCCGGATCGTCACGTCCGATGCGCTCGGCGATCCCGGCCTCGGCATCGGCGGCGACTTGAATTTCGAAGGGGATACCGGCGACTCCCAACAGGTCGGCGCGACGCGGCGAAGCCGAGGCCAGCACCAGCGGGGGGCCGTCCTGCCAGACGATGAATGGAGAAACGTTCACGGCGGGATCCTTCATGACGGGCCGGGGGCAGCGTCGCGGTCCACGATCACCGTGACCGGCCCCGCGTTGACGAGGGATACTTCCATGCGCGCGCCGAACCGGCCTTCGGCCACCTCCGGCCAAGTGTCGCGCAGGCGTCGGCCGAAACGAGCGTAGAGTTCGGCCGCGGTTTCCGGCGGCGCCGAGCCGACGAAGCTGGGCCGATTGCCCTTGCGGCAATCCCCGTAGAGCGTGAACTGGGAGACGAGCAGGATTCCCCCGCCCACCTCCGCCAACGACAGGTTGATCCGCTCCTGCGCGTCGTTGAACAGACGCAGGTTGACGAGTTTGCGCGCCATCCAGGCAAGTTCGGTTTCGCCATCGTCGGGAGCGAAGGCGGCCAGGACGAGCAGGCCGTTCCCGATGCGGCCCGTCACCTCACCGTCGACCCTCACTTCCGCGCCGGCGACTCTCTGTACCACGCATCTCACCGTCGCGCCTCCCCGCAAGCCGGGTCACTCATCCCACCTGGTATCGTTCGACCTGCTGCACGTTGGGTACTCGGCGCACGGCCTTGAGCACCTTCTCCAGATTGTTCAGGTTGCGTACCTCGATCAGCAGGGTGGCGCGCGCCAGTTCCGCGTCGGACTTGAAGTCGCCGCTGCGGATGTTCACGCCCACGCTGTGGACGGCCTCGCTGAGATCCGCCAGCAGGCCCTTGCGGTCGAGCCCCGTGATGGTGAGCTTGACCAGGAAGATCTGATCGGCGTCCACGTCCCAGGAGACCTCGATCATACGTTCCTGGTCGGCTTCCTTCAGATTCGAGCAGCCTCGGCGGTGCACCGACACGCCCCGGCCGCGGGTCACCACGCCCACGACCTCGTCGCCGGGAATCGGTTCGCAGCAGCGCGCATACCGCACCATGAGGTTGTCCAGCCCCTGAATGCGCACGCCCGACACCCGGCGCCGCATGACGCTGGCGTAGATGTCCTTCCCCATGTCCATAAGCTTCTGGGGCGGTTTCTTCTCGCGAGGCTCGAGCCGGTTGAGGATCTTCGCATGCGTGAGGTCCCCGGCGCCGACGGCCGCCAGCAGCTTGTCCAGCTCGGTATAGCCCTGCTGCTGCCCGATCTCCTCGAGGTCACGATCGATGTCGACGTTGAGCTTGCGCTTGCGAATCTCGCGCATCAGGATCTCGCGCCCCAGCTTCACGCTGTCCAGGAACTGGGTCGACCTGATCCAGCGTCGCACATGGTGCCGCGCCTTGGCGGTCTTGACGATCTCCAGCCACGACGTACCGGGATGCGCGCTCTTGCTGGTCAGGATCTCCACGCTGTCGCGGCTCTGCAGCGGCGTAGCCAGGCTGACGATCCGGCCGTTGACCTTGGCGCCCACGCAATGCAGACCCACCTCCGAATGGACTTCGAAGGCGAAGTCCAGCGGCGTGGCGCCCTTGGGCAGCTGGAAGAGATCGCCGCGCGGACTGAAGACGAAGACCTCGTCCTGGAAGAGATCGATCTTCATGTTCTCCATGAACTCGCGCGGATCGGCCACGTCTTCTTCCCACTCCATCATCTGCCGCAGCCAGTTGACCATGCGGGAGAAATCGATCGACTCGCTGCTGTCACCCTCCTTGTAGCGCCAGTGTGCCGCGATGCCGATCTCGCTGCGTTCGTGCATCTCGTTGGTGCGAATCTGGATCTCCAGGAACTTGCCGCCGGTCACTTGCACCGTGGTATGGAGCGACTGGTACATGTTGGTCTTGGGGTTGGCGATGTAGTCCTTGATGCGGTCCTGCAACGGCGTGAACATGCTGTGCACGATACCCAGGGCGTGATAGCAGTCGACCTTGGTCTCGACCAGGATGCGCAGGGCGTAGAGGTCGTAGATGCGTTCGAGGGGCAGCTCCTGGGCCTTCATCTTGTTGTAGATGGAGAAGAAGTGCTTGGGGCGCCCGGTTATCTCGGCCTTGATGCCGGCTTCCGCCAGGGTGTCCATCAGCGGGCGTCCGATCTCCTCGATGACCCTCTCGCGAACGGTGCGGCTCTGCTTGACGCCCCGCTCGACCTCGAAGTAGGCGCTGGGATCGAGCACCTTGAAAGCACGGTCCTCGAGCTCCCACTTGATCTTGGCCAGTCCGAAACGATGGGCCAGCGGCGCGTAGACGTCGAGTGTCTCGCGCGACATCCCCTGCTGGCGCTCGGGAGACAGGAACTCCACGGTCCGCATGTTGTGCAGGCGGTCGGCGAGCTTGATGAGCACGGTGCGCGGATCCTGCGCGATCGAGAAGACCAGCTTGCGGTAGTTCTCCGCCTGACGGGTGTCTGGATTGTGGGAGCGGAGGTCGCTGATCTTGGTGACGCCGTCGACCATGTGCTCGACCTCGTCGCCGAATTGCTCCTGCAACTCCTCCAGGGTAACCACGGTGTCCTCGACCACGTCGTGCAGGAGACCGGCCACGAGGGTGTCCACGTCCAGACGCAGGTCCGCGAGAATACCGGCCACGGTCAGGGCGTGGATGAAGTAGGGCTCGCCGCTCTTGCGCAGCTGGCCTTCGTGGGCCTCCATGCCGTAGCGGAAGGCCTGCCAGAGACGATCGCGGTCCGCGTGCGGATTGTACGTTCCCACCTTGCGCACCACGGCACGCATCATGGCGTCGAGATCGACCTCGCCGACGCGGTGTGAGATTCCTTCGCTCATGACACATCCGCCGGCTTGATGTCGACCAGTTGCTGCTGAACGGGATCCACCACGGCGCCGTTGCGCGGTCGCCAGGTGTTGGGCTCCAGCTTGAACAGGATGTCCCAACGCCGCTCGAGCAGGTCACGAGGCCTTATCTTCTCGTCGTTGACCATCTCCGTCCAGGCCCGGCCGCTGCCGAAACTGATGAACTCGCGGGACAGGGACGGCGTACCGTGCCCGGTCGGCCGGTCGGGACCGCGGAAGGCGAAACGCTGGTGCTCGCCGGTGCGCCCGAGCATGTTCGGCAGACGCGCCAGCCGGAGCCCGTTGCAACGAAACACCGGGGTCCGATTGCCTTCGCCAAAGGGGGCCAACAACGTGGTTTCGCTTGTCAGATGGGCGATCTCGTCCGTGTCCATCTCCGCCAGCGGCAACACCAGATCGAAGAGTTCGGGTACGCCGTTACCCCCCGAGTCCTCGCGCAGCGCCTCGAGGAAAGCGTCGCGGAAGGCGTCCAGGTCCGACATGCGCAGGGTCATGCCCGCCGCCTGGGGATGGCCGCCGAACCTGACCAGCAGATCCGCGCAGCGGTCGAGGGCGGCTTTGACGTCGACGTCCGGCACGCTGCGGGCCGAGCCCCTGGCTTCCTGACCTGCGATGGAAAAGAGGATCGTCGGCACGTTGAAGATCTCCACCAGACGCGCCGCGCTGATACCGATGATGCCGCGGTGCCAGTCCGCCGAAGCCAGGACCAGACCCGGATCACCGCGTTCCGCATAGGGTCGCGCCTGCGCCACGGCGTCTTCCTTGACCCGCAGGTCGGCCTGCTTGCGCTTCTCGTTGGTGACGTCCGCTTCCTTGGCCAACCGTCGGGCCTGCGCGACATCGCGGGTCAGCAGGATATCGAGCGCCGTCTGCACGCGGCCGATGCGCCCGCAGGCGTTGAGTCGCGGAGCGACCTGATAGGCGATGTTCGTGGCGGAGACGGGGAAGCCGCCGTCCAGACCGGCGACTGACAGCAGGGCCGCCACGCCGGGGCGGACGGTCGAACGATCGCGGATGCGTTCCAGACCGCGCAAAACCAGGACACGATTCTCGCCCACCAGGGACATCTGGTCGGCGATGGTGCCGAGGGCCGCGAGGTCGATCACGGAAAGCGGGAAGGCGGGTGGCAGACAAGCGGGCTCGGTGACGGCCAGGGCCTGCACCAGCTTGAAGGCGACCGCGGCTCCGCACAGCTCGGAATTGGGATAACGATTGCCCTTGCGGCGCGGGTTGACCAGCGCCAGGGCCGCTGCCGGCCGCTCGTCGAACAGGTGGTGATCCAGGACGATGACGTCCATACCCGCCGCGCGCGCCAGGTCCAGTTCCTCGTGCGCCGCCGAGCCGGTGTCCACGGTCACCAGGAGTTCCACCCCCTGCGCGCCCCACTCCTCGAGCTTGCGCTTGGCGACGCCGTACCCGTCGCCGACCCGGTCCGGCACGAAGGGCGGGCACGCTTGCATGCGGTTCCCGTCGACGACGAGATTCGCGAAGAGCTCGGCGAGGATGGCGGTGCCGGTCAGGCCGTCGACGTCGAAGTCACCGTGGATGGCCACCTTCTCCCGCCGCGAGGCGGCGCCGAGCAGGCGTGTGACGGCCGTGTCCATCTCGTCGAGCTGCAGCGGATCGTGCAGATGATCCAGGGTCGGGTAGAAGAACTGCTCCAGTTGCTCGGTACTGATCTGTCCACGCGCGGCGATCAACGCCACCAGATGCTCCGAGGCGGGGCGGGGCAAAGGCAGGGCACGTCTGACGGTTTCGAGCATCCCCGACGAGGGTACGTCGACCGACGTCCAGGCGCGGCGACTGAACAGGCCCTTGGGCTCTGTCTCGTCGACGCGCCGCGCAGGCGTCGCGCGGCTTGCGTCGGAACCGTCGTCGAAGTGCATCTTGAACTGCAACACATCCTCCGTCGGATACAAACCGACGACACCGGAGGGGGTGTCGCGCGTGCCCATCCGTTGCCGGGACTATCAAGTGTGGGAAGCCGGTCGTAAGCCGGGTCCTGTTGCCGCGAACGGCGACGACCATGTATCTGGGACCGACGTTGCCGCCGGCCTCGAGCGACCTACCCGGGAGTCGAGCGAGGCGGGCTACCTCTTCCTCCCCTATATGGTCTTGCTCCAAGTGGGGTTTACCATGCGGCGCCTGTCACCAGCCGCCCGGTGAGCTCTTACCTCACCTTTTCACCCTTACCGCGGCCAAGCGGCCGAGGCGGTATGTTTTCTGTGGCACTTTCCGTAGGATCACTCCCCCTGGGCGTTACCCAGCACCCTGCCCTGTGGAGCCCGGACTTTCCTCGAGTCATCCGGACCAACCGGGACCCGCGGTCGTCTCTCCGACTTCCCGACTCCATGATAGACCGTGAAGGCTCTCGTGTCACGGGTTTGGGTGTGCTTTGGCGAGGGGAACGGTCCTGGGGGAGATCGGGGCGAAGCCCTGGGGGTGTCTGCTTGCTGTTCCGGGGGGCGCTCGCCGGTCACCTCCTGTGACCGGCTCGCTCGAATTCCGGGTCCCTCCGCCCTCCTGGCTGCGGGACCCTCCATACGCCCCCGGAACAGCAAGCAGACACCCCCAGGACTTTGTCCATCTTCCCGCAGAGCCGTTCCCCTCGCCAAGGCACATCCAAAGGTCCACAGGAATCCTCCAGAGCCCTTCCGGTAAGGTCTCAACCTTGCCAAGTCACATCCAGAGACGTGGGGTGAGAGGGACCTCTGCCGGGGCGTCTGGAGGGGTCTGGAGCCAGGAGGGCGGAAGACCCCGGAAGCCGAGCGAGTCGCCGACAGGAGGTCGGCGGCGAGCGCCCCCGGCAGAGGTCCCTCTCACCCCACGTCTGCTCGCGGATATGTCTCGGAAAAGTTGCTAGATCTTACCGTCAAGAGCGAGATTGGCGAGCTGGTCGGCAAGCGTGTTGTGCTCCCGCCGGACGTGCCTGATGGTCACCTTTTTCAAGGACCGCATCAGACTCACGACCTGGCGGTAGAATGGCATCAGATCCTGGCTCTTGACCCGGTATTGCCCGGACAGTTGACGCGCCACGAGTTCGCTGTCGAGGTTCAGCTTCACGCGCTGCACGCCCCACTCGCGCACGAAGAGCATGGCGCGCAGCACCGCCTGGTATTCGGCGGCATTGTTGGTGGCGCGACCTATCTCTTCCGCGTGGCCGCAGAGTTTCTCGCCGCCGAGCTGTCCGAAGACCATGCCGATGGACGCGGGGCCGGGATTACCGCGGCTGGCGCCGTCGGTCCAGATCTCCAGCACCTGATCTCCGGTGGCCGGCAGGGGGCTCCCCTTGAGTTCGGCCGCCGGGATGAGCGACAGCACCTCTTCGCTCAAGGCCTCTTCCGCGGCTGCCCGTCTCACGGGTGCGGCGGACGGCGCGGTATCCGTCTCCAGATCACGGCGCCACAGCTTGAGGCGTTTCTTGAGATCGCCGGGCGTGAGACCGCATTCGCGCGCCAGCCGACGCAGGTTTTCGCTCTTCTCCAACGTCCGCAGGAGTTCGCCGAGAGTCGTAGGTTGCTGTTGATCCGACATTTATCATCGCCCTCCCGGGGCGGGTTCCTGGCCAGGCCGGATGTGAAGAAAGGGTGCGGTGGCACCCTCTCGACGATCTGGGAAATGGTGGGCGATACTGGACTTGAACCAGTGACCTCTCGCGTGTGAGGCGAGCGCTCTAGCCAGCTGAGCTAATCGCCCACTTCTCCGGCCGAGTTCGAGATGTGGTGGGCCCACCAGGACTTGAACCTGGGACCGACCACTTATGAGGCGGTTGCTCTAACCGACTGAGCTATGGGCCCTCCGAACTCGGCGCAAAACGATAAGGGCTACCCCACGCCCGGTCAAACCAATTATACCCGACTCAGACTATCTCGGTATAGCCCTTCAGCTTTCGGCAACGGCTGGGGTGCCGCAGCTTACGCAGGGCCTTGGCTTCGATTTGACGGACCCGCTCGCGCGTGACCTTGAAGATGGTGCCCACTTCCTCGAGCGTGCGCGGCGTGCCGTCGCCCAGCCCGAAGCGCAGGCGGATCACTTTTTCTTCCCGTCGGGACAACGTGCTCAGGACCCGGTGCAGTTGGTCCTTGAGCATGGCGTGGGCCGCCACGTGCGAAGGCGAGAGCGCGCCGGTGTCCTCGATGAAATCGCCGAGGCTGCTGTCCTCGTCCTCGCCGATGGGACGGTCGAGCGAGACCGGTTCCATGCTGGCCTTGAGCACGCCGCTGATCTTTTCCATGGGCATTTCGAGGCAATGGGCGATCTCTTCCGGAGACGGGTCCCGCCCGAGCTCCTGGACCAGCTGCCGCTGGGCGCGGTTGACCTTGTTGATGGCCTCGATCATGTGCACCGGCACCCTGATGGTGCGCGCCTGGTCGGCGATTGCGCGCGTGATGGCCTGCCGGATCCACCAGGTGGCGTAGGTGGAGAACTTGTATCCCTTGCGGTAATCGAACTTCTCGACCGCGCGCATCAGGCCGGAGTTGCCCTCCTGGATCAGGTCCAGGAATTCCAGGCCGCGGTTGGTGTATCGCTTGGCGATGCTGATCACCAACCGGACGTTGGCTTCGATCATCTCGCGCTGGGCCACATCGACCTCGCAACGCCCGTGCTCGATTTCCTTGGCCAGTTCGGCGAGATGGGTGGCGGGCAGGCCGACCTCGCGCTCCACCTCCGTAATCTGCTTCTTGTGTCCGCGCGTGGATGTCCCCGATTTCTCCTGGGTGCGCTCCTTCTTGATGCGAACCTGGAGGTCACGGACCTTGTTGTCCACGAGCAGCAACCGGTTGGAAAGGTGATCGATCTGCTGCGGTGAGAGATGCAGGCCGACGAACGTGTCGATGATCTTGCGCTCGCGGGATTGGACCATGCGGGTGAGCGTGGCGGATCGCGTGCTGTTCTTGCACTTGCTGAGTTCCGCCTTCTGGCTGACCAGCTCGGCCTGCCATTTCTCGATGCGGTCCACGGCCCGCAAGATGCGCAGACCTTCCTTGCGGGGAGAATAGTGCACGTTCCAGGTGCTGCTGTCGTGCTGGACCACCTCGTCCACCAGGATGTGTTCCTGGGAGAGCTGGTCGGCAATGCGGCGGAGTTCCCGCAGGGTGAGCTTGGACCGCACGGTGGCCCGCAACACCGCGAGCAGGCCTTCCTCCATGCGTTTGGCGAGGTCGACCTCGCCCTGTCTCGTCAGCAGCGGTACGCGTCCCATTTCCCGCAGATACATCCGCACGGGATCGTCGTACTTCATGCTGCTGCGTTGGGCCTTGCGCTGGGCGGCGGTCCGACGCTTCTGCTTCTCGGTCTCCTTGCGCCGCTTGCGTTTCGCTTCGGCTTCGGTCTCGTAGACGTCGATCTTGACCTCGAGCAGCTTCTCCAGGACCCGCTCGTAGAGATCGACGATCTTGTCCTCCTCGCCGATCAGCTCGTTGACCTGATCCAGAAGGATGTAGCCGCCGTTCTCGCTGGCTTGCTTGCGCACCTTGTTGACAATGCTATCGAGCTTCGCTTTAGCCTTCGACAATCTAATCCCCCTCGCCACCGGTGCGCGTCCGCAGGGCCTCGCTCAGGCGTCTGCGCTCCCGGTCGGATTCAAGTCGATCGAGGCAATCCTGGACTACCCGCTCGAGGTCGACCTTCTCGAGCATCTCCATCGCGGTGAACAGGTCGGTTACGAAACGACGGTAGAAATCGTCACGATCGTGCCACCGGGCCTGCACGAAAGCGGCCGGGGCGACGGCCTCACCGCCCACGCGCGCCTCGCGCCAGGCCTCCAGTTCACTGCGCAACGCTTCGCCGGTCTCGTCCGCCAGCGGTTTCCCCTCCAGCCGGTCCAGCATTACCTCGACGGTGCGCCCGCTGGCGTCGTGCAGGGCGTGGGCCAGCATCTGGGCCTCGATGGCTGCGGCGTCGATGTCGGACTTCCCGCGCGCGACCGGCGGCGCGGGCCTGTTGGTCCCTCCGGCCGGTACCGCGGGTTGCGGCGCGGCGTCGGTGTAACGCCTGGTATTCTTGAGGCGGTCGATCTCCGCGCGCAGGATGTCTTCCTCAAGATGGAAAAGATCCGACGCCTCCGCCACCAGGTAGGCCTGACGAATCGGATCGTTGATCTGGGCGATGGCCTGCAGCCCCGTCTTGACTGCTCTTTCCATGCCGGCACGTCCGAGACCGCTGTCGGCGGCCAGGTCGTGCAGCAGCGGCAGGTATCCGGGCGCCGCTTCCAGCAGCCCGGCCATGTCCTGCGCGGTGTTCTCCCGCAGGAAAGAGGCTGGATCCTCCCCTTCGGGCATCCTCGCGATACGAACTTCCAGACCCTCGGTGACACCCACGCCCGCCGCCTTCACGGAGGCCTTCAAGCCGGGGGCATCACCGTCGAACAGCACGTAGACGGTACTGCAGCCGCGCCGCACCGCCCGGGCCTGCTGCGTCGTGAACGCCGTGCCGCAGGTGGCGACGCTGTTGCTGAAACCGGCCTGGGCCAGGGCGATCTGGTCGAGGTAACCCTCCACCAGGATGGCCGTCTTACTGCGAGCGATGGGAATCCTGGACACGGAAAAACCGTAGAGCAGCTCCCGCTTGTTGAAATAGGCGCTCTCCGCCGAGTTCAGGTATTTCGGTTCCCTGTCTCCCAGGATGCGGCCGCCGAACCCGGCGATCCGCTGGGCGATATTCCTGACGGGAAAGATAATCCTGTTGCGGAAATAAGCAAAAAGCTCGTCCCGGCGTCCCATGCGCAGCAAGTCGGCGCGCTGGGCCAGGTCGGTGTCCACGCCTTTGCGCTCGAGTCCGGACTGGAGCCAGGAGGTCGCGCCGGGGGCGAAACCCACGTCGTAGCGGCGCAGGATCTCCTCGCTGAAGCCACGGTCGGACAGGTAGGCGCGGGCCCGGGCGCCCGGCTGGTCCCAGAGCGCGTCCGACCAGAGCTCGGCGGCGGATTCCAGCGCCCGGAAGTGTGCCTGGCGTTCCCCCTCGGACTCGTCGTTGTCGACCAGGAAACGGGACAGGTCGATGTTCAGCGGGCGCGCCAGCACTTCCAGGGCCTCGGGGAAGGACAACCCCTGGAGTTTCATCAGGAAGGAGATGACGTCGCCGCCCTCGCCGCAACCGAAACACTTGTACATCTGGCGCTGGGGATTGACGTGGAAACTGGGGGTTTTTTCGCGATGAAAAGGGCAGAGCCCCTTGAAGGAGGTTCCGCTCGCCTTGAGAGTGACGTATTCGCGAATCAGACCCACGACGTCGGTCTCTTCCTTGATGCGAGAGACCACATCCTTGGGCAAGACCGGTGTCATCTGCGCGCCCCCCCCCCCGCTGGCGACAGCGTGATTCTGGCTACTACTGTGGAACCCTATAACTTAGCAGCTTTACCTCGAAATGTCCAACAAGCAGGGGGCTATGCGGATCGCTCCCGGACGACGGCACCCCGGATCAGGACGTTACGCAGCACTGGCCAGCGGAATAATCGGGGTCAACCCAACACCACGATGGTGCGGCCCTCGCCGCCCTGATCGGCCGGCGCAGTGGCGAAGGAAGCGATCCGCTCATCGGCGGTCAATCGCTCGTGCAGATGGGCGCGCAGACGGCCGGTGCCGAAACCGTGTATGACGCTGATCTCGTTGATGCCGGCCGGGATCGCCCGGTCGATGAGTCGGTCCAGCGCTTGCCACCCCTCCTCGGCACGGGCGCCGCGCAGATCGATCTCGTGGGCGGCGGGCAAGTCGGCCGCGCTCCAGCGCCACTCGCCGGTGCCGGCGGTATCACGATCAACGTCCGCCTCGGGGATGACCTCCACCGCTGCCGAGGTCAGGGTCAACCGCATGCCGTCGGCGTTGACGATGATGCGCCCGCCCCGGACCTCGGCGACGCGCCCCGTCAGGCCGAGATGCGGCACACGCACCCGGTCGCCGCGTGCTGGCTCCTGGACGGGAGGGGCTTCGGCGTCGTCACCCGGCAGACGCTCGCGGAGCCTGGCCAGGGTGTCACGTCCGTAGCGGATCGCCTTGCCGTCGGCGCCGCCGGTCCTCAGTTCACGCACGATGCGTTCCAGGGTGCGACGGGCTTCCGTGAGAAAGCGTTCTCCCTCCTCACGAGCGGACTCGAGCAGCGACTTGCGTTCCAAGTCGATGTCAGCCAGGCGACGAGAGACCTCTTCACGTTCACCGGCAGCAGCCTCGGCGTCCAGACGCGCGGCGCGCTCGGCCTCGCGCAGGCGACGCGAACGGGCGCCGAGCTCCACCAGCAACCGCTCGATCCGGAAGCGCGCCTCCCCCACCCGCTCCCGGGCCCGTGCCAGGAGGTTGCCGGGAAAACTCAGGCGCGCGGCGATATCGAAGGCATGGCTCGCGCCGGGCACACCGAGACACAGGTTGAACAGGGGGCACAGGCTCTGTTCATCGAATTCCATGGCGGCGTTGGTCATCCCGGGATGATCGTCCACGGCAGCCTTGAGCAGACTGAAATGGGTCGTTGCCACGACCGTCGCGTCCCGGATCGCCAGCTCCTCCAGGACCGTGTAGGCCAGGGCGCTGCCCTCCTCCGGATCGGTGCCGCTGCCGATCTCGTCGCAGAGGACCAGGGTGCTGGCGTCTGCTGTCGCCAGAAAGCCGGCCAGGTGTCCCAGGTGCGCGGAAAAGCTGCTGAGCGAACGGGCGATGGACTGGTCGTCGCCGAGATCGACGAACACCTTGCTCATCAACGGCAGGGTGCTGTCGGCCCGCGCCGGCAACTCCCAACCGCTCTGTGCCAGCAGGACCATCAGACCCACGCATTTCAAGGCCACCGACTTGCCGCCGGCGTTGGGTCCGCTGATCAGCATGACGTGCGTGTCGTCGGGCAGATGCAGATCGAGGGGGACGCAGTCATCATCGTCCGCCGTCTCCCGGGACAGGAGCAAGGGGTGACGGGCCTGGCGCAGATCCAGTCGTGCGTCCGCAGCGGGAACGACGACGGCGCCGTTGACGTCGAAACCCCAGCGCAGGACGGCACAGATCTCGTCGACGCGCAGGGCGAAATCACACGCTTGCGCCAGGTCCGCGGCGTTGGCCTCGACGTGGCTGTTCAGCTCCAGGAGGATGCGGTCCTCTTCGGCCGCAGCGGCCAGCCGGCGCTCGGTCAGTTCGTTCTGCAACTGGACCACCGCGGCGGGTTCGATGTAGAGCGTGCCACCGCTGGCCGAGCGGTCGTGCACGATGCCGTCGACCTGTGTCTTCGCCCCGGCGCGCACCGGCAGGCAGAACCGTTCGCCCCGCAGGGTGGGCTCGGGGGCGGTCAGCACGTTGCGCGCGCTGGCGGCGGCCATGGCGCGGCCCACCTCGGCGCGGACACCCCGCTCCCCGTCGCGAATCCCGCGGCGCAGACGCGACAGTTCGGGAGTCGCGTCGTCGCGGACGCTGCCGTCGCGATCCAGGTAGCGGCCGATCGCCGCGGACAGTCCCTCCAGGCCGGCCAGTTGCCGGGCGCCGTCGCACCAGCGGGGGCAGGCCGTCTCCCGGGCCAGGAAATGTCCGCGCAACAGATCCAGGTCGGACGCGACGGACGCCAGGTGGACCAGCTCACCGCCGTCGAGCCGCAAGGGCCGGTCCCGCTCGATCAGGGCCACGGCCTCGGTGACGTCGCACAGGGGCGGCCATTCGTCCTGCTCGCTTTCCGGACGGAGTTCGCCGGCCAGCGCATGACGTAGCAATATCGGCGCGGTGTCGACATAGGGTCGTTGCGCCGCGACGCGCGCCGCCGCCAGGTCGTTGCGGCAGTGACCGGCCACCTGCGCGGTCACGCGTTCCCAGGCGAGAAGCCGCAGGCCTCGCTCGTGCTCCGGCGTCGCGGGCAGCGCCAGGTCGCGGTCGGCGGCGGCGATTTCGTGGAGGAGGGAGATCAAGTGTCACTCCCGGTCGTCGAGCCTGTCGCCGACTGCGTCACGCAAGGAGGAGGCTGCCTCGCCGGGATCGGGTAGTTCGTCGATTCCTTCGCGTGCCCGTTGCCAGAGACGCTCCAGATCCTCGTGATCGCCGCGCGCCACGAGAGCGTAGAGCGCCGGCGCCGCGCTGTGGACGACCCTGGTCACGGGATCGCTCCGCACCTGCTCCGCCAGGTCGTCGTCTCCGGTGACGCGGCAGACGAGCATCAGCAGAACGCTGCACACCAGCACACCGATCAGTACGCCGAGCAGAGCCCCGCCCCAACGATCGACCCAGCCCAGGACGGAGACGCGCAGGGCCTTGGCCAGGAGCCAGGCCAGCACGCGGGTCACGATTAAAAGGACGATGAACACCAGGAGCCAGCCCAGGGGGCGGGCCAGCCGATCCTCGAGGCCGGTTAAATCCTGCAGCCAGTCGGCGGCCAGAAAACCGAAGCGGGACGCCAGCAGCACCGAGGCCACCATGCCAACGAATTCCAGGACGCGGCGGATCAGTCCCGCGCGCCAGCCCGCGATGGCGAAAACGAGCAGCAGGGCCAGGGTCGCGATGGTCAACCAGTGCATGGGGAACTCCTTGCGTGTTAGCCGGCAAGCAGGGACTTGACGAGGGCGCTGACCCGGTTGCCGTCGGCGCGGCCGCCTGTCTTGGCCATGGCGGCCTTCATCACCCGCCCCATGTCCTTCAGGGACGAGGCGCCCGTGTCGGCGACGGCTTCGCGGACGATGGCCGCCAGCGCGTCGTCGTCCAGTTCGGCCGGAAGATAGGACTGGACGATCGCCTGTTCGGCCTCGGCCTTGGCCACCAGCTCCGTGCGTCCGCTGTCCCGGGCGCCCGCCAGGCTGTCCTTGACCTTCTTCAGGTAGGAGCGCAGGACCTTGACGACGCCCTCGTCGTCCAGCTCCTCGCGGGTATCGATCTCTACCTGCTTGATGGCGGCCTGCAACATGCGCATCACGGTCAGGCGGTCCTTGTCCTTGGCCTTCATGGCCGCGATGGTGTCCTGCTGGATCCGGGTCGCCAGTGCCGATTTCGCCATCTCGAATTTCCTTCGTTCGGTTGAGAGCCGGTGCGTCCCTCGGTGACTATGCACCGAGCGTGGGTCCGGCGTCGAGCAGCATCTCGCGGACCGAGGCCAGCAGGGTCAAGCCAGCGCAGGCGGCCGTTTCGGTGCGCAAGCGGTGGGGGCCCAGCCGCACCGGCGTGCCCACCTCGGCAAGCGCCGCGAGTTCCCGCTCGTCCCACCCGCCTTCCGGCCCTACCACCCACGCCAAGTCGCCGCTGCGGGCGGCGTCCCCGCCCGCCGGCGCGAGCAATCTCCCGGGTGAGAGCAGGCCGGCGTTTTCATCCCGCCAGATCCGGTCTCGGGCACGCGCCACACCGTAGTACAGACCGCCTCCCGCCCAGTCGGCGAGCCAGTCGCGCAGAGTCGCGGGCGGCGACAGATCGGGCAGCCAGGCCCGGCCGGACTGCTTGGCGGCGCCGGTCATGATCCCCCGCCAGCGTTCAAGCTTGCCCGCGCGCGGAGCGACCTCGCTGCGGGCTGTCAACAGGGGTTGGATCGCATGCGCACCCAGTTCCACGGCCTTCTCCAGGGCCCACTCGAAGTGGCGGCCCTTGACCACCCCGCACGCCAGCCACAGACGCGGGCGCGACAGTTCGGCCCGGTCGAGCTCGCTCGTCTCGATGCGGAGTCCGGCGGCCGTTTCGTGGACGCGGAGCAGGGTGGCGGACAGACGTCGACCGCGCCCGTCGGTCAGCAGGACCTCGTCGCCGACGCGGGCACGCATCACCTTGATCAGGTGCCGGCTCTCGTCGGCGGGCAGCTCGACCTCGTCGCCGGCGGTCGGCGGTTTGTCCTCGGCGGTGAGCGGTAGATGGTAGAACCGCATGGCAATCTCCCGGAGTCAGCCGAAGAGGCGCCGGCTCGGCGCGGGCGTGCGGGCGGCCAGCACATCACGCAATTCCTCCAGACGCTGCTTCTCGTCCTCGGAGAGGCCTTCGGGCGTCCAGGCGATGACGCGCACCAGCAGATCGCCGACGCCGTTGCGGTTCAGCCGGGGCATGCCCTTGCCGCGCAGACGGAAGATCTTGTGGGATTGCGTCCCGGCGGGAATCTTCAGGGCGACGCGGCCGTCCAGGGTCGGCACCTCGGCCTTGACGCCGAGTGTGATGTCCACGGGCGACACCGGCAGGTCTATCAGCAGATCGTCACCGTGCCGCTCGAAGAGCTCGTGCTCGGCGACCTCCATCAGGACGCGCAGATTGCCCGCGGGCCCCCCGCGCTCGCCGTCGTCGCCGTGGCCGGGAATGTCCATGTAGTTGCCGGTGGTCACGCCCTGGGGTATGCGTACCTCCACCGTCTCCTTGCCGCGCACCGTACCGGTACCATGGCACGAGCCGCAGGGATCGGTGATGAGACTGCCGCGTCCCCGGCAGCGGGGACAGACGCCCTCGGTGACCATCTGGCCGAGCAGGGAGCGACGCACCTGGCGCACGCGCCCTAGCCCGTTGCAGTCGGTGCAGGTCTGGGGACTGCTGCCCGGCGCGGCGCCGCTGCCGTCGCAATCCTTGCAGGCGACCAGCTTGCGCAACTTGATCTTCTTGCGCGCGCCTGCCGACGCTTCGGCGAGGGTCAGGCTGACCTTGACCTGCAGGTCGTGGCCGCGGTTGGATGAGGGTCCGTTTCCCGGTCCGGTGCCGGCGCCGAAGATATCACCGAAGCCGCCGAAATTGTGCAGGAACGACTCGAGCGCGTCGTTGATGTCGAAACCGCCCGCGAAGCCTCCCGCGCCGCCGAAACCGGCCGTCTGGTCAAAGGCGGCGTGACCGAACTGATCGTACTTGGCGCGCTGCTGGGGATCCTTGAGGATCTCGTAGGCCTCGGTGGCCTCGCGGAACTTCTCGCCCGCCTGCGGATCGTCGGGGTTGCGATCAGGGTGGTGCTTGATCGCGAGCTTGCGGTACGCCTTCTTGATATCCGACGCGGTGGCATCCCGCTGAACGTCAAGCACTTCGTAATAGTCTCGCTTCGGGGACATGCAGTTCCTTCTCCAGGCTATTGAGCCACGACCACGCGGGCCGGTCGCAGAACGAGATCGTTGAGTCTATATCCCTGCTGGGCGACTTCCACTATTTCGCCCGACGCGACGTCTTCGCTCTCGACGCGCATGACCGCTTCGTGGATGGCGGGATCGAATGGCTGTCCCTTTTCCGCCGGCACGGGTTCCAGTCCGCGTCCCACGAGGATTTCGCGAAAGCGCCCGTGGATCAGCTCGAGGCCGCTGCGCAGAGCCTGCGACCCATCGTCGCTGGCGCCGTTGGCAGTGGCGCTCGCCGCTGCGCGTTCGAAGTTGTCGAGCACCTCGAGCATCTCGCGCACCAGATTGGCCACGGCGAAGCGATGCGCGTCGCCGACTTCGCGCCGGGCCCGTTTGCGCACGTTGTCCTGCTCGGCCACGGCACGCAGCCAGCGGTCCTTGAAATCGTCCCGCTCGCTGATCAACGAGGCCTCGACATCGAGCTCCTCCGCGGGTGCAGCGTCCTCGTCCTCGGCTCGCGACTCCGCGGCCTCCTCGGCTTCGACCTGCACCTCGGCCTCGACTCGCTGCTCCGGTGCCTCGTTCTCCTGCTCCGCTTTCTTCTTCTTGGTCATCGTGAAGCGATCCTCCAGCTGGCCCGACCCATCCGACCGGTCAGGGCAGCCTGTTCAGTGTATGCAGCAGCGCCTGTACGCCGTGTATGGCCTTGTCGTAGGGCATGCGACGCAGGCCGAGTACGGCCAGGGTGCCCTGCCGACCGGCCAGGGGAAACGACGAGGAGATCATCCCGAAAGAGCGCAGTTCGCCCACCGGGTTCTCCGAGCCGATCCAGACGGCCAGCCCCTCCTCGTTCTCGGGACTGAGCAGCTGCAGCGTCTCGCGAATGGCGCTCGGCGATTCGAGGAAGCGCACCAGTTTCTTCAGGCGGTTCGGGTCGGAAAATTCCGGCTCGTCGAGCACGTTGGCCACCCCCATCAACTCCAGCTCAGCGGTCTCCACGTCGTTGAACAGATCGGAGCCGAGGTGGGCCACATCGTGGGCGCAGCGTTCGGCAACGGAGGTCTCAGGCGCCAACGAAGTGAGCACGCCGCTGCGTATCTCGGCCACGGTGCGGCCGGAAATGCGCTCCGACAGCAGGCGGGCGGCGTCGTCCAGAATCTCGGGCGAGTAATCGTTGTCCACGGCGAAGGTGCCGGTGCGAACCAGGGCGTTCTCGAGCACGAGCACCATCAGGATGCGCCGTCCCTCCTTGGGATAGAGGTCGAGCCTCAGGGCGCGGACCGCGTCCCAGGCCGGACCCATGATGATGCTGATGCTGTCGGTCAGGCGGCAGAGCAAGGACGCCAGGGCCTTGACCATGGCGTGGGTGCCGGCGGAGCGTTCCAGCTCCAGCTCGACCTGCGGACGCAACAACGCGACCGGCGCGGGTGACGCCGCGGTGACACCGGTCAACAGGCGGTTGACGAAGGCGCGGAAGCCGGCGTCGGTCGGGATGCGTCCGGCGGAGGTGTGGGGTTTGGTCAGCATACCGTCGTCCTCCAGGCATCCCATGACGGCACGCACGGTGGCCGACGACACCTTGCCGTCCAGCCACCGGGAGACGAGCGTGGAGCTGACCGGCTGCCCGGAGCTGCTGTAGAGCCGAACGACCGCGTCGAGAATCGCGTCTCTTCTGTCTTCTTTCGGGGACATGCCCTTCCTCTGCCTGAGGGATCTGGCGAAACGACTCCACAAGTTAGTAGGTTCCCGTCCGGAGTGTCAACCAGGCGACTGCGAGACCCGAGCGTGCGCCTAGAGATCGCGGGTGAGCGCTTCCTCCACCGCATCGATGCGCAGCAGCCCCCGGCCCGACAGCCGCAAGCGCCCGTCGTCCAGGCGCCAGAGACCTTCCCGGACACCGCGCGCCAACCATTCCCGTCCGACCGGCAGGTCGGTGAGGGACACACCCGCGCGGGTGCGCAACGGCAGGATGATCCGCTCCAGGCGTCGGGCGCGCCGGTCGAGAATGTCGCACGAGGCTTCGGGCACCCGCCCGCGCTCGACCTCGCACAGGTATCGTTCGAGATCCCGGTGATTGGCGTAGCGGCGGCGCCCCCAGAACCCGTGCGCGCCCGGTCCCAGTCCCAGGTACGGAGCGCGACGCCAGTACGCCGCGTTGTGCCGCGACGCCTCGCCCGGCAGACAGAAATTCGAGACCTCGTACTGCTCGTAGCCGAGCGCTGCTAGATCGGTGCGGGCCTCCAGATAGACCAGCTCGGTCTCGACCTCGGACGGCAGGCGCAGTTGGCCCGCCGACACGGCGTCCGCCAGGGACGTACCTTCGTGCAATTCCAGGATATACAAGGAGACGTGTCCCACGCCGAGGTCCCGGGCTTCGGCGAATTCGGCGCGCAGGCGCTCCGGCCGACAACCCGGAGCCAGGATCCAGTCCGCCGACACCCGCGCGAAGGTCCGGGAGGCCAACTGCAGGGCCTTGCGGGCGACGTCCGGTGCACAGGCGCGTCCCAACAGAGCCAGCACGCCGGGATCGAGACTCTGCACGCCCAGGCTGACGCGGTTCACACCGGCGTCGCGCCAGACCGTCGCCAACTCAGCGGTGAAGCTTTCGGGATTGGCCTCGGCGGTGACCTCGGCGTCGGGCAAACGGCTCAGCCGCCCCCAGGTGCCGGCGAGCAGCGCCGCGAAAAGATCCGGTTCCAGGCAGGACGGCGTGCCACCGCCCACGTAACAGGTCGCGGCTTGGCGCCCCCCGGCACCCGCCAGCAGATCGCAACCCGCGGCGCGCAGCGAAAATTCGCGCAGCACGGCGTCCGTGTAGCGGCGCCGGCGGCCCGGATCGTGGCGGTCGGTGCGGCAGAAGTGGCAATAGGAACACAGGGAGGCGCAGAAAGGCACGTGCAGGTAGAGCCCGCCGTCCCGCGGGGGCGGCGCGGTCCGCCCCGGTGCGCTCACCGGATCAGGTCCCCCATGCGGTTGAGCCGGGGCAGCTTCTTCTCCTTGTTCCACGACCAGTAGATGAACAAGGCCTTGCCCCGGATCAGTTCGATATCAAGCGGTCCCCAGTAACGGCTGTCCGCGCTGTTGTAGCGGTTGTCTCCCATCATGAAGATGCAGCCCTCGGGCACGACGAGAGGCGCCCCGGACGCGCGCGCGTGAGCGAGGAGGGCGTCCACGTGGGGGCGCATCTCCGGGGCGGTGAGCGTAATTTCTCCGGACACGTGCTGGCGCAGGGGCTCGAGATGGGGCTGTACTGTCGCGGCGTCGAGCCCCACGTCCGCTGCCAGCGTCGCTGCTGTCGTCGCCACGAAACGGCGCGGTGTCATCGATCGCGAGGCCAGGGCTTCGGCGAGACCGTACTGGCGGTTCAGACCCTGGGCGGCGCGGGACGGATCGTGGTTGGTATGGGGTGCGATCCGTGCGCCGGCGGTCCGCAGGGCGGTATCACGGTCGGGATGGCCGAGGTCGTCCTCGTACATCCTGTCGTTGACATAGAGCTTGCCTTCGCGTACCTCCACGCGATCACCGGCCACGGCGACACAACGCTTGATGTAGTCCAGGTCCCGGTCCAGCGGATACTCGAAGACGATGATGTCGCCCTGACGCGGCTGGCGGATGGCCGGCAGCTTGAGCACGGGGAGCCCGTCGATCAGGGTCCAGTTCACCAGGGGGATGCGGATCCGCGCCGGAGTCTTGGCGCCGTAGAGGAACTTGTTGACGAAGAGAAAGTCGCCGATCAGCAGGGTGCGCTCCATCGAACCGGTGGGGATGCGGAAGGCCTGGATGACGAACTGCCGGATGAGCAGGGCGATGAGGATCGCCGTGCCGATGGGCTTCACGTAGTCGCTCCACAGGCGGCGCCTGAAACTACGCTTCAGCCGTGCGGAGCCCTGCTTGGTCTCGCTTGCTTTCGCAGCGGTCATATCCGATCTCCTCTGGTGTCAACGCTCGACTTTCAAGACGGCCATGAAGGCTTCCTGGGGGATCTCCACCGACCCCACCTGCTTCATGCGCTTCTTGCCTTCCTTCTGCTTCTCGAGCAGCTTGCGCTTGCGGCTGATGTCGCCGCCGTAGCACTTGGCCGTCACGTTCTTGCGAAACGCCTTGACCGTGGTGCGGGCGATCACGCGCGTGCCGATCGCCGCCTGGATGGCCACCTGATACATCTGACGCGGGATCAGCTCCTTGAGCTTGCGACAGAGTTCCACGCCCCACTCGTACGCGCTGTCGCGGTGAACGATGCAGGCCAGCGCATCGACGGGGTCGCCGTTGATCAGGATGTCCAGGCGAATCAGGTCCCCGGGCCGGTGCTCCGTGTACTCGTAGTCCAGCGAGGCGTAGCCCTTGGACACGGACTTGAGCTTGTCGTAATAATCGACCACGAGTTCGCTCAAGGGTAGGTCGAATTCCAGATTCACCCGTTCGGTGTCGACGTACTCCATCTTCTTCTGCGTGCCGCGCCGGTCGAGGGAGATCTTGATCACGCTGCCGATGAACGCCTTGGGTGTGATGACCGACACCCGCACGAAGGGCTCGCGCACTTCGACGATGTCCTGGGGCGACGGCATCAGGGCGGGGTTCTCCACCAGGACGGAGTCGCCTTCCTTTGTACCCACCTCGTACTCCACGTTGGGCAGCGTGGCGATGAGGTTCAGGTCGTATTCCCGCTCCAGCCGCTCCTGGATGATCTCCATGTGCAGGAGTCCCAGGAAGCCACAGCGGAAACCGAAGCCGAGCGCCGCGCTCTTCTCCGGCTCCCAGGTCAGTGACGCGTCGTTGAGCTGCAGCTTCTGCAGGGCGTCCTTGAGGTTGTCGTAGTCGTCGTTGTCGGTGGGGTAGAAACCGCTGAAGACCATGGGCTTGGCCTCCACGTAGCCGAGCAACGGTTCGTCGCAGGGCGCGGCGACCAGGGTCACGGTGTCGCCGACGCGGATGTGACGCACGTCCTTCGCCCCGGTGGCGATGTAGCCCACCTCACCCGCCGTCAGACCCGACTGCGGTATGCGGTCCAGGCGGAACCAGCCGATCTCCCCCACCTCGTGCTCGCGTTCCTGGCGCAGGAGCCGGATACGCTGCCCCTTGGCGATGGTACCGTGGAACATGCGTACGTACGCCACCGCGCCCACGTAGGGGTCGAAGATCGAGTCGAAGATCAACGCCTGCGCCGGCGCGGCGGCGGCGCCCCGGGGCGCCGGGATCCGCGCCACGATGGCCTCGAGCAGCTCGTCGACACCCGCGCCGGTCTTGGCGCTGACGCAGAGCACTTCCTCGGGCTCGCAGCCGAGCAGGTCCGCCAGATCGGTGATCACGTCCTCGGTGCGGGCCGCCGGCAGATCGATCTTGTTGATCACCGGCATGATCACAAGGTCGTGTTCCATGGCCAGGTAGAGGTTGTTGATGGTCTGCGCCTGGATGCCCTGCACGGCGTCCACCACCAACAGCGCGCCCTCGCAGGCCGCGAGGCTGCGCGACACCTCGTAGTGGAAGTCGACGTGCCCGGGCGTGTCGATCAGGTTCAGGACGTGTGCCGCCCCGTCCGGTGAGGTGTAGGCCATCCTGATGGGGTGGCTCTTGATGGTGATGCCGCGTTCCTGCTCCAGGTCCATGGAGTCGAGCACCTGCGCGTGCAGGTCGCGACCGCTCAGGGTCCCGGTCGTCTCCAGCATGCGATCGGCCAGGGTCGACTTGCCATGGTCGATATGGGCGATGATGCAGAAGTTGCGGGTGTTTGACATCAAGGTCATCGTGACGATCCCTGGGGTTGGGGCCGAGGTGGCCCGGGTTAGAACTCCGTGCTCCAGCCGAGTGTCAGCGCCGGGGCGGGAGCCGTGCGGTGCGGCAGCTCGATCGGCTGGGGCTGGGCGCCGGGGTCCCAGTCGTGCGGGACCGGCACCGGGTCCTCGTCGAATCTGTGCAGGTGTGCATCCACGTACGCATCGACCGCAATGATAAGCAAGGCACCACCCGACCACCATGCGTTATCCCGCATCATCTCCCAGTATTCCTCGATCTGATCGTGATAGAAAGCACGGGAAATATCGTTGGTGGTCGAAGCCTCGTACAGCTTCAAGCGGACCGCCTTGCGGTCGTACATCAACATGCGGCTCCAGAACCACATCTCCGTCCCGAAGGCCAGCACGGCGCGCCAGCCGTTGTCGCTGAACAGTTGCCCCCAGCCGGGAAAGACGGGCGTCATGAGCACGGCCGCAGTGGCGTTGACCGGGGTGACCGCGCGGTAGAGGGTGCCTTGCGTCGGCGCGAGTGCGGACGCCGATACGAAGGAGTGTCCCGTCGACGTGGAATCGGCGGCGCCGGCCGACGCGCCCTCGTCCGCTGCGGCGGACGTCGACACCGCCAGGGCCAGGCTCAGGACTGCCACGATCGCGCGCATCATTCCTCTCCGTTGTTCGCTGCCGGCACCGCGACCCGCAAACGCCCGGGATCCACCCGGAAACGATACGTCCCCGGCGGGATTCGTGCCGCTTCGCCGTCCCAGTGCACCGCCAGGGTCTGTGGCACCTCGACCTCGGCCGCTGCGACGCGCGGATAGAGCACCGCCGGATCGGACAGATGCGTCCCCTTGATGCCGCGCGGCAGGGTCGTCAGCCTCTGCCAGATCTTCAGGTCGCGCACCAGGCAGAAGTCCAGCAGGCCGTCGGTGGGGTCGGCCCGCGGCGTCAACAGGAAACCGCCCCCGCAACGCGTCCCGTTGCCGACCTCGGCCAGCAGCCAACGCCCGTCGAAGGCAACTTCGCGCTCGCCGCCGGGGTCCATCCGCCAGCTCGCCGTCGGTGCTTTGTAACCTGTCAACAGGCCCGCCGTCGCCACCGGATACCGCAGCCTCCCCCAGCGCCGCGAGACGCCGGCCGCGCGCAGGGACACCTCGCCGTTGAAGAAGAGCCCGCACGAATTGACGAAGAAACGATCGGCGAACGCACAAGTGTCGACCTTGGCGACGCGTCCCGAGACCGCCGCCGCCACGCCGTCCCTCGGTGTCATGATGCCGAGCCCGTTGGCGAAGTCGTTGCCACTCCCGCACGGCAACAGCACCAGCGTGGCCTCGGTTCCCGCCAGGCCGAGAGCCGTTTCGCTGACGGTCCCGTCGCCGCCGGCGACGGCTACCAGCGGATGACGCGTCGCCGCCTGGGCCGCCAGTTCCGAGGCGCCGCCGGCCAGACGTGTCACCAGGATCTCGGACTCGATCCCGTGGGCGCTGAACAGATCGACGGCATCGCGCGGTGTCAGGCGTCCGCGCGCGGCGCCCGCGATGGGATTGATGATCACCGCCGCGGAGGTCATCGCCTACCCTTCTCTGGTCTGCTCAGGTAATTGACGAATGTCGTGAGCAGTGGCGGGAATGTGTGGGAATCGAACCCACCTCGGACGGTTGTACGCGCCCGACACAAGGATTTGAAGTCCCGGGGGGCCACCAGACCCCATCCACTCCCACGAACCACGGGGGCAGGATAATACAGCGGCGCTCAGGATGCTACGACGATCAGATCGATCATGACCCGCGCGTCCTTGGGCAGCGACACGACCTGCACGGCGGCGCGGGCCGGGGGGTCGGTCGCGAAGAACTCCGCGTAGATCTCGTTCACCGCCGCGAAATCGGCCAGGTCGGCTAGGTAGAGTGTCGCCTTGACGGTGCCGGCAAGGGACAGGTCCGCCGCCGCGACGACGGCCTCCAGGTTGTGCAGCGCCCGGCGTGCCTGCGCGATCACGCCACCCGGAACCAGTTCGCCCGTGGCGGGATCGAGTCCGATCTGCCCGGCCGTGTAGAGCACGTCGCCGGCCAACACGCCCTGGCTGTAGGGCCCGATAGCCGCCGGCGCCTGATCCGTGCTGATGATCCGCCGCTGCATCGCCCCCTCCTACTCGACCGTGACGGACTTGGCCAGGTTGCGCGGTTGATCCACGTCCTCGCCGCGCAGGACGGCTATGTGATAGGCCAGCAGCTGCAGAGGCACCACGGCCAGCAGCGGCATCATCATGTCCGCGGTATCGGGGATGCGGATCACGTGATCGCTCATGGCCGCGATCTCCTCCTCGCCCTCGGTCACCACGCTGATCACCGTGCCGTTGCGGGCTTTGACCTCCTGCACGTTGCCCTTGATCTTCTGGTAGCTGCCGTCGCGCGTGCAGATGACCACGACCGGCATGTCCGGATCGATCAGGGCGATGGGCCCGTGCTTCATCTCCGCTGCGGGATAACCCTCCGCGTGGATATAGCTGATCTCCTTGAGCTTCAGGGCGCCTTCGAGCGCGATGGGGAAGTTGTTCCCCCGGCCGAGGTACAGGAAGTTGCGGTGGTCCTTGTAGGCCTTGGCGATCTCCAGGATCTCGGCCTCCTGGTCCAGGATCAGCCGGATCTTGTCGGGGATGGCCTGCAACTCGTCGATCAGGCGCATGCCGCGGTCGCTGGACAGGATCTGGCGGCGGCCGAGCATGATCGTCAACAGGGTCAGGATGGTCACCTGGCTGGTGAAGGCCTTGGTCGAGGCCACGCCGATCTCCGGTCCCGCATGGATGTAGATACCGCCGTCGGTCTCGCGCGCGATGGTCGAGCCGACCACGTTGGTGATGCCCAGGACCTTGGCGCCGCGCCGCCTGGCCTCGCGCATGGCCTCCAGGGTGTCGATTGTCTCGCCGCTCTGGCTGATGGTCAGGCAGAGGGTGCCGGGTTCGATCACGGGCGAGCGGTAGCGGAACTCCGACGCGTACTCCACCTCGACCGGGATACCGGCGTACTCCTCGAGCAGGTATTCGCCGAGCAGTCCGGCGTGCCAGCTGGTGCCGCAGGCCAGGATGATGATGCGGCGGATGTTGCGCAGCTCCCACTCGGTGAGCCTGAGACCATCCAGCTTCACGTCCCCCGTCTCGGGCAGGATGCGCCCGCGGTAGGCGTTCTTGATGGTTTCCGGCTGCTCGTAGATCTCCTTGAGCATGAAGTGGGGGAAGCCGCCCTTCTGGATCTGGTCGAGGTCCCAGTGGATCTCCTGCACTTCCTTGGTGACGGGCTCGTTCTCGATGCTGGTCGTGACCACCGACTCGGGGGTCAGGGTGACCATCTCGCCGTCGTCCAGGTAGATCACCTTGCGGGTCTCGCCCAGGATGGCCGCCACGTCGCTGGCCAGGTAGTTGTTACCCTCGCCCACGCCCACGACCAGGGGCGAGCCCTTGCGGGCGCCCACGATCTTCTGGGGCTCGGCGGCGTGGATGACCGCGATGCCGTAGGTGCCCTCCACCAGCTCGAGCACCCGGCGCACGGCGTCCTCGAGATTGCCGTCGTAGAACTCGCGGATCAGATGGGCCAGGACCTCGGAGTCGGTTTCGGAGCAGAACTCGTACCCGGCCTTCACGAGCCGTTGCTTGAGCGCCTGGAAGTTCTCGATGATGCCGTTATGGACCACGGCGATGCGGCTCTCGCCGTCCATGTGCGGGTGGGCGTTGACCTGGCTGGGCGGACCGTGGGTCGCCCAACGGGTGTGGCCGATGCCGCAGGTCCCGGTCAGATCGGCGCCGGCCATGGCGTTATCGAGGGCGCAGATCTTGCCCGAGCACTTGACCGTCCTGAGGCCGCCGTTGGCGACGGAGATGCCGGCGCTGTCGTAGCCCCGGTACTCCAGCCGCTTGAGACCCTCCACGAGGATGGGCGCCACCTGCTTATTGCCCGTGATGCCGACGATGCCACACATATCGTACTTCCTTGGCTACTTCGCTGCCGCGACCAGGGGCAACGCCCTGTCGACGAGGTCGCGGGCCGCTTCCTCCGTCGCGGCCTCGGCGATGACGCGCACGATGGGCTCGGTGTTGGACGGGCGCAGATGCACCCAGCCGTCGGGGCCGCGCCAGCGCACGCCGTCGCGATCGTCGATATCCCCTGCGCCGAGCGCCTGTAGGCGTTCCTTGATCTTATCGGCTACGAAGGGGCCGGCTTGATCGCACTTGTCCTTGATCATGGCCACCGGTGGATAACCAGAGACGACAGCACCGAGTTCCTGACCGGTGTCGGCCAGGTGCTGCAGCACCATGGCGATGCCCACCAGCGCGTCGCGGCCGGGGTGCAGGACGGGATAGATCACACCGCCGTTGCCCTCGCCGCCGATCACCGCGCCGCAGGCGAGCATCTCGGCCACCACGTTGGCCTCGCCCACCGGCGTCCTGGTCGCGGTCTGGCCGTGCTTCTCGGCCAGGGTCTCGATCAGGCCGGTGGTGGACAGGTTCACCACGACCGGTCCCGGCTCGCGCCCCAACAGGAAATCCACGGCCACCGCGAGGGTCAGCTCCTCGCTCAGCAGCCGGCCCGTGCCGTCGACCATCACCAGCCGGTCCACGTCGGGATCGACGGCGAAACCCAGGTCGGCGCCCGTCGACAACACGGCCTCGCCCAACTCGGCCAGGTGGGCCGGCGTCGGTTCGGGTGGATGGGGGAAGATGCCCGACAGGCCGCAATGCAACGGCACGCAGTCCACGCCGAGGGCTTCGAGCAGGGCGGGGACGATACGGCCGCCGGCGCCTTCCACCGCATCCACGGCCACCTTGAAACCGCGGGCCGCGATCCGGTCCCGGTCCAGCCAGGACAGGGCCAGGATGGCCTCGAGATGCTGGTGTTCCGCCCCCTCGCGGCCCGAGATGCGGCCGAGACGATCCCAGGCCACGTGGCCGTCCTGGGCTTCGAGGTGGGTCAGCAGGGCGTCGTTGTCGGCGGCGCTCAGAAAGAGGCCGTCGCCGTCCAGCAGCTTGAGTGCGTTCCACGGCTGGGGATTGTGGCTGGCGGTGATTATCACGCCACCGACGGCTTTGGATTCCTGGACCGCCATCTCGGTCGTCGGCGTGCTGGCCACGCCGATATCCACGACGTCGTGGCCGGTGGAGAGCAGGGCGGATTCGATGGCGCGCAGCAGCATCGGACCGGAAGGGCGCGTGTCGCGTCCCACCACCACCGGACCGGGCGGCAACCAGGCGCCGAGCGCCGCGGCCCAGCGCGCGGCGACCACCGCATCCAAGCCGTCGCCGATCACGCCCCGTACACCGGAAACACTGATCCGAAGGGCCACCGGAGGCTCCTTTCCGCAAACCATGAGTAAGCGATACGGTCGGGAAGGTGCTGGAGCCGATGTGGGGACTCGAACCCCAGACCTGCTCATTACGAGTGAGCTGCTCTACCAGCTGAGCTACATCGGCTCGATCAAGGCGGGAGTGGTGCCTGGGGGCGGATTTGAACCACCGACACCTGCATTTTCAGTGCAGTGCTCTACCAACTGAGCTACCCAGGCATACCTTGTGCGGACCGCCATGGTCTGCGGTCCGGGAATAAAGCACTCCCACACCCTCATGTCAAGCTAGTCACGGCGCCAGTATACCCCGGAGCGTACCATCTGGCCACCCCGGCAATACCGGAAATCATGCTTCCCTGTCCTGTCCATAGCCGTCGGGATGAGCGTCGTGCCACTGCCAGGCATCCCGGATGACCGAATCCAGATCGCTACGGCCCGGCCGCCAGCCCAGCAGCCGCCGGGCCCGGCGCGATGCCGCCACCAGCCGGGGTGGATCGCCGGGACGCTTCGGCGCCACGGCCGGCGCGATGGGCTGTTCGGTGACGCGCGCGACGGCCTTCACAACCTCGCGCACGGAGTGGCCGGTTTCCGTGCCCAGGTTCATCACCGACAGACCCGGGCGATCCGCCCACTCGAGGGCCAGGACGTGGGCCTCGGCCAGGTCCGAAACGTGGATGTAGTCGCGTATGCAGGTGCCGTCCGGCGTCGGGTAATCGTCACCGTAGATGGCGAACTCGAACGCGGGGTCCTGCAGGGACCGCAGAAGCCTGGGAATCAGATGTGTCTCGGGCGTGTGGTCCTCGCCCAGCCCGGACGCGGCGCCGCAGGCGTTGAAGTAGCGGAGCGCCACGGCTGAGAAACCAGACGCGGTGGCGGCGTCGTCCAGCATCCACTCCATGGCCAGTTTCGTCCGGCCGTAGGGGTTGACCGGCACGGTGGGGGCGTTTTCCGGGATCAGCGCCAGGTCCGGCTCGCCGTAGACCGCAGCCGACGAGGAGAAGATGAAGCGGGGAACGCGCGCAGCGGTGACGGCGGCAAGGAGTTTGGCGCTGCCTGCGACGTTGTTGCGGTAATAGAGCAAGGGCTCGGCGACGGATTCGCTGATCAGGCTGAAGGCGGCGAAGTGCATGACGGCGTCGAAGGAACGCGCGAAGACGCCGGCCAGGAAATCCCCGTCCAGGAGGCTGCCCTCGTGCAGGACGGCGCCCGCCAGCAGGGCGGCGCGGTGTCCGGTGCTGAAATCATCGAGGATCTCCACCTCGTGGCCGTGCGCGGCGAGAGCCTGTGCAGTGATGCTGCCGATATAGCCGGCGCCGCCTGTGACCAGAACTCTCATGGTTTTCCTTTCGGCGGCGCCCCGTTGGCGCGCGCGCGGGCGCGCAGATAGCGGCCCGTCAAGGAGGCTTTGTTGCGGGCCAGTTCGGTCGGGGTGCCGCAGCCGACGAGGCTGCCTCCGTCGGCGCCGCCGCCGGGTCCCAGATCGATGATCCAGTCGGCCCTCTCGATCAGATCCAGGTTGTGCTCGATGACCACGACGGTGTGGCCCTGCGCCACCAGATCATGAAGCACCTTGACCAGTCCTGCAACATCGTGAACGTGCAAGCCGGTCGTCGGCTCGTCGAGCAGATACAGGTTGCGCCGGCCTCCCGGCGACGCGAGCTCACGCGCGATCTTCAGGCGCTGACTCTCCCCCCCCGAAAGGGTCGTGGCCGATTGGCCGAGGGTCAAGTAACCGAGTCCCACCTTCTTGAGCACCCACAATTTCTCGCGTACCGTGTTCTCGCGCCGGAAGAAGGCGAGCGCCTCATCCACGGTCATGGCCAGGATATCCGCCATGGTGTGCCCCCGGAACTTCACCTCCAGGGTGGTCGGATTGAAACGGCTGCCGCCGCACACCTCGCACGGCACGCTGATGTCGGCCATGAAATGCATCTCGACCCGGTGTTCGCCGAGTCCCTGGCATTCCGGGCAACGGCCGCCGGCCGTGTTGAAGCTGAAACGCCCGGCGGCGAAGCCCCGGGCCTTGGCGTCGGGGGTGGCGGCGAACATCTCGCGGATGGGCGCCAGGAAACCCAGATATGTAGCCGGGTTGGAACGGCTGGATTTGCCGATCGGGGACTGGTCCACCAGGATCACCTTGTCGATCCCGTGCGCGCCCTGGAAGCCCGTGCAGGCGCGCCAGCGTTCCTTGCCGCCGGTGACCTTGCCGGTCAATCCGTCGTAGAGGCAATCGTTGAGCAGGGTGCTCTTGCCGGAACCAGACACGCCGGTCAGGCAGACGAAACGCGCCAGCGGCACGGCCACGTCGAGGTGGCGCAGGTTGTGCTTGCGCGCACCCTTGACGACCAGGCGCAGCGTGTCCACGTCGCGCGCGGACTCGGGCATGGGGAGCGCCCTGTCACCCCGCAGATAGTCGGCGGTCAGGGTCTTGCCGGTGGCGATCAGATCGTCCAACGACCCCTGGTATACCACCTCGCCGCCGTCCAGACCGGCGCCGGGTCCCAGTTCGACCAGGTAGGCGGCGGACTTCAGGACCGCCAGGTCGTGCTCGACGACGACGACCGTGTTGCCGGCGTCCACGAGGTCATAGAGCGTGCCGATGAGACGATCCACGTCCGCGGCGTGCAGCCCCGTCGTCGGTTCGTCGAGTACGTAGAGCGTATCGGTCAGACGCGAGCCGATGGCGTTGGCCAGGTGGATGCGCTGCGCCTCCCCTCCCGAGAGCGTGCGGGTCATGCGGTCGAGCGTGAGATACCCCAGCCCCACCCTGTCGAGAAAGCGCAACCGGTGCACGACCTCGTCGCGCACGTCGCCCGCGGTCTGCAGATCCGCCTTGGACATCCGCAGGCCCTCTACGCGCCGTAAGGCGTCACCCAGCGAAAGACGCGAGAGGACGCCAAGGTCCAGTCCGCCGACTTTCACCGCCAGGGCCTCCCCGCGCAACCTGCTGCCCCCGCAGGTGCGGCATTTCGTGTCGCCCATGAACCGCCGCGTGAAGAAGCGGTGGTGCCCTTTCTTCATCTTGCGGCGCATGTCTTCCAGGAATGGTACCGCACCGGTATAGCCGTTGCCGCGTGTCTCCAGCACGGTGCGCTTCTGCGCCGCGGTGAGTCGGCGCCAGGGCACGTCCACGGGGATCTTCCGCCGGCGGCAGAAACGGATCATGGCGGTGTGCGCCCGCGCGAAGGTCTCGGTGCGCCAGGGCTTGAGCGCGCCGTCCAGCAGGGACAGGGCGTCGTCGGGAACGATGAGTTCCTCGTCGAACTCCAGCCGGTTGCCGAAACCGTTGCAGTCGGGACAGGCACCGTGCGGCGAGTTGAAGGAAAAGAGATGGGGCGTCGGCGCGGGGAATTCGCGCCCGCAGGAATTGCAGACCAGCCGCGAGGAGAAGGCCAGCGAGACCGCCGGGTCGTCGGCCCGGCGCAGGCTGCACCAGCCGTTGGCCTGGTGGAAGGCCATCTCCACCGCCTCGGTGAAACGCGAACGCTGACGGGGTTCGAGCACGATGCGGTCTATGACCACGCCGACCTCTTCGCCGGCGGCCGGGGCGGGAGCGCCGGCGGCGTCCGCTTCGTCGAGACGCAACAGCATGCCGCCGACCAGGGCCCGCCGGAACCCCTGTGCCAGCAGGGGCTCGGCCCAGCCGCTGCGCGAGCCTTCCTTGCTGATCACCTGGGGATAGGTGACGAGCACGGTCTCGCCGGGCCACTCGCGTCTCACGCGGCGCCAGACCGCGCTGGGGGTTTCCGGCGTGACGCGCGTCCGGCAATCGGGACAGGTGATGCGTCCGACGCGCGCGAAGAGCACGCGCAGGTAGTCGTTGATCTCGGTGACCGTCCCCACCGTGCTGCGACCGCTGCGGGCCGCGTTGCGCTGCTCGATCGCGACGGCGGGGCTGATGCCGTCGATGGAGTCCACATCCGGCTTGGGCATGCGGTCGAGGAACTGGCGGGCGTAGGTCGACAACGATTCGACGTAGCAACGCTGTCCCTCGGCGTAGAGGGTGTCGAAGACGAGCGACGACTTGCCGGACCCGGACACGCCCGACACGGCGGTCAGCGCGCCGCGGACGATGTCCACGTCACAACCCTTGAGGTTGTGCTGCCTGGCGCCGCGGATCCTGATGAAATCGCTCAAGGCCTGCTCCTGCCGGCTCGAACATCGGACTCCGGACATCGGACTCCGGACATAGGTAGTCGGTCACATCACACTGAAGGGGGACCCACCATGATACCCGCACTTTCGCAATACGCTCAAGGGAATTAAACTGGACACCTCGCACCCCTGCACCCGGACGGGAGATACCGAACCATGCCCCTGACAGAGACCACCGCGCTGCTCCGGACCATCCACACCCTGCGCTCGCCGGGCGGATGTCCCTGGGATCAGAAACAGACCCTCGCCGACGCCGCCCGTTTCCTGCTCGACGAGGCCGGCGAACTGCTGGACGCGGCGTTGAGCGGCGACACCGAGCATATCGCCGAGGAGTTGGGCGACCTGCTGTTCATGGTGGCCTTCTGCTGCGAGATCCTCGGTGAGACGGCGCCTTATGCCTTCGACGACGTGGCGCGCGGGGGCAACGAAAAGCTCATCCGCCGCCACCCCCACGTCTTCGGCGACGTGAGCGCCGCGGACCATGCCGAGAGTCAGGTCCACTGGAACGCCATGAAGGCCGCCGAGAAGCGGGCCCGCGGGCAGGAGGAGCCGGAACCGACGGCCCTGAAGGATCTGCCGGCCTCGTCCTCTCCCCTGCGCCAGGCCCACGATTATCAGCAGAACGCCGCCGAAGTCGGCTTCGACTGGCCCGAGGTCGACGGCATCTGGGACAAGTTGCGCGAGGAGATGGGCGAGTTGGCGGACGCCGCGGCGCAAACCGACACCGAGGCCGTGGAGCACGAGGTCGGCGATATCCTGCTGGCCGTGGTCAATCTGTCGCGCAGGTTGGGCGTGGAAGCCGACGATGCCCTGCGCAAGGCGAACCGCCGCTTCCGGGAGCGATTCCGCGGCGTGGAGCGCCGCTTTCCCGATCACGCGGCCATGCGCGCCGCGGGCCTCGACGCCCTCGAAGAGGCCTGGCAGCAGGCCAAGGCCGATGAGGCCCGGGACGCCTGACCCGGCTTATCACTCGGGACAGCCGTCCCCGTCCGCTACGCCGTCGTAATCCTCCGCCTCGCAGGGACATTCATCCAGGGCATCCACGATGCCGTCGAGATCGTTGTCCTCCTCGGGGCAGCCGTCCTCGTCCTCGAAACCGTCCGCATCCTCGGCTTCGTCGGGACAAAGGTCCTCCTCGTCGGGGAGGCCGTCGCCGTCCGCGTCCAGGAACTCCTCGGGGCAGCCGTCCCCGTCCTGGTGGCCGTCGAAGTCCTCGGGCTCGTCGGGGCATTCGTCGACCACGTCGAGGATGCCGTCCAGGTCGTTGTCGTAGTCGGGAATGCCGTCGTGGTCCTCGAAACCATCGTGGTCCTCGGGATAGTCCGGCGCCAGGTCCCCGATATCGGGGATGCCGTCCTCGTCGTTGTCGGGATCGGGACAGCCGTCCTCGTCGAGGTAACCGTCGAGGTCTTCCGCCGCGTCCGGGCAGATGTCGAGCCGGTCGGGAATACCGTCGCGGTCGGAGTCCGTGCCGCCGGTCGTGAAGCTGTAGGACAGGCCGGCCCGGAGCACGAAATCGGGATAGGCCGCGACGAAGGGCGTGGCCGGGTCCTCCAGGCCCAATGGCAATTCGTAGCCCCACACCAGCGCCAGACCCTCCTCCCCGCCCCAGCGCAGACCGGCGCCGAGATAACGGGGGAATTCGCGCGCCGAGATGTCGGCCGTGTCGCCGTAGTACTCCCCGGTGTACTCCACGAAGAGGCTGACCAGCGACTTGCGGAACTCCAGCGCCGCGCCGTACACGGTTGCGTCATTGCCGGAGGGGTCTCCTCCCGCGCGCACCGCCGGATAAAGGGGCGGCCAGGGCTCCAACAAACCGCCACCCACTACGCCATGGCCTTCGTCCCGGGACTGGAAGCGGCGGCCGACGTTCAGGTGCAGGCGTAATTCCGGCATCTGCGCGCGCGTCCACAGGGACGCGCTCAAGGCCAGACCGGCATACGGTGACGGTGAGCCTTCGCCGAGACCGTCGACCTCGCTGCCGGTGGGCAGGGTCGTGCGGACATCGCAGGCCAGGCCGAAACCGCCCAGCGGCACGGGCAGCGCCAGGAGCAGCCCGGCGTCACCGTCGGCGAGACCGCTCCCGCTGGCAGGCAAGTCGTCACGCCCGCCCGACCAGGTACGGTAGGGCTGGCTGAAACGCAGGTTCAGCCAGGGCCACGGGCCGTATTCCAGCCCCAGGGTGGCGGTCCTGAAATCAATCGGATAACGCAGATCCGCGGGACCGTGAAACGTGGCGAAGAGATCTCCGGTGACCCCCACTGAAAGCAGACCGTCCGGCGGCAGCAGACCCGAGACGACCCGGTGGAGACGGGCCGACCGCTCCTGGTTGCGCAGGGCCAGATCGGCCGACGCGGGAATGGCGCAGCACAGGACGCAGAGCGACGCCAGCACGAACCGGCCTTGTCGTCGCCACGATTTCAAGCCTGCGCCTCCGGGGCCGGTTCGTCCGGTGCGGGGTCCGCGGGCTCGTCCGTGTCCTCGGCGTCGGGAGCCGCAGGCTCGTCCCCGCCCTTTTTCAGCTCGTCGGTGTAGTTGAGCTGCAGCTCCATGACCACGCGGTCGAGCATGGATACGATCTCCGGGTTGGTCTCCACGCGGCACTTGGTCTGCAACATCTCCAGCACATCGATGACGTAGCGCGCGCCGTCCAGGCTGCGGGCCATTTCACCGGTGGCGGGGTCCGCCAACTTGCCCAGCTGGACCATGGCGCTCCCCTGCAGATTTATGACCAGGGTCAGCAACACCTGGTCGTGCTTGTTCATCTGCTCGGACATCAGTCCGCTCCTTTCAACGAATTACCCGTAACGCCGGGACGGGTCACGCCGGCCCGTCGCCGCTCATCGCGAGTCGACGCGGTACGTTCGGGGTTTGATCGAACTCGTCTTCGATACTGCCTACGAGGATCTCGAGCAGATCCTCCAACGTCACCAATCCGAGCGGGTTCCCCACCCGGTCCGTCACCACGGCCATCTGTTGCTGTTGCCAGCGCATCTCCTCGAACAGGGCCCAGGGCGTGATGCTCCTGTCCACGTAGGGGCAGGTACGGATCATGGTTGGTGGTATGCCGTCCCAGGCCGCGGCCGGGTCCACGAAGAGCAGATCGCGGACGAGGACCCAACCCGACACACCGTCCTCCACGCGCTCGACCACGGGTAGTCGGCTGAAGCCGGAGTCCGCGGCCGCGGCGCGGCACGTCTCCAGGGTGGCGGAACGCGGCAGCGTCTTCACACGCGGCCAGGGTGTCATGATCGCCGTCAGGTTCAGGTCGGCCAGGGCGAGGCAACGGTCCAGGATATCGGTGAACCGGCGGTCCTGCCCGGCCACGGGGTGCGAAGACAGCAGCGACGTCATGGCGTCGCGGCCCAGGGCCCGGCTCTCGCCCGCGCTCCGTCCCGGCAGCAGCGCCTGCAACAGACGCGAATAGGCCAGCAGGACCCAGCGCACGGAGGCCAGCAACGACATGGCCACGCGCAGCACCGGCAGCGAGGCCAGGGTCAACCGCTCGGGGTACTCGCGGTACAGGAGCTTCGGTAAGATCTCGGCCAGGGTGATGACCAGCACCGATCCCACGACCGCCGCCACTACTGCGCCGTGCTCGGCGAAGCGGGCGGTAAAAACGACCGTCAGCACGGCGCTGCCGAGCACGTTGAACAGGTTGGTGCCGATCAGGCAGGTCAGAATGGGATCCTCCACCCGCCCGAGCAGCCGCGTCAGCTCCGTCGCACGCGCATGCTCCCGCCGCAGTTCCAGGAAACGCAAGCGGATGCGGCTGACACTCATCAGGCCGGTCTCGGTGCCGGACATGAAACCGGAGGCGAGCAGACATACGGCGACGACGAGAATCACCTGATCCCAGCCGAGAGACACACTCCCCTGCATCACGATCCCCCCTCGTCGTGTGCGGGCGCCAGTCCCTGCACACGAATGCGCGAGACGCGGTGCCCGTCCATCTCCAGGACCGTGAAACGATAGCCGCCCGTGGTGGCCCTATCACCGCGTTGCGGGATGCGGCCCAGCAAGGACATGACGTACCCGGCCAGCGTCACGTAATCGTGGGACGCGACGATCTGGGTGCCGCACGCTTCGTTGACCATGCGCAGATCGACGCCGCCAGCGGCCACCCAGTTGCGTTCGGCGACCGGCAGCACCTCCGGCACGCCGGAATCCGTTTCGTCGCGCCAGGGACCGGTGAGCGCTTCGATGCAATCCTCCAGGGTGGCCAAGCCGGTGAAATCGCCGTGCTCATCCACCACGAAGGCCATGTGCTGTCCGCCTTCGCGAAACTCGTTGAGCAAGCCGGCGACCGGCTTGGATTCGGGCACGAAGATCGGCTCGCGCCGCAGCCGACGTACCGGCGCCGGAGCCTCGTCGGCGGCCAGCAGGTCCTTGACGTGAAAGACGCTCACGGGCCTGTCCCCGTCCCGGCCGAGCACCGGGAAGCGGTTGAGGCCGTTGATCTCGGCCAGCCGGAGGATCTCCGCGGGCGTGGAATCATCGTCGAGCGTCACGGCGGCGGTGCGCGGCGTCATGATCTCGCGCACGTCAAGATCCTCGAGCTGCAGCAAACGCGACACGAACCGGCCCTCGGTCTCGGTCAAGGAAGCGTCGCGGGTCGCCAGTTCGGTGGCCGTGACGAGTTCGGGCACGGTGAGCTGGCGGCTGCCCGTACGTTCGAGAGGCAGACGCGAGAGCAGCGCCTCGCCGGCGCGGTCCACCAAATGCAGCAAGGGACGGATGAGCGTCAGCCACATGGACACGGGCAGCTGTACGGCCAGGCTGAGGCGCCGCGGATTCCGCAGGGCGACGAGCTTGGGCGTGATCTCGCCCGCGAGCAGGATCGCCACGGTCATGACCGGAACGGCCACGGCCAGACCGCCGCTGCCGAATCGGCTCACCAGCAGCGAGGTGGCCAGCACGCTGGCGATCGTGTTGATCAGGAGGTTGCCGATCAGCAACGCGGCCAGCAATCGCGGCGGGCGTCTCAAGAGAGCCGCCACGCGTCGGCCGGCGTGGCTGGTCCCGCCCCGCATCTTCGCGAGCTCGGCCTCGGGCAACGAGAACAAAGCCGTCTCGGAACCGGAAAAACCGGCTGACAACAGGAGCAGGAAGATCAAGAGCAACAGGTTCAACAAGACGCTCTCCAGTGAGGATTGTGCGGACGGGAGCATAGCCCGTTCCTTGACACCCTGCAACTGCCTGCTAACCTGAAATGGCAGCAACGCGTTCCTTGCCCGGCTCGTTCTCGGTTCATCCGGCTGACCCGTATTCGACGCACACACCGGAGGGTGCCTTGCCTAGGACCTTGATCATCCGCTTCGGCGCCCTGGGCGATCTGTGCATCTGCGGCTGGTTCGTCTCCGGACTCGCCGGCGCGGCTCCCGACACGCACACAACGCTGGTGACGAAGAAGCGGTTCGCCGCCCTGGCCGAAACCTTCCACGGCGTCGACGAGGTCAAGCCCCTGCCCGGTCGGGATCTGCCCGCTCTCCTGAAGCTGGCCCGCACCCTGAACAAAGACGACTACGACACCGTGTTCGACGCGCACGGTGTGCTCCGGAGCCATCTCCTGACGTTGCTGATGCGTCGCCGGCCCGACGCGCGTATCCGCAAGGACACCGGCCAGCGCTTGCGTCTGCTGCGGAAATCGCAGCACGCGTCGGTGCCCCTGCCCACTGTGTTGAACCGGAGCTTGCTGGATCGTTACCTCGAACTGGCCGGGGCGCCCGCGGACCGTGCGACGCCACCCCATCCGCCCCTCGCCCATCTGCGGCCGGCGGAGCAGACGACACCTCGGGTAGGCCTGGCTCCGGGAGCGCGCTGGAGCAGTAAACGATGGCCCGACAGCAAGTTCGTCAATCTGATTGATCTTCTGCGCGAATGTATTGCGGTGCCCGTCACGCTGTTCCTGGGGCCGGACGAAGCCCACTGGTACGCCGGCAGCCGTCTGGCCGAGGCCGCCTCGCGACACCCCGACGTGGACGTGGTGCGCGACCGCGCGTTGGTCGACGTGGCCGGCGCGCTCGCTCGCTGCAGCGTGACCGTGACCAACGACAGCGGCCTGCTGCACCTCGCGGAAGCCACGGGCACGCCCGTGGTCGCCCTCTTCGGACCGACCGTGCGCGCTTTCGGTTATTACCCCCTGCTGCCGCAGAGCCGGGTGCTGGAGCTGACGTTGGATTGCCGCCCCTGTTCGCGCACCGGCTCACGGACCTGTCACCGCGGCGATCTGGCCTGCCTCGAGGGCATCGACGTCGTGGCGGTGCGCGACGCCGTCCTGCCGTTCATCGACGGCGATCCGGACCCGGGGTGCAGCCCATGAAAAAGCCGCACCCGACAGAGCGACTGTACGCCGGCCTCGCGAGGACGCTCGTGCCCGTCCTGCCCACGGCCGCAGTCCTCTCCGCCAAGCTCCGCCGGGGCCTCGACGGGCGACGCGACCTGACGGCGCGAATCGCCGCCGCGGCGACCGAACTGCGCGGCTGCATCTGGTTACACACCACTTCGGTGGGCGAGTACGAGCAGGCGCTGCCGATCGTGCGGCGCCTGCGCGAAGCCGACGTGGGTCCCCTCGCCGTCACGCATTTCTCCCCCTCGGGGCGCGACTACGCCCGCGACCACGCTTGTGCCGACTTCCACGATTACCTGCCCCTGGACCACCCGGCGGCGATGAAGTCGCTGGTGTCCGCCTGGCGCCCCCGCGCGCTCGTCTTCGTGAAGTACGACTGCTGGCCCGCGCTGGTGCGCGCGGCGGACGAGGCCGCTGTCCCCGTTTTGCTGCTGTCGGGCGCCCTGCCGGGCCGTTCGATCAGGCATCACGGACCGCTGCGCCCGTTCTTTCGCACGGTCTTCGATCGCTTCGCGCACCTCGGCGTGGGCAGCGAAACTGACCGGCGGCGCTTCGTTTCGGGCATGGGCGTGAGCGCGCCGGTCTCGGTCACCGGCGACACCCGCGCCGAGCAGGTGCTGACCAGGTTCGTGGCTGCCCGCGCCAGCACCCTGGCGGCGGATCTGCGGACCTGGGGAGAACGGCGCCTGATCCTGGGCAGCACCTGGCCGCGGGACGAGGCGCTGTGGTGGCCCGTGCTGCCAAAGCTGCTGCAGACGTTCCCCGACTTGAACGTCGTGCTGGTTCCCCACGAACCGGAGCCGGCGCGTCTGGCGGCAATCGAGCGCACTTGCCGCGCCCGCGGCATTCGTGCGCAGCGCCTGAGCGCGTGGGATTCGACGGCACGACGGGACGGTGACGCACGCTGCTTGCTGGTGGACCGGGTCGGCGTGCTGGCCGAGATCTACCGCGCGGGGGACGTCGCCTACGTCGGGGGAAGCTTCACGACGGGGGTACACAGCACGCTGGAACCAGCGGCGGCGTCCCTGCCGGTCCTCTTCGGCCCCCGCATCGGCAATGCCGAGGAGGCCTTGACGATGGTCGCCCGGGGCGCCGGTTTCATCCTGCGCCGCCCGCAGCAAGCCTTGTCCCGGTTGCAAAGCCTGCTGGTGGCCGAAGACGTCCGCGCCGCCGCCGGCGACACCGCGCGGGAAACGGTCGAAGCCCAAACGGGCGCCGCCGACCGGAGCGTCGAGCTGTTGCGTCGATATCTCTGATCACATGTAGGGCAGGGGATCCGTGACACCGGCGCGCGCAAACCCGCGCAGGCGTAGCGCGCAGCTCTCACAAACGCCGCAGGCGCGATCCTCCGCGACATAGCAGGACCAGGTCAGATGCAGGGGGGCGCCGAGTTCGCGGCCGCGGGCGACGATACCGGCCTTGTCCAAATCCAGCAGCGGCGTTCTGATCTCGAGTCGCGTCTCGGGCCGCGTGCCGGCGTCGACGGCCGCCGCGAAAGCCTCGTAGAAGGTGGACGTACAATCCGGATAACCGCTGCCGTCCTCCGCCACGGCGCCGATGTACAGGGCTGACGCTCCCGTGACTTCCGCCCACGAGACGCCGATGGCCAGGATGTGCGCGTTGCGGAAGGGAACGTAGGTGGAAGGCACGCCGTCACCCGACGGCAACCCCTCCTCCACGGGCAGGGACGCATCCACAAGACTGCTGCCGCCGATACGTGCCAGGCAGGACAGGTCGACCACGAGCCGCCGTTCGATCCCGTAGTGGTCCGCGATGTCGTGGAAGGCTTGCAACTCGCGCGCCTGCGTGCGCTGACCGTAGTTCAGATGCAGGACCGCCGGGTCATGGTCGCGTCGGGCCTCGGCGAGACAGACGCAGGAATCCATGCCACCGCTCAGCAGCACCACGGCCAGTGGTTTTTCGTGATCGCCCATGACGCCTCTCGTTCGGCCCGGTTCAGACGCCCCGAGTCCGGCCCGGCCAGAGCACCTTGTGGAGCTGGATCTGGAAACGCACGTCGAGCTTGTCCGCGATGATCCACTCGGCGAGCATCGTCGGCTCGAGCAGACCGTCGGCCGGCGAGAAGGCGACCGGCACCTCCGCCGGCAGCTTCTCCCCCTCGCGCACCAGATCCCGGGCCCATTCGTAGTCGGTACGGTCGCAGCAGACGAACTTCAGCTCGTCGCGGGGGCACAGCGACCTCAAGCCGCGCCAGTCCAACTGGGCGGCGGGCACGCCGCTGGCAGGCGTCTTGACGTCGACGATGCGCCGCACACCGTCAGGCACAGCCGAGAGCGGCAATGCGCCGAGCGTGCCGCTCGTCTCGAGCATCACTCGGCGCCCGTCCGCGAGCAGGGCGCGCAGCAGATCCGGGCACGCCTGCTGCAGCAGGGGCTCGCCACCGGTGACAAGCACCCTCTCGGCCCCCAACTCGACCACCCTGGCGCACACTTCCGTCAAGGTCAGGGACGAGCCGTCGGTGAAGGCATACGTGCTGTCGCAATAGCTACAACGCCGGTGACAGCCCGTGAGACGCACGATCGTGCAGGGCAAGCCCAGGGCGCTGGATTCGCCCAGAACCGTGTAGTAGATTTCGTTCACCTGGAGGGTCAACATGGCTTCTGCTTGGCAACCGCTGAAAGCATGATAATATGATCCTTCTACGCGTGAGACCTCTTCTCGAGACAGGAAAGATAATGCTCAGCAGCCGCTACGACAAACTTCCCTCTGCCGCACCCATCCGCGCGGCGCTCGTTTTCTGGTTTGCCGCGACACTGATCGCGGTCAGCGGTTGCGGTGAAGATGAGACAGCCGAGATCGCCCCCCGCGCGACCTTCGACGCCGACCTGAAGGCCCCGTCGGTGATCGTCAGCAGCGATCCCGGCGTGCGTCCCGTGATCACCAGCGACGTCACATCCATCGATGCCTGGCTGGACCTGGTGCGCCGGTTCAAAGTCGGCGACACCATCCCGGCGGACGGTTTTCAGGAACTGCTCGAAACGCCAGCGTACAGGATGATCGACGACGAACGCAAACGCAACAACCTGGACCGGCGGATCATGAAGCGGGTGATGGAAGACGTTTTCGCCAACCGAGAGGGTCTCGAGGCGCGCGCACCCAAACGGCCCGACCTGCACGACAACTTCACCTACCTGCGCGACCACCTGAACGAGGCCGCAGCCTTCAACCACGATTTCTGCACGCCCGCGCTGCTGAACGACCTGCGCGACGCCTTGGCCGCTTTCATCCCGCCCGAGGATCTGCCCGCAGGGATTTCGATCCACTTCTTCGCGGGCACGCCGTTGATCGGTTTCACAAAGCCCGACAAGTTCGCGATGGACATGGGCCTGGCGCTGGCCGCCGGCCAGGAGCAGACCGTGAAGCTGCTGGCCAGCCGTCTCTACGTCGTCCTGTCGCCCGCCGACAGCGTGGAACCGGACGTCAACCAGGACGGCGCGGTGAAGCTGGCCGCCGCCTTCCGCCTGCTGCGCCGCCACGCCATCGCAGGCTGGCTCGGCGACAAGGCGTCCATTCGCTTCGACGACACGCACGAGCTGCTCCGGGGGGAAGCCCTTCACGCGCCCGTGCTGCAGGAAGACGCCATACTCATCCTCAAACGCACGACTACGATGATGAAGAACATGCTCGACCCGGTGGTCGTGTTCAACCAGGACAAGTACGGCGGCAAGATTCACAACCTCCTCCACCTCAACGACCGCTACGAGAAGATAGGCTGGGCGATGGCCCGGCTGATCGCCGACCATTTCGGCGAGGACGAGCTACGGAACGTGTCCGACGATACGGTGGCCTTCATGCATGCATACCAGACTGCGGCGCTGGCCTCGGCATCTTCCGGCGAACTGCATGGTCTGCCCCCCTTCCCCGCCAGCATGTTCGCTAACCTGATCACCCACCTGAGCACGCACTGAGCCGACCCTTCACCGGAGGAACGCCATGAGTCGATTCGATCCTCATTCCTGGTGCGACGACCAGCAGGTCGTGACCACCCACCTGGATCTGGACTGGAAAGTGGATTTCTCCGCGCGCACCATCGCCGGAAAGGTGAGCCTGCGATTCGCGTCGCCCGCGAGCGGACCCCTGGACCTCGACTGCCGCGGCCTTGTCATCCACGAGGTGATGACACCCGCTGGCGAGGCCGTGCCCTGGTCCATCGCCGAGACGGACGACATCCGGGGCGACCGCCTGCGCCTGGACCTGCCCGCGGGGGCCGACGGCGTGGTGATCAGCTATGTCACCGGTCCCGAGACGCTGGCCCTGGGCTGGCTCGATCCCCAGCAGACCGCCGGCGGCACGCACCCCTTCATGTTCACCCAGTGCCAGCCGATCCACGCCCGTACGATCGTCCCCTGCCAGGACACGCCGCGCCATCGCGTCACCTACACGGCGAACGTGACCGTGCCCGAGCCGCTGGTGGCGGTCATGTCCGCGGCGGGCACGGGCTCCGCGCCGGCCGACGACGGCGGCACGACCTGGCGCTTCGAGATGCCCCAGGCGATCCCCACCTACCTGTTGGCCCTGGCCGTCGGCAACCTCTCACAAGCCGATCTCGGTCCGCGCTCGCGCGTCTACGCCGAGCCCGAGACGGTAAAGAAGGCGGCCTGGGAATTCGCCGAGGTCGAGAGCATGATCGATGCGGCCGAGCGGCTCTTCGGACCCTACGTCTGGGACCGCTTCGACATGCTGGTCATGCCGCCCGCCTTCCCCTACGGGGGCATGGAGAACCCGCGCCTGACCTTCCTGACGCCGACCCTGCTGGCCGGCGACCGCTCCCAGGTGAACGTCGTGGCCCACGAGCTGGCCCATTCCTGGACCGGCAACCTGGTGACCAACGCCACCATGAACGACTTCTGGTTGAACGAAGGCTTCACCGTCTACGCCGAGCGGCGCATCCTCGAGGAGATCTACGGGACGGACTATGCCGATCTGCAGGGTGTCATCAGGCGCAACGCACTGCAGGTCCACCTGGACCAGTTCGGCCCGGACTCCGCATACACCAAGCTACGCACGGAACTGGCGGGTATCGATCCCGACGAGGTCTACTCGCTGGTCCCCTACGAGAAGGGCGCCCAGTTCGTACTCCTGCTGGAGGACGCCGTCGGCCGCGAGACCTTCGACGCCTTCCTGCTCGACTACATCGACGCCTTCCGCTTCCAGTCCATCACCACCGACGAGTTCATCGAATTCCTCGAGCGCAAACTGCCGGGGGTCCTGGACAGGATCGACGGCCGACGCTGGATCTTCGAGCCGGGCATGCCCGGCAACGAACTGAAGGTGACCTCGGCCCGGGTGGACGTAATCCGCGAGCTGGCCGCCGGTTGGGCCGACGGCGCCCGCCCAGCGCCGGACGACGCCGCGACCTGGACCTCGGACGAGTGGCAGCTCTACCTGCAGGACCTGCCCCGCAAATTGACCGCGGAAGATTGCCGCTGGCTCGACGAGACGTTCGGGCTGACCGGGAATGGCAACTACGAGATCCTCGTGGAGTGGCTGACCATCGCCGCGGGCTCGGTCTACACACCGGTCCTGCCCCGCGTGCGCGAAGTGCTCACGGACGTCGGCCGCATGAAGTATCTCAAGCCGCTCTACGGCGCACTGGCCGCCAATCCGGAGACGGCCGCCTTCGCGCGCGAGGTCTTCGCCGACGTCGCCGACAGCTACCATCCCCTGAGCCGGGGCTCGATCGCGGGCATCATCGACAAGACGGCCTGATCGCGCCTTGCAGACACGGACAAGCCCCGCTCCACGGGAGAGCGGGGCTTGTCTCGGTTCTGCGCGGAGAGAGTCGGCCTCTCGTCAGGACGCCACCTTGTACCGGGGCAGGATGTCCACCGTCACGCCTTCGAGTTCAGCCAGGGCGGCGGCCAGCACCTCGGACATGCCGCCGAAGCGGTCGATCATGGCCTGGCCGGCGTCGTAGTCACCGGCCGCCTGCAGCACCAGGATCTCGCGCACCAGGTCTTCGATGGCCGCCGGGAACGCCGCCGCGTCGATCCGGAAACGCCCCTCCTCCACCGTGATGACGCCCTTGTCCACCAGATAGTTGAACTGGATGGCGTTGGCCAGGCCGTGCGCCTCGGCGATCCCGAACCGCACCGAGCGGAACAGACCGGCCAGGTAGGTCACCGCTTGCTCCTCGTAGATGGAGTCGGGGAAAAAGCCCTTCTCCTGCATCTTGAAGATGCACCAGGGGCCCATGGCGTCGGCCTTGGCCTCCTCGATGGCCGAGTAGATGTCCTTGAGTTCCAGACGCACTTCGGTGTCCTGCCCGTCCTTGACGATGCGGCCGGGACCGAGACCGTGGCTCATCTCGTGCCAGAGCGTGTGCAGGAAGAACGACTCGACGGCGAGACTGCTCCGCTGGTCCTTCACCAGCAGCTTCTCGGCGATGGGCGTGAGGATCCGCGTGAACTTGGCGTTCATGATGTTGCGCAACAGGACCTTCTTGCTGCCCTTGGCCTCGCGCACCTTTTCGTCGTTGGGCAGATTGAAGGCGATGGTCTGGACACCGGTGCGCGTGTCGCCGGCGGTATAGACCACGTCCACCACGCGGATGGGCGAATCGGTGCCGCGGTTGGGGTTCTTGTCCGCGTCGGGGATGGGCAGGTTGGCCTCGAGCCAGGGCAGCTCGCCCTTGAACTTGGCGAGTCGCGCGGATTCCTCCGGATCGGCCACGCAGACGAAGGCTTCGAAGGCCGCCTTGTAGCCGAAGAGGCCGTCCTCGTAGGTCTCGATGGGGCCCAGCACGACTTCGATCAGACCGTCGAGATCCATCCAGAGCAGGTCGGAGGCGTAGTAGTCGTCGGTGCGGAAGGCTTCCGTGCGCGCTTGCAGGAAGGTCCGCAGGGACTCGTTGGCGGTGGCGTCCGCCGCCTTGTCCATGTAGTCGATGGCGCGGCTGTACTCGTCCGCGAAGAATTCGGAATAGGGCACGACCTTCAGGCCGCCTTCCTCGCCGCGTCGGATCATGGAGTAGAGACCGTTGGTTCCGCCCTCACCGCTCTCGAGCGAGGCGAGTTCGGCTTCCGTCAGGTCCAAGGGATAGAAGCCGGCGCCCTCCGGATGTTCCCAGTCGCCGAAAAAGGGTTCGTGGTGGAAACGCCGGTCCCAGGGCCCCGCGTTGATCGCGAAATAGGCTCTGGCGGCATCGGCGTGCGCGCCCGACGCGGTGTCGAGAGCGCCGCGGATCTCATCCGCCAGCGGCAGGGCTTGTCGCACGTAGGCTTCGTGCATGACCTCGGCCGCCTTGACCAGCCAGCCCAACGCCTCCCGCTCCGTCGCCGGCAGCACCTCGAGGTTCGCGACGATCTCGGTCTCGGCGTAGGCCGCCAGGCGCGTCTCGATGTCATCGGCGATCCTGACCATTTCCGCATCCTCCCCGCTGCCGCAGCCGGTGATTCCCGACATCACGGCCGCCGTCGCCGCCATGGCGACGATCCAAGTCATTCTGCGCATCGGCTCATCCTCCTGGTTCCATGAAACACGCGACGGGCCCAGCCCGCTCGCCGCCGACCATATCGGCAAACGGTGCGCCAGTCGATGGATTTGTCGGCATCGGCCCGCGAACCGGTTTAAGTCCGACAAGCTGCGTTTCAGGATATAAAAAAACCGCGGCGAACCGCGGTAATTGGTCGTTGTGGCGGGAGCGACGAGACTTGAACTCGCGACCTCCGGCTTGACAGGCCGGCGTTCTAACCAAAACTGAACTACGCCCCCGCTAACAACGAAGGGAGAATATAGTCTCCTGCCCCAATACTGTCAACCAGGGCCGTGCTTTTTGTCCACCGCGCCGCGTACCCGGCGCACGATAAAACCGGCCACCGCGGCGGCGGTCAGATCGAAGCCGGCCTCGATGCACCAGGCCGCAGGCAAGAGGCCGGCGGCGGTGTCTCGCAGGGAGGGATGACCCAGCGTCAGACAGATGCCGCTGCGGGCCAATAAACTTGCCAGTTTGGGCATTACGGCCTTCACAGCCACGTCATTCAAAGGAGCGTGCGAGGCGATGAGCAACTGATCGGCCGGATCGGCCGGCTCAGATGCCGCATCATCGGTCAGGTCGTGAATGCCACTTGTCCAGCCGCCTGCCCGGATGTCATGGACCGTCAGACGCCCCCAACGGTGTGCGGGCGAAGCATGCCAGCAAAGCAGATCTCCTTGCGCATCATCGAGACAAGGCACGGCGGCGCGCTCGACCGCAGCGGTCCAGCTCTGGAGCGGCGCGAGTGATGCGGCGGCGGGATCGACGGGAGGATCGACGTCGGCGCCGAGCAGCGGCAGGGAACCGGACCGTTGCGCGTCGAGCGGCCAGGCCGCCCAGGGGATGCCGCGACAGAGCAGGACATCACAGCCCCCGCGTGCGGCTGCCGCGAACCAGGCGCGCGGCAACGACGCCGGGTCGCAGAGACCGTCGCCGGTGAGCGTCGTTCCCGCCAGCGCTGCGAACGGCCCGCGCAACGCGCCCATGGTCAGATCGTCGCTGAAGAGCAGGGCGCCGCCGCTCTCACCGCGCAGCCGGTCTACGGCGGTCGGGCTGATCGAGGCGGGCAGATCGTCGCCGGGCTGCCTCAGATGGCCGAGCATCACGGCGTCGGCGCCGGCGTCCAGACCGGCCCGGAGCGCCGCCGGATCGTCGGGGACCACGCGCTGCGCAGCGACGAGATGCGTATCGACGACGGTGCCGCCGTGACCGGGCCAGTGTTTGAGGCAGCAACGCAGTCCCGCCGCCGTAATCCCCGCCACGGCCGCGGCAACGTGACGCGCGACACGACCGGGATCGGCGGCGAAGGCTCGCACGCCGATGATCGGATTGTCCGGTGCCGTCAACACGTCCATGCAGGGCGCGAGCAGGCGGTCTACGCCGACGGCGCTCGCCCGTTGGGCGGCGTCCCGCATGACGTCGTACGTGAGTTGCGGGTCGTCGATCACGCCGAGGGCCCACGGGGCGGGCGGCCTGCCGGCGGCGGCGTCGAGAACCGACACGGGCCCACCCTCGTGGTCGGCCATGATCTCGGCGCCGGGCGGCAGGATCTCCCGCAAACGCCCACACAACTCCGCCGTCTGTGCGGCGTCGCGGACGTTGCGGCGGTAGAGGATCACGCCGGCGGGCCGGTACTTCTCGAGCCACGCCCGCTCGGCGTCAGCGAGGCGCGGGCCGGCGAGACCCACCACCAGACGTGACGTCAGAGCCGCGTCGGTCGTCATCGCGACCACGCCCGTTCCAACCGCGTTCCGGGGTAATAGTGGGACAGTATTCGCTGATAGCCGTAGCCCAGACGAGCCATGGCCAGCGCGCCTGTCTGGCACAAGCCGATGCCGTGACCGAACCCCCGCCCGGTCGCCGTCACCTGCGCCAGTTCGCCGGCGCCGTCACGCTGCGAAGCCAGCTCGAAGAACGCACTCTTGAGGATCGAGAAACGACCCTCCGCGGGGGCGAGTACCCACCTCACTCGATCCCCCCTCACGGTGTAGACGCCGGCCTCGGTGACGATCGCCAGCCGTGCGACCCGGCCGGAGACGGTGCGCTGTTCGATGCTCAGATCGAGCAGACGCCCCGGCGAGGCGCCGTCGGCGCCGCTGCGCGCGGGGCGGAAGATCTCCCCTGCCCAACGCCCACGCGCCGGGGAGGCGGCGATCCAGGCGAGATACTCCGGCAAGGTCGTCTGCAGGGTACGCTGCAGGTCGCCGAGGGACCAGGTTGTGGTCCAGCTGAAATGGGGGGAATCGCCACAGAAGGGCTGGCCGTGATCGTCCGAATCGGGATGACTCACCAGATACGGTTGGGCCGGGCGCGGCCAGACTTCGTGCACGCTGCTCGTCACGCCACCGCAGGTCGAGCTGTAGTAGGCCACGATCTCGCGATCGGCGTGCCGCAGGACCAGACCGGCCGTCATGACGATGGCGCGGTCACAATGCGCATCTACCCCGTGCAGACCGCGATAGACCTGATCGGCGACACCGGCCCACATGTCGAATCCGAACTGCTCGCGTTCGCCCAGATGTGAAACGCTGTAGGTCCTGGCCGCGACCGCCTGGGCGGCCAGGGCGGCCTGGGCTTCCAGCCCCGGGCGCCCGATTTCCCACGGCACCACGCCGCGCAGGTAGGTTTCCAGTTCCACTACGTTGACGAGGGTGAGACCGCCGTCGCCGGCATCCACGCGCAACTCGCCGGGATAGGGCGTTTCCTGCCAGGTAACGGTGGTGGCGGGATCGACGGGCTGGACGAAGAGATGGTCGGCGCTGCGTCCCGTCCGGCGTCCGGCCCGCCAGAACAGAATGCCGGAGTCGTTCTCGATACGCAGGGTGCTGCCGGCGGGCAGGCGTTCGCGGCGCCTGCGTTCCGTACCGGACAACAGCAGACAATCGTCGGCGAGGGTCAAGGTAACCGCTGCGGTGCGGTTCACCAACCCGATGCGCAGCAGCCTGGGACCTGAGGTGTCCAGGACACGACGGTCCGCCGGGGCGCCGGCGCTGCCGGAAGAGGAGACGGCCGGCCCGCGGTGACGGGCCGCGCAACCGCCGCCCAGGAGCACGGCCGGCAGGAGCAGGCACGCCAGAAGATAACGGACACGTATAGCCCTCAAGGCATCATCACCAGACGTTGCATGTCGCTGGTCACCGGGCCGGACGGCGTCGACAGCTCAACACGGTACATGTAGACGCCGTTGGCCAGGCCGTCGCCCTGGGCGTCGCGGCCGTCCCAGGGCAGGATTACATGACCGCCGCCGACGAAGTCCGAGACCCGCACGGGGATCTCGTTCACGATGTGTCCCGCCACGTTGTAGATGCTGAGGTGTCCGCTAGACGGCGCGGCATCGGTGCGGAAGAGGAACCGTGTATCCCGGGACACGGGGTTGGGAAAAGCGTGCAGATCCTCGATGCCGGCCACGGCCGCGACACTATCGTCCTGCAGGGGAATCACCGTGCCGAGACCGCCTATCTCGAGTACGACGGCGGCGGCGCCGCCGCCCGACACGTTGGCCGTGAAGGACATGTCCACGGTGTGCTCGTCGACGCGCGTCAGCACCTTGTTGGACAGCGTCACGTTCTGGCCGTGCAGGTCCAGGTCCACATCAGGGGCGAGGAACGCGGCGGTGATCGCGCGACCCGTGAAGTCCAGGTCCTGTTGCAGCGGCAGGGGGGTCTCCCCGGCCACGAACAGCTCGCCGCCCAGGTGCAGCGTCACCGCCACCGAGAGGTTGACGGTGAGCGAGAAATGGTCGGCCTCGTCATCGGGTGCGGCCGTGTCGTAGACGTCGAAGGTGACCGCGTAGTCGTGCTGCGGGACGGGGATGCGCACCTCCCACTCGGCCCGTTGGTCGCTCTGGGCGCCCGGCGGCGTGCCGCCGACGGCCAGGGACGACAGATCCGCGCCGTCGGAATCGGTCACGACGAGGCGGTCGACACCGGCCTCGTCGAAGGCCCGGATCGTCAGCACGATCTCGTTGGCCGCGTCCTTGGCCTTGAGTTCGGCCCCATCGGCTATGGGTTCCCAGTCCAGCAGCACGTCGACCCGTGGCGGCCCGGCGTCGATCACCATCAACGCATCGCCCAGCAGGGTGTACTGCGCCACCGCGCGACGGTAGGAGCTGTAGTTCGGGTGCACGGCCAGGAACGCGGCCTCGCTGGACAGCAGGATCTCTCCCAGCACCCAGCGCGAACGCATCGTGGCACCGGTGATCCCGCCACGGGGCGGGTGTTGCAGCATCTGCTCGAACTGTTTCTGGGCCAGCACGGCGTTGGGGTACAGGAACTCGTAGCCGGAACTGGCGTACGTGCCCACGGCGCCCGCACTGGATCGACGCAGGAACTTCTCCCCCAGCGAGGGAACGTCCGTCGGGTTGGATTCGCCGGAGCCGTCGCGGGTCCAGGACGTGACGTGGCAGCCGAGTCCCACCAGGAACCAGGGACGTCCGGTGTTGTCGAAGCTGGATGCGTCCTCCCGGTAGAACGGATTGTTGCCCACATCTTCGATGATCTGCTCGTGGGCGAGCAGATGATCGTTGGCATGGCCCTGATAATGCAGGAACACGGCGCCCTGGTTGCCCTCGGCGAGCAACGCCGGCAACGCTTGGGTCTCCGCGTGGCCTATGAACTCCTGCCGCGAGCGGTACTCGCTGTGAGGCGGGGACAAAGGCTCCAGGAAATCACTCAGGTACACCCGCACGCCCGTGAAGCCGTCGTCACCCACGCCGTCGGGCGGGGCCAGCGCGAAGGTCTCCCAGTTCGTTGCCGCGATTTCCTGCGTGTCCTGGAATTCCTCCTCGGAGGCGTCGTACTCCTGGTCGGCGGCGCCGATGTTGTAGCCGTCCGACCAGGCGTCGTCGGCGACGAAGATGGCCCGCTTCTTCCAGTCCCCCGTGGCGGTTTCGAAGGCGATGACCTTGTCGACCATGGCTGTGATTTCGCCCGTGGAGTTGCCCGGGAAACGTCCGACCAGCATCCCCGCCGGCACGGCGGTGTTATAGGGGTACTCGGCATCGTCGGTCGCGGTGGCGAACCACTTGTCCGAGGGCAACAGCTCGTTCTCGTAACCGCTGTGATGCCAGTTGTGCCAATGTGTCGGCACCCAATCTCGCAGGTTGTGGGGATCGCTGAGGCCCTTCACGTTCTCGTTGGCGTCGCCGAAGATCTGCAGGGCCCAGGTGCCCCATTCGTCCAGGGCGATGTTGCAGAGGCGCTTGATGGCCTCGGGGTTCTTCAGCCCCCCGCTGTACCAGTCGAAGACGGCGTGGATGTCCACGATGTGGATCTCCAGCGCCGACGGCGAACGAGCCTGCCGGTGCTCGGCCCAGCGCTCGGCCTCCGCGCGGAAGGTCGAATGGGTGACCACCAGGACGTCGGGCGGCGTCGTGACCGCCGCTGGATCCTCCGGATAGGCCACACGGCTGGCCTTGAAGTAAGTGAAACCGCCCAGCATCGCCGCCGGGTCGCCGCCGACGGCCAGTAAGCGCCGGGCGCCGGCGACGTCCTGGGTGGCCGCGAGCGAGAGCGTGGTCGTGCCGCCGGCGTCCACCAGGTTCGCCGCCGTCAGCGCCACCTGGCGCGGCGCCCGCGGGTCGCTGATGTCGAGGAGCAGGATCTGGTCGCTGGTGAAACCCTGCACCTCGAGCGACCGCTCGCCCGTCGCCTCGCCGCAGTTGAAGTCCAGCACGTCGTCCTGCGCCTGGTACAACGCGTCGTAGGACAGCTCGTACCAGTCGAGGTACCCTTTGATGAAGGTGGAAGACGTGTTGGACACCTCGAGGTCGGCACCGGCCAGATCCGCGTGAGCCAACGTTTCGCCCGAATCGTAGGTCGCGCCCGCATAGTCGACACTGAAAGTGTCGAGGATCGTTTCGACCTCCCCCTGCAAGAGGGAGATCTGGAAGGGCCGCGGCGTGCTGCCGAATCCGCAAACCCCCACGCGCAGACGGGCGCCCGTGACGCCCGGGACCGGGCCGACCAGCTCGAGCCCGCGTGCGGGCGCCCCCCCCAGGGAGGCGTTCCAGAAGTTGCGGTCGGAGGTGTTCGAGTAGGGATAGTAGCCGTAATGGGTGTCTTCCTCGAAGTAATCGACGCGACGATAGCTCGGCTCGGGAGCGCCGGCGGCGGCCGGCAGCGCGAGCGACGCCATGCGCGCCCACGGGTCGCCGCCCTCGGGATCCGCGGCGGCCAGGTAGTAGATGTTGCCGTTGTTGACCGGGTCGATGCCGCTCGGGTTGTAGGTCTCGTGGGGATCGCCGCAGCCGTCGTAGTCGGTGCCGTCGTAGCTGAAGGCGCCATCGTCGCGGACACGCAGGCCGTAGAAGACGAGGGCGTCGTCGGCCGTGAAGTCGCCGCCGTCGCCAAGCATCAGCAGCGGCACTTCGATCTCGTCGTAGGGCGGGTCCTGGTCCGGCACGTACCGGCGCTGGTAGAGACGGATGTGTTCCTCCGGGATACCGGTGCCGTCGAGCAGTCCCTGGCCGGACAGCGCCCCGGCTTCGAGATAGATCAGACCCGTACGTGTGACGGGGATGCGCACCTCGGGCGCCAGCAGGGCCTTGGTCGCGGCGCGGGTCCCGCCGGCGACGCGCGCCCGGGAGCGCTCCCGGGGCACGACGTTCAGCGAAGCGCCGTTGAGGAACATGGATGCGAACCGGGCGTCGCGGGGAGCCAGGCGTCCGGGTGCGGCGGCGGACTTGGCGTCGGGCACGAAGCGGACGCGCCACTCGCCGCTGCGCAGCAGCCGCCGCGCGCGTCCGCCGGCGTCGGTCTGTAGGGGCCGGAAGGTCACCGGCGCGATCCGCCGTCCGCGCCACGCGACCACTTCCCCGATCTCCAGGGGCGGATGAGCCGGTTCGCCGCGCAAGGCCTTGGCCATCTCGTCCGCGGAAAGAGCCGGTATACCCGTGCGGGGCTGCTCGCCAGGTATGACGAACTCGGCGTCGAGCAGGTCCTCGCCGGTCATCGGATCCGTGCGCTTGACCGGGAGGGCGCCCCTGAGCACCTCACGCCCGTCCAGGGCTTCCCAGTTCTCGCCGAGGACATCAACCGCGACGGTGGTTCCCGGCGGCAGGATCAGCCACGTGCCGTAGGCGGGCACCATGGGCACGAAGGGGCCGGCGTCGGTGACGAAACCTTCCAGACGGGGTAGATGACGCTTCACGCCGGCACTCGAAACCGTTTTTTCCACCCAACTCAGATCGCCGGTGGACAGACGGAACCGGAGTTCGTCCGGCCCGTCGGCGACGACCTCTACGGGCGAGGCGGTGCCGGGAGACGAAAACGCGATCAGCGACAGCAGGACGAACGTCGTCAAGCCGGTCGTACGAGGGATCCGGAACAGGTCCATGCCGTACTCCTATGCCAGGGGCTTGCAGGCATCCTGCAGGATGGGAAGTCGCTCAGGGGATGGCTTCGCTACAGTATAGGCGCACCCTCCGGACAGGTCAACGGGCAGGGGGACGACAGGACGCAAAAAGGGGGCGGGTATGGCGCCCGCCCCCCAACTTCGAGTCGGTTCGAGCCTTACTTGTACAGCGTCTTCACGTGACCCCAGGTCGCATCTTCGTTACCAACGATGGGGCACAATTCACTGCCCTCGTCGGGGTTGACGATGAACACCGGAGTGGTCGGTCCGCCGGTGCTGGACAGGCAGCTGATCTCCAGGCCCACATCCGGGGCATAGCCGAGACCGTCGGGGGGAAAGCTCAGGGAACCAGGTACACCGCGGATATAGAACTCGATCGGCGCCGTATCATCGATGACGGCCATTGCCATGGTCATCACCGTTACGACGTTGTGAGCGTTGGGCGGCAGGGGTCCATCGCCGATGCCGACCTGGTAGTTGATGCCGGAACCCACGTTGAGACCGGCCACCAGCGTCCAGCTACCGAAGAAAGCGCCTGAATCCGCGTCCGGGACGATTTCAACCTGGGCTTCCCAGCCAGCGACCTGGGAGGTCGAGAGACCGGTGATACATAAGTAGAGATCCAGCTGGGAGAAGGCCGCAGCATCCACGCAGATCTCCACAGCGCCCACGATCTCGTCACCGGGATCTTCCTCTGTCCCCCAGTAGATGCCAAAGCTATCGGGACCCGGGTATGCCCACGCGCCGGACGCCACCAATCCAATCATGCACATGACGATAAGCATCTTCTTCATCGTTCCTGTCCCCTTTCCTTGAGCCCCTGCTTGAAAAATCCGTCGAGATCCACGCATGCGAGATCTGTCGACGGCCAGTACCGGAGAATTGCCACCTCTTCAAGTTGTTTACGATCTCGACGGCGAACACCGCTCGGCCCAACTCCCGCGGGACACACACCCAGTGTCCTCCGTCTGATTGCATCAATATCCTTGTAAACGCAATCCTTGTCAAGACGCATTGTAGTCCGCCGACAGACACCAAGTCCATACGATTCAAACCAACTACACACACAAAAACAGGAGGCGCCTTGATGGCGCCCCCTGCAGCGGCCGGAAGCCGTTTATCCTGACTGATCAGACCTAGTACAGGCTCTTCACCTGGCCCCAGGTCATATCATCGTTGGCGATCGGGTTGCATTCACGGTTGACCCAGCAGCATTCGCCCCAGGCTCCGGTGATCGGCTGGGCAGGAGTGGGGAAACCCACCTGAGCCGCATAGCCAGCGCCATCCGGGAAGGACAGCGAACCGGGTACGCCGGAAAGCGAGAACACGAGATGGCCATCGGGATTGCCGAAGAACATGAAACTATAGGTGGCAAGCACGGCGACGTTACCGACGATGGGCAGCGGCACTGCACCGTTACCAACCTGGTAATTGTCGCCACTACCGACATTGGTCCCCTCAAGCAAGTCAAAGGGGCCGGCCGAAAACGCGTCGTACGTGACCTCGATACGAGCTTCCCAGCCCAGCACGGAGGGTTCCGAGACCGAGGGACGGGTAACCAGCACGTAGGCGGTACCGGCATAGGGAGCCATCGGATCAACCACAGCACAATTGATCATGCCTTCTTCATCCAAGTACACGCTCATGCCGTCGGGATCAGGATCGATCTGGGCCAGGGCCATGCCGCTGAATGCAAGGACGGCCACTGCCGTGAGTACTAACATCTTCTTCATGTTGCGTCTCCTTGTTGTTGTTGTTGTCGTCCTGTGACCACGAGTTCGGTGCTTCCGTCCCGCGACCCCGCAGGGTCGCGGGACATCTATGCACTATTTCGTAGTCCAGAACCGCACAACGTTACCAGACTTTTACGGACACTGCACGTTACTCGCAGCCGAGAACAGGATGAGGTCCGAAACGGTGTTCACTTCGTCGAAATAGTAATCGACGGAGTATTCATATCCAGCCGAAGCCGGATACCGCTGCGAGAACACGATCACATCGATGGGCACGGTCCACAGGCCATCACCATTGATGTCCGCGCTGTTGAACAGAAGCAGCAGGGGACCGTTGGTGAGGGGCGCACCGCTGACCATGACGTAGGTCTTGCCGTCGTTGGTGTCGTTACCATCATCGGTATAATCGACAAAGCCACCGGCGTAGAACGGACCCGAGAACGTGGTCTGACCGTTGATATCAGTGCTGGCGTCAGCAATGCTACCATTGGGGCAAGCCACCAAACCGGCCGGGTCACACGCAAGATTGGGCTGCGCTACCGGTACGGCTGGGGGATTCTCAAGCCAAATGTCCTCGAACGGATAGGCGAAGACCGGATTTGAACCACTGTCCAGCAGGGTCACTGTAATTGTGGCATCTTCCCACGTACCCGGCACGGTCGTCCACTGCCGAGCCTCGGTCATCAAGTAACCGGAGCCGTCCGGCGTATTGTGGATGTTGAGATTGCTGCCCACGGGCGCATTCAACATCACACATGACGACGTGTCGAGATCAGGGATACCAGCGAAGCCAAGGGTAGTGATTCCCATGGCAGCGATGCAGATCAACAGACCTACAATGTTCTTACGAAGCATTAGGACACCTCCTAAAAGGCAATTCCATGCGAGGGCGGCAAACCCAAGCGAGAACGAGTGCAACTACGTTGACCCTCCCTTCCACTCTTCATAAGTCCTTAACTTGACTTCATGAGTTTACCACACAGAGGTAACCTATGCAACTTCATTTTTTAAGAATAACAACCATCCGGCTCACACTTAATGATGGTCCTGAAGTTCAACTTCAGTACCTCAAATCAAAAGCAAAGCCCGCGCCAGATCTGACGCGGGCCCCGTAATTGGTGGGCGAAACAGGACTTGAACCTGTGGCCTCCTGCTTGTAAGGCAGGCGCTCTAGCCAGCTGAGCTATTCGCCCTTGCCTTGAAGAAAGGACTGAAGAAGGAATACCGGGATCAACAGGCAATAACCGAGGACCAGAAGCAACGGCGCCAGGGTGACATCACCTGAGCCCAGCATCAGATAGCCGCCGACAATGGCCGCGAAACCGCCGATGAGCCAGGCATAGCGCTTGAATACCAGCATATTGCATCACCTCGTGGACAAAACGGCCTAAAGCGGGGATCCACCGGGCGGCAAAGCATAGTGCCCCGGTTCGCCCCCGTCAAGCCCATGTGGGCTCCGGGATGAGCGTCAGTGCCCCCTGCTGGAGGCGCGCTGGCGCCGATAGCGACCGACAGCCTCGCGATGCTCCTCCAGGGTCCGCGAAAACACGTGTCCCCCGGAGCCGTCGGCGACGAAGAACAGGGCGTCGAAACCGACCGCCGGCCTCAGAACCGCCTGCAGGGCCGCCGGACCGGAGCTGCCGATAGGCCCCGGGGGCAGACCCTTGCGACGATAGGTGTTGAAGGCGGAAGCCACAGCCAGGTCCGCATAGAGGATCCGTTCTCCCCGCTTGCCCAGGGCGTGGGCCACGGTCGGATCGGCATCCAGCGACATCCCTTTCGTCAGGCGGTTCAGGTAGACGGCGGCCACGCGCGGCATCTCCTCCGCACGCGGCGTCTCCGCCTCGACGATCGAGGCCAGGGTCAGAACCTCGTGCAGATTAGCAAGAACGCCGTCGCGCGGGGGGGGCGTTTTTCCGAGCAGGTGTTGCCACCTGGAGAGGCCAAATTCCAGCACCACGGCAGCCACGTGGGCGGCATCGACGCCCTCGGCGAAATGATATGTCTCGGGAAACAGGTACCCTTCACAGAGGGGGAAGGCCCGGCCCGAGCGTTCCCGCTCCCGGTGCAGCGTTTCTGTATAGATGGCACCGGCGACTTCGTCCAGAGGCAGGGGTGACTGTGTCATGAGCAGACCGGCGAGGCTGTCCGCCGCGGCCAGGAAATCCGCTGCGGGCCAAGGGAACGAAGCGGCGAGCCCCTCGGCGATGGCGGCGGCGGTATCCCCTTCGAGGATCGTCACTCGTACGGGCACGGTCTGCCCCGTCACCAGCAACTCGAGCAGGTCCCGCGGCGACAGGCCGCGCGGCACCGCGTACCGCCCGGCGTGGATCGCCCGGTCACGGCCGGACAGCCGGGCACCCCAGATGAAGACCGTCCGGTGCGCGAGCAGGTCGTGGACGACGAGCGAGTCGGCCACCGCGCGCAACGTCGCGCCACGGGGAATCTGCACGATCGCCTCACGCCCGGAGCCGGTGGACGGCGTGGTCCAGAAGACCCAGGTCGCACCGGCCAGGGCAACGACCGCCAGGATCGACACGGTGATCGCCGTCGTCAAGACGCGGCGGAGTTTCATACGCCTCCCCCCTCGCCGGATCGCCCGCAGGCGTCGAGATGCTGCTGGAGGATCAACTCGGCCGCGACCGCGTCGCGCTCCCCCTTGGCCCGGCTGGATCTCGCGCGGCGGCCACCGGCACGGCGGCCCGCGGCGCGCAGCCAGGCGTCGGCTTCCTGCGAGCTGAACCGCTCATCCACCAGGTGTACGGGCAGGTCGAACTCGGCGGCGAGACGCCGGGCGAATCGTCTGGCGGCGACGGCCATCTCACCTTCACGACCGTCGGCGGTCAGAGGGAGACCGACCACGATCTCCGCGACCGCGCGTTCCCGTATGAGATCGCGAATGTGATCCAGGATGGAACCATCTTCCGGCGTGCTGTGGCAGCCGGCGGCCGAGGCGATCGTAGCGGTGGGATCGCTCAGCGCCAGACCAATCCGGCGCAGGCCATAGTCGAGACCGAGCACGACGGTCATGGTCTATTCCCGACGCTGGAGATGCTTGCGGAGCTGCACGCGGAAACGCCCGTCCTCGGCGAAATCGAAGACCAGTTCGTCGGTGAACTCTCGCATGATGGTGATGCCGCGTCCCCGTTCGCGCAGCAGGTCCTCGGGCGGGACCCAGCTCTCGTGATCGAAGCCGGGGCCATGATCCAGCACGGTGATGGCGATCTCGGCCGCTGCGATATCGAAGTGGATCTCGACCTGGCGCAGATCGTCCATGCCGTTGCCGTGCTCCATGGCGTTGGTGCAGGCCTCGATGACGGACGTGCTGATCTCGTCGATGTCCTTCTGCTCACAGGGCAGATCCCCGGCGAGTTCCATGAGGATGGCGTCGGGCACGCCCAGATAGAGCAGTTGGCTGGGTATCTTGAGCTCGATGCGCTGGCTGTGTTCGCTGGGGCCCGTCATCGTTCCGTCCTGGCTGATTACGCGAAGCTCCCGACCGCTTCATCTTCATCGCTGAAGGACACGAAGACGGTATGCAGCTTGGAGATCATGAAGATGCTCTCGATACGATCGGATACTTTCAGGAGTTTCAGGTCGCCGCCACCCTTTTTCACGGTGGAATAACCGGAGATGAGGATCCCGAGACCCGTGCTGTTGACCCAGTTGATGCGGGAGAGGTCGATGAGCACGTTCTTGTGTCCCTCGTGCAGGAGTGTCTTGAGCGTGTCGTTGAACGTCGTCGCGTCGGGTCCTCCCATGAGCTTGCCGCTCAACTCGAGGATCACGACACCGTCGCGAATACGTTCCTTGACCTTCAAACCAGCCTCCTCGGCGACGCCCCTGCGCAGGCGATGTTCGTACGAGCATAATGAAAGCGCCGGAACGTGTCCAGAAACAAAGCCCTGCGCATCAAGGCGACGGCGCAGCGTTGCGCAGGATCTGCAGGGCGCGCCGGAAATCGTCCGGCGGCGGCGCCGCGAACGACATTTCCTCGCCGGTCCGGGGATGTCTGAGCCGCAACGCGCTGGCATGGAGCATCTGACGGCCGGCAGCCGCGACCATGGCCGTCGCCGCCTGCCGGTCCAGGGGGTGGACACCCTTGACGCGGGCGTCGTCACCGTAGGTCGCATCGCCGACCACGGGATGATGATGATGGGCGAAGTGCACGCGAATCTGGTGGGTACGGCCCGTCTCCAGCTTGACCTCGCAGCGCTGCACGAAACCGAAGTCCTCCCGCACCTCGTAGTGAGTGACGGCCGACTTGCCGCCCGCTTCCAGGACGGCCATGCGCTGCCGCTGCGTGGGGTGTCGTCCCACGGCCCCGGTCAGCGCCGCCGCGTCCTCGGCCCAGCGGCCCCAGCTCAACGCCTCGTAGGTGCGGCCCAGGGTCCGGTCCTGGAGTTGTGACTGGAGATCGCGCAACGACGTCTCGGTCAGGGCCACCACCAGCAGCCCCGAGGTATCCTTGTCCAGACGATGCACGAGACCGGCGCGGAGACGATCCCCGCCGGGCAAGGTCTCGAACCGGTGCAGCAGGGCGTTGACCAGGGTACCGCCGCGATGCCCGGGCGCCGGATGGACCACCATGCCCGCGGGCTTGTCGATCACCAGGATCTCGTCGTCCTGATGGACCACGTCCAGGGGGATGTCCTCGGGCTCCGCTGAGATGGGCGACGGGGATGGCGGGGTGAAGACGATCCGCTGTCCGGCGCGCAGGCGGTAACGGCTCGGTCGCACCTTGCCGTCGACGAGGGCAGCCGCGGACGCGATCGCCTTCTGAACCTGGCTGCGGGACAGGTCTTCGCAATGCGCGGTCAGGAAATGGTCCAGGCGGAGGTCGTTATCCGTGTCTTCGACCCGGAAAGACCGCGCGGCGGGAGCCGGCTCAGACGTCATCGCCGGTCACCGTGGCGGTGGGGACAGCCCCGATATCGTCGCGAGGGCCGGGCGCCGTCTCCGGCTCCCCGCGCCCTTCCCGCCATAGGCTCAGGAACAGGACCAACCCGCCCAGGGTCACACCCATGTCGGCCACGTTGAAGGTGTAGAAGCGATGGGAAGCGACGCCGAGATCGATGAAGTCCACCACGAGGCCATCGTAGAAGACCCGGTCGACTAGATTGCCGAGGGCGCCGCCGAGGATGGCGGATATGGCGCACCTGCGGACCGTGAGGCGTGGGGACGTGTGCCGATAGAGCAGGACGAGCGCCAGAGCGGCAATGAAGCTGATGACGATCAACAGCGACCGTCCGCCGATCACCAGTCCCATCGCGGCGCCGGGATTCCGTACGTAGGTGAACCGCACGTACTCCCCGATCACCTCCACATGCTGCAGGAGCCGATCCACATGCGCCAGGACCAGCCGTTTGGTCGCAAAATCGACCAGCAGCACCACGGGAGCCCACAACCAGGGAATACCGACAGCAGCGCGACTCAATAGCGATCCCTTTCCTCGCGCTCCTTGCACTCTATGCAGAGGCGGGCGTCCAGTTTGGCTCTCAGGCGCGCCAGCCCGATCTGCTTGCTGCAGCTGGCGCACTTGCCGTAGGTGCCGTCCTCGATGCGCTGCATCGACTGGTCCAGCTGGTAGAGATAACGCCCCTCGGTGGTCGCGAAGTGGATCGTGGTCTCGTAGAGAAACTCGTCGCTGCCCTGGTCGGCCATGTGGTTGGAGTGGGCCTTGGCGAGATCACCGCCGAAATCCTCCCCCTCGTGGTGGATGATCTTGGTGTGCTTGGCCAGGGACTTCTCTATGCGTTCCTTCTCGGCCGTGATCAGATTTCGGAAACGCTCGAGTTCAGTCTTGCGCATGCTATCCTCCTCAGTCCCGGACTCGCCGGTCTATGGCAATGGACACCGACGTGCTGTCCACCGTGAAACTGTCCGTGTATGGCAAGTCCATATCGTCACGGCGAAGAACGGCCAGGGTCTCGCCCGTCACGCGGTTCTCGTAGCGTGCGAGAGTTCTCTGGACGTCGGCATCGCCGTCGACACACAACACAATCCTGTCGGCAACCGCAAACCCGCTCTGTTTGCGCAGGTTCTGCACTTTGTTGATGATCTCGCGACTCAATCCCTCGTCACGCAGCTCCTGAGTGAGCGCGGTTTCCAGCGCCACGGTCAAACCGCTCTCCGAACCGGCGGCGTGCGTGCCACGGCCCTGCTCGACGATCAGGATCTCCTCGTGGGTGAAGGCCGTCAGCTCACCCGCGAGTTCGAGGGTGATCTCGCCGTCTCGGCGCAGCGCCAGGGCCTGCTCCGGTGTCAAGGACGCGATGGCGGCGGCCGCCTCCTTGGCCCGCTTGCCGAAACGCGGCCCCAGGGCCCGGAAGTTCGGTTTGGCGGCCAAGGTTGCCACCCGTAGCGGGTCGTCCAGGAGCGCCACTTCCTTGACGTTCAATTCCTCGGCCAGGATGGCGCTGAAGCGCTCGTCGCCGACCAGGACGGCGGCGCGCTCGTCGTCGGCATGCAGCAGAAGCCTGGCCAGGGGCTGTCGCGTGCGCAGCCGCGCCTCCTGCCGCAGGGAGCGTCCCACGCCCACCGCCTGCTGCGCCGCGCCCATGGCGGTCTCGAGTTTCCCGTCCACCCGCGCGTCGTCGTGCGACGGGTACGCCGCCAGGTGCACGGACACGTCGTCACCGCCGTGCAATCCCCGGTAGATCTCCTCGGTGGTGAAGGGAATCACCGGCGCCAGCAGGCGCGTGGCGCCGTCGAGCACCGTATGCAGGGTCGCGAAGGCGGCGTGCTTGTCCGCCGTCAGCTCGCCCTTCCAGTAGCGCCGGCGAGAGAGCCTCAGGTACCAGTTGCTGACGTCGTCGATGACGAAGGCGCCGACCAGCTTCGCCGCGCGGGTGAAGTTCAGGTCCTCGAAATGCCGGCGCGCTTTTTCCGTGACGCTGTGCAGCCGGCTCAGCACCCAGCGGTCGAGCATCGTTTCCGCGGCGGTCAGACCGTTGTCGGGGCGCCAATCGTCCAGATTCGCGTAGAGGGTGAAGAAGCTGTAGACGTTTTCCAATGTCGCCAGCAGCTTGCGCTGGGCTTCCTTGACACCGTCCAGATCGAACCGCGTGGGGTTCCAGACGGGCGAGGCGGTCAGCATGTACCAGCGCAGCGGATCGGCGCCGTACTCCCTCATGATCGCCATGGGGTCGACGGTGTTGCCCACGCTCTTGGACATCTTCTTGCCGTGCTTGTCCAGGATGAGTTCCAGCGTGAGACAGCTCTTATAGCTGCTGCGCCCCGACAGGAAGGTGCTGATGACCAGCATCGTATAGAACCAGCCGCGGGTCTGGTCGATGCCCTCGCTGATGAAGTCGGCCGGGAACTGGCTCTCGAAGAGCTCCCGGTCGCCGAAGGGATAATGGTACTGGGCGTAGGGCATCGAGCCGCTGTCGAACCAGCAGTCGATGACCTCGGGCGTGCGGCGCATGGTCCCGGTGCAGTCCGCGACGGTGCAGCCGAAGGTCACGTCGTCCACGTGGGGGCGGTGCAGGTCGAGTTCCGAGAGGTCCGTCCCCGTCAAGGCGGACAGGTCGTCGCGACAGGCGGGCAGATGCGTCTCGCCGCACCGGTCGCAGACCCAGACGTTGAGCGGCGTCCCCCAGAACCTGTTGCGGCTGAGCGACCAGTCCACGTTGCCCGCGAGCCAGTTGCCGAAGCGTCCGCTGCCCACCTCCGGCGGCGCCCAGCGTATCTCCTTGTTGGCGGCGACCAGTTGGTCGCGCATCGCGCTGGTGCGGATGAACCAGGAGGGCGTGGCGTAGTAGATCAGCGGATTGCTGCAACGGTCGTGGAAGGGATAGTCGTGGGTGTAGACCTCCTCCTGCAGCAGCTTGCCCTGGTCGCGCAGGTTGCGGATGATCTGTCGGTCGGCGCTCTTGACCGGTTGCCCGGCGTAGGGTGCGATCTCGTCGACGAAGGCGCCGGCGGCGTCGACGGGGTTGAAGAAGGCCAGATTCTCGCGCTGGCCCACCTGGTAGTCGTCCTCGCCGAAGGCGGGCGCCATGTGCACGATACCCGAGCCGCTGTCGAGCGTGACGAAGTCCGCAGGCACGATGACGAAGGCGTTCTCGCCCGCCGCCGGCGACATGAACGGGAACAACTGCTCGTAGGTGCGCCCCAGCAGATCGCGGCCCTTGAACCTGTCGAGGACCTCGGTCGGGATCTCGGGATCGAGCGCCCCGAGCCGGCTCTCGGCCAGGATCAGGACGTCGTCCCCGTGCCGGACGCGCACGTAGTCGAAGTCCTCACCCACGGCCAGGGCCACGTTCGACGGCAGGGTCCAGGGCGTGGTGGTCCAGGTCAGGAAATGTTCTTCCGCGTCCGTGGCCTTCAGCTTCACGTAGATGCTGGGCTCGTCCACCTTCTGGTAGCTGTTGGCCATCTCGTGCGTGGAGATGGGCGTGCCGCAGACGGGACAGTACGGTACCACCTTGTGGCCGCGGTACAGCAGGCCCTCGGCGTCGAAACGGCTCAGGATCCACCAGACCGTTTCGATATATGCGTTGTCGTACGTGATGTAGGGGTCGTCCAGATCCACCCAGTAACCCAGGCGCTCGGTGAACTCGTCCCAGTCGGACTTGCAGCTCCAGACGCTCTCGCGGCACTTCTCGTTGAAGGGTACGAGACCGTATTCCTCCATGGCCACGCGCCCCTGGATGCCGAGTTGCTTCTCGACCGAGCGCTCCACCGGCAGGCCGTGGGTGTCCCAGCCGGCCTTGCGCACCACACGGTGCCCGGTCATGGTCTTGAAACGGCAGGCGATGTCCTTGGTCAGCCGCGCCATGACGTGGTGTACGCCGGGCAGGCCGTTGGCCGTGGGCGGCCCCTCGTAGAAGACCCAGTCCGGACCGCCCTCGCGCTCGGAGATGCTCCGGCGGAAGGTATCATGTTCGCGCCAGAACTCGCTGACCAGGCGTTCCGACTCGGCGTCGTGGAACTTCCGTGCCAGCGAGTGATAGCGTTCGGCCGCTTTTTCCCGGGTCTTATCCATCTTTCGCCTCGTCGGCGCCGGAACCGCCGGGCTCCGGCATCCTGCTCAGCACTTCCGTGACCAGCCGGCAGAGCTTGGGCTCGACCTCGCGGGCCACCCGGATGATCTCGTCCACGTCGGCCGGCTGCAGTGTGTCGGGGAAGCAGGCGTCGGTAACCGCCTGCAAGCCCAGCACACGCATGCCGCCGTGCACCGCCGCCAGGCATTCCGGCACGATGGACATGCCGACCGTGTCGGCGCCGATCACGCGCAGGAAGCGGTACTCGGCCGCGGTCTCGAGATTGGGACCGGCGACGGCGACGTAGACCGCCCGCTTCAGGGGCAGGCCCAGTTCGAGGGCCGTGGTCTCGGCGAGTTCCACCAGCACGCGGTCGTAGGGTTCGCTCATGTCCGGGAAACGGGGGCCGAGACGGTCCTCGTTGGGACCGATCAGCGGATTGTCGCCCATCAGGTTGATGTGGTCGGTGATCACCGTCATGTCGCCGGGACACAGCTGGGGATTCATGCCGCCGACCGCGTTGGACATGACCAGGGTGTGCGCGCCGAGCGCACGCATGACGCGCACGGGCAGCGTGATCCGACACATGTCATGGCCTTCGTAGTAGTGGACGCGCCCCTGCATGGCGACCACCTGCCGACCGCCGAGGGTGCCGAAGACGAAGCGGCCTGAATGGCTCTGCACCGTAGAACTGGCGAAATGCGGGATGTCCCCGTAGGGCACCTCGCAGCAGGAGTCGATCTTGGCGGCGAGATCGCCCAGGCCGGTGCCCAGGACCAGTCCGACCTCCGGTTGCAGGTCACAATGACCGCGTAGGCTGGTCACCGCCTCCTCTATCTGTGTCATCTGGGTACACTGGATGCAACTGTCGCTCACTCGAAAACCTCCTTACGGGGCCATCTACCAGAAACGCGATAAACTAACACGCACACAACGTCCGATAAAGAGGAAAAGACACCCATAGCGGTTCAGATCACCAATTTGGCCAGCATCATACAGAGCACTCTGACCAGCAGCAGGGCGAGAATCGGCGACAGATCTATGCCGCGCAGCGGTATCAGGGGTCGCAGCAGGTCGAGCAGCGGATCGGTCAGCCGGCAGATCATGATCAGATAGATGTTGCTCGGTCGCGGATTGAGCCAGCTGATGATCACACGTGCGATGATCAACCAGCTATACACCTGGCAGATGGCCAGCAACACACGTACCGCCACGTATCAACCTCCCCTTTGTTCTCTCAGCGGGCCGCTTCGCGGGGGCCGAAAATGGCCGTACCGACGCGGATCATGGTGGATCCCTCGGTGATCGCGGCTTCGAAATCGTCGGACATGCCCATGCTCAGTTCGGGCAGAAGCAGGCCGGTCGCCTCGCGAGCCTCGTCGGCCAGTCCGCGCAGCGCCGCGAAAGTGCGACGCAGCTCGCTCTCGGGTGCGCCGAAACGCGCCATGCACATGAAGCCCTGCAGGTCCAGGCCCGGCAGGTCGGACGCCGCGACGGCCGCCCCGAGCGCATCCTGGCGGCTCAAGCCGTGCTTCTGCGGTTCCTCGCTGACATTCACCTCCAGCAATACGGGCTGTGTCAGGGAACCCTCGACGGCTGTGGCGGAGATCCTCGCGGCGAGTCGCTGCGAGTCCACGGCGTGCAGCAACTCGAAACGCCCAACCGCCTTGCGCACCTTGTTGCCCTGGAGGTTGCCGATGAAATGCCAGGCGACACGGGAGCTGCCGGCATCGCCCTCCCGCAGCAGATCCGACAGCCGCTGCTGGCGCGGCAGGGCGTCCTGGATACGGTTCTCGCCGAAACAGACCTGGCCCGCCCGACAAGCCTCGACCACCAGCGGTAGGGGGATGCGCTTGGTGACCGCCACCAGCGCGACCCCGGCGGCGGATCGCTCCGCACGCGCGCAGGCCGTTGCGACCCTGTCCTCGAGTCGAGCCAGATTTTCAGCGACGTCGATCATGACATCCTCGGCTCGCCAGGAAAGCGGGTACCGATCGATCCGGGTTAACGCCAGCGCAGCAGCAGGGTCTTGGGGTCCAGCTCCATGTTCAGTTCGGGAATCTCGGTCCGGTCGTGGTCCTTGAGCAGACGCACGCGCACGTGATCGTCCTGCGGCTCCAGCTGGATGATGACCGAGATCTGGTCGTCGAATTGGGCTACCTCGCTGGGCACGCCGCGCTCGTCGCAGGTCTGGCCTTCGCGATAGAGGCGCGAGGAGGTCCAGATCTCCGCGTCCCACTCGCGCGCCAGTTCGCATAAGCCCTCGATTTCCCAGGTCTCGCTGTGATCGAAGCGGGGCGTCCCGTCCATGATCACCACGTCGGGCGAGAAGTGGACGGCGTCGCGGAGAAAATCGGCAGATTGGCGCAACTTGTCCAGGGATAAGGTCTTGCGATTGTAGACCAGGATATGACGGTTACGCTCGAGATCCAGGCGTCGCTCGAGACGGTTGTCCAGCCGCTGATTCTCGCAGATCAGCTGGAAGACCTCGAAGTAGAAGGCCCGCAGGTGTTCGACCGCCTCCTCGGTGGAAATGTGCAGGACCTTGCGTCCCCGCAGCAGCGCATCCACGGCCATGCCCACCAGGAACGCGGTCTTGCCCACGCCGTGACGCGAGAGCACCACGCCTAGATTGCCGTTGCCCAGTCCGCCGTCGGTCGCCTTCTCGAAGATCCGTAGCGGACTGCGGATCTGTGTATCGTTCGTCGGCATCGACTCTCCTTGCGTTACTTGTTCCCGGCCGCCCTCTTCTCGGCGAATTCCTCGACCAGTTGCGCGGTGATTTCGGTGGGAGCCGGCGAATAGCGCGCGAACTCCATGGTGTACTCGGCCTTGCCCTGGGTACCCGAACGCAGAACCGTGGCATAGCCGAACATCTCGGCCAGGGGCACGTGTGCGTCGATGCGCACGAAACCCTCGTCCTCGGTCGTGCCGATCACGATACCACGCCGCTTCATCACGGTGCCAAGAATATCTCCCTGGTACTCCGTGGGGCCTTCGACCGAGACCAGCATCAGCGGTTCCAGGACGATGGGAGCGCCCTGGCCGTAGAACTCGCGAACGCAACCGCGCGCGGCCGCCTTGAAGGCCATGTCCGAGGAATCGACCGCGTGGGAGGCGCCGTCCTCGAGCACCACCTTCAGGCCCTGCACGGGGTAGCCGACATAGGCCCCCTTGTCGATCATGCTCCGGAAGCCCTTCTCGACCGCAGGGATGAACTCGGTCGGTATGTTGCCGCCGACGACCCGGTTCTCGAAGTGGAACTCGCCTTCGTCGTTCGGATCCAGGTAACCCTTGATCCGGCCGTACTGCCCCGAGCCGCCGCTCTGCTTGCGGTGCGTGTAGTCGAAGACCACCCGCTTGGTGATGCACTCCCGGTACGAGACCTTCGGCCGCCCGGCCTCGACCTCGGCGTTGTATTCGCGCCGGATGCGCTCCAGGTACACCTCCAGATGCAACTCTCCCATACCCATAATTAGAGTGTCGCCGGTCTCCTCGTCCTTGCGGGTGCGGAAGGTCGGGTCCTCCTTGGTGAAACGGCCGAGCGCCTTGGCGAGATTGCTCTGCGACTTGTTGTCCACCGGCGTGACGGCCAGCGAGACGACGGGCTCCGGCACGTACATCGACGTCATGGAGACATGGTCGCCGCCGGAGAAGGTGTCCCCCGTGGCGCAGTCGACGCCGAAGAGGGCCACGATGTCGCCGGCCTGCGCCTGCTCGATGTCCTGCATCTGATCGGCGTGCATCTGCACCAGCCGTCCGACCTTGACCCGCTTGCCCGAACGCGTGTTGTGGATGGTGTCGCCCTTGGTGAGGGTGCCCTGATAGAGACGGATGTAGGTGAGCTGCCCGTAGGTGCCGTCCTCCAGCTTGAAGGCCAGGGCGAGCAGGGGCTCCTCGTCCGCCACCTTGACGGTGAAAACCTCCGCGTTGCCGTCCCGGGCCACGCGGTGGGCGTCGTTCTCGACCTCGGTCGGGTCGGGCAGATAACGGATCACGGCGTCCAGCAGCAGTTGGACGCCCTTGTTCTTGTAGGCGCTGCCCATGAACACCGGGGTCAGCTCGCGCGAAATGGTCCCGCGCCGTACGGCGTCGTGGATGAGCTGCTCACTGACCTCGCCCTCCAGCGCGGCCTCCATCAGCTCGTCGCTGAACATGCTGGCGGCGTCGATCAACTGCTCGCGCAGCGTCTCGGCCTCCAGGCGGCAGTTTTCGGGCATGTCCTCCCAGACCAGCTCCTCGCCCATCTCCCCCACGAAGCGGCAGGCCTGCATGCGGACCAGGTCGATGACGCCCTCGTGGTTCTGCTCGAGGCCCAGGGGCATCTGCATCATCACGGCGTTGTGACGCAGCTTCTCGCGCAGCTGGTCCGTGACGCGCCTGGGGTTGGCGCCGGAACGGTCGCATTTATTGACGAACGCCACCCGGGGCACCTTGTAGCGCTTCATCTGCCGGTCCACGGTCATGGACTGGGACTGGACGCCGGCCACGGCGCAGAGCACGAGCACCGCGCCGTCGAGCACACGCAGCGCGCGTTCGACCTCGATCGTGAAATCCACGTGGCCCGGCGTGTCGATGACGTTGACCGCATAGCCGTCCCACTCGCAATAGGTGGCGGCCGAGGCGATGGTGATGCCGCGCTCGCGTTCGAGCTCCATGGAATCCATGGTGGCGCCGACGCCGTCCTTGCCGCGCACCTCGTGCACCGCATGGATGCGGCCCGTGTAGTAAAGGATGCGCTCGGTCAACGTCGTCTTGCCCGAATCGATGTGGGCGCTGATCCCGATATTCCTGACTTTGGCGATGTCTCTGGCCATGATTCTCTCCGGGCGGCGAACCGCCTCAGGGTGGGTAATCTTCACGATATCGGAGACCACAACGGTCTCCGCTCAACGAGGACGCCCACCGACTCGGGGTGGGCGCCGCGCGGAATATACGCCTGAAATTGACAATTGCAAGCGATATCGTCGTTTTCAACAACTCGCTCAGACGTAGTAGACCTTCATGTCGTCCAAGGTCTTGACAGGGACCTTGTCCGCCCAGCCGGCCTGCCCGAAGGCGATCATGCGCGCCTTGACCACCTCGGCCATGGCGATACGCGCGGGTTTGAGGTAGTCGCGCGGATCGAACTTGCCGGGGCTCTCGGCGAAGACCTTGCGGATGGCGCCGGTGATGGCCAGGCGGTTGTCCGTGTCCACGTTGACCTTGCGCACACCGTGCTGGATGCCCTTCTGGATCGCCTCCACGGGCACGCCGTAGGTCTCGGGCATCTCGCCGCCGTACCGGTTGATGATGTCGATGAGTTCCGCGGGGACCGAGCTGCTGCCGTGCATCACGAGATGCGTGTTGGGTAGGCGGCGGTGGATATCTTCGATGAGATCCATCTTCAGGACGTCGTCACCAGGCTTCTTGGTGAACTTGTAGGCGCCGTGGCTGGTCCCGATGGCCACCGCGAGGGCGTCGCAGCCGGTGTCGTTGACGAAGCGTTCGGCCTCGGCGGGATCGGTCAGGTGGGCCAGGGCCTCGTCGCCTGTCAGGCCGGCGCCGTGTCCGTCCTCGATACCGCCCAAGCAGCCGATCTCGGCCTCGACGGTCACACCCAGGGCGTGGGCCTTGCCGACGACCTGCTTCGTAGTTTCGACGTTGTACTCGTAGCTCGACGGGGTCTTGCCGTCCGCCTGCAGCGAGCCGTCCATCATCACCGAGGTAAAGCCCTGGTCGATGGCCGAGAAGCAAGTTTCCGGGCTGTTGCCGTGATCCTGATGCATGGCGATGGGGATCTGGGGATTCAGTTCCGCGGCCGCCAGCATGAGGTGACGCAGGTAGTCGTCCTGCGAATAGGAACGGGCCCCGCGCGAGGCCTGCACGATCACCGGCGAGTTGGTCTCGACGGCGGCCATCATGATGGATTGGATCTGTTCCATATTGTTGACGTTGAAGGCACCGACGCCGTAATCGTTCTCGGCGGCGTGGTCCAGCAGGGCGCGCATGGGTACCAGCGGCATGTCATCTTCTCCTCTGGGATTGGCGAGCGTAAAGGGCCGCGGCATCGCGGCGACAGGGCCAAGATAACCCGGCATCCGTAATCGATCAACAGGCGTGTGGCCGATAACAACGGGCCGGGGTGCGACCGAGGAGATCGACGTGGAATTCGAGGATCATTCGAAATGTGTTCTGACCGGCCGGAGCCCGATCTCGCTTCGCTGATCCGGATGGAAGGCGCTTCTGTTCGCGGAGCGACACTGGACCGCATCACTGGAGATCGCGCCCCCTCTTTTGCACCTGTCGATCCCGGTACTGGGGCCGCGCGGATCCACCGCGTCGCTCATGGCATACTCATGATAATTGTAGTAGTCGTTGCACCACTCCCAGAGGTTTCCGTGCATATCGTACAGACCGAAGGAATTCGGCACCTTGAGTCCGCCCAGGCGAACTTCACCGGCGCCGCCATACCAGCCGATGAGATCCAGATTGCGGTCACCGACATTGGATTGCAGGATGTCGCCGGAGGCAAAAGCCGTGGTTACGCCGCTCCTGCAGGCGTACTCCCACTCGGCCTCTGTCGGCAGTCGATACCCCTGCAACTCGTAGGGATCTCCGTCGACAACATCCCATGTAACGTGATTGTACGATAGCGGGTATCCGCTATCGATATTCAACCAGTCACAATAGGCTGCCGCGCCATACCATGTAACACCATAGACGGGCCCGAATACCGCTTGACCTATGTTCGTCAGAGGCGTAACGCCCATGCTTGGATTCGTGTTTACTACAACCTGCTGCGGAGCGATTCGAGCGAGAAAGACCTCACTCCCCTCGAGTCTGTCATAGATGTCGACGGCAGATACCAGGCTCCCGCCCGACGCGGCGTCGGTGTAGTTTACGATCACGATAATATTGTCGTTGTCGTCATAAAGCAACGTGTCGGTCCACGTCAGGGGGTGGTACAAGGTGGTGAATATTTCCATGTAGGCGGCATCCTGCAATGTCGCCCTGATTGCACGGGAGAGGTAGCTCCAGGTAGCAAGTTCGACTTTATCGATCCAGACCCGATGGCTGAGCGAAACTTCGTGCTGCAGCTCATCGCGTTCGTGCCCCAACTCGGAGTCGGGGCTTCCCATGAGGAACGATCCGCTGGGCAGACAGACGCTGAGATCCTGGGGATCTTCCAGTATTTCCTGGTAACTGCCCGCGAAGGCTGCCGTATCGCCCAACGCGAACTGGGATACCGAACTCAGAACAGGCGACCACCAGCCTGGCTGCTCTCCCCATTGGATGGACACCAGTCCGGAGTGGTCGATCGGGAAAACGGAGTCGCCCGCGCCGGAAATCTCCTGGCCATCGCTCGTCGTGACGACCCAAGTCTGATTCAGCTCATCAGGCTCGGCATCCACCCTGACGAACGCTGGAATATCTCTGAAAAAGGAGCCCTCTACACGGTGTCTATCTCCGGATTCGACGGTGAACGTCTCGACAGTGGTGCCGATATTGATCCATTCCTCATCCTCAACCCAGCTGAATACGTATATCCCGGGGTAGACCTCGACCTGCTTGGAACCGACTCCCGAATGCGAAGAAAGCCCACTCAAACGCCATGCAACCGAGGCCCCACCGGGAGTGGGATCGATGATCACCGTTGCCATACCGATCGTCCCGGCCGGATCATCACTACACCCGACGAAGGCCAGCGACAGCAACACGATTGACAGGGACAGAACGAGCTTAGACATATCAACCCTCTTTTACACGACCAACGCTCAATGCCACGCCAAAGATCGAGAAATTCGATACGCCGACGATTCGCAATGAAGTCGCAGCAAAGATGGTAATTACACACACCGAAGCCGCTGCTTCGCAGACGACCCCGGGGGAGCTGTAATCACATTCAAAACAACGACATCGCTTGTAAGCTACGATGATGGGGGCGCATAAGTCAAGACTCCATTGGTTGACGGTCCGGTACCGGGCGGGCATCGTCCAGGGCGGATCAATTCAAACGCGTATTTGGTGTAAGGGGGCAAGGGGAAACCGGGCAGCCCAAGTAAAGCCGAGCTCAGCAATCAGCGGAAGGACAATTGGTGGAGGCGGCGGGAATCGAACCCGCGTCCGAAGCCGGTACCCTACCGACATCTACATGCTTAGTCGCCGATCAATCTCGCCACACGCCAAGCTCAGCGACGGGCTGAGCGCGAGGCCAGTCTCTGTTAAAATCTCGTCCTTTGCCAAGAGACCAGGCTCCGGACCAGACACCAGACGACGGCGCTCCTGCGGGGACCCTGGTGTCCCACTCCCCGAGGAACGCGCTGCCTCTTATTTAGGCAGCGAGAGCGTATTGCTCGTTGTCGTTCATTTGTTTTTCCAGCGTTTAACGAGATGACTGGAATCTCGACATGCAGTCGATAGTCCCCCGACCCCGTCGAAGCCAAGTCGCCCCCAACGTTGTCGTCGAACAGGTACAAGCTACACGAATCCGGAAGACCTGTCAAAGAGAGGCCTTCGCGTGCACACGCGAAGGCCTCTCCTTGGCTGGTTCGATCGTGTAGCTTGCATGTCCCGGACGAAAGAAGGGTTCCAGAGGACCATCCTGCTCGGCGCCGGCAGACGCTCGGACACCGAGAACGGGGAAGCTTGGGTACGTTTCTTTATGCCCAGAGGCCTACACACGGCGTGCGACCGACTCTCGAAGAGCCGGAGCGAGCGCGCCGTGTGTAGGCCTCTGGGCATAAAGAAACGGGGCGGCCAAGCCACCCCGTTCCCCCGTGCCCGTCTGAGCGTGTGCTTAGACGACCCCTTGGTCCATCATCGTGTCGGCGATCTTCAGGAAGCCGGCGATGTTGGCACCGTTGACGTAGTTGCCGGGCGTGCCGAATTCCTTGGCGGTCTCGAAGGCCGCCGTGTGGATCGACTTCATGATGCCCTGCAGGCGCTGGTCGACCTCTTCGCGGGTCCAGCTCAGGCGCAGGCTGTTCTGGCTCATCTCCAGACCGGAGACAGCCACGCCACCGGCGTTGGCGGCCTTGCCCGGGCCGTAGAGGATGCCGGCGTCCAGGTACTGCTTGATGGCGTCGGGGACCGAAGGCATGTTCGCGCCCTCGGAGATCACGTAGACACCGTTCTTCAGCAGGTTGGCGGCATCGACGGCGTTGATCTCGTTCTGCGTGGCGCTCGGGAAGGCGCAGTCGGCCTTGTGATCCCACAGCGGGTTGTGGTCCAGGCTCGAGTCCACGGGCGTGTAGGTCGCGCCGAACTTGTCGGCGTATTCCTTGATGCGGCCGCGCTTGACGTTCTTCAGCTCCATGATGAAGGCGAGCTTGTCGCGGTCGATGCCGGCTTCGTCGTAGACGTAGCCCGAGCTGTCGGACGCGGTGAGCACCTTGGCGCCCAGGTCGAGCAGCTTCTCGGTCGTGTACTGGAACACGTTACCGGAGCCGGAAACCAGGGCGGTCTTGCCCTCGAGGGTCTCGTTGCGGGTCTCGAGCATGTTGGCCGCGAAGTAGACGGCGCCGTAGCCCGTGGCCTCGGGACGAATCAGGCTGCCGCCCCAGTTCAGGCCCTTGCCGGTCAGCACGCCGACGAACTCGTTCTTGACGCGCTTGTACTGGCCGAACATGAAGCCGATCTCACGGCCGCCCACGCCGATGTCGCCGGCGGGCACGTCGGTGAACTGGCCGATGTGGCGGCACAGCTCGGTCATGAAGCTCTGGCAGAAGTGCATGACTTCAGTGTCGCTCTTGCCCTTGGGGTCGAAGTCCGAACCGCCCTTGCCGCCGCCCATGGGCAGGGTCGTGAGGCTGTTCTTCAGGACCTGCTCGAAGGCCAGGAACTTGAGGATGCCCAGGTTGACGCTGGGGTGGAAGCGGAGGCCGCCCTTGTAGGGGCCGATGGCGCTGTTCATCTCGACGCGGAAGCCGCGGTTGACCTGAACGTCGCCGTTGTCGTCGATCCAGGGAACGCGGAACATGATCACGCGCTCGGGCTCGACGAGCCTCTCCATGATCTTGGCCTTGCGGTACTCGGGACGCTTGTCCAGCACCGGCCACAGGGACTCCGCGACCTCGTCGACGGCCTGGTGGAATTCCTTCTGCTCGGGGTTCTTCGCGACGACCTGTTCCATGAAGGTCTTGAATCCTTCTGCCATGTCAGCTCTCCCGTGTCTGAGAAAGTCCAAAACGACTCTGAACGAGCCATACCATATCTCTGCGACAAATCTAGGAGTTGTGAAACGGTTGGCAAGTTAAAATCCGCCGCGAGGGCGGTATTTGTAATTAACAGAAAGACAAGGGGTTACAGGGTCGGCGTTAATTATCTGATTCGAGAACCACGCCCCGGCCGCTCCGACCGTCGATCAGGACATGCAGGGAATTCTCCAACCTCAGATGCCGCAGATGATTGGTTTCCGTGTTCATGGGCTGGGCTTCGAGCCAGTCCCAGTCGAGAACGCCGCCGCCGCTGACCTGGTTCACCGTCAGGTAGCCCACGCGGAACGAGGTAAGATTCTGGAAGAAATGCGTGCCCTGGCTGGGAGTGACCTTGAAATCGGCCAGATCGGTTTCGACGATGACCGCCGCACCCGAGATCTGGGCCCAAGCGACCGGGATGCCCAGCCAACGGTCGGCCGAGCCCCAGCGTCCGGGGCCGATCAGCAGGTACGGCCGCCCCTCGGCCATTAGACGTACGTTCATCTTGCCGACCTCGTCCGCGATCTCGTGCGTATGTCCGCGGTCGAAGCGCTCCCGGTCCACGAATACGACATCCCTGATGTCCTCGTAGAAGCCGTTACCCAGGGCCAGTTCCGTGGCGATGATCGCGTCGGGCGACTCGTAGATGTCGTCCGACACTTCGGGCGCCGTCAGTCTGGCGGTCAGAGGACGAACCTGCAACATGCCGAACTCGGCCGGCTCGTCGCCGTCGCGCAGATTGACCGCGAACTCCATCTCCACCTCGCAGTTCATGCAGCGCCGCGACAGCTCGAGCAGGAAGGAGACGATGTCGGCCAGGGGGAAGAGACCGTGCTTGAGCACGTGCGCGAAGGAGACCAGCCGGGGGCCCTTGCGCCCGATACCGTCGTAGATCGCGTCGTTCTCCGCCGAGTAGACCGAACCCACGGGCGCCAGCGTGCCGTGACGTTCGGCATCGTCCAGATCGAGCCACACCACGTTGGTGTCCTCTTCGGAGCTTGGATAAGCCGCCGAATCGCCGACGTTGAGGGCCTGGAAACGGTTCTGGCTGTTGCTGAGCGTGTTTTCGACGGTGGCGAACTGCAGGATGCGACCAGGCTCCCGTGGCGAGAAGCGCAGGCACTGGCCGCCCTCGACTACCGTGCGCCCCAACCCCAGTACGGCCAGGCAGACGCCATCCTCCTGACGCATGAAATCGGTGGCGTAGTGGTTGGTGGAGTGTGCCACGCCGGCGATGTTGGGATAGACGTGATCCTCGTGGCGTCTGCCCACGATGTGCTGGATCACGACGCCCATCTTCTCTTCCTCGACACGATTGGACGTGGCCTCCAGGTACGATTTGGCGCTCTGGTAATAGGTGGAGGCGTACACGAGTTTCACGGCGTCGCAGAGCTGATCCAGACGCACGTCCAGATCCACGTGGTTGTTGGGGATCATGTACGTCCGATAGACGCCGGCGAAGGGCTGGTGCTGAGCGTCCTCGATCAGGCTGGAGGAACGTACGGCCAGGGGATAGCGCACCTCTTTGAGGAAGATGCGCAGGTCGTCGTGTATGGCGGTCGGCAGCTTCGCCGCCAGGAAGGCGGCGGCGATCTCCTCGTCGCTCGCATCGCCCAGCGCGAGGTCGCGCAGCCCCGGCTGGTCCATGTACTCGTCGAAGACGTCCGTGGCCACCACGGCCGTCGCGGGAACCATGATCTTCACGTCGGGAAACAGCTCCTGCACGTCGGGGCGGTTCAGGACGTTGTACATGAAGGCCAGACCGCGCGCCTTGCCGCCGAGGGCACCCTTGCCGATGCGCGTGAAACCGGCGTGCTCGTCGAAGTTTTGGCGGGAGAAATCGGCGATGATCCCGAGCCGCGACTGGTCGAGATACCAGGTGAAGGTGTCGATCATGTAGCGCCGCAACTGTTCGGTGGTGGCGAATTCGCTGACGCGCACCGGCTTGATCACGTTCGCCAGTCCGAAAAGCGTGCGCGCCCGAAACCAATTCGAGAAGTGGTCGTGGGAGGCGTGATAGGCGATGGAGTCCTCCGGCACCCGCGAGATCTCGCGGATCAAGGAACGGGTGTTGTGGGCGCGGCCCACCTCGGTACCGTCGGGCAGACGGAAGATGAAGTCGCCGAAACCGAAGTGCTCGCGTATGAAACTGCGCAGGTCCTTCAGCAGCCTGGGCGATTTCTTGTGGATGAAGCCGGCCCCCACTTCGGTCGCCTTGTCCCGATTGACCGCCTCCGACGACTGGATCACCGCGGGCAGGGTCGGGTCGTCCTGCTTGAGACGGCGTACGAATTCGACACCGGCGTCCGAGCGCTTCTCGCCGGCCCACGGGAAGCGGGCGTCACAGATGGCGCCGAGCAGGAAGCCACGGTAGCGGTCGTAGTAGTCCCACGCCTCCTCGAAACAGGTGGCGAACAGGATCTTGGGACGGGCCCGCATGCGCAGCAGCTTCTGCGCCAGGTTGTCGCTGTCGTCCATCAGGGCCTGCGTCTGCCACATGACCTCCGTGTAGATCAACGGCAGGTACGCCGAGTAGAACCTGATCGAATCCTCCACGAGGATGATCGTGCGCACGGCGCCGTACCGCGTGTCGGCCTCGACGTTCCAGCGGTCCTCGACGCATTTGATGATGGCCAGCAGCAGGCGGACGTCCCCGGTCCACACGAAGCAGAGGTCGATGGGAGCGGTTGGATCGCCGTAGATCGCTTCGAGCTCCCTGACGTTGTAGCCCAGCACCACCACGGGCAATTCGCTCTTGAGTTCCTTCGACCGGCGTGCGAATTCGTAGGCACCCATGTCGCCGATGCGGGTCATGGTCAGAACCATGTCGTATTCGTGCTCGTCGATCAGCTGCAGGGCCTCTTCGCCCGTCGTCGCACGCGTGATCTGCGGCGAGGAACTGAGATTCAGTTCACGATAGTCGCTGAGAATGAGCTCGGTAAGTCGACCGCCTTCCTCCAGGGTGAAAGCGTCGTAGAGGCTGGCCACGAGCAGCACGTTGTGCACGCGGAACTTGATGAGTCGCTCGAACCCGTCGCCTTCATCCTGGCCCATGGTCTTGAGATCGGGCCAGAACCGGTCGAGTTCGGCCTGCCAATCACGTTTCTCCACCATCGCCGCTCCGTTCGTTGCTACTGAAGGACTTTATAGCACGACGGAGAGTGGGCGGCCATGCCCGAAAAGATGGATGTGTGTTCGATGCTGTGTCCGTTCATCCCGCATGGGCGGTCATATATCGAGTGCACAACCGACAAGCGGGCCGGCAGCGACTCGAGTCGCCACCGGCCCGTGCTATAACGCCGAAAAGGCGATCAGGCCTTGAACTCGACACCCTGGGCCAGGTGGATCTCACCGCCCCAGTTGATGGTGTTGGTCTGGCGGCGCATGTACGCCTTCCAGGAGTCCGATCCCGATTCGCGACCGCCACCGGTCTCCTTCTCGCCGCCGAAGGCGCCGCCGATCTCCGCACCGGAAGTGCCGATGTTGACGTTGGCGAGGCCGCAATCCGATCCGGCGTAGCTGTAGAAGGCCTCGGCCTCGGCCACGCTGTCGGTGAAGATCGCCGACGACAGCCCCTGGGGAACGTCGTTGTGCATGCGGATCGCCTGTTCGACCCGCTTGTACTTCATGACGTAGACGATGGGCGCGAAGGTCTCGGCCTGGACGATCTTGGCCTTGTTGGCGATCTCGATGATCGTCGGCTGCACGAAGGTGCGGGCGCAACCCTTGCGGCGCAGAACCTTGCCGCCGTAGATCAGCTTGCCGCCCTGCTCCAGCGCGGCCTTGATCGCGTTCTCGTAGTCGTTGACGGCACCCTCGTCGATCAACGGACCCATCAGCGTCCTGGAATTCAGGGGATCGCCGATGCGGACCTTCTCGTAGTTGGCCACGAGCTTCTTGACGAACTTGCCGAAGATCTTCTCCTGGATGATCAGGCGGCGCGTCGAAGTGCAGCGCTGGCCGGCGGTGCCCACGGCGCCGAAGAAGGCGCTGGCCAGGGCACCGGTCATATCGCACCGGTCGGAGATGACCAGGGCGTTGTTGCCGCCCAGTTCCAGGATCGTCCGGCCCAGTCGTCCGCCGACGACCTCGCCGATGCGGATGCCCATGCGGGTCGAGCCGGTCGCGGAGATCAGGGGCAGGCGCTTGTCGCCGATCATCTTTTCGCCGATCACCGAACCGCGACCGACGACCACGCAGCTCACGCCTTCCGGCACGCCGTTGAGCTTGAACACCTCGTTGGCGATGTTCTGGCAGGCGATGGCCGTCAGCGGCGTCTTGCTCGAGGGCTTCCACACGCCGGTGTCGCCGCAAATCCACGCCAGGGCCATGTTCCAGGCCCACACCGCGACCGGGAAATTGAAGGCGGTGATGACCCCGACGGCACCCAGCGGATGCCACTGCTCCATCATGCGGTGCATGGGCCGCTCGCTCTGCAGGGTCGGACCGCTCAGGTTGCGACTCTGCCCCACGGCGAAGTCGCAGATGTCGATCATCTCCTGGACCTCGCCCAGGCCCTCGGTGAGGATCTTGCCCATTTCCAGGGACACCAGTGCGCCCAGTTCGTCCTTCTTCGCGCGAAGGGCTTCGCCGATCTGGCGCACGATCTCGCCGCGCTTGGGCGCCGGCAGCGTACGCCAGGTCTTGAAGGCGTTCGTGGTGACCTTCATCATCCTGGCGTAGTCCTTGGCCGAGGCCTGTTCCACGCGCGCCAGCACCTCGCCGGTGGTCGGGTTGCGCGATTCGAGATAATCACCGCTGGAGGCGAACCACTCGCCGCCCACGTTGACACCCTTCATGTTCTTGCTGAGGCCGAGGGATCTGAAGATCCTCGCCTTGGTCATTGTGGCCATCAGTTCTCTCCTCCAGACTGGTAGTGTTCGGTCTTCTCCACGCAATTGATCGACATCGTCGCCAGTTCATCCAGCACCGGCTCGTAGATGCTGGACGTGACGGGAACCAGCACGCCCCGGTCGGTGATCTTGCCCTGCAGGATCATATGCACGCCGATGGCGGCGGGCAGCGACACGGTGCGCGACATGGACGAATCACCGTTCTCGACGCCGAAGTCGATCAGCCGCGAGGTGATCCGCTCCCGCTTGCCGTCAGCGAACTCCGCCGTGAAATCGTGGTAGAGCACGATCATGTCGCGCTCGCCGTCGGCGAAGGCCAGCTTGTCGTACATCAGATCGCCCATGGCATCGAGCATGGTGGTGCAGCCGTCGGCCAGCGGCCGGTCCGAGAAGGCGCCCAGCCATTCGAGATTGCGCGCCGGCAGGGAGTCCTTGGGCACGCCCATCTTGGCGGCGGCGGCGGCGCGCAGGTCGCCGCCGGCGGACACCTGGAAATGATCGCCCATCACTTCCGCGTAGCTGCGACCGGCGAAGTCGACCTCGTCGATTTCAAGCAGGCCCGCCTGGCGGAAGCTGTACAGGCAGTCGCACCAGCCCATGTTGCGCAGCGTGCCGCGGAACAGGGTGTGGATGCCCTGCAGGCCGTAGATGTCGAGGTAGCCCAGCGAGTCGCGGTTGGGATAGGCCTCGTAATCGCCGAAATCGCCGACCTGCAGGATATGCATGTCGCGGAAGAGGCGGGCGGGCGGCACTTCCATCACGCGCCCTGCGGACAGGTAACGAGCGCCGTTGCGACTCGCCATCAGCACACCGCGCGGCGCCCAGCTGAACTTGTAGCCGAAGGGATTGTCGTTGTCCTCTGGCGCGGGCAGGCCGCCGCAGTAGGACCGGAAAGAGACGATCTTCCCCCCCCGGCCGCGCACGTCGTCGATGATGCGCATGGCGGACATGTGGTCGATGCCCGGATCGACGCCGATCTCGTTGAGGAACGTCAGGCCCGCGTCGCGCGCGGGGCCGTCCAGCTCCTGCATCTCCGGCGACACGTAGCTGGTGGTGACCATGTGCTTGCCGTGCTCCAGACAGAGGCGCGCCACCAGGGGATGGAATTCGTAGGGCACGAGGCTGATGGCCAGGTCGGCGGCGGCGATCAGCTCGCCGAGACGCGCCTCGTCCTTCAAGTCGAGCTGCAGGGCGGTTCCGTTGTCGTAACCCTCAACCAGCGCTTCCGCCTTGCTGACGGTGCGACTGGCGCAGGTCAAGCGATAGCCTTTTTCCAGCAGATAGACGACCAGGGGCCTACTCACGAGGCCCGCACCGAGCACCAGCACCTCTTTCATCGTTCACTCCCTGTTGAACCGGGGCCGCCCCCGATTCGCGGTTGTTATCCCCTGCAGGCTCCAGCCCGCATCTATGACACGGCCCCACGACGCGGGACCGGACGAATCAAAGGTGTTCCGCGAGATGAGCGTAGGCCGGCGTCAACTCTCCCTTGTGCACGATGACCGCCCGCTTCAGGTGGGACGGAAGGTCCAGCTCGGCGAAGTCGACGCTCCAGTCGGCGTCGCCCAGATCGCCGACCAGGTCCCCGAGGATGTCGGAGAAATGCTCCGAGGACTCGCGGGGCAACTCGCAGGGCAGGTTGTCCACGGCCATGATCGCGATACCTTCGCCCGCGACGCCGTCGACAGCCTCGCCGGTGCGCGGATCGTAGACGAAACAGGGCGAATCGGGATACGTGGCCTTGAGGCTCAGCTCGATGCTGCCCTCGATATCGATGCTGATGTCACCGATCACCTGCAGGCGGGGCTCGCCGCCGTCGCGGAACTGCTCGGCCGTCCACGCCTTGGTGACCAGACGCGGGTACCGCTCGGTCCAGAAGATGGTGTTGACCAGCATGTCGAGATGAGGCAGGTGCTCCTCGAAACGGCCCTCGTAGCGTTCCGGACGGTCGTAATAGTCCTGGAGTTCGAAGGCGTGGTCGCCCCGCGGGCGCACCATGTCCTGCTCGGCGAAGACGACCTGGACGAGGGGTTTGCCGTTCGCCACCGCGGCGGCGCGCGGCAGATCGGCCACCGTGATCTCCGTCGTCGGCAACCAGCCAAGGATGTGTTGGGCGCCTTGGCTGACGTTGCCGTAGCCGGCGAGACCGATCACCAGGGGCCCGGCCGCGCCGGGAATCCCGTCGGCGGCGAGGCGCTCGCCGATGGCGCGCAGGTGCTTTTCCGCTGCGGCCAGATCTTCGTATTCGTGGGCCGGCTTCACGTCGCTCAGGGGCGTGAGCACGCCGCGCGAGGCGAGACGTTGACCCAGCGCGCGCAGCGATTCGAGCATGCCGGCGTAACCGGCGTGGAGACTGAAGAAGATCAGGCGCCGGCCGTCGTCGGCGGCGATGCATTCGTAATCCACCAGCGAGCAGCCCAGCTCGAGGTACCGCCGCAACAGCGGCATGTTGTAGGGCTGTCCCTTGATGGTGTGGGAGAAGTTCATGTAGACCTTGCCCGGCCGGTAGAGCTCCGGCGGGATCTCCTTGACGCCGATGAGGATGTCCGCCTCGAGCGCGGTCTCGGAGACCTCGAGCCCGACGTCGCGGTACGCATCGTCGGTGAAGACGCGGATCGGCGAGGGTTGCACGACGATGTGGTGGCCGCGTGCGTTCTGCAGCGAGGCCGCGTCGGCCGGTGTCAGGGGAACGCGTCGCTCCCATTTGTTCTTGTCTTCGCGACGAATGCCGATGACAGCGGACATGAGAGCCTCCGGGTCGACGTGAACCGCCCTGATGGTGCGATCTACTTGGTTGGGACAAAGCTAGAAGGGCGCGAGGGGAAGTCAAGGCGGCGGCGGGGGCTGTTTCGGGTCAAGGCTGGGACAGGCGCATGACCACCGCGTAGACCAGCGGCAGGATGACGCCCAGGCCCATCAACGCGCCGCCGCGCCCGGCGAGTCCCTTGCGCCCCTTGATCAGGAAGATGCCCGTCAACGCCAGCACGATCAACACGCCGGCGTAGGCGTCGGCGATGCCGGTCCACGGCGCCCGGCCCTTGTTCAGATGCATGAAGTTCACGTCGAAGAAGAACGGGCGCTTGGCATGGCCGTGACGCACCACTTCGCCCGTGGCGAGGTTCACGTCGATGGTGCCGTCATCCACGAAGACCTGGAACAGGTCCCTTCCCGCCCGCCAGGTCTCCTTGACCGGTTCGGCAAGGGCGAGCCGCTCGAGAACCAGGGGCGCCACCTCGGTGGTCTCCCCCGTTCCCGGCGGCACGATCGACCACGCCTCCGTGTAGGAGGCGTGGTTGGGATCCCAGTGATGTACGTGATTCACGGCGATGCCGCTGATGGCGTAGGCGAGCGTCAACCCCACGGCGAAGAAGCCGAGATGGCGGTGGAGCCAGCGGCAGACCTTGCGGAATCCTCTCACTCCCCTATTTCCAGTCTACGAGAGCGCCGGTACCCTTGACTTGGTAGTAGGTCGTGCACGTCACCGCGGGCTCACCCTTCTTGGTGGCGTCACACTTGACCTCTTTCTTGTTGATCGTGAAGACGCCCTCGGCCTGGACGTGCTCGCCGACGATCTTCTTGGGGAAGACGATCACGCCGTCCTTCACCTTGATCTGGAGGGTCTCCCCTTCCTTGTCCGAGGCCAGCATCACCCAGCAGCCGCGATGGGAGCAGACGCCGACGGCGGTCCCTTCCACGCGCACGGTCTTGCCCGAGAATTCCTCGGGTGCGGCCAGGATGGAGCTGACCTTGGTGAATTCGCCTTCGCCGATACCCTTGCCGTAGACCTTCTCCTTGGCCAGGGCCGTGCCGGCCAGCAGCAGCGATGTCAGTGCGATTGTCATTAGAATGCGACGCATTGGGATCTCCCTTGAACTCGTGTGCTTTGTTTCGAGACCAGAATAAGATGTTCCGGAGCCGGACATCGGGCAAGAAAAACCCCGCCGCTCGCCAGGAGTTCCCGATAATCAGCATCCCGCCAGATATTTCAGGGCGCCGGGCAGCGCGTTGCGCCAGTTCGTCCAGTTGTGGCCCACGTTGCGGGTGAGACATCGATGCTCGTGTCCCATCGCCAGCAGAGCCTGCTCCAGGCGGCGATGACCGGGCAGCAGCCATTCGAGGGTGCCGCAAGCGAGGTGCCAGCGGAGGTCGCGACCCGCGCCGGCGCGCAGGCGGCCGAGCAGCCACTCGCTGCCCGCGAAGGGGTCGGGGGGATCATCGTCGGGGCCGCTCAGGAAAGCGCCGGAAAGCGTAGCCACGGCGCCGAACAGGCCGGGACGACCGAGCGCGAGCTGCACGGCGGCCAGGGCGCCCAGGCTGGTGCCCAGCAGCAGGGGCTTGCCGGCGACCTCGACCAGTGTTTCCACGGTCGGCAGCAACTCGTCGCTGACGAAAGCGGCGTGCGCCTCGTTGAAGGCATACTCCACACTCCGTCGCTCCGGATCCAGGAAGACGAAATGCACAGGCAACAGGTCGCCCGCCGCCAGCAGGGCATCGGACAAGGGGCCACACTGCCCATAGTGCCAGAAACCCTTGCCGTCGTGGACGAGGATCACCGGGCCCGCCGTCCCGGCGCCCAGCGGCGAATAAGTGAAGAAGCGACGTCCCGGACCCAGGTGACGCGAGTCGAGACGATGACCTTGCAACCGGTGCGCGGCACGGGTGCCCGGCGCCGGCACGTGCGGTTCCACGCGCCAGCGCGGCCCGGCGAGACGACAGGCGTAGTCCCACCAGGGATTGCCGGCCGGGACGCCGTCGGGATCGCGGCGCGGCTCGCCGTCGCCGTCGAGCCAGGCGTATTCGAACCAGGCGTCGTCGGGCAGCGAGAAGGGTGCCAACCCGGCCACCGGCAGCGGTTTTTTCCGCCAACCGTGCAGGTCGCTCAGCAGGTGCGTCGCCCAGGACGGGGGCCTCAACGACACTTCCATCGTCACCTCGCTTCAGTTATGCTGCGCCCCATGGTGAAACGACCGTTCGAACCCTATCCACCGGAACTGGCGTCTTGCCGACGCTGCTCGCGGCTGGCTCACTGGCGCGAACAGGTGGCGCGCGTCAAGCGGCGCGCCTATCTGGACTGGGACTACTGGGGAAAGCCACTGCCCGGGTTCGGCGATCCGGCGGCGCGCATCTGCCTGGTGGGCCTGGCCCCGGGCGCTCACGGCGCCAACCGCACCGGCCGCATGTTCACCGGTGACGCCAGCGGCACCTTCCTCTTTCCCGCCCTGCACCGCTGCGGTTTCACCGATCGTCCCACGACCGAACGACGCGACGACGGTCTCGAGATGCGCGGCTTGTGGATCACCTCGGCGCTGCGCTGCGTCCCGCCCCAGAACGTGCCGACCAGCAACGAGATCAGGACCTGTCGCCGGTGGCTGGTACACGATCTGGACGGTCTGCCCGACCTGGCCGTGGTGATCGGCATGGGCAAGATCGGTCACGACGCCTACCTGGACCTGCTCGCCAACCGCGGTCAGCCCATCGTGAAGATCCGCTACAAGTTCGCCCACGGGGCGGAATATACGATGCCCGACGGTACGGTGTTGCTGGACACCTATCACGTCAGCCTGCGCAACACCAACTCGAAGCTGTTGACGCCGGACATGCTGGACGCCGTACTGATGAAGGCGCGGCTGCTGGCGGGCTTGCCGGACTGATCAGCTCCGCAGATCGCGACCCGTCTTCTTCTTCAGCGTCGCTACCTTGCCGTCCAGACGGCCGCCGCCACCCTCGCGCGCGTCGATCTTGATCTGGCAGGCGATACGACCACAGTCGCGGTGCATACGTTCGTAACAGCTGCGGACGACGGCCATGACCTCGTCCCATTCCCCCTCCATGGTCGTACCCATGGGTCCCAGCCTGTAAGGCAGGCCGCTGTCGTCGATGATCTCCAGGGAGCGCTTGACGTAATCGCTGACGCTGGCTCCCTGGTCCGTGGGATACATGGAAAATTCGAGCAAGACCATCTCTGCACTCCCTCGGTTCACTTGAGCAACATCACCGACCGGACATCGCGCTGCGAGCCGGCGCGCAGGTCGATCATGTAGGGTCCGCTGGGCAGCGGCCGCCCGCTGTCGTCGTGTCCGTCCCAGGCGAGCGTGTGAGCGCCGGCCGGCAGCGGTCCGTCGCGTAACAGGCACACCAGCGCACCGCGCACGTCATGGACGGCCAGATGCACGTGCTGGGCGCGGGGCAGACTGAAACGGATCGTCGTGCGCGGGTTGAAGGGATTCGGACTCACGACGTCGATCCGCGCCGGGGTGGGCGGATCGCCCGCCGCCGTGGCGTCCAGACCGTCGAGCGCCGCGAAGGCGTTCACCTTCACGCCGAGAGGCTGGTCGAAAACGATCGCGTCCCCGGTCTCGACCAGGCGCTGGAGCACCTCGGCGGGTGTGTACGCGGGGCGCACCGACTTGATCAGCGCGCAGACGCCGGCTACGAGCGGGCAGGCCATGGACGTGCCGTCGCAGTACATGTACGGGTTCACGCCGTCCCAGCCGTAGCTGAGCATGAACAGCAGCTGGGTAAGGAAATCCCATTCATAGTTGCTCTGCACGGTGGACCAGATCTGTTGCCCCGGTGCGGCCACGTCGACCCAGTTGCCGTACGTCGAGAAGGACGCGCGCTGATTCAGATCGTTGGTGGCGCCGACGGAGATCACGCCGTCGAGGGCGGCGGGGTACATGGGCGTCGCGTCGTTGTTGTTGCCGGCGGCGGCCACGCAGACCACGCCCGCCGCGGCCGCGTCGTCGACGAGCGCCTGCATGAAGCCGAAGTCAACAAACGAACCGCCGAAGCTCATCGAAACGACCGACGCGCCGTTGGCCACGGCGTACTGCACGCCCTCGGTCAAACCCTCGGTGGTGATATAGCCGTCGCTGTCGTTCATCTTCAGTCCCATCAGGCGACAGCCCCAGCCCGCGCCGGCCACACCGACGGCGTTGTTCGTGGCCGCGGCCGCGATACCGGCACAGTGCGTGCCGTGGAAGCCGACGTCGATACCCATTTCCAGGTAGACCTCGGGCCGCGGGTCGTTGTCGTCGTTGCCGACATCCCAGCCATGAAGGTCGTCGATCCAGCCGTTGCCGTCGTCATCGATCATGTTGTCCGGCGTCTCACCGGTATTGATCCACATGGCGGCCTGCAGATCGGGATGACTCCAATCCACGCCCGTGTCCAGGACGGCGACGATCGCGCCGGGATCGCCGGTGGCGACGTCCCACGCTTCGGGCAGATCGATGTCCGCGTCGCCGGCGTGCTGGATGTGCCACTGGGTGGAGAGCATGGGATCGTTGGGCAGGACAAGGAGACGCAGCACGTAGTTCGGTGACGCCGCGCGCACGAGTCCCGCGTCGACGAGTTCACGCGCCGCCGCCAGGGGATCGAAACCGTCCCGCTCACTGGTCAGCTTGAAGGAGGTCGCAAGGGCACGTGTCGCACACGGAGACACCGGGACGGCCTCGCGCAGCCCATGACGCGACAGCAGCGCCGCCAGATCGGTGTCGGCGACCAGGAGCCGGCCGGCATCGTCGAGTGACGGGATCGCATCCTCGTCGAACATCAACAGGATCTCGCCCGGGCGGTAAGCCGCCGGTTCGACACCGGCCTGCGCCGAGACGGCGGCGATCAGGACGAGGAACAGGATGCCTTGTCGTGCGATGCTTTTCATGGTGACCCCCCTCATGAGCCCGGCAAGAAGTTCGATGGCGCGAAGGGAGGATTATATCACACTCGACGCATCTTCAACACGCCTCGAGTTCGGCCCAGACGGCCGCCAGGCGGCGGTAGACGGCGGACCAGGTGAAGGAAGACAGGGCGTCGGGCAGGGCGACCGCCGGTTCGCCCAGCGGGGGCCGCGCGAGAGCGGTGGCCAGGGCCGAGGCCAGGTCGGCGACGAAACCCGGCAGATCTTCGCCTCGCGGCCGATCCACACCATCAAGGCGCGGCAAGGGCACCAGGCTCATGGCCGGCGCGAACGGACCAGCGAGTTGATCCAGCACGCCCGGCAACTCCGTACAGACCAGACGGCAGCCGCAGGCCAGGGCCTCGGCCAGCACCAGAGGCACGCCCTCGTAGAAGGACGGCAGGACGCAAACCCCGCAACGGTTCATCAAGCGTGCGAGCTCGGGCTGGGCGAGGGTACCGTGCAGTACGACCCGCGGCGACAGGGCCTGCATGCGGGCGCGCAGGGCGTCGGCCTCGGCGCCCGCGCCGTCCCCCACCACGTGGAGCACACAGTCCTGGTTGGACACCGCCAACTCAGCCATCGCATCGAGCAGGCAGGGCAGTCCCTTGGCCAGGCTGTACTTACCGACGTACAGGATGTTGCCGGCGCGGTCCGCCTCGCCATCCCAGCGGAAGATATCGTCGCGGTAACCGGCGCCCACCATCCTGAGTCGCGCGGCCGGCAGATCCAGCATTTCCGCGACCTGTGCGGCATGGCCCCGATGCAGCACGGCGATGATCTCGTTGCGTCGGCAACCGCGCCGCACCTCCTCGGCCAGATGCGGACAGAGCGCCATCTGCCGCAGACCCGTGGCGTGGCAGTGGCTGACCACGGGCAGGTCGGGAGCCAGGTCCTTGAGCATGGCGCCGGCCAGCCACAGGTGGTTGGCGTGGATCACCTGCGGCCGCAGCTCGGCGAGCGCGCTGGCGATGTGCTCGCGCCACGCTCGTCGGTAAGCCGCGAGGCGGTCCGTGTCCATGGTGGAAAACACGGTGCTGCGATAGGGCATGACGTCACTCATGCCGGGTACCGGGAACGGCAGCTCGTCGGTTTCGAACCACAGGGGGCGTACGTGATCCCGGTCCAGGCCCGCAACGGTGCAGTCCGCGCCCGCCGGCACACCCACCAGTGCCAGCTGCTCGACGCCGGCGGCGGCTGCGCAACTCGTCAGCGCATCCAGGGTCACGCCGCTGCCGGTCAACCCGGGACGCTGGGTAAGGATGTGCAGGACCCTCTCGATCATGACTTTCCTTCCATACCGGTGGTCGTGCGGCCGAAGCATCCGGTCGACGACCGGTCGTCGACCACATTACCGCAGCGTACGCAAACGGCAACCGTGGACATCCCGGAAAGCGATCGCATCCGGTTATTGCGACCTTTTTTAGGGCAGCCACAGGTGGTCGTTCGAACATTCATGTGTTATTGGTAGACGGAACTTTATCCGGAGGACCGGAGGTAACATGGCTCGCGCGGGGCTGAAGGAACGGCTCACATCCCCATTCTTGACCAGACGGCTGCCCGTCGGCGACGTCAAGCGCGTCCTGCTCACCTTCGACGACGGGCCCACAGCCGGCGTAACCGAAGGTGTGCTGTCGCGGCTCGAGACACACTCCGCGCGCGCAATCTTCTTCGTCGTGGGCCGACGCCTCGAACGCGACGCGTCCCTGCTGCCGCAGGTGGTGGCCGCTGGTCACGCCCTCGGCAACCATTCCACCCTGCACAACGACACGCACCTGCCCTCACCCGTCGCCTATCATCGCGACCTACGGCGCTGCCGGGACCTGATTGTGCAGGCGACCGGCTCTCCCCCGCCGTTCTTCCGCGCCCCGGCGGGCCGACTGCATCCAGCGAGCCTGCTGTCACCCTTGTTACTCGGCATGAAACACGTGCTGTGGTCCCTCGACAGCCTGGACTGGCATTGCCGAGACGACGTCGCCGCGCGCGCCGTCGCCCGCCGGGTCCTCGAGACCGTCACCGACGGCGACATCATCCTGCTCCACGACTACAACGCATACATCCACGCTCTGCTGGACGAACTCCTGCCCGGTCTCACCGCGGCCGGCTTCGATCTGGGCTCCGGCTTGGCCGCACTCGGGGCGGGAAAGGCGCGACGATCATGAGCCGGATCTCCGTAGTCGTGCTCACGTACAGGCGCCGCGACGCGGTGCTCACGCTCCTGGGCGAGCTCGTCGCCCTGCGCGACGATGAGCTCGAGGTGATCGTGGTGGACAACGGCAGCGAGGACGGGACGGCGGAAGCCATCGCGGAGAGTCACCCCACCGTCGAATTGATCGCCCTCCCCGAAAACCGCGGCGTGGGAGCGCGCAACGAGGGACTCGCCCGGGCGCGCGGCGAGATCATCATCACACTCGACGACGACATGCTCGGACTCGACGAAGCCGGCCTGGACCGTTTGCGGGACCTCTTCGCCGATCGTCCCCGTCTCGGCGCTATGTGCTTCAAGATCACCTGGCCGGATTCGGAGACGGTGCGCGACTGGGTGCATCACCGGCCGGTGGAAGACGCCGACAAGAGCTTCGACACCTACGAAATCACCGAGGGCGCCGTGGCCTACAGGGCTGTGGCGCTGGCCGAGTCGGGATTCTATCGCGAGGATTTTTTCATCAGCCACGAAGGACTCGAGCTCGCCTACAGACTGCTTGGCCGGGAATGGGCCATCGCTTATGACGGTCGCCTCACCATCGAGCATCACCACGCCGCAGGCGGCCGCTCGAGTTGGCGACGCTATTACTACGACACACGCAACCTGTTCTGGGTGGCCACGCTGCATCAACCTCTCGGCTACGCCATCCGTTACCTGGCGCTCGGGGTGGCCGCCATGGGTTATTATGCGCTCAGGGACAGGTTCCTGACGACCTGGTTCAGAGCCGTGAAGGACGGACTGCGGGGCATTTCCGCCCTGAAACGCGAGCGCCGGGTCTGGGATGCGCCAACCCGCGCCTTCATCGGCGGCGTCGACGCCAGGCGCCCCGGTTTCCTGTATCTGGCCCGGAAGAGGCTACGACAAAAGGACTTCAGTTTGGAATAACGCGGCCGATGGTCTCCGTTAACCAGCATGAGCGCTCCACGTATGAAAACGTGAAGCGTCGCAGACCATGAACTCAGAGGCGAGTATCGTTGACTAGGGAAGACCAGGACAGGCCCGAGCTTTCGGTAATCGTGCCTGTGCGCAACGAAGCACACTACATCAGTGACGTGCTCGGGCAGTTGCTCGAGCAGTCGCTCGCGCCCGCCCGTTTCGAGATTCTCGTGGTCGACGGCATGAGCACCGACAACACGCGCGATATCGTCACGGCGCTCATGTCCGATCATGCCAACGTGCGTCTGCTGGACAACCCGGCCGGCTTGTCCGGATGCGCCCGCAACATCGGCGGCGAAGAAGCCCGCGCGCCCTATCTGCTCTTCGTCGACGGCCATTGCCGCATCCAGAGCCACGACATGCTGGCCGCTGTCCTGAAGGCCTTCTCGGACGGAGCCCTCTGCGTATCACGCCCCCAGCCCTTGATCTGCGACGGCGTCTCCCATTTCCAGGCCGCGGCGGCTGCGGCGCGTACGTCCTGGCTGGGCCATCACACAGGCTCCCAGATCTACACGGCGGACGATCATCTCTGCTCTCCCCTGAGCGCCGGCTGCGGTTACACCCGCGACCTCTACCGCGAACTGGGCGGCATCGACGAGGCGTTCGACGCCGGCGAAGACCTGGAGTTCAACCTGCGCGTCCACCAGCGCGGCATCTACGCGCATCACAGTCGGGATTTCGAGGTGGGCTACTTCCCTCGCGACACATGCCTGGCCCTGTTCCGCCAACTGTACCGCTACGGCAACGGTCGGGCCCGCATGGCGCGCAAGCACCCGCGTCAGTTCTCGCCCCTGTCGCTGTCCCTGATGTTGCTGGTGCTGTGGATCCTGCTGATGCCGCTGATCGCGCTTGGCTGGAGTCCGGCCTGGAGACTGTGGGCCGCGCCCACCCTGGCCTACGCGCTCGGGATCGTGTCTCTTTCGGGCTGGCTGGCCCTGCAGCGCGGCGTCAGCTGGTTCTCGACCATTACAGCCTTCCTGGCCTCCCATTTCGGCGGCGGTATCGGGTATCTGTCCGGTCTCGTCGGCGGACCGCGATGGAGCCACTGCCCGGACCGGGTTATCGGCACTTCCGACGACGCCACGAGTTCAGGATCCCGCGGCGTCTGATCATCCTCAAGCCAGCTCTGGTCCCTCCCTCGCGCTGTGCTCCGGCCTCGTCAGGCAGCCCCGTCAGGAACGTCCTGTATTTATGTGAATAAGTCATAACTGTAGCCGTCATGCTGTATAACCTGTATAATGGAGTGGTATTGTCCTGTATTCAGGCGATACACCATCGCCAACCTGTTCCACCATGATTCACGATACCGAAACGGAGGGAATCTAGATGAGAGCTGAATTGAACAAGAAGCGACGAGCAGCCATGGCCCTGTTGATGGCCCTCTCACTACCCGCCGCCGCGCTGGCCGTGGGCCAGGTCGGTGAGCCTGCCGCGGATTTCACCCTGAACGCCGCCCAGGGCGGCACCTACACCTTCAGCGACTACGACGGCCAGGTCCGCTTGCTCTTCTTCTTCGGCCATGGCTGAGGTTCCTGTCGGGCGGCGGGGCCGTCCACGGAGACTGTGGCCAACGATTACGCAGGCGATGATTTCCAGGCGTTGGGCCTGGAACAGTGGGGAGGCAATCTTTCCCAGGTCAACTCGTTCCTGTCGGTGACCGGCATCACCTATCCCGCCTTGATGGGAACCGCCGCGGCCGGCGTCGACGATGACTACGCCTGCACCTACGATTACTTCTTCGTCGTCGGCGGCGACGGCCTGATCGTCTGGAGACGGCACTTCTGGAACGAGTCCCAGTGCCGCAGCGCCATCGACCAGGCACTGGCCGATCTGACCACTCCCGCGCAGGATCTGCCGGAACGCGACGGGTTCCGCCTGCACGCGGCCTATCCCAACCCCTTCAATCCCGCGACGACGATCGCCTATGCGATCACCGGCGAAGGCGACGCCCCCGTCGACCTGAGGATCACCGACGTGCGCGGCCGCACCGTGCGCACGCTCTTCACCGGCCGGCAGGCCGCGGGCGACGACTACCAAGTGCGCTGGGACGGGATGGACGATGCCGGACGCCCCACGAACAGCGGCATGTATATGGCCAGTCTCACCGTCAGGGGCGAAACCCAAGCGAGATTCATCACGCTGGTGAAATAGGAGTCTGTCGATGATCAACACGGATAGCCGAAACCGGGCGGGGCGACGCGATAGTCGCCCCGCCTTCTGGCCACTCATGGTCGCCGCGTTGGTGGTGGCCGCCCTGTTCATGCCGCCCGCCGTCGCAGCCGAGGATCTGGGCGGCGCGCCCGGCTTCACGCTCGAGACCCCGGGCGGCGAGAAGATGTCGCTCGGCGACGCACTAGCGAAGGGCCCCGTCATCCTGGACTTCTGGGCGACCTGGTGCGGTCCGTGCCGCAAGGCGTTGCCCCACCTGCAGGCGCTCTACGAGGCGTACAAGGACGACGGCCTGACAGTCATCGCCGTCTCCACCGACGAGCCCCGCAATCGTCCCAAGATCAACAGCACGGTGCGCTCGCTGGGCCTGACCTTCCCCGTGCTGGTGGACGGCGACAAGGTCGTCGCCCGTCTCTACCGGATCGATTCGGTACCGACCACCTTCCTCATCTCACAGGCGGGACGCGTGACGGCCTACCACCGCGGCTTTCGCGAGGGAGACGAGAAACTGCTCGCCCGCGAGGTCCGCGAACTCCTGGCCGACGGGCAGGTGACGCCTTGAATCGCCACAGCCGGGCGCGCCCCGGCTCGACGCAGCGGCTGGTCGCCGTGGCGGCGTGTGCGATAGCGCTCGCCGCGTCGGCGGACGCGACCGCCGGCTGGCCCGGCGCCGGTCCCGACGAGACGGGACAGGTCTTGGCCACGAACCTGCTGCTCTACCAGGTGGGCCGGGATCCGGACGTCGATCCCGACACGCTCACCGAGACCTTCAACCAGTTCAACCTGGAGTATTCACACGGCACCTGGCGCGTGGGGCTGCGGGCGGAGAGTTTCCGGCCCTCACGCGACGACGGCGGCATCCCGATCACCTACGATGAGATCACGCAGAAGTACGTGGATTGGCGTGGCGACGGGCTCCACCTGCGCGTCGGTAACGTCTACGCGACTCTGGGACGGGGTCTGCTCTTCCGTGCCTTCGAACTCTCCGGCGTCATACAGGACGCCGTCTTCCCGGGATCGAAGTATGTCGACAGTCGCGACCTCGCGGGATTCATCGTCAACGTGGATCGCGGCCCCGCACGCGCGACCTTGCTGGCGGGCGAGCCCGTGCGTTTCCCCGAGCTGCCCCACGGTCTGGAAGACTTCTTCATGCCGCGGCGTCAGGGCTCGGTCAGCGGCGGCCACGCCGCCGTCAGGTTGCACCGCGGGCTCGAAATCGGCGCCGGTTATCTACGCACCCAGATGACCAACTTCCTCGGCCTGGAGGAACTCGGCAGCACCGATCTGACGGTACGACTACACCCCCTGATTCCCGTCCTGCGCGAGAACGGCGCCGAAGCCAGCTTCTACCTGGAATACGGCGGCCGCAGCTGGCGCCCCTTCGCCGACGGGCTCGACACCGACGAAGCGACACCCCACGCCCTCTACACCGCTACCGAACTGAGCTACGGCCGCTGGGGCCTCAGCTTCGAGACCAAGGAATACCGGGACTTCGCGCTCGGCGTGAACGATCCGCCCAACCTGGTGCCCGAGATGCGCCAGCACCTGCTCAACCGCATGTCGCATTTTCTGCTACAGGACAACGAGCGTGGCCACCAGCTTTCGGTGATGGGCGCCCTGCCCGGCGACTGGACCGCGCAGCTTGAGTTGGCGCACGCCATGAACCAGATCAACGGGCCGCGCGATTACCGCCTGAACTTCATCGGGCTGGAGAGCCCGGTGCACGCGGCCACACGCGGTGAGATCTTCGCGGCTACGGGCCACGACGAGGTCGAGAGCATCGCCGATCACTGGACGGTGGGCGGCTCCCTGGACCGCGACCTCGGCGGGTTGCTGGCCCTGTTGGTCTCGTTCGAGTACCAGAAAGTCAAACGCGAGATCTTCGATACGGATGTACGCTTCGAAAACATCTTCTGCAGCGTGGGCGTCAGCCGCGCGGGCCTCGGTACCGCGGGCGTGTTGGCTGAGTTCTCGAATGATCCGGACGAGAAGGATGACGGCCTGACCTTTGACGTCGTCGAGACGGAGCCGCGCCACTGGTTGGGCGCCTATGCGTCCCTGCTGATCGACACCGGTCACGAGGTCAGTATCTTCGCGGGACGTCGGCGCGGTGGCACCGCCTGCACCTCCGGCACCTGTTATCTCGTGCCCGACTTCAACGGCGTGGAAATGCGGGTTTCCAGCCGTTTCTAAGCGTGAATGATCACGAATCTACTTGTGCATTTTCGTTATAGTTGATATATTTTTCCGGTTGGGCGAATAAGGCCCTCGTATCAAACCTGCCAGGTCCTGCCTCCGGTTCCCGATCGGTCCCGCGTCAGTCCCCGGCGAAGCAAAGGATGAGTTTCTGTGAAGATCTATGTAGGCAACCTCAATTTCCGTACGACCGAAGACGAGATCCGTGACCTTTTCGGTCAGCATGGCCAGGTCGACGACGTCGCTCTGATCACCGATCGCGATACCGGACGCCCCCGCGGCTTCGGCTTCGTGGAGATGACAGAAGATGACGCCGGTCGCAAAGCCATCGAAGAGTTGAACGGCAAGGAAGTCGACGGCCGTGCGCTGACGGTCAACGAGGCCCGCCCCCGCGAGCCCCGTCGTCCCCGTCCCGCCTGGTAGTCTGACGCCTATTTTGTTGATTCGACACCCCTCGCCTCACGGCGGGGGGTGTTTTTGTTCTGGTCTCGACCGTCTCCGCAAGTAACCCTGTCGTGATGTCGTACGTATACCAGCCATCACGACATGAAGGAGGTCGGACGCATGCGCAGGATATTTGTGCTCATCATCACCGCGGTGGCGGTTTCACTCGCGGTTCGGGCGACGGCGGGCTCACTGGACATACCGGTGCGCGGCTCGGGACTAAGTTTCGGCAATTCCCACAACTTCTCGGGTCTGCGCCTGAACTTCCGCGACGCGGAACTGGAGCGGATCAGCGGCGTCACGATCTCCGTCTGGGCACCAAAAGAGAGCCCGGACGGTTACCTCAGCGGCATCTCAGTCGGGATTGTCGGCACACGCGCGGCGCAGGGTGAAGGCATCACCGTGAACCTGGCCATGTGCGATTTCGACGCGTTCGACGGTCTCGCGGTCAGCGGCCTGGGCGCCTTTGTCGGCGAAGTGAACGGCATCGGCCTGGCGGGCCTCGGCCTGGGCGGCGACGACATGACAGGCATCTTCGCCGGGGGCCTCGGCCTGGGCGGCAACGACATGACCGGCATCTTCGCTGCGGGTCTCGGCCTGGGCGGCGACGACTTGACCGGCATCTTCGGCTCGGGCCTCGGCATCGGCGGCAACGATATGACCGGCGTCTTCGCCACGGGTCTCGGCATGGGCGGTGACGACATGACCGGTATCTTCGCCGCTGGTCTCGGCATGGGTGGCGACGCCATGACCGGCGCCTTCGCCGCGGGCCTCGGCATGGGCGGCGACGACATGACGGGCGTCTTCGCCGCGGGCCTCGGCATGGGCGGTGACAACCTGACCGGCATCTTCGCCGCGGGTCTCGGCATGGGCGGCGACAACCTGACCGGCATCTTCATCAGTGGGCTCGGCATGGGCGGCGACGAACTGACCGGCATCTTCATCAGCGGACTCGGCGTTGGCGGCGAGTCGATCAGCGGCTTCGCGGCGACCTGCGGCGCGATCGGCGCCGTGAAAATGGAGGGGGTCCAGGTGGCGGGCGCCTACCTGCGCGCCCACTACATGAAGGGCCTGACCGCCGGCGCCTATAACCGGGCGGACCGAGCGGTGACCGGTGTGCAGATCGGCGTTTTCAACTGGACACCGGAACTGCACGGTGTCCAGATCGGACTGCTCAACTACGCCGGCAACAACCCGTCGGGTTTGAAATGGCTACCCGGGATCAACGCGCATTTCTGACCCAGGTACTCGTGCAAAAAACAAAAGAGGTGCTATTGCTATGCAGGACGCGATTCCTTAACTTGAGAACACGCTGAATGCATTGACGGATGTGCAACAACTTCTTCACAAAATGCACTGAAGGCGCGTCTCCTCAGTGGACACGTCAGCGGCGGGAGGGCTCAGGCTCTCCCGCCTTCTTTTTCGCGACCATTATTCTCGTGCGGATGAATGCCTGATGTCGATACGGCTCTTTGAGTTACACATTGATATCACAGCGTTTAAGTAGGCAATAAAATCTGAATATCGTCTTAAGGTCCTTATTGTTTCATTTTCACTTTCTTTTTTTATCTCAAATGATGCGGATGGCAGCCGATTTGCTATTATGCCCGCTTACAACTTCGGAGGTTAGCATGGCAAAACGGCAAATGATCATGACAGTGTGTACGGTCCTCGTCCTGGTACTCGGATACAATGCATCCCTGGCCGCCAACAACATCTTCTTTCTGCACCACTCGACCGGCAGGAATATCATCGAAGAAGGCAACGTCCGCGACGCCGTCGAAGCCTACAATATCGCACGAGGCTCGGAGGTCGGCTTCTGGGATCACGATTACAACTACATCGGCTTGCGCAATCCGGAAGGCGCCTACCTCGGCTACAGCTACGACATACCGGGCGACAACACCTATCCCGATGGCTTGCACGCGCTGTGGACCACGAGCAACGGAGCTCGCTCGGCGATCCTCGAGCAACACCAGGTCATCGCCTTCAAATCCTGCTTTCCCGCCTGCGATATCACCAGCGAGAGCATGCTCCAGCAGTACAAGGACTGGTACCTGGACATGCGTGACGTTTTCGACCAGTACCCGCACCGGACCTTCGTGGTGATGTCGCCGCCGCCCCGTCACAGGCTGGCGTCCAACGCGGCTGCGGCCACCCGCGCTCGTGCTTTCGCGAACTGGCTGGGCAGCGCCGAGTACCTGTCGGGCCACGACAACCTCCGCTACTACGATCTCTTTACGCGCATGGCGCATGCCGACGACGGCTCCGATCAGGCCAACTACCTGCGCTACGACTACGAACGGTCGCACTACAGCACCGACTCCCATCCCAACGTCTTCGCCAACCAGAGCGAGGCGTCGGAACTCATCCAGTTCCTGCTGGACACGGCGGATGACGTGACCCCCAACGACGACATGTCATGGGGCGATCTCAAGGCCACCTATCGGTAATCCTTAGCCGCCGACACCAGCGAAACAAAGGACCCGGCGCAAGCCGGGTCCTCTAATTTCGGGCAACATGCAGCGACTCAATCGCGGGTGAGGCGCTTGTAGCGAATGCGGTGCGGCTGGTTCGCGTCCAGTCCCAGACGTTCCCGGCGGTCCTCCTCGTAGCGGCTGTAATTCCCCTCGAACCAGCGTACCCGGCTCTCGCCTTCGAAAGCCAGGATGTGCGTCGCGATCCGGTCCAGGAACCAGCGATCGTGGCTCACCACGAGCAGGCAGCCACCGAACTCCAGCAGGGCGTCCTCGAGGGCGCGCAGGGTGTCCACGTCGAGATCGTTGGTCGGTTCGTCGAGGATGATCAGGTTCGCCCCCGACTTGAGCAGCTTGGCGAGGTGCACCCGGTTTCGCTCACCGCCCGACAGGGTTCCCAGCTTCTTCTGCTGATCGGCGCCGCGGAAATTGAAGCCGCCACAGTAGGCACGCGAGTTGATCTTGCGCCCGCCCAGGTCCAGTTCCTCCGCCCCGCCGGAGATCTCCTCCCAGACCGTCCGGTCGCCCGACAGCTCGTCGCGCAGCTGGTCGACGTAGGCCATCTCCACGGTGTCGCCGATCCGCAGCTCGCCGCCGTCCGGCTGCTCCGCGCCGGTGATGAGCTTCATCAGCGTGGTCTTGCCGGCGCCGTTGGGGCCGATCACACCGACGATGCCGCCGCGGGGCAGAGCGAAGTCCAGGTTCTCGAAGAGCAGCTGGTCGTCGTAGATCTTGCGCAGTCCCGCGGCCTCGACCACCAGATCGCCCAGGCGCGGACCGGGCGGCAGGGCGATCTGGGCGGTGCGCTGTCGCAGCTCGCGCTCCTGGGCCACCAGTTCGTCGTAACGGGACAGACGAGCCTTGCTCTTCTTGTGGCGCGCCTTGGGCGCGGTGCGGACCCACTCCAGCTCGCGCTCGATGGTCCGCAGGCGCGACTTGTCCTGCTTCTGCTCCTCTAGGAGCTTCGTCTGTTTCTGCTCCAGCCAGGACGAGTAGTTGCCCTCCCACGGGATGCCGTGGCCGCGTTCCAGTTCCAGCACCCAGCCCGTCACGTTGTCCAGGAAATAACGATCGTGGGTGACGATCACCACGGTGCCCTCGTATTCGCGCAGGTGACGCTCCAGCCAGGCCACGCTCTCGGCATCCAGGTGGTTGGTGGGCTCGTCCAGCAGCAGCAGATCGGGCTGGTTCAGCAGCAGTTGGCAGAGAGCGACGCGGCGCACCTCTCCGCCCGACAGGGTGGACACGTCCGCGTCGCCGGACGGACAGCGCAGGGCATCCATGGCGATCTCCAGCTTGCGGTCGAGCTCCCAGCCGTCGTGGGCGTCGATCTCGGTCTGCAGTTCGCCCATCTCGGTCATGAGCTTGGTCATCTCGTCATCGTCGATGGGTTCGCACATCTTCATGCTGATCTCGTTGAAGCGGTCGAGCTTGGTCTTGAGTCCGGCGACCCCCACCTCCACGTTGCCGCGCACGTTCTTGCCGGGATCCAGGGTCGGTTCCTGGGGCAGAAAGCCCACCTTGATGCCCTCGGAGGGAAAGGCCTCGCCGATGAAGTCGTCGTCCAGGCCGGCCATGATGCGCAGCAACGAACTCTTGCCCGCGCCGTTTAGGCCGATGACGCCGATCTTGGCACCGGGCAGGAACGAGAGCCAGAGACCGCGGAGGATCTCGCGGTTGGGCGGCACGATTTTCTTGAGGCCGACCATGGTGAAGACGTACTGCTGGGCCATGCGGGTCCTTTCGGGGGTTCGAGTGCGGGGCACATCCTACCAAATCGCGGAGTTTCGGCCAGCGCTAGATGGTTTTCACTTGATTCCCGTACAGTATTCGACTACACTGATCCGACCTCCCTTGCTACCTCCCGGATCGGACAGACTGATGACGGAAACTAGTCGGCGTCTGCACATGAACCTGGTGTCGGCCCTGGATCGCGCGCGGCGCGTCGAGCAATCGGCGGTGGCGCTGTTCGCGCGGTTGTGGCGCGAGGAGCGGTATCGTGAGTTGGGTCACGCCACCATCGAGCTCTACGCCACCGAGGGTCTGGGCCTCTCGCCCGCCAAGACACAGCAATTCCTGAGGCTGGTCCGCGCCCTGGAGTCGTTGCCGCGAATGCGGGCGGCCGTCCAGGCGGGCCGGCTGAGCTGGACCAAGGCAAGAACGGTCGCCGCCGTCGCCACGGCCCGCACCGAGACGAGCTGGCTGCGGATCGCGGCGGACGCGAGCAACCGCGAGCTGGAAACCGCGGTTCGCAATTCGCGAACACGGTACCGTCAGGAGCGGGAACGGCTGCGCACGAAGCGCGGGCAGGGCGCGCTGGCCCTCGCGACGGAAGCGTCCGAATCTCGGCGGCCAGCGGCCACGCTGCTGGGCAAGCCGGCCACGACACAACCCCCGGAACCGCCGCACCCGGTGGAGATGCCGGTCAACCTGGGCCTGCGCCTGGAGCCCGTGGAGCATGCCCGCTTCGAGCGCCTGCTGGAACGGCTGCGCAAGCAGGGACGTCGCGAGAGCCGTGCGCAGCTCATCCTGGCGGGACTCGCTGCCCTGGCGGACGGGGCGTGTACACGTGAAACCACGGCACCCCCTTTCCAGATCGTGGCTTACAGGTGCGAGACCTGCAACACGATGACCGTCGGCGGACGTCCCGTCGCTCCCGCGACGGCCGCGGCGCTGTCCTGCGACGCGGTGCGGGTATCCCCCGATCGCTGCACACCCAACCGCGCCACCATCCCGCCGGCGGTCCGACGGGCCGTGCTGGCGCGCGATGGTCACCGTTGCACCACGCCGGGCTGCGACGCACGGCATTTCCTGGAAGTGCATCATGTCGTGCCGCGGCAGGCGGGCGGGACGAACAAGGCGGATAATCTGACGACACTGTGCAGCGCGTGTCATCGCTTCGCGCACGAGCGGGAACTCGTTTCAGAAGGGCAAACCTCTCCGTCACCGCCCGGTCGCCGCTGACGATGCGGACGCAATCGACACCGCTGGGCTGATCCGCGGGCTACCGGGCCATGGTCTGGATCCTTGATCCCGCCCCCCACGAAAAGGACCCCGAGCCACGGCTCGGGGTCCCGGTCGATCGCACGTATCGAAGTGGCTACTTCATGAGCGTCACCCGCTGCACAGCCGAGTGGGTCCCCTGCCGTAGCCGCAGCAGGTAGGCGCCAGTGGCGACGGGACGGCCGGCGTCGTCGACGCCACGCCAGGTGACCTCATTGCGGCCGGCCGGCAGCTCGGCACTGATCAGCGTGCGGACCAGGCGCCCGCTCAGATCGTAAACGGCCAGCTGGACGCGGCCGTCGCGCGGGAGATCGAAGCTCACCTTCGTCCGCGGGTTGAACGGATTCGGATGAGCCGGCAACAGACGCAGCTCCGCGGCCGGCGTCTGCGCGCCCGGCACGGCTGTCGTGCCGGACTCCACGATCTCGTGCTTCTGGTCGACCGCCAGGTCAGTGAACACTTCCACGTCGCCGCACGGCCAGCGCACGATTACCGAATCGGCCATGGTGGCCGTGCCGAGACCGAACTCCACCGTGGGCGAGTTCTGGGAACGGAATCCGGAACCGCCGTTGACCTCGCGGATCTGGGACAGACCACCGGTCACCAGGCGAACCCGCGCGCCGACGGCGTCACGGTTGCAGTCGTCCCCGGTCAGATCCAGGTGCAGCCAGTGGTTGCCGCTGCCGAGCTGATTGACCAGCAGGACGTTGGAATCGCCTTCGTTGACCACATAGACGTCCAGGTCGCCGTCGCCGTCGGTGTCGCCCAGGGCGACGCCGTGGGCGTGTCCGGCGGCAGCGTCGATGCCCAGCGGGACGTTCACGAAATCGCCCCCGTCGTTGCGCAGGAAGCGATCGTATTCGCCGTGTCGTGCGATATAGAGGTCAAGATCGCCGTCGTTGTCGAGATCGCCCCAGGCCACGCCCCTGCCGTGACCGGGATCTTCGAGCGCGCCGCCGTCGACAAGCAACCAGCTCGTGGCTGTCTGACTGATCAGGCGGTCATCGCTGCCGTCGTTGGTGAAGTAGATATCCAGGTCACCATCGTTGTCGAAATCGCCCCAGGTGCAGCCGGCGCCACCGCCGACATCGCGCATGATCTGGGGTACGTTGGCCTCCCAGAACGTGGTCACGCCGTCGTACTGGTACAGGATGTTCTCGGCGAAGCTCTTGGTCAGGTAGTAGTCCTGATCGCCGTCGTTGTCGAAATCGGCCCAGGCGGCCGCAGCACCATCCCCCTCGTCACCAGTGGAGGTCGTGAAGAACACGTAGGTTTCACCGACATTCCCGAGATTCGCCAGGTACTGGTCCCCCTGGCCCCTGTTGACGACGTACAGGTCCAGTTTCCCGTCCTGATTGAAATCGGTCCAGACCGCGCCGCTCGCGGGTCCGGCGTCACCCGCGTCGCCATAGGTCACGTCCACGAATCCGCCGGCGCCGTCGTTGCGCAACATGACGTTGGCCTCGTCCTCGCGCGCGAAGTAGAGATCGGGGTGGCCGTCGTCGTCGATATCGCCCCAGGTGACGGAATTGCTGGCGGCCGTGCCGCCGAGCAGAGGCGACGACACCGTGGTGAACACGTTGGCGGACTGATTCTGCAGCAGCAGATCATCCGTGCCGTAGCCGGCCACGGCGATGTCGAGATCCCCGTCGCCGTCCCAGTCACGCAGGGCCACGCCCCGGTCGGCTCCGCTCGAGTTGGCCAGGTCGCTCCCGCTTTCACCCACGAAGGGTCCATCGGTGTAGAGGCCCGCGAAGAACAACTCGCCGTCCTCCACCAGCGTCTGGGTCTCCATTGCGGGCACGGGTGAAGTCCAACCTTCGACATCGTACCAGGTGATCGTGTAATCCCCGGCCGAGAAGACCGGCAGCGACGCGTCGTTGATGCGCTCCTGAAGGAAGCCGTCCGGTCCCTCCAGGGTCCAGAAGGCGTCGAGTCCGTCCGGAATAGCGTCCACGTGGATCATGCCTGCATAGTCCGGCACGGCCAGGGCGGCCTGGAGCACCGGCTTGACGCCCGCCTCGCTCTGGACGAAGACCACCACGCCGACATTCTCCAGCGCCCAGCTCGGCGACACGGTGAACGAGCGGGTGAGGACCACGCTTTCGCCCGGCGTGGTCAGGGTGAAGGGCTCCTCGGCGAGCACGTCGCGCGCCAGGTTTATCTCGCCGATGATGTTGTTCTCGAAGACGGCGAACTGGACCATGTTGTTGGACGTGGTCACGTCCTGATCGACCTCGATGGTGACGCTGAGCGCGCCCTCGAGCCCGACGAGGGTATAAAAAGCCTCGATGATCAGGGGCGATTCGTTACCCAGGTGCGACGACACGATCGGCTGATAGGTGTTGTACATGCTGCCCGAAGCCTGGCCGCCGACGATGCTGTCGTAACCGTCGAAGAAGGCGGCGGGCGTGCCCGGTCCGCCGTACCAGATCCAGCGCGCGTTGCCCTCGATAGTGTTGTAGGGCGACGTCAGATACCAGGTGATGGGCACGAACTGGGCGCCGTACTGATTGGAAAGCTGCCTGAATCCCGCGACCGCGGAAGGACAGTAGGGTCAGCCGGCCGACGAGATCAGCTCCCCCAGCACCGCGCGTGGAGCAGCGACGGCCAGGGGCGCCAGGGACATCAAGGCGGCGATGATGACGAGCCCGGTCAGGCAGACCCGCCTGAGGGCAAAGCGGCGCAACGCGGCGATGAGGCACATAAATCGATACTCCTCGTGGATGGGACCGTGCGCGGCGGGGATGTCGATGTCGCATCAATTATACAGGTAATGGCGGGAGTTTGCAATCCGGCCGGCCGAGCCGAGCCGGTCGGTTGCGAAGCGGGAAGCGCGGCCGGCGGCGTCGGCCCGAAGACCGACGCCGCCGCGGACGATTCAGATCACTTGCTCTTGTCGGGGTAGTCGGGGCGCGTGGGCAAACGCCAGCGCTCCCCCGACTGTGCGAGCGTTTCCAGCAGATGCGCGACCGCGGCCTCGAGCTGCGCGTCGCGTCCCGCGACCACGTCCGCCGGTTCATTCATGACCACGATGTCGGGATCCACGCCGTGGCCCTCGATGATCCAGGCCCCGTCCAGACCGATGGGCGCGAACTGGGGCGGCGTAGTGCCGCTGCCGTCGACCATCCCCTGGTGGGGCTCGATACCCACCGCACCGCCCCAGGTGCGCACCCCCATCACCGTGGCCAGCCGTTTGGCCTTGATGGCGTAGGCGAAGTACTCGCCGTTGGACCCCGTGTCCTCGTTGATCAGCACGACGATCGGCCCGTGGAAACACCGCTCGGGGCTGCGGCCCATCTTCCCCTCGCGCGGCTGATCCAGCGACCAGAGACGGCGTTCGAGCCGGTCGATGATCATGTCGCCGACGAAACCACCTCCGTTGTAGCGCTCGTCGATGATCAACGCCTCCTTCTCGTACAGGGGGTAGAAGGCCTTGGCGAATTCGATCAGGCCGGCCTCCATCATGTTGGGCAGATGCATGTAGCCGATGCGACCGTCGCCGCGCGTCTCCACCGCGGCGCGGTTGTCTGCCACCCACTCCCGGTAGCGGATGGCGCCCTCCCAGCCGATGGTGCGGACGCGGCAGGTCGTGGCGCCCTCGGCCACGGGTCGATCGTTGACGGTCAAGGTGACCATGCGTCCGGCCTTGTCCTCCAGGTGGCGGTAGACGTTGTCCCCGACCTGGACCTCCTGCCCGTCGACGGCTAGGAGATACTGGCCGGCGCGGACGGGACAGCCCGGCGCCGTCAGCGGCGAGCGCTCGGCGTCCCGCCAGGACACGCCCGGCACGATGCGGGAAATGCGATAACGGTCGTCGCCGCGCTGCGCGGCGAACTCGGCGCCCAGCAGGCCCACGCCCACACGCGCGCCGCCCGGCGCATAGTCGCCGCCGAAGATGTAGGTATGACCGATGTTGAGTTCGGCGATCATCTCGCCGATCAGGTAGTTCAGGTCGCCGCGGTTGCCGCAGTCGGGAACGAAGCGGCGGTATTTCTCGCCGATCGCCTGCCAGTCCAGGCCGTGCATGCCGGGATCGTAGAACCAGTCGCGCTGGATGCGCCACGCCTCGTCGAAGATCTGCAGATACTCCTCGCCGCGCACCACGCGCAGGCGCACGCCCGAGAGATCCACGTCGCCGTCACCGAGTGACGCGGCCGCGCCCGCGTCCACGATGCCGTAGGTGGAGGCCGCGCGGTAGACGAGTTTCTGGCCGTCGGCCGACAGGTGGTAGTTGTTGAGTGACGAGAGCAGCGTCGTGGTCTCGGCGTCCTCGAGGGAGTACTTCACGAGGTCCAGCAGGTCCGTCGTCTCGTCGTTCACGTTCTGGTACTTGAGGAACTCGTGCCCGGTCTTCTGCAGGGCCAGGAAGCCGCCCTCAATGGCCTCGAGGCGGAACCAGTTGCCGGCCGCGAAGCCCTCGCAGGCCAGCACGCGTCCGGCGATACCGTTCAGATCGATGAGCGTGGCCGTCTCGTCGTCCTGCTTCTCCTCGTCCCCCTCCTCATCGTCTTCGTCTCCGTCGGCGTCCGTTTCCACCAGCACGTCCTCGAAGATGAAGGGCGAGGTGGCGGCGGCGTCCAGCAGCACGACATAGGCGCGGCCCATGTCCAGGAAGACGTGGGTCTGGTCCTGGAAACCCATGACGGGTTCGAAGGTGCGGTTGGACAGGAAGTAGAGATACTTGCCGTCGGGCGAGAAGGACGGGCTCCAGTCGGTGTGCCAGTCGTCGGTGAGGCGCGTGGTCTTGCCGTTGTCGAGGGAGTAGAGGTAGATCGACTCGTTCATGTTGGCGCCCATCATGCTGTAGACCACCCAGCGCGAGCACGGGCTCCAGGCGTAGTCCTGGATGCCCCAGCGCTCCCAGGCGTCGTCGTATTCGCCGCGGGCGATGACCTCGGTCTTGCCGCCGGGCACTTCGACCAGGTTCAGGTGCATGAACTTGTCGCTGTAGATCAGATGCTTCGAGTCGGGAGACCAGACCGGCTGCAGGAGATAGCCGTCGCCGTCCTTGGTGAGCTGCTTCGTCGTCTGTCCCTGCTGATCGGTCAGCCAGATCTCCTCTTCGCCGGTGCGATCGCTGACGAAGGCGATCCATTTGCCGTCCGGCGACCAGGCGGCGTTCTTCTCGCGCGAGGCCGAGGTGTGGGTCAGGTCCACGGGGTCGCCCTCTTCGGCGGGCAGGTTGAGAATCTCGCCGCGGGCCTCCAGCAGGAGGCGCTCGCCACCCGGCGAGAGATTGAACGCGCCCGTGGTCGGCGAGACCGAGACGTACTCCGGGCGCATGCGGATCCTGTCCGACGGTACACGGACGTCTACCCGCCGGACCGCGCCGGCGGCCAAGTCCAGCACGTGCAACTGCTCGCCGTACTGGTAGACGATGCGCCCGTCGCCCAGGGAGGGATACTTGACGTCGTAGTCGTCGTAGTCGGTCAGACGGGTCACGACACCCGTGGCGACGTCGTGCGCGTAGAGATTGAGCGTGCCGTCCTCGCGATCGCTGTTGAAATAGATCCGGCCGTCGTGCCACATGGGAAAGTTGTCGGTGCCGTCCCAGTCGGTGATGCGGTCGATGGCGCCGGTCGTGAAGTCGGCCACCCAGATGTCCTGGGCCATGCCGCCCCGGTAGCGCTTCCAGGTGCGGTTCTCACGCGAGATGCGGTTGTAGGCGAGCTTGTCGCCGTCGGGCGAGAGCGACGCGAGGCCGCCGCGGTCGATGGACAGCCGTTCGGGCATGCCTCCCCCGGCGGAGATCAGGTAGGTCTCGAACTCGCGCATGGGCGAGACGCGCACGGAGCGAAAGAGGACACGGTCGCCGTCGGGATGCCAGCCGAGGACGAAGTCAGGACCGGGATGCCAGGTCAGGCGCTGCGGTTCACCCCCGCGCACATCCATCACGTAGACGTCGTTGCCACCGTCGTAGCCGGCGGTGAAGGCGATCCGCTCACCGTCCGGACTGAACTTGGCGAAACGCTCATTACCGGGATGGGAGGTCAGGCGCCTGGCATCGCCGCCCGCGGCGTCCACCAGCCAGAGATCGTTCTCGTAGGTGAAGACGAGCAGATCCCCGTGGATGTCTGCGTAGCGCATCAGGTGGGTGGCGGCCGGCGCAACCGCCGCGGCGGTGACCAAGATCGACAGGACAAGCAGCGGCAACAGGCGTTTCACGGCGATCCTCGCTTTCGCTGGGTTTGCATCGCAGGCCGACGGCGCACTCGGCCGCCGACAGATGTCCAGAATGGCACGGTATCCTTCTACGGGCAAGCGAGCGTCCGGTTGCAGGATGGGGTTGCTTGCGCCTATCATGCCACGGTCGACGAGAGAACGTGATCCGGGGGTCCCGATGCGGTTATCGAGAATCACGATGTGCCTTTTTCTGGCGGCGGGCTTGCCGGCGTCCGGCTTTGCCGACGATGACGGCGCCGCCGGCACGCGCCCGCAGGTCACCGTCAGCATTGCGCCCCAGGCCTGGCTGGTCGAGCGCCTGGCCGGCGCCGCGGTCGCGCTCGAGGTGGCCCTGGCCCCCGGCGAATCCCCCGCCAACTTCGATCCCACGCCGCGCCGGCTCGCCGAGCTGTCGAGGACCGAGATCTACCTGGCGGTGGGCGTACCCATGGAGCGCGTCCTGCTCACCCACCTGCGCAATACCTGTCCCCGCATGGCGATCGCCGATCTGGCCGCCGACGTCGACCGGCTGGCCGCCGACGGGCACGATCACGGGATCGGCGCCGTCCACGCGCACGAATTTGATCCCCACGTTTGGCTCAGCCCGCGTCGCATGAGCAGCATGGCCGGCGTCGCGGCCGACCTGCTCGCGACGTTGATGCCGGGGCGCGCGGAAGCGATCCGGGATAATCTGGGTGTCTTGCGGGCCGAGCTGGACACCCTGGACGCCGAACTGGCGGCCCTGCTGGCGCCGGCGGCCGGACGCACCATGGTGGTCTTCCACCCCTCGTTCGGCTACCTGGCCCACGACTACGGTTTCACCCAGACGGCCATCGAGAAGGACGGTCTGCCGCCGAGTCCCCGGCACCTGGCGTCGGTCCTGACGACAATCCGAGACCAGGGCGTCCGGACCGTCTTCGTCCAACCCCAGGCCGCGAGCGCACAGCTACGAGCCATGGCGGACGCCGAGGGCCTGCGCGTGGAGGTGCTGGATCCCCTCGCGCGGAACTACCCGGAAAACCTGCGCCGCATGGCCGCCGCCATCGGTGCGGCCCTCGCTCCCGGCGGCGCGGAGGAGAATGCACCATGAGCGAAGCCCCCGTGATCACATTGCGTAACGTCGACTTCAGCTATGGCACGACACCGGCCCTCGCGCACGTGAACTGCACGGTCCACCCGGGCGACTTCGTGTCCATCATCGGACCCAACGGCGGCGGCAAGTCCACCCTGTTGCGTCTGATGCTGGGGCTGGCCAAGCCCCAACGGGGCGAAGTGCGTCTACTGGGCCGGCCGCCGCGCGAGACCCGCCTGCGCGCGGGCTACATGCCGCAACACCTGCTGATCGATCCCCAGTTCCCCATGACGGCTGAGGACGTGGTGCTGATGGGGCGCCTGTCGGGCACGCTGCCCGCCGGACCCTTCCTTGCTCACGACCGCGAGGCGGCGAACGGCGCCCTCGCCGCCTGCGAGGCGCTGGCATTGCGCGATCGTTCCTTCGCATCCCTGTCCGGCGGCCAGCGACAACGCGTGCTGATCGCCCGTGCCCTGGCCTGCGCGCCGGAGGTCCTGATGCTGGACGAGCCCACCGCGAGCCTCGATCCGGGCGTCCAGGACGAGCTGTACGCCCTGCTGAAGCGTCTGAACGAGACCATGACCGTGGTGATCGTTTCCCATGACGTGAGCGTGGTGTCCCAACACGTGAACCGGGTGTTCTGCGTGAACGTGCACGTGTCCGAGCATTGCGTCACCGAGATACCGGACGAGATGTCACGCCTGTTCTACGGTCCGGCCGGTCTGCGCCTGGTGCGCCACGATCACGATCACACCCTCGACGACCTTCACGGAGCCGATCACTGTGAGTGAATTCGCACAAGCCGTCGCCGCTTTTCCGTTCCTGCGCCACGCCCTCTTGGCGGGCCTGCTGGCGGCCGTGGCCAGCGGCGTCGTCGGCACCTACGTCGTGACGCGCCGCATCACGGTGATCGCCGGCAGCCTGGCCCATACGGTGCTGGGCGGCATGGGCGCCGCCTATTACCTGCGGACCGTACACGGCGTGACCTGGCTGCAGCCCCTGCACGGCGCCATCGCGACGGCGCTGGTCGCGGCGGTGATCATCGCCCTGGTGCGGACCCACTGGCGCGAACGCGAGGACACCGTGATCTCGGCCCTCTGGGCGGTGGGCATGGCCGTCGGCGTGCTCTTCCTGTTCCAGACACCGGGCTACAAGGCCGACCTGATGACGTACCTGTTCGGCAACCTGGTCCTGGTCGACGTCGGCGTCCTGCGCCTGCTGGTGATCCTGGACATCATCGTGCTCGGCGGCGCGCTGATCTTCTACCGTCCACTGCTGGCGGTCTGCTACGACGAGGAATTCGCACGCCTGCGCGGGATCAACGTGACGCTGGTCACGTTGCTGATGCTGCTCCTGACGGCCCTGGCCATCGTCACGCTCATCTACGTCGTCGGCGTGGTCATGGTCATCGCCCTGGTGACGCTGCCCGTCTCGGTCGCCGGGGTCTTCGCGCGGCGCCTGTGGCAGATGATGATCCTGGCGGCGGCGCTGAACGTCCTGCTGGTCACGGCGGGACTGGCCGTGAGCTACGAGGCCGACCTGCCCGTCGGGGCCACGACCATCCTGCTGGCCGCCGGACTTTACGTCGTGGTCCATTTCGGCAATGCCTTGCGCCGTCGTTTGAAGTCCTGACCCTGAGCCGAGGAAGACCGTGCACCATTTCGCTACAGAACTCATGAATATCTTCGCCGAGGTGTCTCCCTACCTATTGCTGGGCTTCATGTTATCCGGCTTGCTTCATGTAGCGTCAGAACGCCGACCCAACCTGCTGGACCCGGTGCGCGGGCGCGGGCCACGCTCGGTTCTGCTGGCCACCGTCCTGGGCCTGCCCCTGCCCCTGTGTTCCTGCAGCGTGCTGCCCACCGCCCTGGCCCTTCGACGCGAAGGCGCCGGCCCGGGCGCGACGTCGTCGTTCCTGATCACCGTCCCCGAGACGGATTTCGTGTCGGTGGCGCTGACCTGGGGCCTGATGGGGCCGGTCATGGCCGTGTTGCGACCACTGGCATCGCTGGTGACCGGCATCGCCACGGGCCTGGCCGTCGACGCGGTCGGGCACCGCGCGCCCTCCCCCGACCGCGCCGACGACTCACTCCCGACCGCCTGCGGTTGCGGGGACGACTGCGACCACCCGCCGGCCGACGCACCCTGGTGGCGCCGCGCCTGGCGTTTCGGGTTCGCCGAGTTCTACGACGACATTCTGCCGAGCCTGCTGACGGGACTGCTCATCGGGGCGGGGATCGCCGCGTTGCTGCCCCTGATCGACCCCTCGCTATTGAGCGACCGGCCGCTGCTGGTCTACGCGGTGATGACGCTGCTGGGCGTGCCCATGTATGTCTGCGCGTCGGCGTCCACACCCATCGCGGCCGGCCTGATGGCGGGCGGCGTGAGTCCCGGCGCGGCCCTGGTCTTCCTGCTGGTCGGGCCGGCCACCAACGCGGCAAGCATGCTGGTCCTGCGACGCGAATTCGGACGTCTGGTCTTCGGCGTCTATCTGGGCGGCATCGTGGTGGTCAGCCTGGCCATGGGCTTGCTGCTGGACGTGCTGTTGCGCGGCACAGGCTGGCCGGTGCACGCCCTCGTCGGTGTCGGTGGCGAAGCGGGGCCGGCGGCTGCGCAGCTGATCGCGGCCGGCGTCTTCGTCGTGCTGTCGATCGTTTCACTGAACAGATCCCGCCCCTGGCGCCGCTGGTTCGCCGGTCGGCGTGCGGCTTGAACCGGCAAAGCGAGAGAGGATGGACATGGAATACCGCTACCTCGGCAAGTCGGGCCTGAAGGTCTCGGCGTTGAGCTTCGGCGCCTGGGTGACCTTCGGCGACCAGATGCAGGTCGAGCAGGCGCAGGCCTGCATGACCGCCGCCTACGACGCCGGCGTCAACTTCTTCGACAACGCCGAAGTCTACGCACAAGGCGAGGCCGAACGCATCATGGGCGACGTATTGCGACGGACCGGCTGGCGCCGCGAGGACCTGGTCCTGTCGACCAAGATCTTCTGGGGCGGGCAGGGCCCCAACGACCGCGGCCTGTCGCGCAAGCACATCTTCGAGGGCGCCGAGGCGGCCCTGGAGCGGCTGGGCACGGACTACGTCGACCTGATCTTCTGTCACCGCCCCGACCTGCACACGCCCATCGGCGAGACCGTCTGGGCCATGCACCACCTCATCCAGCAGGGGCTGGCGCTGTACTGGGGCACCAGCGAGTGGAGCGCGGCGCAGATCCGCCGGGCATACGACTTCGCAAGGCGCGAGCACCTGATCCCCCCGACGATGGAGCAGCCGGAATACAACATGTTCCACCGGCACCGGGTGGAAACGGAATACGCGCCGCTGTACGACGAGATCGGCCTGGGCACGACCATCTGGTCGCCGCTGGCCAGCGGCGTCCTGACCGGCAAGTACAACGACGACCTGCCCGACGGCTCGCGCTTCACCCTGGAGAACTACCAGTGGCTGCGACCGCGGCTGGACAGCCCCGAGGGCCGGGCCCGTCTGGACAAGGTCGCGCAGCTGCTACCGGTGGCCGAGGAACTCGACTGCACGATGGCACAGCTGGCGCTGGCCTGGTGCCTGTGCAACGACGACGTGAGCACGGTGATCACCGGGGCATCGCGCGTGGAACAGGTCGCCGAGAACATGCAGGCGCTGGAGGTGGCGGCCGGGCTGACGCCGGAGCTGCTGGAGCGCATCGAGGGAATCCTGGACAACCGGCCGACACCGGAACTGGACTGGCGGGAGAACTAGCAGTGTGATTCACCCTGGCGGGAAATTATCCCGGACCACCCTTCGGCCGCGCCGCATTCTTTACACGTGTAAACTGGGACTTGCCCAGGGAATCCCTGGTGGATCAGCGTGGACACGATACTGCCCGCCATAGGCTCCCCCTGTGCTTCAGAGAACTTACCTTGTTTGAGCAGTTCGTACAACCGGTCTAGTACCTCTTGTGCTTCAGTGCGCGATTCCATTGACGCACTGGACGAATCCTGGTGACTCAGCGGGACACGGTGAAACATACATGTCTGTTAAGGCTCAGATACACTGTTGGGTTCGGAAGGTAGCTCAAGGGGCTCCAATAGAGGCTCCACCATCGTGTTAATTACCTCTTGATAATGGAGATCCTGCAGCCAGCTGATCAGTTTCCAAACAGGCTCCGCAACGTGATAGCTCAAGAGTTCCCTTGAGATACCAGCCGTCCGCTTCATTCTATCCGATCTAAACTCGCGGAACGCAATGATGTTTCGCGTTTTGATGTTGATAACCCATACCCGGAAAAAATATTTAGGCACATCTAGCCTGCTCTTCTTTCGTCCGAGCTTATCCGCCAAAAAGAACTCCTCAATTCCCTCTTGCTCTGAAACAACATATGCAATAGTAGCTATCTCTCTCAAGCACGATGCAGTTCCACCCCAGTTAAAATTCACGAATATCCCACCCGATTCATCTCTCCAGCGTGGCTCAAATGTAGGGTGTATATCACCAGTGATCCATATGACATACTTGCCAATGCTCTCGCAAGTATACTGGTTGTCGTATTCAGTGAGGGGGAGTTGAGCCAACAGGTATGCTATCGTATCAGATACACTACTCCCAAACAGCTCCAGAGATTTGTTATCCTTTGGATTCCCGCTCGACTCGGACTGTCTTGTGAGACATGGATTATTTGGATCAACTTCTTCTGTACACGCTGTAAAAACAAGGAGGATCCCAAAGAAGGTACAGAAAAGCTGAAGCCTCATGTCCGTAATCTCCTTAACAGATCCTAAGTTGAGCGATACCAAAGCATAAATGACTCCACCTGCTGAGCTAAATTACTTGCAATCAATCAAATACAGCAACCTTGTCGGGCTGAAAAAACTACCCAGCAGGTGGAGATCTCATGACCTATCGTAGCCGATACCCAGCCACAAATCATCCCCCAATCGCCGCTCTCGAAGAATGAACCGCCCAGGTTTCTCCGGAGATCTGTTCATCTGAGTCCGGCCACCATGGCCGGAGCTTCCTGACTTAGATAGTATAACTCTTCGAACTCGGCTGGTGGGATGTTTCCGATCGGCTCAAGCAACCGACCGTTGTTGAACTAGCCACCCTGTCGAGGGTCTCGAACTCCACGTGGTCCACGTTACGCCAGTGACCGAGCCGATGGATCACTTCGGTCTTGTACAGCCCGACGATCGTTTCAGCCATTGCATTGTCGTACGAGCCGCCGACGCTGCCTACCGACGGCTCGATGCCTGCCTCAGCGAGCCGCTCCGTGTAGCGGATCGAGAGGTACGCCGCGGTCGCTATAATGTATGAGCTGCTCGGTGTTGGGACGGCAAAGATTGACACCCGCCGACAGGGCGCGCCGGCGGACTACCTCAACAACAGCACCTTGCGAGCCAGCACGTCCCGCTCGGTCGCCAGCCGGACGAAGTAGGCGGCGCTGGGCAACGGGCGGCCGGCATCGTCGCGGCCGTCCCAGACGATCGCGCGTGTTCCTGCGGGCAAAGACCCGTCGTGTAAATGCCTGACCAAACGGCCGGCGGCATCGTAGACACGAAGCGAGACCGGCCCGGGCTGATCCAACACGAAGCTCACCGTCGTGAGGGGATTGAAGGGATTGGGCGTGACGCGCATGCGCCACGGCGCCGGCGGCGCCGCCGCGAGCAGGGTCTCCCCCAGCATGGTCTCACCGCCGGCCTGAGCGACGGCTATGAGCCTGTAGTGCGCACCCACCCGGGGAGCGCTCCCGTCCACACAGGTGGTGAGAGACCCGAAGGACGGGGGTACCGCGGCCACCGTCAACCACGCATCGCCGCTCCGCCTCACGAGACGACAGCCCGCCAGATGCGCGTCGCCGAGCAGGCGCCAGCGCAGTTCGGCCGCGCCGTCGCGCCAACTCGCAGCGAACTCCGCCAGCATCACCGGTACGATCAGATCGTTGCGCAGCAGACGTACGCCATCGAAACCGTCGGCCAGCAGGACGTCGCGCCCGTCGACCAGCAGGCCGCGGGCGTAGGCGGTGCCGAACCAGCCGACCTGGTACGGCACGCGGGGGTCGGCGAGATCCAGCACGCGCAGGCCGGCGCTGCCGGCCGCCACGTAGAGATGCTCCTCGCCGCAGACCGCGCCCTGGACATAGCCGGGTAGGGGTAGCTGGGAGATCACGACCAGGGCGGAGGGATCGGCGGCGTCCACCACGTAGAGACCGTCCCCTCCGGACGGCACGTAGAGCACATCGTCCTGGCGGGCGACGGCCAGGGGTTCGTCGGACAACAGGAGCGTGTCGAGCGGGGTCGGCGCCGCGGGGTTCAGGGCGTTGAACGAGAACAGCCCTTCGTAGTGGACGGTCACGTAGACGGTATCGCCGTTCACGGCCACACCCGTGGCCGCTTCGGGCGTGGGCGCCGTGCCGATCTCGAAGGGGGCGCCGGGATCGGAGACGTCCAGGATACGCAGTCCCCCGTCGCCGGCGGCCACGTAGAGACGGTTGTCGTCCAGGGCCAGGGCGCGCGCGTCGCCGCCGGTCGCGTACACGCCCAAGGCCACGGGCAGGCGCGGGTGGCTGGCATCGACCACCGCCAGGCCCGCGTCGCTCAGGGCCACGAAAACGTGATCGCCGCTCAGGGCGACGTCCAGGCCGGGCGCGCCCAGTTCGACCGAGGCCATCTCGAAGATGCCGCCGGGGTCGCGCAGGCCCAGGACACGCAGACCGTGGTCCTCGTCGGCGATGAAGAGCACGCTGTCGCGCATGGCGACTGCGGCCGCGTCGCCGCGCATCAGGTAGCCGCCGACATCCTCGGGCTGCGACGGCAGCGTGAGGTCGATGATGCGCAGGCCGGGCCAGGAGTCGGCCACGTAGGCGCGGTTGCCCGACGCCGCCGCACTCCAGGCGTGGCCGTCGGTATCGAGGACGGCGAGTTCGAGCGGATCGGTCGGGTCGCCCACGTCGATCACGCGCAGGCCGGCCTCGCCGTCGGCCAGGTAGGCGTGACCGTCGCTCACCGACACGCCGTAGGCCCAGCCGTCGGTGTCGAGGTAACCGACCTCGTCGGGATGGTAGGGATCGCTCACGTCGATCACGCGCAGTCCCATCACGCCGTCGGCCAGATAGACGTGCGAGCCGGCGGCGTCGAGGCCGTAGACACCGCCCCAGGTGCCGAAGTAGCCGATCTGCTGGAGATGGGCGGGACTGGAGACGTCGATCACGCGCAGGTCGCCGGAATAATCCGCCAGGTAGAGCAGCGCGCCGTCGAGAACGAGACTGGAGAGATCGTCCTGGGGATCGAGTTCGGCCTCGAGGACCGGGGCGTCGGGAGCTGTGAGGTCGACCACGCGCAGGCCCAGGATGAAATCGGCCAGGTAGCAGCGGCCGTCCGCGGCCGCCACGCCGCGCACGTCGCAGCTGTCCTCGGTGAAGTCGCCGATCACCTGGGGATCGCCGGGATCGCTCACATCGACGACCCACAGCCCGAACTCCCCCAGCGCCAACAGCGCCAGATTCCCGTGGACCGAGACATCCTGCACGGCGGCCGGCAAGCCCACCTTGCCGAGGGCCTGCGGCGAACCGCCCTCGGAGATGTCCGCGATGTCGAGGGCGTTGCCATTGCCCACGTAGACCCGCACGCCGTCCAGATGCACGACTCGACAAGGCCCGTTGTACCAATGAGATAACTCGCTCACTTCGAGCGAAGTCTGCGCGAGGGCAAACGGTGCGGCGACCGCGAGGATCGCAGCGGCGACGAACAGGCGGACAGGGCGGCTACGGAACGTCATCCTTGACTCCCCGGTTGCGGGTGATCCGCAGCGATGGTGGGCCAAAGCGCGGTTGGGCGTCAAGGGAAAGCCGAGGGAAGATGGATCAGGTGTCGAGACCGCAGCGGGTCAGGTCGATCCGGCCGCCTGCGCCGAAGACCACCCCCTCATCCGCGAGCAACACCCTCTGTTCGGTCACCGCGTCGGGACAACCGCGCGCACTGATCCGCCCCTGCGCGTTGATCACGCGGTGCCAGGGGATGGCGCTGTCCGCAGGCAGGGACTTCAGGGCGCGGCCGACCAGACGCCAGCGGCGTGGCAAGCCGGCCATCTCGGCAACCTGGCCGTAAGTCGCCACACGGCCGCGCGGGATGGACTGGACCGCCGCGTAGATGCGGTCATGCTCCCAGCGGGCCTTCATGGGATCAGGAGGAAGAATCGTCTTCGGGTTGCGGATCGTCTGCGGCCTGCGGCACGGCGTTCTCGTCGACCGCATCGGGCGCATCGGGCGCATCAGGATCAAAGATGGGCGGGCCCTTCTCCACGGTCTCGCCGGCGGCCTCGGCCTCGGCGGCGAGGGCCTTCTTCTCCTGCCTGGCGAGGCGCTTGGCCTCCTTCTTCTTCTTCTTCTCCAGCTCTTTCCTGCGCTTCTCGAATGTAAAATGATTTCTCGCCAAAGGGACGCCTTTCATCAGGGGTTGTGCAATTTCCGGACGAATAGTAACCGAGACCGCGCCAGATTTCCACCCTCTATGCCTTCACGCGCTCCATCACGTCGCCCTGCTCGATGGCATCGACCACGTCCTGTCCCTGGACAACCTTGCCGAAAACGGTGTGACGGCCGTCCAGATGCGCCTGCGGCGAGTGGGTGATGAAGAACTGGCTGCCGTTGGTGGCCGGCCCGGCATTGGCCATCGAGATCACGCCGGTCTCGTGGTGCAGGGGGTTGCCTTCGAACTCGTCGGCGAACTGATAGCCGGGGCCGCCGCTGCCGGTGCCCGTCGGGTCGCCGCCCTGGATCATGAAGTCGGCGATCACGCGATGGAAGGTGACACCGTCGTAGAAGCCCTCGCGCGCGAGGAAAACGAAATTGTTGACTGTCTTGGGCGCATGGTCGGGGAAGAGGTCCAGCACGATGTCACCGCGGGCGGTGGTGATGGTCGCGCGGACGGTGTCGCCGAGATCCTCGATCATCTCGGGCGGATGTGGCCATTGCTTGTCAGCCATCGGGGCCTCCTGGTGAGCGGGCAGGTACTTTCGAAACGCGACTATCGTGCATGAGACCGGGCGTGCCGTCAGACCGCCGGCCGCAGTCTGTAAGCGCACAGGATCGTCATAGTAAGTGCATTCATCAAGCTATCTTTCACTGGCTCCCCCCCTGGTTCTGGAGTAATCTAGCGAATTCGATCGCGATCATGCCATACGGGACCAAGCCGGGAGTCGACAACATGGGACGGATAGTACGCAGCGCCTTGATCCAGGCCACCTTGTGCGAGGACGCAGCCGCGCCGATCACCAAGATCAAGCAGGCCATGATCGACAAGAACGTGGCCCTGATCGAAGAAGCCGCGGCCAAGGGCGCGCAGATCGCTTGTCTACAGGAGCTTTTCTACGGCCCGTATTTCTGCGCCGAGCAGGACGAGCGCTGGTACGAACTGACCGAACGCATCCCCGACGGCCCGACCACCAAGCTGATGCAGGAGCTGGCCAAGAAACACAACATGGTGCTGGTCGTCTCGATGTACGAAGAGGACATGTCCGGCGTGTACTACAACACCGCCGCGGTGATCGACGCGGGCGGCGAGTACCTGGGCAAGTACCGCAAGAACCACATCCCCCACTGCAATCCAGGCTTCTGGGAGAAGTTCTACTTCCGTCCCGGCAACCTGGGTTATCCCGTCTTCGACACCAAGGTCGGCAAGGTCGGCGTCTACATCTGTTACGACCGCCACTTCCCCGAGGGCTGGCGCGAGCTGGGGCTGGGCGGCGCCGAGATCGTCTTCAATCCCTCGGCCACCGTCGCGGGCCTTAGCGAGTATCTGTGGGGGCTGGAGCAACCGGCCGCCGCGTGCGCCAACATCTACTACGTGGGCGCCATCAACCGGCCGGGCGTCGAGCAGCCTTGGGCCATCGGCGAGTTCTACGGGTCGTCCTACTTCGCCAATCCCCGCGGCCAGATCATCGAGCAGGGACCGCGCGAGGGCGATGCGGTGGTGGTCTGCGACCTGGACCTGGACATGATCCGCGAGGTGCGCAACGTCTGGCAGTTCTACCGTGACCGCCGGCCCGAAACCTACAACGCCACGGTCAGGCCCTGAGCCGATGAGCCGCGGGCACGGCATCACCGACTCGCCCCTGTACAACGAGGACCTGGCGCCGGTTTCCGCCTCGCAACGCAGCTGGAGCATGTGGAACATCGCCGCCCTATGGGTGGGCATGGCCGTCTGCATTCCCACCTACACCCTCGCGGCCGGTCTGATCACCCAAGGCATGTCCTGGAAACAGGCGTTGCTGACGATCGCCCTGGGCAACCTGATCGTCCTGTTGCCGATGATCCTGAACGCCCATGCGGGGACACGCTACGGCATCCCCTTCCCCGTTCTGTTGCGCGCGTCGTTCGGCACCGTGGGCGCCAATATCCCGGCTATGATGCGGGCGCTGGTGGCCTGCGGCTGGTTCGGCATCCAGACCTGGATCGGCGGCTCGGCCATCTACACGCTGACCCTGGTGGTCTTCGGCGGCGAACCGGCTGGCCCCGAACAGATGTTGCCGGTGCTGGGGCTGTCGTGGGGACAACTGCTCAGCTTCCTGTTTTTCTGGGCCATCAACATCGCCGTGATCATCAGGGGGATCGGTACGATCAAGCGTCTCGAAACTTATGCGGCGCCGTTCCTGCTGGTGATCGGCGCCGGTTTGCTGATCTGGGGCGTCCGGGGCGCAGGCGGCTTCGATGTGGTGTTCGCGCCGGAGACCGTGGCCAAGGTCCGCGGCGACCTGGTGGGCGAGTTCAAGTTCTGGCCCGTCTTCTGGCCCAACCTCACCGCCATGGTCGGCTTCTGGGCGACGCTGTCCCTGAACATTCCCGACTTCTCCCGCTACGCCCGCTCGCAGCGGGACCAGATGCTCGGACAACTGATCGGCCTGCCCACGACGATGGCCTTCTACTCCTTCATCGGCATCACCGTCACCTGCGCGACGGTGGTGATCTTCGGCGAAGCGATCTGGGATCCCGTGCAACTGCTCGGTCGCTTCGACAACAAGCTGACCGTGGCCTTCGCCCTCTTCGCCCTGACGGTGGCGACCTTGTCGACGAACATCGCGGCCAACGTCGTCTCGCCCGCGAACGACTTCTCGAACCTGCGGCCGCGGTCGATCAGCTTCAAGCGCGGCGGCCTGATCACCGGGGGCATCGGCATCCTGATCATGCCCTGGAAACTCTACACGGACCTCTCGAACTACATCTTCACCTGGCTGATCGGCTACAGTGCCCTGCTCGGTTCGATCGCCGGCGTGATGCTGGTCGATTACTTCATCCTGCGACGGCAACGGTTGGCGGTCGCGGATCTCTATGCCACCGCAGGCGCCTACAGCTACAGCGGCGGCGTGAATTGGCGCGCCCTCGTGGCCGTCGCCGCCGGCATCAGCCTCAACGTGCCGGGATTTTTGGCCCAGGCCTCGGGCGGTTCGATAGCCGTGCCGTCCTTCTTCGCTCAACTCTACACCTACGCCTGGTTCGTCAGCCTGGCCCTGGCCGGCCTGGTCTACCTGGCGCTCGGTTTCCTGTCTCCACAGCCAACGAAAGAGGTCGCGTCATGAGCACGCTGCCCCCCTGTGACCACACGCCCCAGCCCTACGACGGCCCCACCAAGCAGGAGGTACTCGCCCTGCGGGCCGCCCATTGCCATCCGGTGATCTTCACGCTCTACAAGGAGCCGATCATGATCGTCGAGGGCTCGATGCAGTACCTCTTCGACGACACGGGCAAGCGCTACCTGGATCTGTTCGCCGGCATCGTCACGGTGTCCTGCGGCCACAGCCATCCGCTGGTCAATCAACGGGTCATCTCACAGGTGGAAAAACTGCAGCACGCCACCACCATGTACCTGCATCCCAATTTCCCCCAGCTGGGCGCCAAGCTGTCGGCCAAGATGCCCGCAGGTCTCGACGTGACCTACTTCACCAACAGCGGCAGCGAGGCCAACGAGCTGGCGATCGCCATGGCGCGCATGTACACCGGACGCGAGGACGTGATCGCGGTGCGCAACGCCTATCACGGCGGCACGGCCACCGCCATGGGCCTGACCTCGCACAGCACCTGGAAATTCCCGCTGCGCACCGTCGGCCGGATCCACCACGCCGCCTGCCCGGACCCGTACCGCAGCAAGTTCGACGGCACGCCCGCGCAGATCGCCACCGCCTGCGCCGAGGACATCCGCGAGTTGATCCGCTTCTCGACGTCCGGCGAGGTGGCGGCCTTCATCGCCGAGCCGATCCAGGGCGTCGGCGGCGTGTGCTGCGGCGCCGACAACTACCTGTCCGAGGCCTATGCCGTGATCCGCGAACACGGCGGCGTGTGCATCGCCGACGAGGTGCAGACCGGTTTCGGCCGGACCGGCGACCACTACTGGGGTTTCGAGTCCTACGGCGTGAAGCCGGACATGGTGGTCATGGCCAAGGGCATCGGCAACGGCTTCCCCCTGGGCGCCGTGACGACCACCGCCGAGATCGCCAAGGCCTTTACCTCGCGCATCCACTTCAACACCTACGGCGGCAACCCGGTCTCGATGGCCGCCGGCGCGGCGGTGATGGACGTCATCGAGCAGGACCAGCTGCAGAAGAACTGCCGGGAGGTCGGCAGCTACTTCCGGGCCGGCCTGGCGAAGCTGCAGGACAAGCACGACCTGATCGGCGACATACGCGGCAAGGGCCTGATGATCGGCGTCGAGCTGGTGCGGGATCGCGTCACCAAGGAGCCGGCCAACACCGAGGCGATCGCCCTGCTGGAGATCGCCAAGGACCAGGGGTTACTGGTGGGCAAGGGCGGCTTCTACGGCAACGTGCTGCGCATCAAGCCGCCCATGTGCATCACCAGCGCGGACGTGGACTTCGCCCTGGAAGTCCTCGACGACGCACTCGGGAGGGTATGAGTCATGGCCTACGACAAGATCATCAGCGGCGGCACGGTCGTCACGCCGGACGGCGAGCAGGCCGTGGACGTGGCCATCGCCGGCGAGAAGATAGCGGCGCTCGGAGCCGACCTGGCGGCCGAACCCGCGGGCGCCGAGGTCATCGACGCGAGCGGGCACATCGTGTTTCCCGGCGTGCTGGACGTGCACGTGCACCTCGAGCTGCCGTTCTGCGGCACCGTGAGTTCGGACGACTACCGCAGCGGCACCCGCGCCGGCGCCCGCGGCGGCGTGACCACGCTGATCGACTTCGCCATCCCCTACGGCGACGACACCCTGCGCGACGCCGTGGACAACTGGCACGCCCGGGCCGAGGGCAAGGCCCTGATCGACTACGCCTTCCACGTCTGCATCAACGACTGGGACAAGCAGCAGAGCGAGGTCGGCCCGCTGATCGACGAGGGCATCCCCACCTTCAAGGAATTCATGATCTACGAGTCCCAGGGCTGGATGTCCGACGACCGGACGATCTTCAACACCCTGGAAAGGATGCGCGACCTGGGCGGCATGCTGATGGTGCACGCCGAGAGCTCGCGCGTGCTGGACGAGTTGATCTCGCGCTACCACAAGCCCGAGCTGATGAAGGCGCAGGGCGCGTACCTGCACACCCTCTCGCGACCGGACTACACCGAGTACGAGGCCATCCAGCGGGCCATTACCTGGAGCGAGGTCACCGGCGGGCCGCTCTTCGTGGTGCACATGTCCACGGGCAAGGGCGCCGATATGGTCCGCGACGCGCAGCAACGCGGTGTCAAGGTGCTGGCCGAGACCTGCGCCCAGTACCTGTCCCTCAGCGATGCCGTCTTCAAAGGCAACGACGGCCATCTCTACGCCACCTGTCCGCAGGTCAAGACCGCCGCCGACTCGGAGCGGCTGTGGCAGGGACTCAAGGACGGCGAGATCAGCAACATCTCCACCGACACCTGCACCTTCAACCGCGAGCAGAAAGCCATGTGGGAGGGTGATTTCACCAAGATCCCCATGGGCATGCCCGGGCTGGAGACCTTGTTGCCGGTCTGTTACACGGACGGGGTGCTCGGCGGCCGCCTGAGCCTGGTCGAGATGGCCGAGAAGCTGGCCGGCAACCCGGCGCGGATCATGGGACTGGCCCCGCGCAAGGGCGCCATCGCCGTGGGCGCCGACGCCGACCTGTCCATCTTCCATCCCGGCGACACCCTGCCGGTGGACCCGGCGCGGATGGAAACCAACTGTGACTGGAATCCCTACGAAGGTCGGGAACTGGCAGGATTTTCACGCACCACCCTCTCGCGCGGCGAGGTCGTGGTGGACGACTACAAGATCACGGGCAAGGCAGGACGCGGACAATGGCTGCCGCGCAAGTCCGCAGGAGGCAACAATGACTGAGAAATTGAAGAACTACATCGGCGGCAAGCTGGTCGAGGCCAAGACGGACGACTATCTGCCGGTCACCAATCCCGCCACGGGCGAGACCATCGTCGAGGTGCCGCTCTGCGGCGGCGGCGAACTGGACAAGGCCGTCACCGCCGCTGCCGCCGCGCAGCAGGCGTGGGGTGAAACGCCCGTCAAGGATCGCGTGCAGGTCCTGTTCCGCATGAAGCAGATCATCGAACGCGAGCAGGACCGCCTGGCGGAAGTGGTCGTGCGTGAGAACGGCAAGACCATGGCCGAGGCCCTGGGCAGCATCATCCGCGGTGTGGAATGCATCGAATACGCCACGAGCCTGCCCCAGACCGCGTGCGACAGCGTGCTGATGGTCGGCCAGGGCGTCGAATGCCGCACCCAGCGTTTCCCGCTGGGCGTGGTGGCCGGCATCACGCCGTTCAACTTCCCCTTCATGGTGCCCTTGTGGATGGTGCCGCTGGCGCTCGGGACCGGCAACGCCTTCATCCTCAAGCCCTCGGAACAGACGCCCCTGGGCGGCATGGAGACGGCGGAGATCCTGCACGAGGCGGGCCTGCCGGACGGCATCTTCTCGGTGGTGCACGGCGGCCGGGAGATGGTTGAGGGCATCTGCGACCATCCCGGCATCGCGGCGATCGGTTTCGTGGGATCGACGAAGGTGGCCCGGGCGGTCCACGCCCGCGCCAACGCCGCCGGCAAGCGGGTGCGCGCCCTCGGCGGCGCCAAGAACCACCTGATCGTCGTGCCCGACGCCAACCCGGAGATGACCGCCACCAACGTCGTGGCCTCGGTCACCGGCTGTTGCGGACAGCGCTGCATGGCCGCGAGCGTCCTGCTGACCGTGGGCGACGTGGACCACATCGTCGACGACATCATCGCCCGTTTCGCGAAGATGAGGGCGGGCGTCGACTTCGGACCGGTCATCAGCCGGGAAGCCCTCGAGCGTATCGCCGGCTATTGCGAGCGCGCCGAGACCGGCGGTGCCAAGCTGGTCGTGGACGGCCGGCAGTTGGTGGCGGACGACGTGCCGGCCGGCGGCCACTATATCGGCCCCTGCGTCATCGATCACGCCACGCCCGAGCACGAGGCGTCCTGTGACGAGATCTTCGGGCCCACCCTGACGATCATCCGCTGCCAGACCCTGGACGAGGCCCTGGCCATCGAGAACGGCAACGCCTACGGCAACGCCGCGGCGGTCTACACCAGTTCGGGTTTGGTGGCGCAGGAGTTCGTCAACCGGGCCGCGGCGGGCATGATCGGCATCAACATCGGCGTGCCGGTGCCGCGCGAACCCTTCGCCTTCGGCGGCTGGCACGACAGCAGCTTCGGCGAGGGCGACATCACCGGGCCGGGCGCGATCGACTTCTGGACCCGCATGAAGAAGATCACCACCAAGTGGTCCATCCAGAAGCAGACCAACTGGATGAGTTGAGAACTGATCGGAAAACCGAGCGGAGAACGGAGCAAGCGTGGCCAAGACCAGACTCAGCGCCGAGGACCTGGCGCGCAATTTCGCGCAGCTGCACCCGCCCCTGGACCGCAACCAGGCGCTGGCCGAAGCGGCGAGGTGCCTCTACTGCTGGGACGCACCCTGCACGCGGGCCTGCCCGGCAGGCATCGACGTGCCGGGCTTCATCCGCCAGATCCTGCACGGCGACGCGACGGGCGCCGCCGAGACCATCTTCCGCGAGAACATCCTGGGCGGTTCGTGCGCGCGGGCCTGCCCCACCGAGGTACTCTGCGAGGGTGTTTGCGTGGACCAGGTCCTGAAGGACCGGCCGGTGGAGATCGCGCGACTGCAGCGCTACGCCACCGATCACGCCGCCGCACACGGCCTGAGGTTCAGTGAGCCGGGGCCCGACACCGGGTACAAGGTGGCCGTGGTCGGCTCGGGGCCGGCCGGTCTGGCCTGCGCCCACGAGTTGCGGGTGCTGGGCCACGCCGCGACCATCCACGAAGCCCGTGACGTGCCTGGCGGCCTGAACACGATGGGGCTGGCCAACTACAAGGTCACGCGGGAATTCGCGCTGACCGAGGTGGAGCCGGTGCGCGACATGGGCGTGGAGATCAAGCTCGCTTCGCCCATCGATCCGGACGGTCTGCAGCGGCTGATGACCGAATACGACGCCGTCTTTCTGGGCGTGGGACTGGGCACCACCTACGAACTGGGCATCCCAGGCGAGGATCTGCCCGGCGTCATGGAAGCCCTGGATTTCATCTTCCAGATGCACTTCGGCGTCCTGACCGATTGCGAGGTCGGCACGCAGGTGGTCGTCATCGGCGGCGGCAACACGGCCGTCGACGTGGCCACCGGCTCGGTGAGACTCGGCGCCGAGCGCGTGACCATGCTCTACCGCCGCACCGCCGACATCATGAGCGCCTTCCGTTACGAATACGACCTGGCCAAGAAGGACGGCGTCGCCTTCGAGTGGCTGGTGCAACCGCTGGAATTCCTGTCCCGCGACGGCAAGCTGTCGGGGGTGCGTTGCCAGCGGTTGAAGCTGAACGGAGAGGACCGTCAGGCGGCGCTCGAGCCGATCCCGGACAGCGAGTTCGAGCTGCCGTGCGACATGGCGATCAAGGCCCTGGGACAGTCGCCCCTCTCCCGTCTGCTCGAAGGCATCGCGGGCTTGTCGTTCGAGAAAGGCCGCGTGGTCATCGAGCCGGAAACCGGCGCGACCTCGTTGCCGGGTCTCTACGCCGGCGGCGATTGCATCAGCAAGGGCGCCGAGCTGGTCAACGCCGTGCAGGAGGGCAAGATCGCCGCGCGCGGCATCGACGGGTATCTGAAGGAGAAGCATGGGCAAGCCTGATCTCGGCACGAACGTCGGCGGCATCACGTCGCCCAATCCCTTCTGGCTGGCCAGCGGCCCGCCCACCAACTCCGCCTACCAGGTACGCCGCGCGTTCGAGGCGGGCTGGGGCGGCGTGGTGTGGAAGACGCTCGGCACCGAGCCCATCGTCAACGTCTCGTCGCGCTACGGCGCGCTGGACTACGACCATCAGAAGATGGTCGGCCTGAACAACATCGAGCTGATCACCGACCGCACCCTGGAAACCAACCTCGCGGAGATCCGCCAGGTCAAGCGAGAGTTCCCCGACCATGCGGTCGTGGTCTCGTTGATGGTCGAGAGCAAGCCCGAGGTGTGGCACGACATCGTCAAGCGCACCCAGGACACCGGCTGCGACGGGCTGGAGCTGAACTTCGGCTGCCCGCACGGCATGAGCGAGCGGGGCATGGGCGCCGCGGTCGGCCAGGTTCCCGAGTACACCGAGCAGATCACCACCTGGGTCAAGGAAGCGGCGGAGATCCCGGTGCTGGTGAAACTGACGCCCAACGTGACCGACATACGGTACTTGGGCCAGGCCGCCAAGCGCGGCGGCGCCGACGGGATCGCGCTGATCAACACCATCAACTCCATCATCGGCGTGGACCTCGACACGATGCTGCCCGTCCCCCACGTGGCGGGCCGGGGCAGCCACGGCGGCTATTGCGGACCGGCGGTCAAACCCATCGCCCTGCACATGGTGCACAGCATCGCCAACGACCCGCAGATCGGGCTGCCCATCTCGGGAATCGGCGGCATTCAGACCTGGCGCGACGCCGTCGAGTTCATCCTCCTCGGCGCGAGCAGCATACAGGTGTGCACCGCGGCCATGCACTACGGCTTCAGGATCGTGGAGCAGTTCACGTCCGGCCTGGAGAACTGGATGACCGGTCACGGCTTCACGAGCCTCGACGATTTCCGCGGCAAGACCGTGCCGCTGGTCGGCGACTGGAACCAGCTCGATCTGAGCTACAAGGTCGCGGCGCAGATCGACCAGGAAAGCTGCGTCCACTGCGGCGTCTGCTACATCGCCTGCGAGGACGGCGCGCACCAGTCCATCAAGCACGACACGATCGGCGAGGACGAGTACGTGGCGCGCTTCGGCCCGGACGGGCCGCCGGCCCTGAAGGTGAGCGGCGGATATCGTGTGTTCGCCGGCGCCGGCGAGGGCAAGGTGAACCTCTTCGAGGTGGACCAGGACAAGTGCGTGGGTTGCAACCTGTGTTCGCTGGTGTGTCCGGTGGAGGGGTGCATCGAGATGGTGCAGCAGGATACCGGATTGCCGGAAATGACATATCCCGAGTACTTGGCGAAGCTGGCGAAAGGCGAGGTGGCGCGGATCGAGCCGCCGGAGCATTCCTGAACATGTCCCCACTGACTAGGGCCCGCCGGCACAACCGACGGGCCCCTTCCGTCCGGACGACTTCCTACCGGATCAGCCGTCTATCTGCCGTGACCGCCGCAGGCGGATCCGCAGCCGCGGGCGGCCTTCTTCGTGCCGCAACCGGAGGCGCCACTCTTGGCGGCCTGCTTGCCGCAGGCTCTCTCGCAGGCTTCCTTGTTGCACTTGCCGTCCTGGCAGCAGTCGCACTTGCAGGTCTCCTTGGTGCACTTGCCGTCCTGGCGGCAGTCGCACTTGCAGGTCCCCTCGGCGCACTTGCCGTCCTGGCAACACGTGCACTCGCAGGCCGCCTTTTCGGCGGACTCGCGGAGATCGTCGGCGGCCGTCGCCACGCCCGTCATGGACAAGGCGAGCATCAGGGTGAGCAGGATCAGTACGATACGCTTCGTCGACAACATGTCGGCGTCCTTTCATGAAGACGAGATGGCGCCGTCCACCACGGACGGAGCCGAAGTCAGGAAGGAACGTCCGACTGAGGAGGCGGATCGGGTGGCGTGTAGAACACCTCACGGGGGGAATGGTCTTCCGGACGGATCATCGCGAGTCCGTCGGGCCGTTCGAGACCGACGTCGTCGGGCGTGATGAACACCAGGGAACCCGAAACCAGCGGGCAGCAGACACAGGCGTTGCCGCTCGGGCAGGGCAGCGAGGCCTCGCGGGCGCAGTCGGGCATCGTTGCGGCCTCTGCCGAGCAGCAGCAGCAGGCGGGGGAATGATCGGGTTCGGGGGGCGGTGGCTCGCAGGCAGGGGCCGATGCCGGCACGACCGGCAACAGGACGGACCAGACGGCCAGGGCGATCCGCATCAATGTTCCGGTCGTGCGGGGCTTGCTTGCCATGCCGTCTTTCGTCTCGGTGATGGGTGCGGAATCGGATGGGTTTCTCGCGCCACGAGAATGTCGTCAACTGTATGTAACCATATTTGTTCCGGATTTTCATGAATGAACCGGTCGAGCGACGGACCCGCCCGCGACTGACACTACTCTATCAGTAATACGCTACGCCGCCGCGCAGCCGACATGCGTACGGGCGAGGTTGATTCTTGAGGATCAATGACCGTCATTGCCGAGAGCTCTCAAGGTCAATGCCACAAGGCTTCAACCGGCACCCGTGCCAACTCGATACCCGGCCCCTCCCACCAGAGCTGCAGATCCACCCCCCCGAGATGCTGGAAGAACTCCAGACGGAACGGCCAGACGCCGGCCTCCAGGGCCGCGTCGGCATGGACGTCGGACGTGCCGTGGAGACCGTCGTTGTCGATCAGCACTTCGTCGCCGAGGTGCAGGATGCTGCCATCGTCGGACCAGAGGTGCAGTCGGTAGAGACCGCGGTGGAGTACCCGGAGATATCCCTCCAGCACGAGGCCGATATCCTCGGCCGCAGCCCCCTCGGGAACGGCGACCGTGGTAGCGATCCCCTCGTTGACGGGCGTCATCGCATCGAAATCGGGCAACTCGCTCCAGGCACCTTCGAAGTACCGGTACGCGAGTCCGGGCTCAAGGCCTGCGGGCTCCTCGCCCAGCGCGAAGGGCGCGGCCCGCGCGACCATCTTCTCGAACCGGGCCGACACCGGCCGGCCGACCGCCAGACCGGGCGACTCGGCCCAGGCCAGCAGCCGGCAGTCCTCGTCCAGGACGAAGGGGCCGGAGTAGAGACGGGCGTCCTGGTCTCCGTCAGCGGTGTGGACGGTGTAGTGGATCTGCGGACTCGGGTTCGGCGAGCGCAGGGTCACCGTCACCTCTTCAAGAAACCGGCGCCGCTCGGTCACGATCTCCACGGAGGTGCCGGCGGGACGGTCGTACAGGTCGACGACCGCCACCGCATCGTCATTCCCGCTGCTCACGGCCGTGGCCGCCAGGATTCTCACGTTCTCATCGACCGGCAGGCGGATCGCACCCGCGCCAGGCGGCAGGTCCAGCCGGTACTTGAAGAAATGGGTGAAGACGTAGGCTTCATTACGACCGTCGGGCCCGTGGCGGTGGGTACCCACCCAGGCCACCTCGTCACGGTTGATGTAGGCCGGCGAGATCTGCTCGGGATCGTGATAGGTCACCCCGCCCACGAGACGGTTGTCCCACTGGCCTACGGGCGCCGCCCAGTCCTGGATCCACAACGTCGCGGGTTGCCCGTCCACGTCGAAGGTGGCGCTGCGGCCACCGTTCACGGCCGCGGCCAGCAGATACACACTGTCAAAATCGCCGTCGGGCACTGCCAGCTCCTGACCCCGGCAGACCAGCACGTTGGCCGCGCCAGGTGCCTGCGGCCCGGTGTTGAAGACGATTCCCTCGCGCTCGATGGCGCCGGGCATGAGGTCTCCCGCGATGGTGTGGCCCCGGCCGTCGAAATCGCCGTCGGTGGGGTCGTCATCACGGCTGATCCCGTCCAGGTTGAAGGCGAGATCCAGGGGCGCGGCGAGGGGTTCGTCGAGACTCACGGGCGGGTCGGCCAGCCGTACGGCCAAGGTGCGGGGCCGGAAGGGTAGAAAAGCCACGTGTAAATTACCGTCGGTGATCTCCATCAAGCCTGCAGGATCGACCGGCTCCTCGGCGCCGTTGAGCTCACGCACCGCCAAGATATCCCCGGTAAAATCGACCTGCAGGTTATCGACCGGTTTCCCCGTCAGCTCCTGCAGACGGATCACGATCTCATCCCCCTGTTCGGCCAGCTTGATCGCCCGCACCGCGACCGGCAGCCCGGCCCGACCGCCGGATCCATCCCGCAATTGCAGCAGCGAGAACTCACGGCCCAGGCTCCCCGCGTGCGCCGGGACCTGGAAGGCCAGCAGGGGTTGGTTCAAACGGTCGGCCTGCCAGACTACACCCTGGCGCCAGTCATCCACGTGGGCGTACAAAGCCAGGTTCACCCGGTGGCGCCCCAGGTCCTGCGAGGCCTGGTCGGACACCCAGCTCCAGTTGCGGTTCACTGCCGGAGTGTGGGTCAGGGTCAGGCGCAGGGTATTCTCGTCCGGATGATCCCAGCCGTACCGGCTGTCGTTCAGGACCGCCACGCCGTACGTGCCGTCGGCCGCGGTCAGGTCGGCCCAGCGCTGGCCGGGCACCTCGTACAAGTCCGGCTGATTCAGACCGCGCTCGATAACGCCGAGTCCCAGATCATAAGTGACTGTTGGGTTGGCCACCGCCAGGGGAAAGGCCGCCTTCAGGAGCGTGCCCGGCGTGCGCCAGTCGATGTCCAGGGCGATGTCGATACGGTCGGACGCGGCCCCGGCGCCCAGGCTGACGGTCATGGTAATGGTCGAGCCGTCGGCCTTCAGTTCGCTGCGGGCCGAGATCCGGGCCGGCCCCGCGTCGGCGTCGACGGTCCACGGCCGGTCACCGGCGGCCACGGTCCTGGGCTCGGCCATCAGGTCCTCGTAATCGATTTCCCAGGCAGCCCAGTTGGCCGGCGCATCGTCGAGGAGCTGGAATTCCAGGGGACGCGACAGCAATTCCCGATCGTGCTGCTTGTCGTGGATCGAGGCGAGGGTTCCATCTGCGCCCAGGTGAACGCGGTACCGCTTGTTTTCGAGGACCTGATCCCCGCGCATACAGGTGGCCAAGCGGCAGGGCTCGACGGCCGGCCGCACGTCGTAGACCGCGAAGCCCACCGGCGGCACACGCGCGAGGAAGACGACATGGCCGTCAGCCCACTGGGCAGGCACTTCATTGCCGTCGGGATCGAAAACGCGCACATGTCGCGGCTGGCCGCCGGTGAACACAACCGCCGCGGTGACCAGATCCTCACGCTCGATGGCAAGAGGATTGTAGACCACCAGGGGAATGCCCGCGGCCCGCGTATCCAGCGCCCGGCTCACCCCGCCGACCGCGTCGGTGACCACCGACGCGAACTGGTTGAGGGAGATGAGCTCGTCGTTCCAGGAAAAGTAATACGCCTCGGGAATGCTGGTGCCGGTGAGGTCGTCGTGGAATTGATGCCAGAGGAAGCGGGTCCAGGCCGTCTCCAGTACCTCCCCCGGATAGCGCGACGCGCCCAGCCAGTCCGCCGTCACGGCGACCCTCTCGGCGGCGTCGGCCAGGACTTCGTTGCCGCGGTTCCAGCGCTTCATGGCTGACTGCGAGGTGTAGCAACCAACGCCGTGTCGGGTCATCAGCAGCTCGCCCTTGTACCGCGGCAGGCCGGCCTGCTGCGCCGGCGTGATATCGCGCATGATCTGATCCGACGCCACGCTGAGCACCTGCAGGGGACCGTCGCCCTGCAGGCTCTTTTCCAGCCAGTCCACCGAGGCGTCCGTGGGCGCGCCGCCGGTATCGCCGGTCCCGAAATACATGAACGCCTTGGCCACTCCCGAGGCCCGTTCCTGGTCCAAGACGGTTTCGACCCAGGTGGAGTCGGCGCTCAGGTCGGTGGTGAGATCGCTGGTGTAGCTGCCGGGGTTGACTGCCGCGACCAGGGTGGAGCCGTCAACACCTTCCCAGACCCCGAGATTGAAGGGGATGCCGATGTAGCAGCCCCAGGTCAGTTTCTGGGTGGAGAAGCCCAGCAGGCCGCTGTGGGCGGCGATCGAGGGCAGAGCGTAGCCGAAGCCGAAGCAGTCCGGCAGAAAGACGTCACGACTGCGCCGGCCGAACTCGCGCGCGAAGAAGCCGTTGCCGTAGAGGGTGTGGCGGATCAGCGATTCGGGCGAGGGGACGTTCACGTCCACCGCGTCGACCCAGCTGCCGGCGACTCGCCAGCGGCCGGCGGCGATGTAGTCTTTCATGCGCTGGTACGCGGACGGGTAGTACTCCCCCATCAGCTGGTAGCGGAACGATCCCTCGAAGTTGAAGACGTAGTGGGGGTACTTCTCGAAGAGCGCGAAGTTGTCGTGCAAGGTGTTGTAGAGGTACTCGTCGATGGTTTTCTGGATGGTCCAGCGCCATTGGGTGTCCAGATGGGCGGTGGCGACGGTGTAGAGTTCAGGTGGGGAGTCGCCCTCCCCGGCCGACGCATCACCGGCAGGTATCAGCATGGTCATCAAGATGACGGGAATTGCGACCGCGATGGCCAGAAGCCTGGACCTACTGTTCGGCATCGTCTTCTCCTGGGTCATTCGAGAGAGAGAGCGTCGAGGCCGGGACCTGTCGGGTTCGAAGGGATTCTAACCCGCCACCACGTTTGTATCCACATCGAGTGGGACGAGACATGGGGTCATGGGGGAATTCGACTGACAGGGAGGGTGGCAGGAGAAGCAATGGGCGAGCACAATCGACCGGATCTCCTTTCCGTCCAAATAACAGGTGCAAAAATCACCCTATTGTGCAATAGTACAAACAATACCAACGGCGCTAGTGCTGGGCTGGGACCTCATCGATAGAACCATCCTACGCTGACGCACTCCACATCATCCGCAACGGGGGAGTTTGAGATGAGCAAAAAGATACTGAGTGCGATGCTGGTGACTCTGCTTGTCTTCGCGATGACCGACGCTATGGCGAAGAAATTGAGCGTCGAGCCTCTTGACTTCATCGTGGCCGAGGAGATCTCTCCAGGCTCGCCCGGCCGTCAGGCATGCTATGTCGGCAACCTCAATTCAGCCGCATGGGCAATTGGAGGCTGGATGGCCGCACCGGAGACGTACATGCTGGCGTTCGATCCCAGCACCACTTGCAGCGACTGTGTCCTCGGCTGGCAGTTGACCAGTGTCCACATCCTTCTGCAGACCGACGCCGCCTGTGAACTCACCATGAGGGTGGACCTAGAAGGAGCCGATTACCTTCCCGGCACCGACTGCACCTACCCGGGGCCGGAGGTCTGCTTGAGCGAGCTGTACACGATCAACATACCTAACGCGGGCCTGTGGGATATCGGCCTGCCCATCGACTGTGAATGTGCGTACTTCGACTACGAGTACCTGCTGAGCGTGCATGTCGAGTCCATGTCCTGCACTCCCGATCTCGTCACGGACGATTTCCCGACCGACTGCACGAGCTGGAACGACTATGGCTCGGGCCCGTTCGATCTCGTGTTCAACTACAGCTTCCCGGGCAATCTCATGATCTGGGGCGAAGTGGAATGCTGCGATAATCCCGTCACCAATGAGGCCCGGACCTGGGGTGGCGTGAAGGGGCTTTATCGGTAGTGGTTGGTTTGTTTATTGGGCGACCCCGCTTCTTTGGGAGCGGGGTTGTTTTATGTGTGGGGGCGGGGCGGAGCAGAGCGCGCTCATCGAGCGGTTCAATCGGACGTTCCGTTGCGAGGTGCTCGGTTTACATCAGGGAATTAGCGCTTAATATGGACCAGTTATGTGGTGAAAGGCCGAGACTGATTCCATATAAATGTCAAATTTGCCCAACATACAGCACTAATTACGCTCTCCTAACAGCGATCTAACCAGTCTAATTACAGCATGTTCTAGTTCCTGCATAGAATATCTTGACATGATAGTCTAATTGGACTACAACTTGTTAGACTAATTAGCGTGCAGCCGCATATCCTAATAGAGCCTCGGCAGATTCTACTAATTAAAGCCCCCAAGAGGGGCAGACAAAGGACCCGGGCGATGGCAACTCAATCGGAAAAATTAGCACAATCGCTGGCAGTGCTGGACAGACTCAGCGCAGGGGGCCGCACAGCGATTCAGTCCAAGGACCTCACCCGAACCCACAGAGAGCGTCTGCTGGCAGCCGGCTTCCTGCAGGAAGTCATGAAGGGGTGGTACATCTGCACGCGACCCGACCAGACGGGCGGCGAGAGCACCTCCTGGTATGTCTCATATTGGGGCTTTTGTGCCGACTACCTGAACACACGACTAGGTGACGACTGGTGCCTGTCCCCCGAGCAGTCGCTTCTGCTGCATGCGGGGAACCGCATCATTCCCCGGCAGCTCATCGTCCGGAGCAGCACGGGCAGCAACAGCATCGTTTCTCTGCCTTACGAGACCACACTGCTCCCCGTGCGCTCTTCCGTACCGAAGAAAGCAGACCAGGTCGTACTCGACGGGCTGCGAGTCTACTCGCTAGCCGCAGCCCTGATCGCCGTAGCACCGGACTTCTTCGAGAGACATGAAACGGATGCCCGCGCAACCCTGGCCCAGATCACCTGTGCTTCAGAAGTGCTCCCCCCCCTGTTGGAGCGAGGGCAAACGACGATTGCCGGACGGCTGGCCGGAGCCTTCAGGAACATGCAGCGCATGCGGGTGTCAGAGGACATCGTGAAGGCCATGCTCGCAGCAGGACACCGGGTCCGCATCAGCGACCCTTTCTCCAACGAGTTCACCGCGACCCTGCCATCGGGTCCCGTCCCTCCCCATGTCCACCGCTTGCGCCTCATGTGGGCGGACATGCGAGAGGCCGTCATCGCCAACTTCCCGCCGGAGCCCTCCTCCTCCGTGGACGTTCCCGCCTACCTGCACTCGGTCGAGGCAACATATGCGACAGACGCGTACCACTCCCTGTCGATCGAGGGCTACCAGGTCAGCAAAGAGCTGATAGAGCGAGTCAGGACAGGTGATTGGGCTCCCGAAGATCACGATGGCGACAGGAACCAGCGCAATGCGATGGCCGCAAAAGGCTATTGGCAGGCATTCCAACGCGTCCAGAAGAGCCTCGAACGAGTGTTGAGCGGTGAGAACCCCGGAGTCGTGACCGACGAGGATCATGGAGACTGGTACAGGGAGCTTTTTGCACCTGCAGTCACAGTCGGGTTAATGAAACCTGCGGATCTTGCCGGCTATCGAAACGGCCCCGTGTTCATCAGGCAATCACGCCACGTCCCACCTAGATGTGAAGCCGTCAGGGACCTGATGCCTACCTTCTTCCAGCTGCTCACCAATGAAGATTCCGCTGCAGCCCGAGTCGTGCTAGGGCACTTCATCTTCGTCAATATTCACCCCTACATGGACGGCAACGGGCGAATCGGCCGTTTTCTTATGAATATCATGCTGGCAGCCGGAGGCTACCCTTGGGTCGTCATTCCTGTTGATAGGCGTGACGTCTATATGGGGTCCCTGGAAATGGCCAGCATTGAAGGGGACATCATTCCGTTTACTCAGTTCTTAGCGGATCTGCTCACAAACGGGAACAGGTGACTCCTGTCGCTCCTGGGACCACCTTTCCGTGGCTACAGAGACCTAAATTGAGCGATTCCTCGATAGCCGACCTAAACCGAGGCAAATTTCCGCAG
>CAYMCR010000001.1:0-155389 GCA_964389015.1 uncultured Fibrobacteraceae bacterium | reverse complement strand
CTCGGCCCGGGAAAGGCGGGGTTGAAAAAAGGGGGCTTATGGGACAGGCTCTAGACTTGGTGGCTCGCACGACACGACGAGAGAGGCGGTTCAGGTCTTGCAACGACAGCTCAGATACTTCGAGATGCAGCACGAGCGCAATCCGCACTCGCGTCATTTCATCGCCTTGGCGGATCTGAAACGACGCGGGGGCAGCTATACGCAGGCGATCGAGCTCCTGTACGTCGGCCTGAAGCGCTATCCGGATTGTCTGTCCGCCCACTGGTTGCTGGGCCTGTGTCTGTTGGCGACCGGTGAATACGACAAGGCACACACCCAGCTGCAACAGGTTCTCGACCGAGACCCCGATCATGCGCTGGTCGGGGAGGCGCTCGCGCGCTGCGAGCTGAGGGATTCGATGTTACCTGAGTCGCAAGCGGACAAGTTGTTTCCGGCACCATACGTCGTCACGGACGAGCCGTTACAGGAGGAGGTGCGAATCACCCGGGTTGACGAAATCGCACCTGAGGTGCCGGAAGCCGTGCCGGCGGACGAGGTGGCACCGGAAGCGGTGGAGTCTGTACCCGCGGACGCACCTGCACCGCACACCTCGGAGTCAGCAAACGCGGACGAAGCGGGACCGGACCCGGCGGAGTCCGCATCGGCGAGCGCGGTAGACACGGCACAGGCCGATGTCGTCTTGGACACACCGGATACACCAGGCACGTCCGCCGCAGAGCCCGCGACACAAGACAAGGCAGGAAGCCCGCCGGCGGAAGCCATTCCCTCGATGTTCGTGACGCGCACGCTGGCGGACATCTACCTCGCGCAAGGGCACCAGGACAAGGCCCTGCGCATCCTCTATCAGGTCCTGGCGGCTCATCCCGAGCGCGAGGACATCGTGAGCCGCATCACCGCCTTGGAGGAAGGCGCCGGGACGCCGGAGGCACGAGAGTCCGCACCCGGTTCCGAGACGCCCGATGGTGACGCGGAGGACCTCAACCGGAGCCGCTTCGACGCCTGGGTCGACGAGCAGGACACGGAAGGCTGACCATGCCGACACCTCGGATCGCCGTCTTGAACGGACCCAACCTCGGACAGTTGTCGTCGCGCGAGACGGAGCATTACGGTGACCTCTCGTACGAAGAGCTGGAGAGCTACTGTATCGACTCCGGGCGCGATCACGGCCTGGACGTTCACTGCCGTCAAACGGACGGCGAAGGCGAACTCGTCCGCTTGATCCACGAGAGTGCCGCTTCCTGCGACGGCATTGTCCTCAACGCCGCGGCGTACACGCATACGTCGGTGGCGGTCAGGGACGCTCTGCTGTGCGTGGGCATACCGGTGGTTGAAGTCCATCTCTCCAATCCGGCCGCGCGCGAGGATTTCCGCCGTTGCAATCTCATCGTCGACGTCGTCGCGGGGAGCGTGGCGGGTTTCGGCTTGGCCGGCTACGGAATGGCCCTCGCCGGGCTGAAAGGGCTGCTCGCCTGAGCCCGGCATTGCCAAGCCGTCCAAGGCGTGTTATCAATTGTCGTTCCTGGAAATACGACAGCAACCAGCAAGCGAGGCAGAGTTGGCAGATACCAGCGATTTCCGCAACGGCATGGTGATCGACCGCAAGGGAAACCTGTGGACCATCGTGGAGTTCCAGCACGTCAAGCCCGGCAAGGGCCCGGCTTTCGTGCGGACCAAGCTCAAGGCGGTCAAGTCCGGCAAGGTCGTGGAAGAGACGTTTCGCTCAGGGGAGAAGGTCGAGGAAATTCGGCTGGAGCGGCGGAACTACCAGTACCTCTATGTGGACGGCGACTTCATGACCTTCATGAGTCTCGAGACCTACGAGCAGATCTCCCTGCCCAAGGATACGCTCGGTGACCTCGCCAAGTACGTCAAGGAGAGCGAGACCGTCAGCATGCTGCTGCAGGATGGCCAGCCCCTGACCGTAGAACCCCCGCAGACGGTCGAGTTGCAGGTCGCCACGTCCGATCCCGGCGTGCGCGGAGACACCGCCCAGGGGGGCACAAAGCCAGCAACCATGGAGACGGGCCTAGTCGTGCAGGTGCCGCTCTTCATCGAAGAGGGCGCGGTTCTCAAGATCGATACCCGCACGGGGAAGTACCTGGGGCGCGTTTAGACCGGACAGGACCCAGCACAGGAAAGGGACATCACCATGGATCTCAAGATGGTTCGCGAACTGGTCAAACTGGTCGAGGACAGCCTGATCGACGAGCTGGAAATCTCCAGCGAGGATACGACCATCAGGATCCAGAAGCACGCCGCTCCCCAGACGATGGGCGTGGCGGCGACCGTCCCCGCCATGACGGCGCCGGCGATACCGACGCCCGAGCCCGCGGCCGCCGAGAACCCCGAGCGGGCCAAGTGGAAAGAGATTCGATCGCCTATCGTGGGCACCTTCTATCGTGCCCCGTCGCCCGAGTCACCCAACTTCATAAACGTCGGTGATACGATCTCGCCGGGTCAGACGCTGTGTATCATCGAGGCCATGAAGGTGATGAACGAGATCGAGGCGGAGTTCGGCGGCGTGATCAAGGAGATCTCGGTGGAAAACGCCAGTCCGATCGAGGCGGAGGCGGTCCTTTGCCTCGTGGAACCCACCTGATCACTGAATCTCACCCTGGCGACGCGCTCTCCGCATGGAGAGCGCGTCCCTGTAATCCGCGGTTGGGGCTTGCCATTTGCGCGCTCTGGACGGACAATGAACTCTGCTTTTTCTTGGCACTCCTGATGTCGTTACCTGGGAGAAATTGATGTTCAAGAAGATACTCGTTGCAAATCGCGGTGAGATCGCTCTGCGCATCATGCGGGCCTGCCGTGAGATGGGCATCTCCTGCGTGGCGGTGCATTCCAGTGCCGATGCGGAATCGCTGCACGTCAAGTACGCCGAAGAGTCGGTCTGTGTGGGCAAGAAGCAGAGCAGCGAGAGCTATCTCAACATTCCCAACATCATCGCCGCGGCGGAGATAACCGGTGCCGACGCCATCCATCCCGGCTACGGCTTCCTGGCCGAGAACGCCGCTTTCGCCGAGATCTGCGACGAGGACCGGTTCACCTGGATCGGACCGCCGGGCGAAGTCATCAGCCGCATGGGCGACAAGGCCGTCGCCAGGGAGACGGCACGCGCCGCAGGCGTCCCCACCGTTCCCGGCAGTCCGGGACTGATCGAAACCGTGGAGGAGGCCGAAGCCTTCGCCGAGGAGATCGGTTATCCGGTGATCATCAAGGCGACCGCCGGCGGTGGCGGCAAGGGCCTGCGCGTGGCGCATGACGTGGCGGATCTACGTGCGGGATACATAACGGCCAGGTCGGAAGCTGGCGCATCATTCGGCAACGATGGGGTTTACGTCGAAAAGTTCCTGGAGAACCCGAGGCATGTGGAAATCCAGATTCTCGGCGACAAGCACGGGCACGTGGTCTACCTGGGTGAGCGCGACTGCTCCGTGCAGCGACGCCTCCAGAAACTGATCGAGGAAGCGCCGTCGCCGGCCGTTTCACCCGAGTTGAGGCGGCGCATGGGGGAAGCGGCGGTCAAGCTGTCGCTGGCCGTGGGCTACGATTCCGCCGGTACCGTCGAGTTTCTGCTCGATGAGGACGGCTCCTACTACTTCATGGAGATGAACACCCGCATCCAGGTCGAGCATCCCGTCACGGAGATGGTCACGGGCATCGATCTGTTGAAGTACCAGATCGCGGTGGCCGCGGGCGAGCCTCTCGACTTCGAGCAGGACGATGTGAAGCTGCGGGGCCATGCCCTCGAATGCCGCATCAACGCCGAGAACCCGGCGCGCGACTTCATGCCGTGCCCGGGTCGCGTCTTCTTTTTTCACGCGCCCGGCGGCCCCGGCGTGCGGGTGGACAGCCACGTCTATTCCGAGTACAGCATTCCGCCGTACTACGATTCACTGCTGGCCAAGATCATCACTCACGGTCGTGACCGGGACGAGGCGCTGGTGCGTATGCAGCGGGCCCTCGAGGAATGCGTGATCGAAGGCGTGCCCACGTCCATCCCCTTCCACCTGGAAGTTCTGCAGAACGAGACTTTCCGCTCCGGGAAGGCCACCACCAAGTTCCTGGATCGCGAGATGGCCGGTCTCAAGGAGGCGATCGAAGCTCGTGTCATCGCGGAAGAAGCCTAAAGGCAGAACACACGACAGCTGGTGGCAGTCTCCCCGTTTCGAGGGACTGCTCCACATGTCTTTGGGGTTGTATGCCGTGCTGGCCCTGACGGGGGACGGACCCCACTGGGGCGATGTGCTGGCCGGCGGCACGATGTCCGACCTGTTCCGCCCCGATCATCCGGGGGGACCGGTCGGTTCCGGCCTCGCCTTCGCCTGCCGAGCCGTCTGCGGTGTCTTCTGGAGCTGGGCGATCCCCGCCTGGCTGCTCTGGCGGGGCACGCTACTCGTGGTGCGCGGCGGCGCTCCGTTTCTGCCCGCCGGCGGCCGATGGCTGCCGTTGTGGCTGGCGTCGGCCGCCTGGCTCGCCCAGCCCGCGGGACCGCTCAACGCTGCGGCGGCGGCCCGCTGGGGCGGAGCGGCAGGCTGGTACCTGGCCAGCGGTTTCCACACCCTTTTCGGCCGTTGGGGCGGGCTGATCTTCCTGACCTTCTTCTTGCTCTCGGCACTGCTCCTCGTCGCGCGTCCCTGGCTTGGGCCCCTGCTGGACAGGCTGGCGCCGGTGGCGTCCGTCGTAGTGCTGGGTTTCGGCGCCGTCGGCCGGGGTGTGTGGTGGCTGCTGGCGTTGCCGGTGCGGACCGTCACGGCGCTCTGGTCCCTGTGGCGGGGCGTCGGTGGGGACATGGCGAAATGGCGCCGCAACCGTCAGCCGGAGGTGGGGACGCGCATCGCACCCTCGCGCAGTAACGCACCGGCGGACACGACTCAGCCCCAGGCGCCACGCAAGGTGCATATGCTCGAATCCCAGGTGGAGGCGTCCAAACCCTCCGGAACATCACCGCCGGCGGAGTCCCCGGTCCCGGTGACGACGGTCACGCGTAGCACGCGGGGCGGCGGGTCCGTCAGTACCGCCGTGAAGAAATCACAGCCGGGGGAGGGCGGGTTCCCCGAAGCGGAGGGTGGCCTGATCGAGCCCGGTGCGAGCATCCCCCTGCCGGACCTGTCGCTGCTGCACGAACCTCCTCCCGCCAGGGCCCAGGTCAACGCCAGTGTTCTGAACGCCTCGGCGGACCTGTTGGAAGAGACCTTGCGCTCGTTCGGTGTGGAAGGATCGGTCAAGGACGTCCGCCCGGGGCCAGTGGTGACGACCTTCGAATACCAGCCGGCGGCCGGCATCAAGGTCAACGCCATCGTGCAGCGCTCCGATGATCTGGCCCTGGCCATGAAAGCGCGCTCGATCCGCATGGAGGCACCCATTCCCGGCAAGGCCGCCGTGGGCATCGAGATCCCGAATCCCGAGCAGGAAATCGTGTCGATGAAGGAGGTCTTCACGCTCGCCGCCGACCACCTGCGCAAGCCGCTGAGCGTCGTGCTGGGCCGCGACGTCTTCGGCGATGCAGTCTCGATCGATCTGGCGGACCAGCCGCACCTGCTGGTGGCCGGTTCGACCGGCAGCGGCAAGAGCGTCTGCATCAACGCCATGATCTGCTCGCTGTTGCTGCGCTGCGATCCCGCGACGGTGCGGATGCTCCTGATCGATCCCAAGATGCTCGAGCTGAACGTCTACAACGACGTGCCCCACCTGCTGACCCCCGTGGTGACCGACCCCAAGGAGGCCTTGCGGGCGTTGAAGTGGATGGAAGCCCAGATGGACCATCGCTATCGACGTCTCTCGCGCCACAGCGTCCGCAACATCGAGGCCTACAATAACAAGGTGACGGCGGGTCTGGTGAGCGGCGACGACGGCGCGGCCGTTACCGAACCGATGCCCTACTACGTGTGCATCGTGGACGAGCTGGCCGATCTCATGGTCCAGCTGGGCCCGGAGATCGAACTGCCCATCACCCGTCTGGCCCAGAAGGCGCGCGCGGTCGGCATCCACCTGGTGCTGGCCACCCAACGCCCGAGCGTCGACGTGCTCACCGGCGTCATCAAGGCCAATGTACCTTGCCGGATCGCCTTCCGCGTGATCCAGAAGAACGATTCCCGCACCATCCTCGACGCCAACGGAGCGGAGAAGCTGCTCGGCAAGGGCGACATGCTCTACCTGCAGCCCGGGCGTGCCCAGCCCATCCGCCTGCACGGCGCCTTTCTCGACGTCGCCGAATGCGAGGCGATCGCCGCCCACTGGCGGGATTATGCCGACATCACCCGGCACATCACCTTGGCCGCGGAACGGGACGATCTGTCGGGGATCGAACTCGAGGCGGACCAGCTCTTCGAGCGTGCGCGGGAGATCGTCGTGCTCTCCCAGCATGGCTCCACGTCCATGCTCCAGCGCAAGCTGCAGGTGGGCTACGCCCGCGCGGGCCGTCTCATGGACCTGCTGGAGCAGGCGGGCGTGGTCGGTCCCTTCATCGGCAGCAAGGCCCGCGAAGTCCTGATGCAGCCCGACACGCTCGCGGCCCTGGAGGCCGCGGACGGGGAAGATCCGCTGTGACGGAAAACCGCTCCGTATTCATCACGACCCTGGGCTGCGACAAGAACCTCGTCGATTCCGAGGCTTTGCTGGGACGGTTCGCAACGCGGGGAATCTCGCTGACGGATGATCCCGCCGCCGCCGACATCCTCGTCGTCAACACCTGCAGCTTCATCGAGGCCGCCCGCCTGGACAGCTATGAGACCATCGCCACTCTCTGCGCGCAAAAGGGCGACCGCACGCTGGTGGTGACCGGCTGCCTCACGCAGGAACAGGGCGCCGCTGTCGCCGAGCGCTTCCCCGAGGTCGACCTGGTCAGCGGCGTGGGCAATTTCGACCGCATCCTCGAGGCTCTGGAACTTCGCGCGGATCGTATTCCCATCGGCCGGCCCGGGGACGCCAGCTACGACGGCCTCGCCGATCGCCCCCTGCTGACGCCGCCCCACCTGGCCTTCGTAAAGATCAGCGAGGGATGCAATTTCCGTTGCGCGTTCTGTCGCATCCCCATGATCCGCGGGGATCAGCGCTCGCGGCCGGTGGCGGAGATCGCCGACGAGGTGACCCGGCTGGTCGCGCGCGGCGTCGCCGAGATCATGCTCGTCTCGCAGAACACGAGCGATTACGGACGCGGCACGGGAGAGGATCTACTGGAGCTGGTGCGCGTCCTGGGGGGGGTCGCGGGTCTGCGGCGGCTACGTCTGCATTACCTGTATCCCGGTTTGATCGACGGCGAAAGTTTCCGGCGCATCCTGGACACGCCCCTGGTCGTGCCCTATGTGGACATGCCGGTCCAGCACGCTTCGCCGCGCATCCTGAAGCGTATGAGCCGGCCCTTTGCCGTGGACGCCCTGGAGCGCTTCTTCAGCGACCTGCGTGCCGAGAGACCTGAAGTAGTCCTGCGCACGACCCTGCTGCTCGGTTTTCCGGGCGAGGAGGAGGAAGACATCGAGATCGCGGCCGATTTCTTGTCGCGTATCCGGTTTGACCACGTGGGAACCTACCGTTATTCTCCTGAGGCGGGAACACCGGGCGCCAGGTTGACGGACGCGCCGGATCCCGAGGAGGTCGCGGATCGCGAGGCACGTCTGCTGGATCTCCAGCACGATATCTCGCTGGAGCGCCAGCTCTCACGGCGCGGCCGGGTCGACGAGTTGGTAGTCGACAAGATCGACGACCTGGCGAACTGGAGTGAGCTCGCCGCGGCGTTGACCAGCGCGGCCGCAGCCCAGGGCCGAGAGATTGCGGAACCGGACACGGCCCCGGAACGTTTGCTCACGGGCGGCGAGGTGGCGGTGGCGCGAGGAGTCGCCCAGGCCTACGACGTGGACGGAGTGGTTTTGATGCCGGCGCGCGGGTTGTCCGCCGGCCAGTGGTTGCAGGCCCGCACCGTGGCGGTGACCGCCTACGACACCCTGGCACTGCCGGCCGGTAAGGACGGCTGACCAGAAAGGAAGCCGAGATGCGATCCAGTCTCGTTCTTGTCTGCTTGTTATCGACTTTGCCCTTGGTTGCTGCGGCCGACGAGACGGCCATGCCGGCGTCGACACCCTCGTTCGACTCGGCGGCGGCGGATACGATCCGCACCAACCTGTGGACGGTTCAGGCGTTGCTGACGGATATCGCCCGCGAAACGGTGGCCGTCGTGCCGGGCCGGGAACGCCGTGTCTACCTGAAAGCCAGGGGTCAGCACGAGGCGTTGCCTTTGCTCGAGACAGCGCTCTACGCGATGTTGGTGGAGTCGGGACATGAGGCCTATCTCGAAGCATCCGCGACGGACGGGACGGAAAATCCGGTCAGGCCCGCGGCTGCCGAATTCGAGGTCCGGTACCTTTTCGAGGACTGCGATCTGGGCTATCCCGAGGTGGGACGCAAGTTCGGCTTGTGGCGCCAGTGGATCGACCGCGAGATCGAGATCAGCGTGCTGATCAGTGTGGTCGAACTGGCCAGCGGTCGCTTGCTCATGGACGAGCGCCTGGAGAGACGTTTCACGGATCGCCTGCCTTCTGGTTACATGGCGCTCGTCGACGAACCCACCTATGAGTTCACAACGGCTGAGCCGGCCGAGAGCGGCCTCGGGACGATCATGGAAGAGCTGGTGGTACTCGGCGCCCTCACGGGCCTCGTGGCCATCTATTTCACCAACACCGGCAACTGAGCACGGTGTCGACGGATACCGCGCGCCGGAGGTTTGTCTTGTCTTTCAGAACCAGAGCCCATCGCTTCGCTTTCCCAGGTGTATTGGCGAGTCTGCTGTTGGCGGCCGGCATGGCCGGTTGCGGCGCCCACAATCCGTACCCACCGGGATCATACGAACGCGCGGCCGCCTATCGGGAACACGGAAAACACCGGGAAGCCGTCGATGCCTATGCCGCCTTCCTCAGGCGCAGCCCGACCGATTCCCTGGCGGCCCAGGCGCAATTCGAGAAGGCCCAGAGCTACATGGCCGAGAAGGAGTATCCGCTGGCGACCGTCGAATTGCAGATCCTGCGCCAGGAATACCCGACCAGCGAGCTCGTGGAACAGGCCGTCTTCGAGGAGGCCCGCGCCTATCTGCTGCAGGTGGGCCGGACCGAGCGCGACGTTACGCCCGCCTATGACGCGCGGTTACGCTTCGACTCCTTCCTGGACACGTATCCCACCTCACCCCGGCTGCCGGAGGTGAGACAGTACCTGGTGGAGATCAGCGATCTCATCGTCCGCAAGCGTCTCAGCCAGCTCTCGGTCTACGAGCGGATGGGCCGGCGGGAAGCGATGGCCATCACCCTGGACCGGCTCATCGAGGAAGAACCGTTGAGCACTCTGCGTGGCGGCATCATGCTGCGCAGGGCGCACCTGGCGCGGGACCTGGACGACCCGCTCACCGCGCGCGAGCTTTGCGCTGATCTCATGACGGAATACCCGCATACCGGCGAGGCGGCGAGCGCAGCCGACCTGCTGGCAGAACTGCCCACCGCGAGCGGACCATGAAGCGGGCGCTCTTCGGCGGCTCCTTCGATCCGTTCCACAACGGACATTTCGCCGTCGCAAGAGAATTGCGCGTGCGCGGGCTCTGCGAAAAGATCATGATCCTGCCGGCGGGGATTTCGCCGGGAAAGCCGCCGGCCAGTGCCACCGGGTCTCATCGCGAAGCCATGGCGCTGCTCGGCACGAACGGTCACGAAAACGTTTCCGTGCTGGACCTCGAGCTGCGCCGCACCGGTCCCAGCTATACGGTGGAGACGCTCGTGGAGCTGTCCCGGCTCTATCCCGGCGACGAATGGCTACTGATCGTGGGCGCCGACGCGTGGCGGGACTTCCGCACCTGGCGCGACCCTGACCATATCCTGGACCTGGCGCGAGTGGTGGTCTTCCCGCGGGATCGTATCGATCTGGATCCCGCGTCCTTCCCGCCCCGCGTAACGCTGCTGGATGATTTCCTGGTGCAGGTCTCGTCCACGGAACTCCGCCGTCGCCTCGCCGCCGGCGAGACCGTCGCGCACCTGGTGCCGGGACCCGTGCTTGACTACATCCGCCTGCACGGTTTGTACGGATACACGCTTAGCGCGGACGACGACAGGGGGTGATTCTCTCGTGTCGATGATCATCGTGGACGGTTCAGCGCTCTTCTATCGCGCCCATTACGCTTTCATCAAGAGACCGTTGACCTCAGCGAGCGGCGAACTCACGTCGGTGGCCTTCGGCTTCTTCAACAGCCTCCTGCGTTTGATCGCCGCGCGGAAGCCCGAGTACCTAGCGATCGTCTTCGACGTGAAGGGGAAGGTCTTCCGTCACGAGATGTACCCGGACTACAAGGCGAACCGCAAACCCATGCCCGAGGACCTGGCAGCCCAGTTGCCCCGCTTGCACGAGTTGCTCGCCGCGTGGGGCGTGCCGGTCCTTTCCCGCGCCGGCTTCGAGGCGGACGATATCATGGCCACGCTCGCTCGCACGTCGGGCGAGATCAGTGACGAGGTCTGGTTCTACACGGGCGACAAGGATTTCATGCAGTTGCTGGATGAGCGTACGGCCATGCTGAAGCCGGGACGCCGCAACAGCGAGGTGAAGGAATTCACGGCCGACGACGTGCGGCGTGAATACGGTCTGGAACCGGCTGCGTTGATCGACGTCTTCGCGCTCTCCGGCGATAGCAGCGACAACATCCCCGGGGCGCCGGGCGTGGGGATCAAGACGGCCAGGAAACTGATCAAGGAATACGGTTCGCTGGATGACCTATACGAGGTTCTGGAAGCGGCGCAGCTCACGCCGCGCCTCAAGCGCGTCCTGAGCGAGAACAAGGAGCAGGTCTACCTGTCGCGTGATCTCTTCCAGATCGACGCTGCCGTGCCCGTGGCTGTCGACTGGCCCGCCCTGCGCACCAGGTTGCCGACGAGCCCCGCGGTGCGCGAGCTGCTCGCGGAGCTCGGCCTGGTCCAGATCCTGGCGCTGATCGATCGGCTCGCTGAGCGGGACGGTGAAGGGGGAGGCGGCGAAGGCGAGGCGGCGGCGGCCGCGGACGGCCGCTGGGACCTGCAAGCCCGCGGGTATCGCCTGCTCGGCGACGCGTCCGAACTGACCGCGTATCTGGACTCCCTGCCGGCGGGCGCCCCTCTGGCCGTGGACACGGAAACGGACGGTCTGCGTCCTGACATGGCGCGCCTTGTCGGCATCTCGCTCTGTGCCCGGCAGGGAGAGGGCGTCTACCTTCCGGCTCTCGTGCGCAGCGATCCGGTCCAGGGTGATCTCTTCCCAGGCGACGCCACCGACAACCTGGACTGGATCAGGCCCGCGCTGGCACCGGTCCTCGCGGACCCGGACCGCCTGCTGGTGGGCCAGAACCTCAAGTTCGACCGCTGGATCCTGGCCCGGCACGGACTGCCGCTGGGCGGCAAGGTCTTCGACACGATGGTGGCCGCCTACGTCCTGGATCCGGGACGTCAGCGCTTCGGCCTCGACGAGCTGGCCCGCGACACCCTGGATCTGGAGGTGATTTCCTACGGCGAGCTCTTCGGGACAGGGGATCGCGCCAAAGACATCCTGTCCGTCCCGCTGGAAAGACTGGCTGTCTATGCCGCCGAGGATGCCGACGTGACCCAACGGCTCCACGAAAAGTTCGTGACGGAACTCGCCGACCATCCGGCCCTGGCGGAGCTGTTCGAAACCATGGAGACGCCCCTGACGGCGGTGCTCTACGCCATGGAAAAGCGCGGAATCGCCCTGGACCTGCCGTTTCTCACCGAGCTCGGGGAGACGTTCCGCAGCGAATTGGCGGCTCTCGTAAAGCAGATCCACGAGACGGCGGGCAGGGAATTCAACGTCCAGAGCCCCCAGCAGCTGGCGACGGTCCTCTTCGATGATCTCGGGCTGAAACCGCTCAAGAAGACGTCATCCGGCTGGAGCACCGATGTGTCCGTCCTCAGCGCCCTGGCCGAGAAGCACCCCTTGCCTGGATTGGTGCTCGAACATAGGCAACTCGCAAAACTACTAGGGACATACGTAGACAGCTTGATGGAGTTGGTCAACCCCGGCAGCGGCCTGATCCATACGTCCTTCAACCAGGCGGTGACCGCCACCGGCCGGCTGTCGTCGTCGGATCCCAATCTGCAGAACATCCCGGTCCGCTCCGCACGGGGACGCCAGATTCGCCGGGCCTTCGTGCCCCGCGCCCCGGGCGCGGTCTTCGTCTCGGCGGATTATTCCCAGATCGAGCTGCGGTTGCTGGCGCACCTGTCCGGGGACGAGACGCTGATCGAGACCTTCCGCGCGGGCGGGGACGTGCACCGGCGCACCGCCGCCCTGGTGGGAGATCTCGCTGAGGACGCGGTCACCAGCGAACTACGCAGCCGCGCCAAGGCCATCAACTTCGGCGTCATCTACGGCATGGGCGCCCGGGCGTTGGCCCGTCAGCTCGGCATCAAGACGCGCGAGGCCGCCGATTTCATCGACGGCTATTTCCGCACCTATCCCGGCGTCAAGGCGTACATCGCCGACTGCCAGGACAAGGCCCGCGCGACGGGTGTGACCGAGACCATGTTCGGGCGCCGACGCGCCTTGCCCGGGATCATGGCGGAGGATAACCGCGTCCGCAGCTTCCAGGAGCGTGTCGCCGTCAACACACCCATCCAGGGCAGCGCGGCCGATCTGATCAAGCTGGCGATGCTGGAAGTCGAGCAGCGGCTAATCGACGCGGGACTGGCGTCGATGCTGCTGCTCCAGGTGCACGACGAGTTGCTGTTGGAGGCTCCTGCCGCGGAGATCGCACGTGTGACGGAGCTCGTCCTTGACGCCATGACCGGTGTCTGCGAGCTCGACGTGCCGCTGGTGGTTGACGTGCACGTGGGCGCCGACTGGGCGGAAGCCCATGGCTGACGGTGCCCGCAGGTTGCAAAGATGGGTCGTCACCGGCCCCGTCGGCGCCGGCAAGAGCCTCGTCACGTCGACCCTGGCCGGACTGGGCGCCAGTATCGTCGATGCCGACGCCGAAGGTCATGCCGTGTTGCGCGAGCCGGCGGTCGTGGCGGAGATCGCCGCGGACTTCGGCGCGCCCTGCCTCGACGGCGATGACGTCCGGCGGGGTGCCCTGGCCGACATCGTCTTCGCCGACCGGAGCGCCCTGACCCGCTTGAACCGGATCACACACCCCAGGCTCAGCGCGCGTCTCGCCGCCCGCCTGGACGAGCTGGAGCGCACGGCCGACCAGCCGGGCCTTGCAGTCGTCGAGGCGGCCGTGTACTTTCTGCTACCGTCCTTCGGCCCGGTCGATCTGGTGATCGCGGTCACGGCGCCGACCGTTTTGCGCGCGGACCGGCTCGTTCGCTCCGGTCGCCTGGACGGCGAAGAGGCCCTGGCGCGGATCGCCGCCCAGGAGAGCATGATGGCGGAGTTCGCCGGCGCCGACGTGGTGCTCGACAATACCGGCACCGAGGACGAGTTGCGGCGGGCAGTCGCCGCGATCCACGAGACATACATACACGGGGATTCCCCGGGAGGTTGATATGAAGGAACATCTCGAAACACTTGTCGATTTGAAGGCTCGCCTGACTCGCTTGAAGGAGGGTCTTTGACCTGCCTACCCTGAACGCGGAGCATGCCGGTCTGATGGCGCGGCAGGTCGAGCCCGGCTTCTGGGACGACCGCGAAGCGGCCGCGCAGATCCTGGGGCGCGTCCGCCGGCTCAAGCGCTGGCTGGATCCCGTCGCGGACGCCGACCAGGCCTGCGAAGACCTCGATGTCCTGGCCGAGCTGGCCGGTGAGGAGGACGATCCCGAGACCGCCGCGGAAGTGGTGACAGGCGTGTCCGATCTCGGCCGTGCCCTCGACCGTCTCGAATCCCAGTTCCTGCTGAGCGGTCCCGACGACGCGCGCGGCGCGCTGCTCGAAATCCACCCCGGCGCGGGCGGCACGGAATCGCAGGACTGGGCCGAGATGCTGTTGCGCATGTACAAGCGCTACCTCGATCGCAACAACATGACCCACAACATGCTCGATCTGCAGGGTGGGGAAGAGGCCGGCATCAAGAGCGCCATCATCGAGGTGAAGCACGACTTCGGCTACGGTTACCTCAAGAGCGAGTCTGGCGTGCATCGCCTCGTGCGCATCTCGCCCTTCGACGCCCAGAAAAGGCGACACACGTCCTTCGCCTCGGTCTTCGTGTTCCCCCTGGTCGATGACGACGTGGAGCTCGAAATCAACGAGGCCGACATCCGCATGGACACCTACCGCGCCAGTGGCGCCGGCGGCCAGCACGTCAACAAGACCGACAGCGCGGTCCGTCTGACCCACGAGCCGACGGGTCTGGTGGTCCAGTGCCAGAGCGAGCGCTCGCAGCTGCGCAACCGCGAGAGCGCCCTGAAGATGCTGCGCGCCAAGCTGTACCTCCAGCTGATCGAGGACGAGAAGAAGAAGCGGCAGGAGATCGAGGATAACAAGATGGAGATCGCCTGGGGCAGCCAGATCCGTTCTTATGTGCTGCACCCCTACACGAAGGTCAAGGACCACCGTACCGATCTCGAGACCGGCAACATCTCCGCCGTGCTCGACGGCGAGCTGGAGGCGTTCATCGACGCCTACCTGCACAAGACGAGCCAGGCGGCGCAAGAGTAGAGATCGTCAAAGGAGACTCCGTGTCCGGGAACGACAACGACCGACAGCGGCACCGCCTGATCGAGGAGCGCCTCGCCAAGATGGAGGTCCTCGCCGAACGCGGCCCGCTTTATCCCCATGCCTTCGCGCGCACGCACACCAGTGCCGAACTGCACGCCGCGGAGGCCGAACTGACGGCCGACGAGACGGTCGTGCGCATCGCCGGTCGGATCATGGCCAAGCGCAAGGCCGGCAAGACGATCTTCCTGCCCTTGTACGACGGGCCGGGCAAGATCCAGATCTATGCCCGCCGCGACGATCTGGGCGAGGACGACTTCGCCGTCTTCAAGAAGAATCTCGACGTGGGCGACATCATCGGCGTGGCGGGGACCCTCTTCCGAACCAAGACGGGTGAGCTGACGGTAAAGGTGTCGAGCTGGGAGCTGCTGACCAAGGCCCTGCGCCCCCTGCCCGAGAAGTGGCACGACATGAGCCTCGAACTCAAGAGCCGCAAGCGCTACCTCGACCTGATCATGAATCTGGAGACGCGCGAGCGCTTCCGACGCCGCTCGGCGATCCTGGCGGAGGTGCGGGACTTCCTCGTGGCCGAGGACTTCCTGGAGGTCGAAACGCCGGTGCTGCAACCGCTCTACGGCGGCGCAACGGCCCGTCCCTTCAAGACGCACCACCACGCCCTGGACCAAACGCTCTACCTGCGCATCGCCGATGAGCTCTACCTCAAGCGACTGATCGTGGGCGGTTTCGAGAAGGTCTTCGAGTTCTGCAAGGACTTCCGCAACGAGGGCATGGACCGCACCCACAATCCCGAATTCACGATGATGGAGTGCTACGCCGCCTACTGGGACTATACCCAGGTGATGGACCTCTTCGAGCGGTTGCTGCTGAGGCTCGTGGCGAAGTTCGCGACCGACGGCCGCGTGACCTACGGCGAGCACGTCATCGACTTCAGCAACGGTTTCCGGCGGCTGCCCTTCCTGGAGGGTCTGCGCGAGAAGACGGGTGTCGATTTCCGTGGCCTGGACCGGGACGCCGTCGCAAAGGTGGCGGCCGAACACGCTGTCGAGGTGAAGCCGGGCATGGGGACCGACAAGATCCTCGACGAACTCTTCAGCGCGCTGGTGGAGCCCGAACTCATCCAGCCCACGTTCGTCGTCGACCATCCGCTGGAGCTCTCGCCCCTGGCCAAGCGTAACCGCGACGACCCCGAGCTGGTCGAGCGCTTCGAGGCCTTCGTGGCCGGTTTCGAGATCTGCAACGCCTTCTCGGAGCTCAACGATCCCCGCGATCAGCGTCGCCGCTTCGAGATGCAGATGGATCTGAAGGCCAAGGGCGACGACGAGGCCCAGGTTCTGGACGAGGATTATCTGGAGGCCCTGGAGACCGGCCTGCCGCCGACGGGCGGGCTCGGCGTCGGGCTGGACCGTATCGTCATGCTGCTGACGGATTGCCATTCCATCCGTGACGTGGTGCTGTTCCCGGCCCTGCGTCCCGAAGGCTAGCGGCCCGCACGGCCGCCGGAGAAGACATGCGCTTCGCGGCATACATCGCCGGACGCTACCTGCGCAACCGGGGCGGTTCCCGCCTGGTCAACCGCGTGACCGTGACCGCCGTCGCCGGCATCACGCTCGGCGTCATGGTCCTGGACCTCACCCTGGCCATCATGAACGGCCTGCACGCCGAACTACGCCGGACCTTCATCGAGAACATGCCCATGGTCACGGTCGTGACCAGCAAACCCGCGGGATTCATCCGTCTCGGCGAGACTGTCGACAGCATCGGTCAGGTTCCCGAGGTCATCGGCGTCGCTCCGTTCGTGCGCCAGGAGGTCGTGGTGACGTCGCGCGGGCGCGCCGTGCAGAAGCAGCACCGTGCCGGCGTCGTCTGGGGTGTCGATCCCGACCTGCAGGAATCGGTCACGCCGCTCTCGCACCTGATCCATCCGCGCGATGGCTCGCTGGCGGCGCTGCGCGGGGAGGGCGCCTTCCCCGGTATCGTGCTCGGTGCGGAACTCGCCGCCTCGCTGTACGCGGGTTTGGGCGACACCGTGACCATCACCGCGCCCAGCGGCGAACTGGATCTGCAACAGATGGAGGCGGAAAGCCGACGCTTCGTCGTGGCCGGCTTCCTGGACACCGGTCTCTACGATTTTGACGCCCGGTTCGTGTACATGCCCTTGGCGACGGCGCGCGACTTCTTCGGCTACGCTCCCCAGGGCGCCACCGGCATCGGCGTCAGGGTGGCCGACATGATGCGCGCACCCCAGGTGGCGGACGCCATCGAGACCGCCCTCGGCCCCTTCGCCTTCCATTGCAACGACTGGATAGACCTCAATCGCAACCTCTTCCAGTGGGTGAGCATCGAGAAGATCCTGATGTTCCTCCTGCTGGGACTGGTCATCCTGGTCGCCGCCTTCAATATCGTGGGCATCCTCACCATGATGGTCGGCGAACGGCGGCGCGAGATCGGCATCATGCTCTCGATGGGCGCCCGCAAGCGCCAGATCGAGGGCATCTTCGTGCTGGACGGCCTGTGCGTGGGCGCGGTCGGCACGGCGCTCGGGAGCCTGCTGGGTTACCTGGGCTATCTGTACCTGGATCGCGTGGGTATTTCCGTGCCGGGCGACGTGTATTTCGTGGATCACGTTCCGGTCGTGGCTCAGGCCTCGGACTTTCTGCTGGTGGGGGCGGTGGCCCTGGGCATCACGTTGCTGGCGACGCTCCTGCCGAGCGCGGAAGCGGCCCGTCTGCGGCCCATGGACATCATTCGCTACACTTGATCTCGGGAGTTGACGTGCCGAATCTGCTGTCGTGTCGCGGGCTGGGCAAGGTGTTCCCGAGATCCGGGGGAGACCTGACGGTCCTGAAAGGATGCGATTTCGAGCTGGCCGCGGGCGAGAGCGTCGCCGTCATGGGCGCCAGCGGGGCCGGCAAGAGCACCCTGCTGAATCTGCTCAGCGGACTCGATGACGCCAGCGAGGGCTCGATCGAGTTTCGCGGCACGTGTCTGAGCGGAGCGAAACCCGCGGTCTGGAGCGACTGGCGGCGGGCACACGTCGGTTTCGTATTCCAGTTCCATTTCCTGCTGCCCGATTTCACGGCCCTGGAGAACGTCCTGCTGCCGGTACGCATGGCGGGGCGGGTGGATGACAAGGCCATCGCTCGCGCCGAGGAACTCATGGCGAGGATGGGCCTGTCCGACCGCTGCTCTCACTTGCCGGGTGAGCTGTCCGGCGGCGAGGAGCAACGTGTCGCCGTGGCCCGCGCCTTCATGAACGAACCGGCCGTGGTCATGGCGGACGAACCCACCGGCAATCTGGACCGCCGACTGGGCGCCGAGCTGGCGGATACCCTTTTCGATCTCGCGCACGCGTCCGGCAGCTCGCTGATCGTCGTGACCCACTCCCACGCTCTCGCGACGAAAGCCGATCGTCGTCTCCTGCTGACCGAGGGGCGTCTCGTGCCCGCTGAAATTTCCACTTGATTGAAACGCAGGATTCCTCAAGTCGGGGCCTGATCGTACGATACTATGATATGATGCCACACCGTCGGTGGTCGATGCGGTGGGTGTACCGTATATTATCGGCAGACATAACGGCCCCCGCCGGGACTCTGCCGCAGAGCAATGCGAATGGAGGCGCGACAGCATGAACGACCGCTTTACCCAGCGAGTACGCAAGGTGCTTTTCTTGGCCCGTGACGAAGCCGGGCGCATGCAACACGATTACATCGGAACCGAACATCTGCTGCTCGGCATCATCAGGGAGGGTGAGGGGATCGCCTCGCGCGTCCTGCAGCGACTGGGCGTGGATTTCGTCCAGATACAGCAGGCGATCGACGAGATCATCAATTCCCAGAGCGGCACCATCACCATCGGCGAGATACCATTCACACCGCGGGCCAAGCGCGTGCTGGAGATCTCCATCGACGAGGCGCGCGTCCACAACCACAACTACGTGGGCACCGAACACCTGCTGCTGGCCCTGATCAAGGAGGGTGAGGGCGTGGCGGCGCGTGTGCTGAACGATCTGGGTGCGGATCACGAGCGGGTCAGGCGCGAGGTGCTGAAGATGCTGGGCACCACCGACCGCCCCCGGGAGAACACGCCTGATGCGAAGAAGCAGGAAACGCCCGTACTGGACCAGTTCGGCCGCAACCTGACGCAGATGGCCGCCGACGGGAAGCTCGATCCGACCATCGGCCGCGTGCCCGAGATCGAACGCGTCATTCAGATCCTTTCGCGGCGCAAGAAGAACAATCCGGTACTAATCGGTGAACCGGGGGTCGGCAAGACGGCCATCGCCGAGGGGCTCGCGTCGTCCATCGTCGACGGGCAGGTGCCGGTCACCCTGCGCAGCAAGATGATCATTTCGCTGGACCTCGCAAGTGTCGTTGCCGGTACCAAATACCGCGGCCAGTTCGAGGAGCGGCTCAAGCAGATAATGGCCGAGATACGCGAATCCGAGGATATCATCCTCTTCATCGACGAGCTGCACACCATCGTTGGTGCGGGCGGCGCGGAAGGCGCCATCGACGCCTCCAACATGCTCAAGCCCGCCCTCTCGCGCGGCGAGATCCAGTGCATCGGCGCCACCACCATGGACGAGTACCGCAAGTTCATCGAGAAGGACGGCGCCCTGGAGCGACGCTTCCAGACCATCATCGTGAACCAACCGACCGAAGCGGAAACGGTCGAGATCCTCTTCGGTCTGCGCGACCGTTACGAGGCCCACCACCGGGTCAAGTTCGAGGATGAAGCCATCAAGGCCGCCGTGTGGCTGTCGAACCGCTACATTTCGGCACGCGCCCTGCCCGACAAGGCCATCGACGTGATCGACGAGGCCGGTTCGCGGGCCCGCCTCTCGATGGCCGTCATGCCGCCCGATCTGCGCGATATCGAGTCCCAGATCCACGAGGTGGTCAAGGAGAAGGAAGCGTCCATCCAGGCCCAGGAATTCGAGAAGGCGGCCAGCTATCGCGACGACGAAAAGGAGTTGCGGACCCGGCTGGCGGACATGAAGAAGAGCTGGAAGATCGAGTCCAGCGACAACTCGGCCAAAGTGGACATACGTCTGGTGTGCCGGGTCATCGCCGACATTACGGGTATTCCCGTGGCGGAAGTCGAGGAAGAGGAGACCGAGAAGCTGCTGCGCATGGAAGACGAGATGCGCAAGTGGATCATCGGTCAGGACGATGCGCTCGACGCGGTGTCGAAAGCCATCCGTCGCAACCGGGCCGGCCTGCGCGACCCGCGGCGTCCGATCGGGTCCTTCCTCTTCACCGGTCCGACCGGCGTGGGCAAGACCGAAGTGGCGCGACGTCTGGCCGAATTCATGTTCGGCGACCAGTCCTCGCTGATCCGCGTGGACATGAGCGAGTACATGGAGAAGTTCGCCGTCTCGAGACTGGTGGGCGCGCCTCCGGGCTACGTTGGCTACGACGAGGGCGGCATGCTCACCGAGAAGGTGCGCCGCAAGCCCTACTCGGTGATCCTGCTCGACGAGATCGAGAAGGCCCATCCCGACGTCTTCAACATCCTGCTGCAGGTGCTCGAGGACGGGCAGCTCACCGACAGCTTCGGTCGCACGGTGGACTTCAAGAACACGGTGCTGATCATGACCTCCAACGTGGGCAGTCGCCGGTCCAAGGACAGCAAGGCCCTGGGCTTCGGCTCCGAGGAGAAGGAAGCCACGGATGTCCGCATCAAGTCGGCCATCGATCTGGACCTGCGCAAGACCTTCAGCCCCGAGTTCCTCAATCGGGTGGACGAGTTGATCTTCTTCCGCTCGCTGCATCTGGAGGACATGCACCAGATCGTCGAGATCCTGCTCAGCGACGTCAACACGCGTCTGCGGAACATGGAAATCGTCTTCGACTTCTCCGACGAGGCCAAGGATTTCCTCTGCCGCGTGGGCCACGATCCGGAGCAGGGCGCGCGGCCGCTGCGCCGGTCCATCCAGAGATACGTGGAGGATCCCCTGAGCGAGAAACTGCTGCGCGGCGAGATATCCCACAATAGCCGCGTCTCGGTCAGCGCCGGCAACGAAGAGTTGGTTTTCTCCACCATCAAGCCCAGCGGGGAGGATCCGGAACCCGCCGTGGTCAGCGAAGCACCGCCCGTCCCGGAATGACCGGGAGCTGACCGGGGCCGGGACGAAAACGAGCGCCCCCCGATAGGGACGGGAAGCCACGGCTTCCCGTCCTTGCTTTCCCTCCGTATTTGCCGCATCGTTATCCGCTTCCGGCCGGGAACCCCGGTTATGCGACCGCGTACAAGGACGTCGCGCCGCAGAGTTGCCAGGTGCAAAACCCTCTGTTACCATGCCCCGGCCCGAGCGGGACCGCGACAGGATCCGCAGGCCGACGCAACACGAACCGGAAAGACGGGATGAAACGAAAGTGCTATATGCGGGCGGGGCCCTGGCTCCTGCTGCTGCTCTTTGCCAGCGCACTCTCCGCCCAGACGGCCGAACAGACCATTTCCGCCATCGACGTCGTCGGCGCCCGCACGGTCGGCGCGCGACAGGTCAGAGCCTGGTCGGAACTGGAGGAGGGGGACACCTTCTCTAGCGAGGTCGTGGCCGCCGCCATCCGCAAACTTTTCGAGACCGGCAAGTTCGCCGACATCTTCGTCTATCGCCAGGATGAGGACGCGGGAGTGCGTCTCATCTTCAACCTGGACGAATTCCCCCGTATCAAGCAGATCTCCTTCAGGGGGAACGACAAGATCAAGGACGACGACCTGCGCGACGCCTTCGGTCCCTCGGTGGGCCAGTTCGCCAACCCGGCCGTGCTGGTCCGCGAACTGGCGCCGCTACGCGAACTCTATCTGGAGAAGGGCTATTACAACATGTCGGCCCATCTGGACTCGTCGCTGGTCGATGCCAGCAACCTCCAGAATCTGGTCGTCACCATCGACGAGGGCCGCAAGGTCAAGGCCCGCACCATCGCATTCACGGGCAACACTGTCTTCAGCGACGACGACCTGCGCGGCGAGATGAAACAGAGCACCGGCGGCTTCCTCAAGAGCGCCACCTTCAAGAAACAGCAATTCGAGGAGGACAAGCAACGCCTCGTCGCCCATTACCAGGACCACGGTCATCTGGACGCGGCCGTGACGAACGTGGACCTGGAATTCGTCGAGAACAACGAACGCCTCGACCTGCTGCTCCACATCGACGAGGGGCCTCTGTACACCGTCGGCCAGATCAACTGGGAGGGCAACACCGTCTTCGACGATATCGCCGTGGCGCGGCTCATCCTGTTGGAGAAGGACGACATCTTCCGCGAGGGCGACTATCAGGAAACGGTCCAGGTCCTGCATTCCCTCTACTGGGACAGTGGGTACATCTACATCACCATCGAGCCGGAGCGGGACATTCACGAGGACGTCGTCGACGTGACCTTCCGCTTCCAGGAGGGGGAGCCGGCGCGGGTGCGCGACGTGGCGATCGTCGACAACCTCAAGACCTACGACAACGTGATCCTGCGCGAGATGCACGTCTTTCCCGGCGATCTCTTCAGCAATTCCCTGGTGGGTCTGTCCCAGCGCGACATCTTCCAACTGGGGTACTTCGAGGACGTCCAGGTGGACTTCCGGCCGGCGGACACGGCCGGGGACATCGATCTGGTCATGAAGGTCAAGGAGAAGCAGACCGGCCAGTTCAGTTTCGGCATGGCCTACAACGCCCAGACCTCGGCCACCGGTTTCATCCAGATCGCGGAGACGAATTTCCGCGGCAAGGGTCAGAACATCGGCCTGGCCTGGCAGTTCGGCAGCCGCCAGCGCTATGTGGATCTGAACTTCACCGAACCCTGGTTCATGGGGCACCCCATGCTCGTGGGCGTCGATCTCTTCGACCGGTACCAGTACAACTTCGACGATTTCTACGAGAGCCGGATCAAGGGTCTGGCCACGCGTCTTGGTCGCCGCATTCCAGGCACCCGCTACAGCCGCGTCGGCCTGCGCTACGAGCTCTCGGAGACCCGCCTGTCCAACTTCAGCTTCGGCTACATCGACTATCTGGACCGCCTGGAGGCTCAGGTCGGCGCCGAGGATATGGAATTCGAGCGACTCGACGAAGTCGACTGGCCGCGCACCAAGAGCGCCGTGACCCTGAGCTTCTCCCGCAATTCGACCGACAACCCGTTCTTCCCGACCGCCGGCTCGCGCTCCAACTACAGCGTGGAGCTCTCGGGCGGGATGTTAGCTGGTGAAATCGAGTATCAGAAGCATCTTCTGAAGCACTCCTACTACCAGAAGCTGCCCGGGGGCTTCGCCCTGCATCTGAAGACCGCCATGGGGCTGATCCACGGACTGTCCGATCCCGACGGCGTGCCCGACTATGAGAAGTTCCGACTGGGCGGCAACCGCATCTATCCGCTGCGGGGCTACCGTGATCTGGAGGTCGTGCCCCGCGGAAATCCCGGCTTCATCGGTGGTCGGTTCTATACGATCATGAGTTCGGAGATCCTCTACCCCTTGACGCAGGCGGTGCAACTGCTAGGTTTCATCGATCAGGGAGATACCTGGAACAGTTTCGGCGAGGCTGATTTCACGAACCTGCGCAAGGGCGCCGGTTTCGGTATACGGGTCGAAGTGCCCATGATGGGGACCATCGGGTTCGATTATGGGTACGGTTTCGATCGAGCAGGCGGTCCCGGCTGGGAACCGCACTTCAATTTCGGCACCTTCTTCTAGGGGTGTCAAACACGTGCTGCGGCAGCGCCCCAGTGCGAGGAGTTGATGATGAACAGATTCATGAAGACGTTCGTATTCCCAGCATTGGCTCTGGCGTTCCTGCTGAGCCTCACGCCCGCCGCAGCACTCGCCGCGGACGCCAAACCCCTGGGTGTCATCGATTCGGAGCGCATCGTGCAGGAATACGGCGCTGCCAAGGACGCCCAGACCCAGTACCAGAAGTTCCTGCAGGATCTGGAGCAGGACATCACGGATCGTGAGACGGAACTGCAGCGCATGGCGGAGGAGATCGAGAGCCAGCGCATGCTGCTGGGGGAGGACGCCCTGAGCCAGAAGATGCAGGACTTCGAGAATCTCAAGAGCGAATACTTCACTTTCCGCGAGTCCCTCGAGACCAAGGCCGAAAACGAGTACAAGGAAAAGATCCAGCCGATCATCGACCAGGTGAAACTCATCGCGGAGAGAGTGGGCAAGGAAGAGGGATTCGGTATCATCGTCGATACGGCGGCCCTGACCACCGTCTACATCGATCCCGACGTGGATCTGACGGATCGCGTCCTGGCGACGCTCATGCGTGGTGTGGAAGAGTAGCATGGCTTATCGGCTGAGCGAGCTTTCCCGGTTGCTGGGCGTTCCCAGGGACGGGGATGACGATCCCGAGATCCGGGGCGCGGCAGGGATCTCCGAGGCGCAGTCCGGCGACATCACCTTCGCCGAGAACGGGCGTCGTTGCGAAGATCTCGAACATACCGGCGCGTCGGCCGCCGTCGTGAGGCGCGACGTGGCCTGCACCTTGCCGGTCCTACGCGCCGCCGACCCCCGCGCCACCTTCAGCCGCATCCTGCAGCTCTTCGCCCCCGCGCTGACGGACACCTTCCCGCCCGGCATCCATCACACCGCCCTCGTGCACGAAGACGCCAAGCTGGGAGACGTGGCTTCGATCGGCGCCTACGCGGTCATCGGACCGGGTGTGGAGCTTGCATCGGGCGTCCGGATCGGCGCCCAGGTCGTGATCGAACCGAACGTACGGATCGCCGCGGACTGTCTGATCCACGCGCATGTCACCATCCGCGAAGGCTGCCGTCTGGGACGAGACGTGATCCTGCATCCCGGCGTGGTCATCGGCAGCGACGGTTTCGGCTACCATCCGGGCTCCGAGGGTCTGGTACGCATCCCCCAGATCGGGATCGTCGTGCTGGAGGACCGCGTGGAGATCGGCGCCAACAGCTGCGTCGACCGGGCCACGACGGGTGAAACGCACATCGGGGCCGGAACGAAGATCGACAATCTGGTGCAGATCGCCCACAACGTGCGTATCGGCGCCAATACCGCCATATCGGCCCAGACGGGCATTTCCGGCAGCTGTGTGGTGGGCGACGGCGTCGCCATGGGTGGACAGGTGGGCATGGGGGACCATTTAACACTTGGCGACGGCGCGAAAGTAGCGGGAAAATCCGGACTCACGCGCGATGTGCCGAGCGGCGAGAAGGTCTTCGGCTATCCAGCCGTGGAATCCCGGCGCGCCTTCAAGCTGGTGGCGCTCACGCACCGCCTGCCGGAATTCCAGCAACGCCTGTCCCGGCTGGAAGAGATAGTGGGCGTCGAGGACGAGGAGAGCTGACGTGCTTTACCTGCAGAAAACCGTGGGTGACAGAGTAGAGATGACGGGCACCGCCCTGCATTCGGGCGCCGAGGCCACCGTTACCTTCCTGCCGGCGCCGACCAATACCGGGATCGTGTTTCGGGTCGGGACGCCGCAAGGACAATTGGAGATCCCGGCTCTGATCGAGAACGTCCCTGCCGAACACAGCGGCATGCGCAACACCAAGCTGGCCGCAGACGGCGCCGAGGTCCAGACCGTCGAACACGTCCTCTCGGCCCTGGCAGGCCTGGGGGTCACGAACTGCTACGTGGATCTCGACGGTCCGGAGCCCCCCGAGCCTAAATCCGGCAGCACCGTCGCCTATGTCGAGCTGCTCGAATCCGTGGGGGTCGTGAGCCAGGGTCTGCCCAGCAACTACCTGCAGATCGATATGCCCATCTCCTGGAGCGATGGCGAGGTTTCCCTGCAGGTCGTGCCTTGCGACACCTACCGGATCACGTGCCAGATCGAGTACGATGATCCCCTGATCGGGATCCAGGAGTTCAGCTGCGAGATCACGCCGGACGTCTACAAGCGCGAGATCGCGCCCTGCCGGACCTTCGCCATGCGCACCGACGTGGAGAAGCTCAAGTCCATGGGTCTGGGGCAGGGGGGCACGCTGGAGAACGCCCTCATCGTGGAGAACGGTGGTCTGGTCAACGATCTGCCGCTGCGCTTTCCCGACGAGTTCGTCAGGCACAAGATCCTCGACCTCATCGGTGATCTCGCGCTGGTCGGCGTGCCCATCCAGGGACACGTGATCGCGCGCCGTTCCGGTCACGACGGGAATCTGGCCTTCGCGCGTCTGCTGGCGCGCAAGGAACGCAAGGCGACGCGCATTTATCCGCAGCGCCAACCGAAGTACTGGGACATCGCGTCCATCATGAAGGTCATGCCGCACCGTTACCCCTTCCTGCTGGTCGACCGCATCATCGAGTTCGAGAGCGGCAAGCGGGTCGTCGGCATCAAGAACGTCAGCGTGAACGAACCGTTCTTCCAGGGACATTTTCCGGATCATCCGATCATGCCCGGCGTGTTGATCACCGAGGCCATGGCGCAGGTCGGCGGCGTGCTCCTGATGAGTAGTGTTGATAATCCGGAGTCGAAACTTGTTTACTTCAGCGGCATTGATGGCGCAAGATTCCGAAAACCAGTCACGCCGGGTGACCAGATTCGTTTCGAGTTGGAGATGGTCAAGATGCGCGGCCCCATCTGCAAGATGCGTGGCGTGGCGTGCGTCGACGGGGAAAAGGTAGCCGAGGCGGATCTCATGTCCACGATCGTCGATCGTTGAGATCCAAGCCGGGGAGGATAGCTTGTCAGCTAATATGAAGCGGGCGTCGAAACTGCGCCCCGTACGTAAACCGGAAATCCATCCGACCGCGGTCGTGCATCCCGAGGCCACGATCGGCCACAACGTGAAGATAGGTCCCTTCAGCTTGATCGGTCCGCACGTGACCATCGGTGCTGACTGCGAGATCGCCTCCTCGGTGGTGATCGACGGGCGCACCAGCATCGGCGTCTGCAACAAGATCTTCCCGGGCGCCGTCATCGGGCTGGCCCCTCAGGATGTCAAGTATTCCGACGAGGTCAGCTATGTGGAGATCGGCGACTACAACACGATCCGCGAATACGTCACGGTCCATCTCGCCTCGGGCGAGAACGAGACGACCCGTATCGGTGACAACAACCTGCTCATGGCCTACGTGCACATTGCGCACAATTGCGTCCTCGGCGACAACCTCGTCCTGGCCAACGCCGTCAACCTGGCAGGGCACGTTACCATCGGGGACTGGGCGATCCTCGGCGGCATGACGCCCGTACACCAGTACGTTCGCATCGGCGCCCACGCCTTTATCGGCGGCGGCAGTCGCGTCGCCCAGGACGTGCCTCCGTTCGTTCGCGTGGCGGGCAGCCCCGTCGAGGTGTCCGGCCTCAACAGCGTGGGCATGAAGCGGCGCGGTTTCAGCAAAGAGGCCCTGGTCAACCTGAAGAAGGCGTACCGGCTGTTGTACCGCAGTGGCTTGAACGTCAGCCAGGCCCTCGATAAGATGGCGCTGGTCTGTCAGCTCGATACGCATCTCGAGGAGCTGATGGCTTTCATTCGCCGGTCCGAGCGCGGCATCGTACGCTGATTCCGCCGGTGGGTGGTCATGACGGCGGGATCCGTCCCGCCGTTTTCCCGTGAGGAGCCGCGCCATGCCGGACCAGACGGACTCCCCCCTGCACGTCTTTCTCTCCTGTGGCGAGGCCAGCGGCGAACGCTACGGCGCCGAGCTGGCCCGGGTCCTGCGGGAACGTCTCCCAGACGTCCGTTTCACGGCTCTCGGCGGGGAGACCCTCGCCGCGGCCGGCGTGGAGATCGTGTGCGAGCGGTCGGCGCTCTCGATCATGGGTTTCGGCGGGATACTGTCCGCTCTGCCCACCGTCTGGCGCGCGCGGCGGAAGCTTTGGCAGCACCTGTCTACCGGTGATGTCGACCTCTGCGTGCCGATCGACGCTCCCGGTTTCAACCTGGGACTCGCCGCCCACGCGCGGCGTCGCGGCGTGCCCGTCTTCTACCTGGTTGCGCCGCAGCTCTGGGCCTGGGGCGGCTGGCGCGCGGGCAAGCTGCGACGCGCCGTGGATCTGCTCGGAACCCTGCTCCCCTTCGAGCCGGCGTATTTCGAGGCGCGGGGCGTGCCCACGGTCTGGCTCGGTCATCCCCAACTCGAGATATACGACAAGTTGGGCGCCGACCGCGATCGGAAGGCGCGGGAAATGCGCTTCTGCGCGTCGTCGTCGGTCCTGACGGTCGGGCTGCTCCCGGGCAGTCGTCGCCAGGAGCTCGACCATCATCTGCCCCTGATGCTGGAGACGGTCGCACGGTTGAAGAGTCTCGTCCCGCAACGTAGCTTCAGATGTATCGTCAGCCGCGCGCCGGGTGTGGACGACGAGACGCTGGCTCCGGCGCTCACCGCCGGTGTCGAGGTTTCGGACGCTCCCCTGGCACGTTTGCTGCCGGAACTGGACCTGACCCTTGTCTGCAGCGGCACGGCTTCGTTGGAAACGGCCCTGGCGGGTGTCCCGCATGCGATCGCGTACCGGACTTCGGCCTTCAACCACCTGGTGGCCAGTCGGCTCGTGCGCATCCCACGCATCGGACTGGCGAACCTGGTCCTCGAGCGCGATCTGGTGCGTGAATTCGTGCAGAAAGAGGCCACGCCGGACAACCTGGCGCGGGATCTCGCCGACTGGCTGAACAATGGTTCACGACGTGCGCGTTTTGCCTCGAACGTGGATGCGTTGCGCGAGATGCTCGGCGTGCCGGGTGTCTGGTCTCGCGCCGCGGATGCCGCGCTATCCCTGATCGGTTAGGAGACTGATGCTGGGCCGCCTCAAATTATGGCTCACGCCCGTGCTCTACGGGATCCTGTCCGTCAGTGTGCGTGTCGTGGGCGGGGGCACCGCCCGCCGTCCGGGCGACACTCCCGTCATCTTCGCCTGTTTGCACCGGGACATGATCCCGGCCATCCTCCACGTCAAGCGGGCGCGCCCCACCCTTCTGGTCAGCCGCAGTCCGGACGGGGACATTCTCATCCGCGCGCTGCGCAGGGATGGTTACGCCTTCGTGCGCGGTTCCACCGGCAAGGAAGGTGGGCGGGCTTTCCGGAGCCTGCTGGCCGCCCTGCAAGGTGGCGCCGCCGTCGGCATCGCCGTGGACGGGCCCCGCGGTCCCTTCGGCGTGGTACGCGACGGCGTGCTCCAGCTTTCGCGTCTGACGGGCGCACCCATCGTACCGCTGACGGTCAGGTGCGGTTGGCACCTGAAACTCGGCAACTGGGACCGCACCGTGTTGCCCCTGCCGTTCACACGTCTCGAAGCCAGCGAAGGCGAGTCGATCGTAGTGCCGCCCGATGCGGGGGAGGACGGTCTCACCGACTGTGCGCGCCGGCTGGCCGAGTCGCTCTTGAAACCGGAGACAAGCCTATGAGCGGAACCATCGTGCTGGACCGCCGTCGGCGCAGCACCCGCGCCGTCTGGTCGCTCTGGCGTCGTTGGGAGGACCGGCCCCCACGCTGGCTACCGCTCGTCTCGCCCCTGACGACGGCGTTCGCAACCGCGGATCTGCGCCGTCGGCTGGCCAGTCGCGGGACGCCGCCGACACGGCCGCGCGTGGTCTCGGTGGGTGCGCTCGCCGCCGGGGGCAGCGGTAAGACACCCGTCGTGCTGTCCCTGGTGGAGGGTCTGCAGGCCCAAGGCCACCGGATGGCGATCATCACCCGTGGGTACGGCTCCGGGTTATCCGGACCGCTGATCGTCGACGCCGCGAACCCGAGCTGCGGCGACGAGGCGCGGCTGCTGTCCGCGCGCCTGGCCGGCTCCACGGTCGTTCAGGCGCGCGACAGGGCCGCGGGCCTGCGCCTGCTTCGTGAACAACGGCCGGACGTCGAGATCGTGGTGCTCGAGGACGGACATCAATGCGCCGGCGTGGCACGTCATCTGGATGTGCTGATCCTGGATCGCTGGCGGGCGGTAGGGGCTGGGATCGTGCCCGAAGCCGGCTTGCGTCTGCCTTGGGGTCCTTATCGGGAAGGCGCGGCCGGCGCGGCCCGGGCGGCCGTGTGGCTGTTGCCCCTGCGGGGCGGCGAGGCGCCGCCCGCACAACCGGCGCAGGGCCCCACCGTGCTGGGGTTCGTTCGTCAGGTAGCGCTGCCGCGAGGCGTGGCGGCGCCGGATGAGATACCGTACGGTGTGGTGAGCGGGATTGCCGCGCCGGAACGTTTCGAAGCGGATTGTGCCTCCCTGTGCGGGAGGTCGCCGGTGGTGGTCGCGAGATTCGACGATCATGTCGCCTTCTCCCGCCGCGATGTCGACGACCTGCTCGCGTCCGGTGTCGCGTCCGGCGTACGCCGGTGGCTGACGACGGCCAAGGATCACGTTAAGCTGTCCCCGCTCTGGCCCGACAGCGCTCCGCAGTTGCACGTCGTGGCGCTGGAGTTGAGCTGGCGGGGACCGACTTCCCTCGTCGAAACGGTCCTGTCGCGACTGGAGGCTTGATACCTTGCAACGCTTCGAACCGATCGTTTCGCGTCATCTGGTGATCGGCTCAGGGATCGCGGGCCTGCAGTTCGCCCTGCTCGCGGCCGAGCGGGGCGAGGTACGCGTCGTCACCAAGAAGGAATCCTTCGAGAGCAACACCAACTACGCCCAGGGCGGGATCGCCGCCGTGCTGTCCCCCCTCGACGATTTCGAACTCCACGTGCAGGACACCCTCGTCGCCGGGGACGGCCTCTGCGACGAGACGGTCGTGCGCGACATGGTGAGCGCTGCGCCGCGGCTCATCGATCGGTTGCTGGAATACGGTGTGGACTTCACACGGACCGAGGGCGGCGATTCCTACGAGCTGGGTCGCGAAGGTGGGCATTCACGCAACCGCATCGTTCACGCCGCCGATCTCACCGGCCGGGAGCTGGAGAAATGCCTGCTCGCGGCCTGCCGCAACCATCCCCGCATCGAGCTGGACGAGAACCACGTGGGTCTCGATCTGATCAGGGGCGAAGAGCTGACGGGCGTGGAGCTGCCGGCGGACCGGGTCGCCGGCTGCTGGGTGCTGGACAGCCAGACCCTGACCACCACGCCCTACCTGGCGGATGTGATCACGCTCGCGACCGGTGGTTGCGGCAAGGTCTACGCCTACACCTCGAATCCGGACATCGCCACCGGCGACGGCCTGGCCATGGCCTACCGCGCCGGCGCGGTCCTGGCCAACCTGGAGTTCGTGCAGTTCCACCCCACCTGCCTCTACCATCCGGAAGCCAAGAGCTTCCTGATCTCCGAGGCTGTCCGCGGCGAAGGCGCCCACCTCATCAACGGCCGCGGCGAGCGCTTCATGCCCCGCTACGATCCCAGGCAGGAACTGGCGCCCCGCGACGTTGTGGCGCGCTCCATCGACCAGGAACTGAAGCTGACCGGCAACCCCTGCGTGTACCTCGATCTGCGCCATCTGGACCGGGATTTCGTGGGCGAACGCTTCCCGAACCTGACACGGACCTGCCGGCGCTTCGGCATCGACATGGCGGGTGAACCCGTGCCGGTGGTACCGGCTGCGCACTACATGTGCGGCGGCGTCCGGATCGACCAGGACGGTCGGACGAGCCTGGTGGGTCTGTTGGCCATCGGCGAGGTGGCCTGCTCGGGGGTCCACGGCGCCAACCGTCTGGCCAGCAACTCACTGCTGGAGGCCGTCCACTTCGCCGAGCGGGCCTCCCGGGCGGCGCTGGAGGTCGACACCGACGTGAGCGCGTCCTCCGCAGCCCGCACCGTGAACGTGGCCGAGACCCGGGGGGTCGCCAAGGGCCCGGAAGCCATGATCCTCGAACACGACTGGGACGTGGTTCGCCGGGTCATGTGGGACTACGTGGGAATCGTGCGCACCCGTAATCGCCTCGACATTGCCCTCGACAGAATCCGCAACATCCGGGCCACGGTGGAAGACCTGTACCGCATCGCCCTGCTCAGCCCGGACCTGATCGAGCTGCGTAACATCGCCCTCAACGCCGAGTTGATCGTGCTCTGCGCGCTGGCGCGACAGGAGAGTCGGGGTCTGCATTACACGCTGGATCATCCGGGAAAATCCGCAGATGTCGCCGACACGCTCGTTGGCGTCGGCACCGGCTTGCAGGCCATGTCCCTCGACGGGACCACGTCAGGATGAGCTGGTACGAGACCGCCTTCGGACAACACTACGCCTGGCTCTACGCCCACCGGGATGCGACGGAGGCCGCGGCCTGCATCGACGCCCTGGCGGAGGTCCTGCCCTTCGCCGCCGGTATGGTGCTGGATCTGGGTTGCGGTGAGGGACGCCACCTCGCCCCGCTGCAAGCGCGCTGCCCGCATGGTGTCGTCGGTCTCGATCTCTCGCCCGCGCTCTTGCGCAGCGCCCGGGAGCGCGAGGCTGGGGATCCGCCGGCGGGTTTGGTTCGCGCCGACATGCAGGCTCTGCCCTTTGGTGACGGTGTCTTCCGTACGGTGGTCTCACTGTTCACGGCTTTCGGTTATTTCGGAGGCCTCGGCGACCACCGGGACCTCCTCGCCGGCATCGCCCGCGTTCTGGCGCCGGGCGGGCGCTGGTGCCTGGATTACCTGAACTGCCGCCAGGTGCGGCGGGACCTGGCGGAGCCCCGTGCACCCACCGTGCGGGAGGCTGGTCCGTGCCTTGTCACCGAGACCAGGCGTCTGGACGAGTGTGGGTCACGCGTGCTCAAAAGAGTCGAGATCTCCCCGTTGCCGGGACAGCGGGAACAGGCCGACGCCTGGGGGATTCCGGAAACCGGCCTCGCCTACACCGAGGCGGTCGCGTTGTTCGAGCCGGAGGACCTGGACGCTTTGGCCGCCGCTGTCGGCCTGACTCGACAAGGAGCCCGCGGCGGCTACGACGGTAGCGTCTTCGCGCCGGAGACAGCGGCGCGCTGGCTCCTGATCTACGGAAAGGACCGTTCATCGTGAGGTTGACGGCATGACCGGCCAGGCCTATCCGATCGCGCGTTGTGTCCCGCTCGCGGCGGTGCCGGACTTTCCCAGCTTGATGTGCGACTGGGTGGCGGGCGTTCCCGGATTGGGTAGCGCGACCGCGGCCTGGCGCGCCTGTCTGGAGGCGCCGTCCAGCACAGTACCCTCGCCCGCCTGGTCCGCTACGGTGTGGCGCGAAGCCTGGTGGGATGAATTCGCGGCCGATCTGCCCGACGACGAAGCCGTGGCGATCTGCCGTCACCAGGTGGCGTCGCTGGTCGCCGGCGAGGCCGATGTGATCATTACCGGACAGCAACCCGGCTTTCTGGGCGGACCGCTATACACCCTGTTCAAGACCGCGACCTGCATCGCCGCCGCTGCGGCGCGCAGTGCCGCCGGACGCCCCACCGTGCCGCTCTTCTGGTCCGGCGACGACGACGACGACCTGCGCGAAGCGTTTTCGCCCTGCCTCTTCGACCCCCGACGTCGGACGTTCTTGCATCCGCTCCCGCCGGCTTCAGCGGCCTCACAATCGGTGGGGACCCTGCCGGCGTCGGCGGCCGGGGTCGGTGAGGCCGCGTGGCTCGCCGAGCAGGCGGCGCACACGCCGTTGGCTCAGCGCCTCGCGGCGGCCTGGCAGTCGGCCCTGGCGAGCGGGCAGTCGTGGGGGCGGCTCCATCGTCGCGCCCTCCTGCACCTGTTCGGTCACCACGGCTTGCTGGTGGTTTCCGGCGACGACGACCGTCTTCATGCTGTTGCCAAGCCACTGTATAAGAGGATCCTGGCGGGCGAGGCCGGTTTGTCGGCTCTCGCCGCGCAGAGAGGCGAGCGATTTGCCGCGGACGGGTACCACGCCCAGATCGGCGCGGAGTCCTTGGCGCGACCGTTCAGCGTCGCCGACGGCGGGCAGCGCCGTCGCCTGGGGGAGCAGGATGCGCGTCCCGAGAATCCGGCGTCGCTGCGACCCGGTGTCCTGTTTCGTTCTCCCGTACAGGACTGGCTCTTCCGCCCGGCGGGTGTCGTGGTCGGACCTGGCGAGTTGGCATATCTGAAGCAGACGGAGCCCGTGTACGAAGCCTTGGGCGTAACCCGGCCGCCGCTGGTGCCGCGCCTTTTCTGCACCCTGACCGATGCGTCGGCGGAACCCCGCTCGGACAACCCGGCGCGAGAGGAAGCTACCGCACCAGCGCTCGCGCACCTGGAAAACGTAGCAGAGACGGCTCTCACGGAGGCCCTACGCGAGGTGTTCGAGCTCACGGCGGATCAGGCCCGGACCGCCGCCGGTCCGAACCTGAAGCGATGGTCGGCCCGCAACCGCTCGCTGTTCGAATCCCTGGCCAGGGCGGGGGACGAGACGGGCGCTCAGCCGGCCTGGCTCGCGCCCGGCGCCCGGCGCCAGGAGCGTGTGCTGGCCATGCACTGGGCCACAGCCCTCTGGGGCGAGACGTTGACGACCGCGGTGCTGGCAGCGGCGCACGCGCATCTGGAGGCCGGGGCGTCGGGGGCGTGGGCGGACTGGCGTATACTGGTCGCTGACATCAACGCGGATTCCCGAGGTGAAAGGAACGGCTCATGAACCAAGGCGCGACAGGTTGCGACCTGCTCTGCATCTCACCCCACAGCGACGATGCCGAGATCGCCCTGGGCGGGACCCTGCGCCGTCTGGCCGATGCCGGTCGCGCGGTCTGGCTCTGCGATCTGACCCGCGGCGAGCTGGGGTCGAACGGAACGCCGGAAGTCAGATGGCGCGAGGCGGCCGCCGCGGCGGAGATCCTGGGCATCGCCGGTCGTCTCCAGTTCGCTTCGCCCGACGGGTTCATTTCCGCACACGACACGTCACAGGTGGCGATCGTCGCGGACGTGATCCGCAGGTTGCGTCCGCGCTGGGTCGTGGCCGCTCCCATGCCCAACCGTCATCCGGACCATCAGGCGGTGCCCGCTCTGGTGCGCAAAGGGGCATTCATGGCGCGCCTGGCCGCCTGGCGTCCCGAGGCCCCCGCGCCCCGGATCTGGCCGGAAGGGACATCTTTGCCCGCACCGGCCGAACGCTGGGAATGCGAGGCGGTCTGCACGGTCTGTCTGCCCGGGGACCGGGTCGACGCCTATTTCGACGTGAGCGACGTCTGGCCGGCCAAGCTCGCGGCCTTGCGGTGCTACGCCAGCCAGTTCGAGCCCAGCGCGAGCGCACGCGCCACCATGATCAACGACCCCGTGTTCCTGCAGGAGGTCGAGCGGTGGGCGCGGGGGTGGGGTTTCCGGGCGGGTGTCGAACTGGCGGAAGCCCTGCGTGTCGAAGCCTCCCCCGTCTGCCGGGACCTGCCGGCGGAGCGTTGGTCGTGAATCGCCTGCCGGTGATCGGCATCACCTGCTATCCGTCCGCCGGCGGCAGCGGGATCGTCGCCAGCGAGCTGGGCCTCAACCTGGCCCGGCGCGGCTACGAGGTCCACTTCATCACCGACGCCATGCCGGTGCGGCTGCAGCGCTACGAGCGGAATATCTTCTTCCACCAGGTGGAAGCCGTTTCCTACCCGGTATTCCGGCACACGCCCTACACCCTGGCCCTGGCGACCAAGATGTGCGAAGTGGCCCGTCATCACGGTCTGGACATCCTGCACGTCCACTACGCCATCCCTCACGCCGCCAGCGCCTACCTGGCCCGCAGCATGCTCGGCCGGGAAAACATCGCCATGATCACGACGTTGCACGGCACGGACATTACGCTCGTCGGCCAGGAACCCTCCTACTTCGAGATGACCCGCTTCCTGATCGCGGAGAGCGACGCGGTGACCGCCGTTAGTTCCTCGCTGCGGGACGAGACCCGCCGCGTCTTCGGTTGTGAGCGCGAGATCGAGGTCATCCCCAACTTTGTCGATCCGCGGCGCTTCCGCCCCCGTGTCGACCTCGACCGGGAAGCCTTTGTTTCGCCCGGGGAAAAGCTCATCCTGCACGCCTCGAATTTCCGGCCGGTGAAACGCATTCCCCACGTGCTGCGCGTCTTCGCCGGGATCGCCGCCACCGTGCCCAGCCGGCTACTGATGCTGGGCGAGGGTCCCGAGCGGGCTCCGGCCGAGCGGCTGGCGGCGGAACTGGGCGTGAGCGATCGGGTCACCTTCCTGGGGCAGGTCGAGAATCTGGAGGATCTGCTGGCGATGGCGGATCTGACCCTGTTGCCTTCGCGGCACGAGTCCTTCGGTCTGGTGGCGCTGGAGTCGATGGCCTGCGGCACGCCCGTCATCGTCACGAATGTCGGCGGCCCGGGCGAGTTCATCGAGAACGGACACAACAGCTATCTCTGCGACCCGGACGATATCGATCTCTGGATCGCCACGGCGACGCGCCTGCTCCGGGACGACGCGTTGTATCGGCAGATCGCCGACGACGGGTTGCGCGCCGCGGTGGCGCATTTCGGAACTCCCTGCGTGATAAAGCTCTACGTGCAACTCTACGATCGCTTGCTCGCGCAGCGGGAGTCCTGAACAGGCGGGAACTCAAGGCGTCCGCTTCCGTATCAGCACGGCGGCGCCGCAATCCGGCCTTGAAGCCCAGGCCCGTGATGGTACATTGCAGGGGACGGACCGGTTCGGCGGCCGTCCCTGCCAGAAGGAGCTGACATGGTTCATACTGCTTTCCTGGCCGCGCTGGGAGCCTCGGAGTTGCTGGGTCTCCTGCGCGACACCACACTACTGGGCAAGTTCGTCCTGCTCATCCTGTTCCTGCTGTCGGTACTGTCGTGGGCCGTCATGATCGACAAGGCCCGCACCCTGTCCGCGATCCGCAATGGGCACGCCAGGTTCTGGAGCCTCTGCGAAGAGTGGATCGAGCGGGGCGGGAATGCCGCGGATCTCGATGACTGGTGCCACGCTCGCGCGGACCTGCCCCTGGCCAACCTCTGGCTGGAGGGGCGCAGCAAGCGAACCACACCGGCCGTGCGCCGGGTCGCCGAGCGCGTGGCCTACGCCGAGATAGAGGCACTCGAACGCTACCTGATCGTCCTGTCGACAACGGTCACCATCGCGCCGTTTCTGGGTCTCATGGGCACCGTCTGGGGCATCATGCAGGCCTTCTGGGACATGTCGGCCATGCGCAGCGCCAGTCTCACCGTGGTGGCGCCCGGCATCGCGGAGGCGCTGATCACGACGATCGCCGGACTCTCGGCGGCCATCCCGGCCGTGGTCTTCTACAACATGTTCGTGCGCAAGATCGACCTGATCGGCAACGAGCTGGAGCGCCTGCGCACCGTGCTCGAGGAAGCCGCGCCGGAAGCAGCACGCAGCGCGGACCGTAGCCGCCCGCCGCGTCGGCCCGAGACGCACGAGAAGGAGCGGATCAGATGAAACGGCGGTCTGCGTACCGCAGCCTCTCCGAGATAAACATCACCTCGCTGGTGGATGTCACGCTCTGCCTGTTGATCATCTTCATGCTGACCGCGCCCTATATCCAGGGGGGCGTCGAGGTGAACCTGCCCCGCACGGAGACCCGTGAGGTCGTGGTGGAGGAAGGTCCGATCGTCACCGTGACCAAGGACCGGAAGATCTATTTCGACGAGGATCCCGTGGACCTGGACGGTCTGGCGGACCGGCTGTCCGCCTTCCTGGACCAGCGCGACGAACTGCCCGTCTACCTGCGCGCCGACGGCGAAGTGCCCTACGGTTTCGCCCTGCAGGTCATGGCGGCGATCGAGCGTCTCGGCTTTGTCAACCTCAGCCTGGTCGCAGACCTGGAGCTGTCACAGGCGGCTCGGCCGTGAGTCGCGCCTTCCCGGTCTCGCTGTTTCTACACTTCCTGGCCCTGACGATGATCATCTGGTTCGGTTCACACGTCAGCCGGCAGGTGATACCGCGCCAGCGCACCATCTCCGTGCGGATGACCCGGCTGCCACGGCCCGAAGTCGTCCGCACCGAACCCGTCCAACCGGAGGTGCAGGACGAGGCGCCAGCCCCGGAACTGGTTGTCCCAGAGGAGGAGACACGACCGCCGGCGGTCGTACCCGAGGAACCGGAACAGCGCGTGGAACCAGAACACAAGAAACCCGAGACAGTGAAGGCACAGGCGGAGCCCGCAGTGGACGTGACCGACGACGCCACGATCGCGGCGGAGCCGGACACGCCCGCGCCACAGCCCGTGGTGGGTACCGACGTGTCGATCCCGCCTCGCTTCAAGTACTACATCGATCTCCTCGAGGGCCGCATCGCGCGCAACTGGCAGCCCAAGCAGCTCGGTTTCCGGGAGGCTGCGGCGCGCGTCTGCAGGATCCATTTTCACGTGGAGCAGAACGGCTTGATCACCCGCGAAACCATCGTCCAGTCTTCAGGCGTACCCTTGATGGATCGCGAATCCCTGAAGGCGGTCAGATCCGTCGGGCATTTCATGCCTTTGCCGCGCGGCCTGGCCGACAACGCGCTGGGCGTGACCTACACCTTCACCCTCACCTCCGGGAACTGACACCATGAGCCGACCCGACAGGATGTTCCTGCTGATAATGCTAACGGCCGCGCTGTTCATCGCCGCGTCGCCGGCCCGGGCGATCGACCCGGAAATAAACCTCGGCACCACACGCGTGGGAGCCGAGCGTCTCGACATGCTGGTGCAACCGCTGGAGGTGGTCTCGGGCGGAACCGAGGCCCAGGAGGCAGCCTGGCTGATCGATTCCGTGATCCGCGTCGATCTGGATTACAGCGGTTTCTTCAAGGCGCTATCCGTCGACGACATGAGCGACACCACACAGGTCCAGTACGCCGTGGAAGGCCTGTTGGAGGGGCGGTTGCCCGGCACGGGCGTCACGGCAGAGGAACGCGCGCCCCTGTTGACCTTGAAGCTCGTGGCGTATCCCGGTCGGCAACTCCTGTTGAGCAAGCGCTACCGACCGACCTGGGACCGCCTGCGCGCCACCGCTCATCATTTCGTCAACGAGCTGCACCTGTTCCTGAACATGGAGGCGGGCATCAGCCTGACCAAGGTGGTCTTCGCGCGCGGCACCGGCGAGCGGCGCGACATCTACTGTGTCGACTACGACGGCGAGAACCTGCTGCGCCTGACCGCCAACCGCACCCTCAACCTGTTCCCCGCCTGGTCGCCCGACAATAGCCACGTGGCCTTCATGTCGTACCGGGAGGGTCAACAGGGCATCTACCTGCTGGACGCCGGCACGGGCAAGGTCCGACTCGTGAACGAGACGGTCGGCTCCAATCTGGCGCCCGCCTGGCATCCGCAGGCAGAGGAGCTGGTGGTGTCGCTGTCAAAGGTGGGGCAACACGAGATCTACCGCATTGACCTCGTGGGCACCATCGTTCGCCGTCTGACGGTCTCGCCGGCCATCGAGATCTCGCCGTCCTGGTCGCCCACGGGCCGGGACGTGGTATTTACAAGTGACAGGACCGGCACACCCCAGCTATATATCATGGATGCCGACGGCTCCGGGCGCCGACGCCTCACCTTCGAGGGTCGCTACAACGACGCTGCGGATTGGTCTCCCAGTGGCACGCAGATAATCTACGCCTGCCGGGAAAACGACATCACGCAGATCGTGCTGATCGAGGCCCACGGGGAGAACAGGCGCATTCTGACGGACGCCACGTGGCGGAATTGCGAGGATCCGAGCTGGGCGCCCGACGGTCGCCACATCGTCTTCGCTTCCGACCGGACGGGGGTCTTCAAGCTCTTCGTCATGGACGTGCGGGACGGTACAAGCCGCCAGTTGACCTTTGGCGACGAGTCGGATAAAACTCCTGATTGGTCTCCATGATGTTGCGTGTTAGATTTCGCGGGTACCAGAACCGACCATTACAGCGCTAGCTGGAAAGGAGTCTCGTCATCATGTACCGGACATTATTGATGGTGAGTGTCATGTTGGCAGCCCTGCTCGTGATCGCGGGCTGCGGAGCCAAGGAAGAGCCCCCCGTAGTGACGGATCCCACGCAGGTCGTCACCGAGCCTATCGATGTGAAGCCCACTCCCGAGGAGCCCACCCAGACGGTTCCCGACGAGCCCGCGCCGCTCGACTACGCGAGCATGGAGCCTCAGGAGTACGGCATCGAAGACGTGTTCTTCGCCTTCGACGAGTACAGTCTGTCGGACGAGGCCATGAGCACGCTGAGCGCCGGCGCCCGGATCATGCGGTCGCATGACGACCTGGTCTACGTTATCGAGGGGCACTGCGACGAGCGCGGCACCGTGGAATACAACCTGGCGCTGGGCGAAAAGCGCGCCGTCGCCGTCCGTGACTACCTGGTGTCGCTGGGCCTCCCGGCCAGCCAGCTGCGGATAACCTCTTACGGCGAGGAACGTCCCTTCGCGTTCGGTAGCAACGAGAGTGCCTGGGCACTGAATCGCCGGGGCCACTTCTCGCGTCCGTAGGAGTCGTGATGCGCGGACATACCCGCTGGACACTGCACATGCTGCCGGCCCTGTTGCTGGCGGCAGGCTGCAGTCCGCAATTCGAGCACATCGAGTCCGCCGTCGAGCGCAATCGCGACGAGATACAACAGGTGCGCGACGAGCAGATGGTCGTCCGGCAGGAGGTGGAGAGCCTCAACGCGTTCCTGCGCTCCGATCAGGACACCGGTCTGGAATCCTCGGCGATCCTGCAGGCCAAGATCTCGCAGCTGCTCAGCAAGATGGACCGCATCGACCACAAGCTCGACGACAACAACGAGTTCATGCGCAATCTCTCCGCCCGGGTCGACCTGCTGACCACTCGTCTCGGCTTGCCGACCATCGGTGAATACAAGACCGTCGCCGGCGACGCCGCCGAACTCGACGTCCTGCCGGAGGAGGGGCGTGCCCTCTTCAACGCCGCCTTGCTGGACCGTGACCGCGGCAACACGGCGGCAGCGGCCGAGGGCTTTGGGGAGTTCCTGGACCGCTACGGGCGCTCCGAGCTGACCGACGATGCTGGCTACTGGCTGGGCGAGATGGCCTACGCCGACGGCGAGTACCAGCAAGCCCTGAAGTATCTGCAAGGCGTGATCGACGGGCCGCGCGACGCCGACAGGCGTGCCGACGCTCTGCTCAAAGCCGTCTTCGCCGCACAGGCCATGGCTGACGACGCGGCGGCCCGGCGCTTCCTGGAGCAGCTGACGGGGGAGTACCCCGCTTCGGAACAAGCCGCCCTGGCCGAAGCAGAGCTGTCGAGACCGTGAGGAAATTTGGAACGGAGGCGAGATGAAGAAGATCCCTGTCCTGAAGATGGCGCGCGACCTGTCCCAACCTTTCCGTCCGGTGGAGATCACGGAACTCGATGGCGCCTATCATTCCTTCATAGTCCGCTACAGCGGCGATTACATCGCCCACAGTCATTCGGCCGACGAGTTCATCTACATCATGGAAGGCATGATCGACATCGAGATGAACGCCGAGACGGTGACCGTGAAACAGGGAGAAGCGATCCTGATCCCCGCCGGCACGTCGCACCGCCCGCGCTGCAAGAACATGGCCCTCGCGCTGGTCACCGAGACCAAGGGGCTGCAGATCGAAGGACGCGAATAGGCCCAGCCTTCATCCCCGGATCAATCTCAGAGGCCGGCTTCGAGTGAGGGGTCGGCCAGCATCTTCTCGATCCAGAGCACGTTCTCGCGGCTGCCGATGAACAGGGGCACCCGCTGGTGCAGATCGACTGGCTGGATCTCCAGAATAGACCCCCGACCATCGCTCGCATAACCGCCCGCATGCTCGGCGATCAGCGCCAGGGGGGCGGCCTCGTACAAGAGCCGCAGCTTACCGTCCGTGTGTCCTTCGTCGGCCGGATACAGGAAGACGCCGCCGTACAGCAGATTGCGGTGGAAATCGGCGACCAGGGAGCCGATGTAACGGGCGGTGAGCCCCGGGTTGTCATCGCTGCGTCCGTACTTGAGCCGGCGCACGATCTCGCGCACGGTGGGTGACCAGTGCGGCTCGTTGCCCTCGTTGACGGAGTATATCTGCGCGGCGAAGGGCATGCGTATGTTCTCGTGGCTGAGCAGAAACTCGCCGATGCTCGGATCCAACGTGAAGCCGTGCACGCCGTGGCCCGTCGTGTAGACGAACATGGTCGAGGAACCGTATATGACATAACCGGCCGCCAGCAACTCGCTGCCCGGCTGCAGCAGATCCTCGTCACCGGGCACACCGCTGAGAGTACGTCGCCGGTAGATGGAGAAGATGGTGCCGATGCTCACGTTCGCATCGATGTTGCTGGAGCCGTCGAGCGGGTCGAAGACCACCACGTAGTCGCCGCTGCCGCTGCCGACTTCCCGCAGGACCGGCTTCTCCAGCTCCTCGGAAGCGAGCAGGCAGACCTGTCCGCGCCGCCCCAGGCAACGCAGCATGGCGCGGTTGGCGTAATCATCGAGTTTCTGGACGACTTCACCCTGTACGTTCTCCTCGCCGGTGGAGCCCAGGATATCCTCGACCAAACCGGCGTGGCCCACCTCGCGGGCGATGATCTTGGCGGCGAAGGAGATGTCGTTGAGCAGGCTCGTGAAGTCGCCGCTGGCGCTGGGGTGCAGGCGTTGGAGGTCCAGGATATGTGCCTCGACGTTCATGAGGTTGCCAGCTTGTGTCATCGTGATCTCTCCTCTGTGTAACTGATTCAGGTTGCCCAATCTAACAGATTTGTTGACATCTGGCGAGTTCGGAAGGACCGGATTGAGGTTGCCAATTCGGGCCCGTTTTCGCATTGTTCGCCTGTACGCCAGACGGTCGATCCGAGGCCGCGACGCGATGTGCGTCGCAAAGCATGCGTCACTACTTCCGGTACGCCGGATCCCTGGAGGAAAGCCATGTCCAATATGCTGCCCATGCCCCCGGTACCCTTCAACGAGCCCGTGCTCGGTTTTCAGCCTGGTTCGCCCGAACGTGCCGAATTGAAGGCCAAAATGAAGGAATTGGCCGCGCAGACCATCGATATCCCCGTGGTCATCGGCGGCAAGGAAATCCGCACCAACGACCTGGGCGAGTGCCGCGTGCCCCACGATCACGCGCATCTGCTGGGAACCTACCACAAGGCCGGTCCCAAGGAAGTGAAGGCAGCCGCCGCCGCCGCCAGCAAGGCCAAGAAGAAGTGGGCGGGGATGAACTGGGAAGCGCGCGCCGCGATCTTCCTGAAGGCCGCCGACCTCCTGGCCGGTCGCTGGCGCAATACGCTCAATGCGGCGACCATGCTCGGCCAGTCCAAGACGTGCTTCCAGGCCGAGATCGACGCCGCCTGCGAACTGATCGACTTCTGGCGTTTCAACGTCGCCTTCTACCACGACATCATGAGCGAGCAGCCCGAGTCCGCGCCCGGCATGTGGAACATGCTGGAGCAGCGTCCCCTGGACGGCTTCGTCTTCGCCGTGACCCCCTTCAACTTTACGAGCATCGCCGGCAATCTGCCCACCGCACCCGCCCTGATGGGCAACACGGTACTGTGGAAGCCCGCCTCGAGCGCGGTCTACGCCGCGTACTGGTTGATGGAGCTGCTCAAGGAAGCCGGTCTGCCCGACGGCGTGATCAACTTGATCCCCGGCAGCGGCGGTCAGGTGGGCGATCCGGTACTGGCGCATCCCGACCTGGCCGGTGTGCATTTCACCGGCAGCACCGCGGTGTTCAACGGCATGTGGGCGACCATCGGCAAGAACCTGGACATCTACGGGCGCTACCCGCGTATCGTGGGGGAGACCGGCGGCAAGGACTTCGTCTTCGCCCACGAGAGCGCAGAGCCGCAGGCCCTGACGACTGCCCTGATCCGCGGCGCCTTCGAATACCAGGGCCAGAAGTGCTCGGCCGCCAGTCGGGCCTACATCCCCAAGACGCTCTGGAAACAGGTCCAGCCGTTGTTGCTCGAGCAGGTCAAGACGATCAAGATGGGCGACCCCGCCGATTACACCAACTTCCTCGGCGCGGTGATCGACCACGGGGCTTTCGACAGCATCAAGGGCTACATCGAGGCGGCAAAGAAGGCACCCCAGCGGCAGGCCAAGATCATCGCCGGCGGCGGCTGCGACGACACCAAGGGCTACTTCATCGAGCCCACGGTCATCTTGGCCGGCACGCCCGATTTCGTGACCATGCGCGAGGAAATCTTCGGGCCCGTGCTGACCATCTACGTCTACGACGAGCAGGACTGGCTCAAGACGCTGCGGCTCTGCGACCAGGGCTCGCCCTACGCGTTGACCGGCGCCGTCTTCGGACGGGACCGGGTCGCCATCGAGCAGGCGCGCGAAGAGCTCGTGGGCACGGCCGGCAACTTCTACATCAACGACAAGCCGACCGGCGCGGTCGTCGGGCAGCAGCCCTTCGGCGGCAGTCGGGCCTCGGGCACCAACGACAAGGCCGGGTCGTACCTGAACCTGATTCGCTGGACCAGCCCGCGCACCATCAAGGAGACCTTCGATCCTCCGCTCGACTACCGCTATCCGTTCATGGCCAAGAAGTAGTCGGCGAAGGGCAGGACAAGAAAAAGGGGCGGCTCACGCGAGCCGCCCCTTGCTTTTAGCTATCTGGTGCCGGAGGTGGGACTTGAACCCACACGACCCGAAGGCCACCGGATTTTGAGTCCGACGCGTCTACCAATTCCACCACTCCGGCACCGGTCGGTCATGATAAGTCGCTGAAGGGGCTGCGTCAAGGCAACCGGGTCCCCGAAACCCATTTGACAGTCCGTAGCGGTTGACCCATATTATGTCGGCTCGGTGGGGCCATAGCTCAGCTGGGAGAGCGCATGACTGGCAGTCATGAGGTCAGGGGTTCGATCCCCCTTGGCTCCACCACAAAACATTGAAAAGCGGGGAGTTAGCTATCTGTCGACTCCCTGCTTTTTCATGCGATTGCTCGGTCCAGGGCTGGTCCTGGTCTAAGGGCGGCCCGGCGTGTTATTGGTGAAATGAATGGGCGGTTGAGCTGACCTGGATCCTGGATGAGGGCATCGCATTGCACTACTGTGACCGGAACCGGTTTCGGGCCGCGTTCCGGCCGCACTCCAGCCGCGTCGTATTTACACATGTAAACTATGACTGGTAGGGTGGGACGGCGGCGGTTCCGGTTCCTGCACCTTGGTCGAGGTTCTCCGTCCGGTCATTCAGCGTAGCGGGCAGCAGTTGGGTGCGGTTGGCCTCCCTCACCGCGATGCCCGCTGCTCCTCCCGGAACCTCAACACGAAGTCGTTCCCGTCAGACACCCCGCCCTCGGGCGGCACCGCCGCAGCCACCGGCGCCGGCATCCGCAGGTTCTTGCGCACGAGCGTTTCCGGGATGATGTGGATCTCGTACCAGCCAGGCGGAATCTCCTGGAAGAGATAGTAACCGTCGAACTCGCTGACCGTCTTGCGCACCGAGCGTTGCGTCAGGTCGACCAGTTCGAGGCCGATGTTGCGCAGGGGGATGTCACCGCGCGGCGTGCGGGCGTAAACGGTGCCCTCGATGTCGCCGGAATAGGTGATCGGGAACTCCAGCACGACGTGGCTGCCCGGATGTCCGGTGGCGCGCAGTCCATCGAGCGAGGGCAGCAGGAAGGGGTCCTGCAGGGACGTCAGGTCCACCGCGAGATCCCTTTCGCGATGCGCGGGCAGACCGGCCAGATAGGTGATGCCGTTCGCGCTGGTGATCGCCTCGTTCCAGGCTCCGGCGCCGTTGATGTGGACCTCCGGCAGGGGCTCGTCCTGGTCGTCGTAATGTCCGTTGGCGTTGCGGTCCAGAAAGACCCTGGCCGTGGCGCCGTAACCCGACGACATGCGTTGCCGCTGCACGTGCATCCTCATGGTCTCCGGGATCTTCGTCACCGATGTCGAGACGGCGAGGCTCAGGTAGGGCTTCTGATCGCCCGCGGCATTGGCGCTGAAGGCGACGTTGAAGGTGTCCATCACCAGTCCTAGCGAACCCCCCAGCGTTGTCGGCACAGCGGTGTCGAAGCGGTGCGTGACGTGCGCTCCAACCCGTAGTCTGCCCAGGGGTCTCCAGTAGGCGCTGCCGGAGACCGCCTTGAGGGAAGTGGTGGGCCGGAGGCTGCTGCTCACCGCTCCCCGCAACAGCAACGGCCCCCAGATGCCCCGCGCGAGTTTATCCAGGAATACCTGATCGTAGGTGCCGAGCGTTGATTTGCTGTTGCGGTAATCGAGTTTGGAACTCACCTGCAGGCCGCGCCACAGGGTGGCCGCACGCAGCCGTACCTGGTCACGTCTCGTGATGCCCCGGCCGGTGTAGCCCGTCGTCTGCACCTGCAGGTCGTAGGCGAGATTGCGACCGCCCCAGGAAGTGGCACCGCCGAGGCGCAGGCGGGTCTCATCGGTCCGCTGCTGTGCGAAGGGGTTGGCGTCGCTCACGAAATCACGGTAGAGGAACTGTTCGGCAGTCAGCGTGCGGCCGAACAGTTGTCCCCGCAGGGAGAAGCTGCCCGCGTTGCCGAAGTCGAGGGCGTTCACGCCGACGGCCTGCAACTCGTAGCCCGCGAAACTGCCGCTGGCGGTCAGGCTCACGTAGTCGTGGTCCACGCCCTCCAGGGGCTGGCGCGTCCAACCGCCCAGCAACGAGAGCCGCTTGCCGAGCCCGTAACCCGCCTCGACGTGGCCGGTCCAATGGCCACGGTCCGGCGTGTCATCCAGGAGTTCGTCGCCCGTGATGAGGAAGCGTTCGTCCTGGACGCCGAAGAGCCGATACTCCAACTGTCCGGGTGCAATCATGCTCGCGCCGACGTTCATGACGCGCGTGACCACACGTGTCTGGCCCTGTGGACCGTAGAGCACGGTCCGGAACGTGTTCCGGCCGAAGGCCAGCGGGACGTCGGTGAACAGGTAGCGCCCCGTCTCGTCGATCGTGGCGAAATCCAGCAGCGCGTTGTTGCCGTAGAGCTCCACCTCCCAGCCGGGTGGTCCGTCGCCGATGATCTCCGTGCTGTCGAACCGATCGGGCCGGCGTAGGGGGCGGTTGGAGAGCAGCAGGCCCCGTCCCAGTTTGCCTCGCAGGACCAGCGGCGTGCCGGGCGCATAGAGGTCGCCGAAGGAGAACTCGGTAGCCCGCAGCGGACCCAGGAGTTCACCGTAGGCATCGGTGCGGCCGGCGCGCAGCCGTGTCGCGTTGATGACCTTGGCCCCTTCGGTGTGCGTTACGAATACGTCGGTCGCCAGCGTGCCGACGTCGCCGCTGCTCTGGATCGAGAAGCGCGGCGTCATGGCCGGACCGCGGCCGCGGTACTCGAGATTGGCGTCCACGAGTGGCCACGTGAAGAGTCGGTATTCCGCTTTCTGCAGCGGCAAACGCGCTGCGAGCTCTTCCCGGTCCAACTGGCGTGTGCGGATGGCTTCGCGCTTGATCCGGCTCTGCAGGGGGAGTGTCTCGCTGGGGGTGATCGTGGCCAGGAGCTGCCCCACCCTCACCTCTATCGTGAAGGGGAACCAGGTCGAGAGCTGGGCGGTGTCGACGTAGATGTCGTCGATGTCCGGCGCCGCCGCGCTCGGCGGACAGGTATGGGTCTGGCCGTCGCTGACGACCGCACTCGTGGCCAGATCCAGGGTAAAGCGACGCGACTCGTCGATGAACCACCCGGTGGCCTGTCCCTGTGGTGGTGAGACCTCGATGGCGAATTCCAGGATGTCCGACAGGACGCCCAGCGGCATCAGTACGCCACCGGGGTGCTGGAAGGCGATCATGCCCGGGCTGACGACCTCGTTGCCGAGGCGTACCTCGAGGATGACCAGGTTCTCGTCGCCGAGATAGTCCGCCGCACGCGGGGACTGGGCGTCGGCGGCGCCGGTCAGGCAGAACAATGCGCACAGCATAGCGGTCACAAACCACATCATGTTGCGCAGAGAACCCGTCCAGTACCGCAGACGCTTCATTACCGGAAGATCCTCTCGGCTGCCACGTCCAGCGAGGTGTCGGCCCACAAGTCGCCACGGCCCAGGGCGTTCTCCTCGAAGCGCACGTACAGACTGCCGGCAGACAGTGCCTCCCGGCTTGCCACGGCCAGGGGCAGACGGATGAGGCGCCGGGGCGTCGGGTAGTAGACGGCGATGCCCACGATCTTGGCGATGGTCTTGCCGCGACCGTTGTCGTCTATCCAGTCGACGGTGATGTCGCCGTAGACCGAGCGCTCACCCTCACGCGCGAGCACGAGCTCGATCTGGGGTCGGCCATCCGCGGTCAGGGAAGTGTCCAAGGCCGCCGACGCGAAGCTGATGGCGGCCTCGGGGTTGTCACGCCGGATGATCACGGGGATGCTGGTCTCGATGATGGCGCGGGCGACGGTGTGTCCGTCCTGCTGGGCCAGTTCTTCGGGAGTCGGTGTGTTGGGCACCGACTGGAAAACCAGGTGGGTGCGATATTCACCGTGCTCGAGTCGACCTTCGCTGGGATTGCGGAGCATGACTCGCACGGTTTGGCTCGCGCCCGGTCCCAGCACGACGCGCCGGGGCGAGAAGCGCAGCAGATCGCTGGCAAAGCGCTCACCCGGCCACGCTTCGGTGGCGTCCACGATCTGCCCGGTCTCCAGCATCCGCTTGTCGCGGACCAGGATGCGGTAGGTGGCTTCCCAATCGCTCTTGTTGGTCAGGTAGACGGTGGCCACACGCGAGCGGCCGTCGAAGACGAGCCGGATCGGAGCGATGGACAGGCCGTTGGCCAGGGTGTCCAGAACGCCGCCACACAGGACGATTGCCGACCACAACAGGATCAGCGAGGCACGACGCAACCACGACCAAACCATAACTCATCCTCCTTACAGGCAAATAACGGCGGGTTTTCCAGGGGATCACCGGGCCGTCTGCTCTTTCAGAGGGATCTCAACGCAACGCTCATGCCACACCTCTGCGAGTGGAAGAGCAACTGTCGTCGCTAGTTGTAGTCGATGGTGATGACGTAGGTGAGGGTCTGGTCGTAGCCCGGGGTGGTGGTACCTGAATCGACGGTCAGGGTCGCGCCCAGCGAGAGATCGAGCTCGCCGACACCGTTCAGGGCGACGCTGAGCAGGGGGGGGATGCCCTCGCTGGTATCGAATAGGTCGATGGTCAGTCCGGCGGCGGTCGAACCGACGATGGACAGACTGAAGGCGGCGAAGGGGTCGCCGCTGATCGTGTACTGGCCGGTGAAGACGGCCCCGCCGACGTGGATGCCGGCCGGGTCGGCGGTGATGGCGTCGGCCAGGCCGAGCACGACCGCGCCGTCGCCGTCGATGACGGCGCCGAAGTCGAGCTCCACCGTTTCGACGATGCTCAGATCCACGCCGCCGGCCGGTCCGGCCTGTATCAGCACGACGAGAACCAAGCTCAAGGCGATCCGCCCACGCAAGGGGCGAACCACGTGTTTTGCAAGCAGATCCATCAACGGGTCTCCCCAGTTCGCAATGTGGTTACAAACGTGATACGGCAAGGGGCGTGCCAGACGGTGCAGGGGGGAGCGCATGAAAAAGGGGAGGCCCGAAGGCCTCCCCGCCAGTCCCGGGTGGAGACTAGTTATAGGTCACCGTGATGGTGAAGTTCAGAGGCTGGTTGGCGCCGGGAGCGGCGACACCGCTCTGCACCTCGAGGTCGGCACCGAGGAGCATGGCCAGGTCGCCCACGCCGTCGATCATGACGGCGACCAGCGGGAATACGCCGCCGCCCTGGTCGGTAGTGAAGTTGGACAGATTCAGGCCGTTGGCGTTCGCAGGCGTGATGTCCACGTCCACGGCCGTGCTCGGCTGACCGGTGATCGTGTACAGACCACTGGCCACCGTGCCACCCTGATGGATGCCGGCAGGGTCGGCGGCGATGGTGTCGGTGGTGTCCAGAGTAATGGTACCATCGGCGTCGATGACGGCACCGAAGTCCATCTCGACGGTCTCAGCCACGGCCAGGGCGATGAACACGTCCACGACGCCGTCCTGCGGCGAATCCAAGGCCATGACCTGGGTGATGGGGAAGGCGACCAGCAGAGCCGCCAAGGTCAGGATGAGATGTTTCCGCATGATTCAACTCCTTTAGAAACGGTGGTCTCCATACCCGGAAAAACTGTCGAGACGCTGTTGTGCCTTAAACTCCGGATGCCTAGCTCATGGTTGTAATCGACCTCAAGACACCCGGCTTTACAGTTTTTTGGGTGCAATTTGCCTTCGTATGGGCCAAACTGGTAGTATGCTCGTCATACTGTTCGAGCAGCGGAGCGCCATCCACCCGGGGAGAACGCATCATGTTCCGCAGATCTTGCCCGTTGCTCTTTTGCGCAGTTTTGGCATCTACGTCGGCTGTGGGCGCCGATTTTGAATTCGCCGCCCGGGTCTCGGTTGTGCCTTCGCTGTCCGTGTCCGCAGCCTCCACCGGTGGCTCGACATCCTCGAAAGCGACTCTGTCGATGTACGGTACGCAAGATCAATGCCTGGATGTGCGCTGGGTGGACGATGCAGGCGCGGCCCTTGACCTGTTATCGTCTGCAAGCGGCGAATCGACGTCGGACCTGTTTCGCCTCGACGGGCGGGGCCGGGGCACCGTCGCGACGCGTCACCACGACGCACCGGCCGGTGCGACCGTGCAGATCACCCTGAACTGAGCGAGGAGTCGCTTTGACCCGATTGGTCATCCTCTTCGAGGACCACACCGCGCAGCAATTCCGTCCCTTGTCGTGGAGTCTCCCCGTCTACGAGATCCCCTGCGGCCTCTTCAATCTGCGCGAACGTGTGCAGCTTCTGCGCACAGCCGAACAGGATTCGTTCGAGATCGCTCTGCTGCCGCGTGGTCTGCTAACCGATCTGCAGCGGGAATTTTCGCCTCCGGGCATCCGTGTAGGTCTCGAAGCCTGCCGCGAAGCCGCGACAGGCGACGTTCTCTTCCTTGCCGCGCGCGTAGCGCCGCAATGGTCCACACTACGGGACCTGCTGCGCGACCTCCCCGTGGGCGAGGCGCAGAACGACGCGCACGGGTTGGTCGCCTGGCACACCACGGCCGACGACGCCCTGGCAGCGCTGGCATCCTGGCATCTCTGGGACGAGGCCTGCGCGGGAAGCGAAGTCTGGACGGCGCCAGTCGCCCCGGCGCCCGTCTGGAGCCCCGTCTCCGTCGCCCCGGACGACACCGCCGCCGCCCTGGGCTATCTATGGCATCTGATCGACGGCATCGGCGGGGCGGTCCGTGACGATACGGCGGCGTTGGCAGAGGGTGTGGAGCTGTCCCTGCCGCCCAGGCACCTCTTCGGCGCTCTGCCCGCGGCGGGGGAGCCTACCTGGGCTGAAGGCGGCGTGCTCGTGCGGGCCGACGATTCCCCGCCGGAGGGCGTTTCCTTCACGGCACCCGAGGATTCCCTGCAGGAGGACGGGACCGTCAGGGAACCCGGTGAGCTCTGGCTGGGCGAGGGATGTGTACTCGACCCCGGTGTGGTGATCAACGTCTCGAACGGCCCCGTGGTCATCGACCGCGGCACGCGAGTCCTGCCGCACACCTACCTGGAAGGGCCGCTGTACCTTGGCTGCGACGTGCGCGTCAAGGCCGGCGCCACCCTCTACGGCGAGACAGCCGTAGGCGCGGGCTGCCGGGTTGCCGGCGAGATCGCCGAATCACAGCTGCTGCCGTATATGAACAAGCAGCACGCCGGCTTTCTGGGGCACAGTATCGTGGGGAGCTGGGTCAACCTCGGCGCCGACACGACCAACAGCGATTTGAAGAACAACTACAGCAAGATCAAGGTGAACTACGGTCTCGGTCCCCTCGACTCCGGGTCGCGCTTCGTGGGCCTGATGATGGGCGAGCACGCCAAGAGCGCCATCGGCACGACCTTCAACACGGGTACGACCGTGGGTTTCGCGAGCAACGTCTTCGCGGCCGGTTTTCCCCGTACCTATCTCTGCAACTTCACCTGGGGTGACGGGCGCGGTCGACGTATCTACGAGGTGGCGCGGGCTCTGGACGTTGCTCGCATCGTGATGTCTCGCCGTGATTGCCGCTTTACCACCGCGCAGGCCGCGCTCTTCCGTTCCCTCGCCGGCGCGCTGATACCCACGACAGGCTCTTGATCCGGCGCCCCTCTGACTCGCCGTGAAAATGGGTTTCAAGGTTATTTCCGATTGCAACGTAGACACGCCAACTTGCAACGCTGCGCGCCCTCCGCGCGGGGGTTCAGCCCTTGAGAATATGGTTTAATAGAACAGTCCATACGTGTTGCCATAAATAAGATAAGACATTCGAATGTTGTAGGTTGTGCGGCGCAGGAAACCTGGCATCGGACTTGATGCTAGGCCACCAGATAATGTTTCCTGCGCTGCTGGCGCCTTGTCGATTCGACCTACTACGCTCTCCGTGTTGTAGATCCCAGGTGGAAGCGGCACGCGGCAATCGCGGGAAACATTTCCTCTCCTCGCCTCGACCCCCGAGTCTTCGCTTTGGTCATTCTTTCCCGCATCGTCTTTGAAGGCAGTCGTTTGCTTAAAAAAGACTTGTCAGGCCCCGTTCGCTATGCTAGAAGTTAACAAGCTGTATCGCAAGAAGTTGAGACAGATATGCTGAAGAGGGGTGTGACGATGACCAAGGCCGAGCTGGTCGAGATGATTGCCGGAAAGACGGGTGTCAGCAAAAAGGATACGGGGGTCGTCGTAAATCTGATCCTCGAGAACATCGGCCAGGCTCTCGTGGGTGGCGATAAGGTCGAATTGCGTGGCTTCGGCAGTTTCAAGGTCAAAAACCGCCGCGCCCGTCTGGCCAGGAATCCACGTACGGGAGAGGCGGTACAGGTCCCGTCCAAACAGGTTCCCTTCTTCAAGGCTTCGAACGAGCTGAAATCGAAGCTCAACGCTACACCGGTCGGCGAAGAAGAGACCTCCGGCATTTGATTGTCGGGCACTACTCTGTTATATTGCCGTCTCGCCAGTTCACGGATACATCGGCAGGCCGGGCGGCCTCCGTACCGTCTGGATGTCTGCATATAACCAGTGACGGCGTCAACGGCACGAGCGGAAAGGCGACAAGAGATGCCCAACGGACGTAAGCGCAAGCGCAAGAAGATTGCGACGCACAAGCGCAAGAAGCGCCTGCGCAAGAACAGGCACAAGAAGAAGTGATGCCTGAACCGGCACTTCACGGAGTGCCGGTTTTTCTTGTGCGCCACTACGCTTGCGTTGGCACGGGCCGTGCATTTGAGGGGCGTCCCCGCCGACCAGAGGAGTCGGGTAAACCCGGGGGAAAGGAGTCCAGATGAACGATGCGATGAACGACAGGCGCAAGGGCCATCGGGTCGATGCCAGCCTCAAGTTGGAGGTCAGCATCCCCCGGCCCGACGGCAGCCAAGAGCCCGTGTCCATGGAGACACTGAACATCAGTTCATCGGGCATCTACTTCAAGTCGGATCACTTCATCGAACCCATGACCAAGCTGGACATGGCACTCGAGCTTCCCACCCACAAGGACGCGGACGGCCGTACGGATCAGATCGACACCGCACACTGCGAAGGCATCGTCGTGCGCGTGTTGCCGGAGACCGAAGGCCCCGATGTCACCAGCTATGAAGTGGCTGTCTTCTTCACGCAGATCGACGAAGAGGGCGTGCGCCACCTGTCCGATCATATCAATATGCTGCTGGCCGTCGGCTAGACTGCCGTCGACCAGGACCGTGTGACGCGGCCTCGTGCAGGCCGCGTCCGTTGTTTGGCTGCGGTCGATACCTGAGCAGTATTGCCAACGTTTTTTCCAGTCTCTGAGCTTCCTCGGTCCCGAGGAGCGAACGTCTATCCCGGTTTTCCACATTATTCGTGACGACGGGCGGCGCGACCGGCGTGAAAAGCGGCGGTAACGTCTGCTGCGGCGTTGCGGCGGCTGCGGGCGCCGGAAATGGCATGTCGCTTGCGGATGGGCCGTCGCCACGAAGTATACCCAGACCGTAAGGAGTCCTCGTGCTCAAGGGGCTGCGGGCGGCTGAGACCGCCATGAACATCCAATTGACCAAGACCAACGTCCTGGCCAACAACCTGGCCAATGTCGATACGGCCGGGTTCAAACAGGTGTTGACCCAGGTCACCGAAAGAGACGAGAAGGCGTCCGGTCAGACGGCACAGCCGCTCCTCTCTCGCAACGTAATCGATCAGATCCTGGACCTGCGCTCACCCATCGACATGACACAAGGCACGCTACGGGAGACCGGGCGCCCCTTGGACGTAGCCTTGCGGGGCGAGGGGCTCTTCAAGGTCAGCCGGGACGGTCGCGAGTACTACACGCGCAACGGATCCTTCGTTCTGAACGAGGAGCGCCGCCTGAGCACGGCGGATGGCGCCGATGTACTGGGCAGCGGCGGGCCCATCGAGGTCCCCGACGGCGAAGTGGTCATACGCAGGGACGGCATGGTGCTCGTGGATGGTGCGGAAATCGATCGTCTGGCCGTGGTGGATTTCGAGGACAGCGGCCTGTTGCGGCACGTGGGAGGCTCGGTCTTCGACGCGCCGCCCGAGATGCCGGCGCGGACGCTGGCCGCGGACAAGGTGGACGTCGCGCAGGGCGCGATCGAGGGCAGCAACGCCAGTCCCATCGACACCATGATCGGCATGATAGCCGCCCAGCGCGCTTTCGAAATCGAAGCCAAGGTCCTGAAGGCGGCCGACCGCACCCTGGACAAGGCCGTCAACGAACTCAGCCGCAAGGCATAAAGAACGGGGGCACGCATGCTGAGAGCCATGACCAGCGCGGCGTCGGGCATGAAGGCGCAACAGACCAACATCGATACGATCTCCAACAACCTGGCCAACGTCAACACCGTGGGCTACAAGCGCAGCAAGGCCGAATTCCAGGATCTGCTCTACGAATCCGTGGTGCCGACGGGACGCGGCTCCGGTGAGTCGGAGCCGACACGCGTGGAAGTGGGGCACGGCGTCAAGCTGGTGGCGACCAACAAGATCTTCACGCAGGGCCTGATTACCCAGACCCAGAATCCCCTCGACCTGATGATCGAGGGCGACGGTTTCTTCCAGGTACGGCTGCCCGACGGTTCCATCGGCTACACGCGCGACGGTTCCTTCAAGTTGGACGCGGACCGCAACATCGTCACTTCGACCGGCTACCGTCTCGAACCGGCCGTCCAGGTGCCGCAGGACGCCACCGACATCTACATGGCGCGCGACGGCACCGTTTCCGTGCTGCTGGCGGGGGATACCTCGACGGTGCAGGACCTGGCCCAGATCGAGCTGGCCAAGTTCGCCAACGCCGCGGGTCTCAACAGTCGCGGCGGCAACATCTATCAGGAGTCGCCCAACAGCGGCAAGCCCCTGGTCAGCCGCTCCGGCAGCGACGGCCTGGGCGAGATCGCCTCCGGTTTCCTGGAGATGAGCAACGTGGAAACGGTCGAGGAACTGGTCAAGATGATCACCGCCCAGCGGGCTTACGAACTGAACGCGCGCACCATCTCCATGGCCGACGAGATGATGCAGACGGTCAACCAGATGAAGAGGTAGGGAGTGTCGCACCGCTTGCTTCTGCTCATGACAGCAGTCCTCCTGGCGTGTCAGACCGCGCAGGCCTGGGTGTTGGAACTCGTGCCGCAAGTGACGTTGGACCGTCCCGTCGTCCGCCTGTCGGACGTGGTGGCAACCGAGGCGCCGACGACCGTCGGTGCCTTGGTGCTGCGCACCGGCGGCAAACCGGGGGAGAGTGCCGAGATCAGCCGCGCCGCGATCCTGCGCCGCTTGGTGACGGAACGTTTGGCCGCGGACGTCGTCTGCCAGGGGCCGGAAAGCTGTCGGATCACCTTTGCCGGACGCACGATCGCGCTCGATGAGCTGGAGAAAAGTCTGCTGGCGGAGCTCGGCAACTTGCTTCCGCACGACCCCGACCGGGCACCGGCCAGTTGGGTCGAGGTGAACAGCGAACTACCGGGCACAGTCATGGCCGGCGAATGGCGGCTCGAACTCGTTGAGCCGAACCGTCTGGATCCTGGCCGCAACCTGATCCGCTGCCGCATCGTGGGCGGCGGCCGGGTGATCCGCTTCACGGCCATCGTGACCTGCCATACCTACGGTGAGGTGGCGCGCACGCGGTCGAACGTGGCTAAGGACGACCCTCTCGCCGAGGCGTTGTTCGTCTGGGAGTGGCGGGATCTCACGCAGGTGGCGTCGGGGCGGGTCGTGGGGCGTGGCGCCGTCGTCGGCATGACGGCCCGCGGTCACATCGCGGCCGGCGAGCCCCTGCGTCTGGCGGATATCCACCCCGAGCCGCTGGTCCGGCAGGGGGATTCGGTGGAACTGGTCCTGGACCGTGGCGGTGTCGCCGTGACCCTACGCGGGACGGCGCGCGAGGACGGTGTCCAGGGTGAGATGGTCTATGTACGCAACGAAATGGACGGCCGGCTGATACGTGCCCGGGTTACCGGGCAGGGCCGCGTGTCCTGGAGCAGGTGAAAGGTATGCGGATGAACAAGCAGTGGGGAGCGATAGCGCTGATCGTGCTGGCAACGGCCTCGGGCAGCGCCGCCGGCGAGCCCTTGATCGACCTGGAGAGCGGCGGCTCCCTGGTCTCCAACTTCAAGGCGCACCGCGTCGGGGACATCATCACGATCCTGATCGTCGAGGAGTCCACGGCCAACGCCACCGCCAAGACCGACGCCAACAACAAGTCGGAGGTGAAAGGAGGCCCGGGGCTCGGCTTCCTGGATGTCATCACCAACTGGGGCATCAACTCGGAGAACAAGTACACCGGCGACGGGCGCACCCAGCGCACCGGCAACCTGAACGCCGAGATCACGGCGCGTATCGTCGAGGTCATGCACAACGGCGACTATCGCCTGACCGGCACGCGCATGGTCGACATCAACGGCGAACGCCAGCTGATCGAGATCAGCGGCATCTGTCGCGCACGTGATATCCGCCCCGACAACACCATCTATTCGACGTACATCGCCGACGCCCGCATCGCCTACAACGGCACGGGCGTGGTGAACGCCACCAGCGAACCGGGCGTGATCACGAAGCTGGTCAACTGGTTGTTCTAGGAGTATGGGCATGAGACAGCTGGCAATTCGTACGACGGTCACGGTCCTCCTGCTGCTGCAGGCGGTCGTTGCCGGAGCCGAACAAACGTCACGCATCAAGGACCTGGCCGCCCTGGCCGGCGCCGAGCGCGAACCGCTGCTGGGCTACGGCCTGGTGGTGGGACTGAACGGCACCGGCGACGGACAAAGCGCGGCCTTCACCACCAACTCGCTCGTCGCCATGCTGGAGCGTCTGGACGTGACCGTCGATCCCTCGGTGGTCAAGCTCAAGAACGTGGCGGCGGTCCTGCTGACGGCCTACGCGACGCCGGGCACCTCAGCCGGTGCTCGCGTCGACGTGACAGTATCGTCCCTGGGTGATGCCTCCAGCCTGGAGGGGGGCATGCTCATCATGAGCCCCCTGAAAGGCGCCGACGGACGCGCTTACGCCATCGCCCAGGGACCGGTCTCCATCGGCGGCTTCAATATCGGCGGCGGCGCCAACAACTCCATCCGCAAGAACCACTCGACGGTGGGGCAGATACCCAACGGCGCCAAGATCGAAAGTCCCCTGCCAGGCGGCTTCTATAGCGACGGCCGGATGGCGTGGCTGCTGCATAGCCCGGATTTCGCCACCGCACAGCGGGTCGCCGACTCCATCAACCTCGTCTTCGGCGGCAGTACCGCCCGCGCGACCAGCGACCAGCGCGTCGACGTGAACGTTCCCGTTTCCTTCCACGACCAGCCGGTCGATTTCATCGCCCGCATGGGCGAGTTGGCAGCCGCCAGCGATCAGGTGGCGCGCGTGGTCATCAACGAGCGGACGGGCACGATCATCGTGGGCGAGGGCGTCGTGCTGAAGGAAGCGGCGGTGGCTCACGGCAATCTGAAGGTCGTGATCAAGACCAGTTACGACGTCTCACAGCCGAACTCCTTCAACGAGAGCGGACGCACGGTGGTCACGCCCTCGGTCGTCACGGATGTCCAGGAGAAGGACGCCTCGGTAATCCACGTGCCGCAGACCGGCACCGTGTCGGACGTGGTGGCCGTACTGAACGAGGTGGGGGCGAGCCCCCGCGACATCATCGCCATCCTGCAGGCCCTCAAGCAAGCGGGGGCTCTGCAGGCCGATCTGGTCATCATGTAGGAGGCTCGGTGGAGACGTCTGGACACATTCGCACAGCTATCCGGCAGGACGCGCTACCGTCAGGGGGCGTGCAACCGGCTGCTGATGGTGGGGAACGCAAGCTGCGGGCGGCTGCCGAGCAGTTCGAGTCCTTGTTCGTCCAGACGTTGTTGAAAAGCATGCGCCAGACGGTTCCCAAGTCCGAGCTCACGGAAAGCGGCGAGATCGACACCTACCGCCAGATGCTCGACGAGGCCATGGCCACCCGGATCGGCGGCAGCGGGGGACTGGGCATCGCGGAGATGGTGACCCGGCAATACATGCCCTACGTGAACGGTGAGGGGCTGCCTGACACCAACGACTCGCCGGGCATGACGCCGCTGCCCGCCGAGCGGGGCGGCGACGCGACGCCCGCGGTGATGAAGCCCCTGTCGCCCAGCGCCGCGAGGCGGCCGGTGCCCGAGTTGAGCAGGGCCCTCGCGGCCTATGCTGAGGCCGGCGTGCCACGTCCGAGCTTAGAGACCAGGGCGGCCGAGCTGGGGGGCGCCGCCGCGGACTCGGTCCAGCGCTGGGGCGGCCAGATCGAAGCGGCGGCCCGCGAGACCGGCCTGGCGCCCGAATTGCTGCTCGCCGTGATGGTGCAGGAATCGTCGGGAAGGCCCGATGCCGTCTCGCCGCGCGGTGCAACCGGTCTGATGCAACTGATGCCCGAGACAGCGCGCGAGGTCGGCGTGACCGATGCGCTGGATCCCGCCCAGAACATCAAGGGTGGCGCGCGTTATCTGGCGAAATTGCGCGAGCGCTTCGCGGGCGATCTCGAACTCGTCCTGGCGGCCTACAACGCCGGGCCCGGCAACGTGACCAGGGCCGGCAACGCCGTGCCGCCCTTCCCGGAGACACGGGACTACGTCCAGAAGGTAAGTGCCCTGTACGGGGATCTGGACGGTTCTTCGACACTCGGGTTCAGCCCCTGAGCAACCCCGAGGTCCACAAGGAGTCTGCATTATGAGTGATCGGACAGCACCAGGACTCGCGCCGCCCGAGGCAAGATCCCTGCAGGATCTGCTGGCTACAGAGGAGACGGCATACCGCCGGTTGCTCCGTCTGTCGGTGCGCCAGAATCGTTATTTGCGCAAGCAGGATCTGGCGCGGCTCGAGGCGAACGCCGCCGAATGGCGCCGCTACATGCCGAGCGCGGAGACGGCACGAACGTCCCGCGAGACCTACCTGAAGCGGCTCGGGGAGCAGCACGCCATCGAGCGGAGCGGCCTGAGCATGAGCCGTCTGGCGAGGTTTACCCGGGGCGACCACGGACGCGCGCTGCGCCTCTGTCTGCGCACCTGGGAAGAGACGACCGGTGAATTGATGCGCCAGAACTCGCTGAACGGCATGCTCGCGCGCTTTTGTCTCGGTCTGGTGGACGAGGAAGCGGCGATCCTGTGTCACGGCATGACCGGCCGGGACGGTTGTTACGACGCGCATGGTGGTGAACGCAAGGGTGCCTGTGCCGGCGTCATCATACGCCAGGCCTGATTGGAGAAGAGATGGGTCTTTCCAGCATTATGCACATCGGGTTGACCGGCATGTTCGCCGCGGGGGCGTCCATGCAGACCTCCAGTCACAACATCGCGAACGCCGGTACGCCGGGCTTCTCGCGGCAGCGCACCATTACGGGCAGCGGACGCGCCTTGAACATGGCCTATGGTGTCCTGGGCAGTGGTACGCAGGTGACGGACATCCGCCGTCAGACGGACCAGTTCCTCATTTCCAGGCAACGCCAACAGATGTCGCTGCTCACCCAGTACGACACCCAGGGTATGGCCCTAGGCAACGTGGAGGTGATCTTCGGCTCGGTGGAGAATAACCACCTCGGCGACGCTCTCACCCAGTTCTTCAGTGCCTGGAGCAGCCTGGCCACGCCTCCGCATTCCGATACCCTCCGGCTGGATGTGCTGGGCAGTGCGGAACGCCTGGTCCTGGACCTGAACGCCATGTCCCAATCGCTCGAAGATCTGGCGGAAGACCTGGACGACCAGATGACCGCGAGCGTGGACGAAATGAACATGCTGCTGTCGACGGTGTCGGATCTGAACCGCCAGATACTGCTCGGCGAGTCCTCCCAGACCTCGGCGAATGATCTGCGGGACCAGCGCGATATCGTCCTCGCCCGGATCTCGAGCCTGACCCGCACCGACGTGATCGAACGCGATGACGGCACCGTGGACGTGATCGTCTCCGGCCGGACGCTGGTCACGCGCGAGTACGTACAGCATCTCGAGGTGAGATACCAGGAATCCGAGGGCGGGCGTCCAGGCAGCGCCCGGATCACCGTGCAAAACGGTCGTTACGACCTGGAGCTGCCCCCGGGCAAGCTGCTGGGTCTGCAATGTGCCCGTGACGTACAGGTGGTGCAAAACCGGGAACGGCTGGACGAACTGGCCAGGACCTTGATCGAGAGAGTCAACGAACTCCATGTCCAGGGGCGCAGCGACGGCGGCCGGGGCCTGATCTTCTTTTCCGGCGAGAACGCCGCCGACATCGCCATCAACACGGCCTTGAGCGAGAACCCGTCGTACATCGCCACCTCGCGCACGAACCTGGCCGGTGACGCCGACATCGCCAGCGAGATTGCCGCTCTGGGACAATCCGGCACCGATGTCTCCGGCGGACGGAGTATCACGGAGCTGTTCACCGACCTGGTGGTCGAGATCGCCTCGGACAGCGCCTCCTTTCGCTATCGGGTCGACGGTCAGCAGCAACTGGTCGACACGCTGACGTCGCGTCTGGAGAGCATACGCGGCGTGAGCATGGACGAGGAAGCCGCGAATATCGCGCTCTACCAGAACGCGTATCAGGCGAACGCCCGGGTGATCGCCGCCGTGCAGGAGATGTTCCAATCCATCCTGACCATGGTCTGATCCGAGGAGAGCAGATGCTGACCCGCGTCACCCACAGTCAAATATCCAACCTGATCTACCAGCATACGCACGCCAACCTGGGGCGTATGAGCGAGTTGCAGGAGATGGCCTCGACGGGCCGACGCGTGAACAGCTATGCCGACGATCCGCAGGCCGTCGGGCTCATGCAGCGCTACGAACTCCTGATCGAAGAGAACGGCCAGTATCTCGAGAACATCGGGCGGGCCCGGACGATGGTTCTGCAGACGGACGTGGCGCTTCTGGATCTGGTGGACCTGGTGCGGGACGCCCGCCAGGTGGTGCATCGCGAGCTGAACGCCTCCGCCTCGGACAACACCAACCGGATCGGCGCCGAGGAGATCGAGTCGATGACCCAGCATGCCCTGGCGATCCTGAACCAGAGCCTCGAGGGCAATTCCATCTTCGCGGGCTATCGCACCGATCTGCGGGCCTTCGTGGAAAGCAGCGGCGAAATCGTCTACCAGGGCGACCAGGGTGTGATGGACGTACAGATCGGCCCGAACACGAACATGGCGGTTAACATCCCCGGCACCGATCTGATGGGGTCGAACATCTCGAGTCTCTACGGCTATGCCGACCTGGCGCCGCGCCTCAACCTGACCGATTCCCTCGCCGACATCGGTTATGGAGCGGGCTGGCAGCCGGGCACCATCACCTGGACGGACAGCGTCGGTGTGCCCCTGGAAGTGGACCTGTCGGGGGCGGGCACCATCTCGGACGTGATCGACATCCTGAGCGCAGCCGGTCTGACCGCCGTCATCTCGGCGGACGGCACCGGACTCACCGTGACCGATCCCGGCGGCGGACCCCTGACGATCTCCGATCTCGACGGGGGGGACACCGCCCTTTCCCTGGGCCTGGTCGGCACGTCCGCAGACGGCACGGTCGTCGGCAGCGACATCCGTCTCTCGCCGGACTGGACGGTCAACCTGGCCGATATCGCGAGCCTCGGCGGCAGCTTGCCGCTGGGCTCGATCGAGCTGTCGATGGGCGACACCACCATCGCCATCGATCTGTCCGGTGCGGTGACCCTCAACGACCTGAAAACCGACTTCGAGGCGGCAGTCGTGGCGGCCGGCCTGCCGCCCCTGACCATGGAACTGGGGGAGAACTCCCTGCAGATCCTGTCCAACACCGCCGATGTCTTCGAAATCCGGCAGCTGCTCGGCGACGACACCGCGCGCACGCTGGGCCTCGTCGGCACGGGTGCGCCGCACCGTCTGTTCGACGTCCTGGTGGACCTGACCAATTCGCTCCAGGCCATCGACCGGACCGGCATGAAGCAGGCGGCCGCCGAGTTGCTGGCCATCGAGGACCATCTGCTCGAGCTGGAGATGACGATCGGCGCGCGGGAAAACCTGTTGGACTGGATGGAAGGCCTGAACATCGACCGTGATTTCAACCTGAACCGCAACCTGTCGGACGTGCGCGACGCCGATCTCTTCCAGGTCACATCCGACCTGAAGATGGCCGAGATCACGTACCAGGCGAGTTTGATGGTCTCCAGCGAAATGCTGAAGATGAGTCTCTTCGATTACCTCTGATGACGAACCATCGTCCGGGAAAAGGAGCAGAAATGCAGCAGTCTAACGTTGAAAACCGGGAACCGCGCGCAAGCGACGTTTTGACCTTCCCGTCCGGCTTGGTGGGGCTACCGGAATTGCAGCGGTGGATTCTCGTTGACATGGACCCGCCTTTGCCCATGAAATGGCTCGTGTCCCAGGATCGGGAGGGATTCAAGGTGCCGGTCACCGATCCCGGTTTTTTCACCGAGAAGTACAGTTTCGAGATCGATGACGCTCCCCAGAAGGTGTTGCAGGCCGAAGGAATCGAAGACATCGTGGTGATGATCATCTCCACCGTACACGCAGGCGGCAGCCGCGTGACCGGAAACTTGACGGCTCCCCTGGTGGTCAACGTCAATAGCCGGATCGGCGTCCAGTGCGTGGTTGAGGGCAGTAACTACAACATGCGCCAGGAGATACACGACCAGCGCTTCGGTGACGCATGCCTCGCCTACGCCTCCGGCCATCCGGAAAACGTGCTTGGAACAGCGGTAGACAAGGTGATGCAGGCCAAGTATGATCAATCGCAGCAAGCAGATCCGCTAGAGCGGGAGAGGGACGAGGAATTGATCGACGCCCGCTAGGGTTTGCGTTATTTTACGCCCGTCACGGTCGGGCACCGTGGCACTGAGGGGAGACATGGAGGTCCCGTGCTAATCCTGAGCCGCAAGAGAAACGAGAAGATCATGATCGGGGACGATATCTCGATCATGATCGTCGATATTCGTGGCGACCAGGTTCAGATCGGCATCGACGCGCCCCGCGCCATCCCCGTTCATCGCCATGAGATCTACGAGGAGATCAAGAACATCACCATGCGCGCCGCCGACTCCGACCAGCCGGACCCCAAGAAATTCGGGGACAAGGACAAGGATAAGAACGAGGAAGAAGAATAGGCTGGAGCGCCCTTAGGCGCGTTTATTGAGGCATACGGGTGAATTCCCGCCATCGCTGTGGCGGGATTTTGCTTTCAGATCACCGAGTTGCCGGCCGATGCGGGTCATGGCGCTCGCCAGTCTCGCCTCCAGGAGGGCGTCCTGTGCTCTGACTGATGCCAGCGCTGCCCGCAGCTCGTCGGGCAGGTTCGCGCCGTCGGGGGCGTACTGCGTCGTCAGGGACTCGAGCAGTGTCCCGCGCTCGGCCAATAGCGCGGTGCAGCGATCGAGGTGGTCCCGGTCCAGCGCCTCCGCCATTTCGCGGGTGAGCCGTATCAGTTCAGCGATATCATGTTCCATCTCAAACCGCCACGCACAGGTCACTCGTTTTGTCCGCCTCCGCGATTGCGTCGCCGTCGGCGTACTCCGTCTGCAGCCGGGGAGGTGCAGTTTCGGGGCCAGATCCTGCGCTAGTGGCGTTTTCGGCGTTGCGGGCGTTCTCGGCAGTCCCGGGCTGGATGGATTGCCAGGCCAGCAGCAGGGGGGCGAGCACCCGCAGGACATCGTCGATATGCTTGACGTCGCTGCTAACCTGCGCGTTGATCAATTCGTTGAAGATGAAGTTGTAAATAGAAGACAGACCAGCAGCTACCTCGCCGTTGCATTTGTGGTCGAGGCTGTGATTGAGTTCCGCGATGATGTTCTGGGCCTTCTGGAGGTGGGTGGCCTTACCGGCAACGTCATCCTTGGCCATGTCGGCTCGGGCACCCTGCAGATGCCGGACGACACCCTCGTAGAGCATCACGATCATTCTCTCCGGCCCCATGGTATGGACCATGGTTTCCTGATACTTGCGAATCCCGTCGTTGTACATCTGACACTCCCTGGCTAGGAGCCGTACAGGGCGCCGCTCTGCGCCTGCAGGGCGGCAACCATCTGCTCCATGGCCGTGAATTTCCGGTTCAGCGTCTCTTCGTAGCTCTCGATGCTGCGCTCGTATCTCTCGATCCGGTCGTCGATGTGCTCGATGCGATCCGTGAGGGAGTCGCTGCGCACCTTGAAGACCCCGTTTACGGAGTCCGTCATGTCGTCCAGCGACAGACCCAGCAGATAGACAATTCCCTCGTTGGTGTCGGTGCCGATGAATAGATCACGCACGCCGGTGTAGTCCTCGGCCACGTTTTCCTGGAAGGCGGAGGAATCGAAGCTGAGGATGCCGTCCTCTTCCTGCCGGATGCCGATCTGGTACAGCGTGGTGATGTCGCCGGACTCCAGGCTGGTCGTCAGCGCCATGCGCACACGAGACGAGATACTGCGGACGATGGAGTCCCCACGCAGGACCTTGCCGTCGGCCGACTGCTCGTTCATGTAGTTGAACAGCGCGTTGTACGAGTCGACGAAGGTCTGCACCTTCTCCTGCAGCGCCTCGCCGTCGACACCGATATCCAGATTGACGGTCACGCCCACGTCGGCCTGCTCCAGGTTCAAGGTCACGCCCTGGATGGCGCTGGCGACCTCGTTGGTCTGGGAGTTAACGGTCAGGGTGTCGATGACGAACTGGGCGTTCGTCGCATCCTGGGTCGTCGTGAGGACGGGAGCGGTGCCGCCGCTCAGGCCGCTGGCGTCGATGGTGAAGGCGGATTCGGTGCCGGTCTCCTCGGCGGAGATCACCAGATGGAAACCGCCGGTCTCGGAGCCGTCGAAGAGCACGGTCGCGGTGACGCCCGCGCTGGAATTGTTGATGGCCGCGGCCAGGTCGCCCAGGCCGCTGGCGCCCTCGACCATGGTGATGTCGGTGGCCTCGCCGCCGACGGTGATCGAGAAAGTGCCGGTGCCGATGCTGTCGCTCGCGGTGTCGTAGCCCTGGGTCATGGACTTCTGGGCGTAGGCCAGGGCGTTGACCGTGATGTCGAAACTGCCCTGCGAGGCCAATGCGCCCGCGGTGGCGGTCAGGTAATCCTCGTCGGACGAGATCGCGCTCAACGAAGCGAACTCCTGGTTGGAGTCCAGCGACTGGATCGCGCTGAGCAGATCCGACAGGCGGCTCTCCACGCCGGCCATGGCGGTGCTCTGCTGACTATAGAGGGATTTCTTTGACTCGAGGTCATAGATCGGTTGCCGGCGCACCTCGAGCAATTGGGCGATGATGGTGCCTGTATCCAGGCCAGAGGCGAGTCCGCCGAAAGAGATCATGTCAAGACGCCCTCCCGTTCGCGTCGTTGAAACCGGCGGGGCCCGGAATAGGCCCCGCCGGATCTGCCGTCAGGATTACTGCAGCAGCATGAGCGCCATCTGCGGCGTCATGTTCGCCTGCGTCAGGACCGAGACACCGGCCTGCTGCAGGATCTGGGAGCTGGTCATCGCAGACATTTCGGAAGCGATGTCCACATCCCTGATACGGGAGTTCGCAGCCGAGAGGTTCTCGACGGCGTTGTTGACGCTTCGAATCGCAGATTCGAGGCGAGTCTGACCCGCACCGAAACCGGCCCGGTAGCCGCTCAGGGAGCTGATCGCGCCCTCGATCATCGTGATGGCGGCCTGGGCATTGTCACCATCAACTCCAGACAGGTCCGCGGCTGCGATACCCAGCCCAGTCGTATCGGTGTCGGTGCTGAAGTCGACAGTGATGACATCGCCCGCCGCCAGACCGACTTGGATCTCAAGATCGGCGGCTGCGGTGCCGTCCAGTAATTGGGAGCCGTTGAACTCCGTGTTGTCGGAAATACGGTTGATTTCAAGTGACATTGCGTCGAACTCGTCGTTCAGATAGCCACGCTCCGAGGCGCCAAGCGTCTCGTTCGAGGCCTGCTGGGCCAGTTCACGCATGCGGATGAGGATGTCACTGACCTCGCCCAGGGCGCCTTCAGCCACCTGAATCATGGAGATGCCGTCGGCCGCGTTCCGCGCAGACTGCTCGTAGGCGCGGATGTCGGACTTCAGGTTCTCGCTGATCGCCAGGCCGGCCGCGTCGTCGCCCGCGCGGTTGATGCGCAGACCCGAGCTCAGCCGCTCCAGCGACTTGTTCAGCTTCATGGTGGTGTTGTAGAGATTACGCTGGGCGTTGATCGAAGCGACGTTGGTGTTAATGCGCAGAGTCATGTCTAGCTCCTTCCAAGTGATCAGTCAGACGTCCTTGCCTGACCTGCGGGAATCGTCAGTCTCCCACTGCTTCGGCGGAAATTCGGGCCTTCGCCAACCCTCCTCGAACTGTACTCCGGCCTGCTCTTCCGCCTGACGCGAATTGACTGTGCGTGAGTTATCGGCCTGGCTCCCGAAAACCTTTAGTTATTCTTTTGTGCAATAATTACTAGGATTCAATCAGTGGATTGTACCTGGAGAGCTCGCCTGCGAAGGGGAGTCAAAACGTCAGCATACATCACAATTCATTACATACCGCTAAAGATAATTACTGTGGTAGCCGAAATGAAAAGTGAGCAGAGCAGGACCTCTTGCCGATTGGTCCCGGCCTTGCTAGCCTGAACCCGCGAGAAACCGTTACCGTCCCGTCACGCGAGGAGACCGACTTCACATGAGCGCCAACAAGATCGATCGCAGCCTGCTCGGTGATCCCAGGGCCCTGGCCCGGTTCCAGCAGTCACGCCCGGCCGAGCCGAGCGACGAGCGCGGTGCCAAGATCGATGCGAAGGCCGGCGAAGGACAGCTCGTCTTGCCCGGGGGCGAAAAGCTCGAAATATCGACCTCGGCCCACAAGTTGGCCCAGTTGCGTGATTTGATGCAGGCCGGACGGGCCAAGCTGGCGGAGGAAACGCCGGAGAGATCCGAGAAGCTGGAGGCCGTCAGGCGGCGACTGCAGTCGGGCGTCTATTCCTCGGTCGAGATCAGGGAGCAGGTCGCGGGCAAGTTGACGGGCTTGATGAGAGGACTCGGCACCCTGCTGGAATGACCGCGCCTCACCGGTCATCCCTTCCCACACGTATTGTTTCGAGTTTGTAGATATCTATTGACTTGTGGCCGCTGGTAAGAAACTTTACAGTCGGTTCGTTATTCATTGTCTGGCAATGTGCCTACGTGCTCGGAAATTTCATAAATGATCCGGGTGCGCCGAAAAAGAATCTCTCACGCTTCGGGGGACGGCGTGTCCAGCAGCTTTCCCATCCTCATGGCCTCGGAACCAGCCTGGCAGGGCCATGGTCTGCCCGCCACCATCGACTTGACCTGTCATCCTTCCTGCGCGGATTTGTTGCGCGCCGTGACGCCGGACGGTGACCGCTCGCCCGTAGGCGCTCTGGTCGTCCTGCCGGTCACCCGGGCGGGGGGCGTGGTCGATGATCTGCCCAGCCTGGTGCGCGAGTTGCGGTCCGTGAATTCCGGCGCCCTGCCGATCCTGCTGCACGACGGCTGCGACGACGACCTGTTGACCGACGGCTTTCGCGCCGGTCTATTCGACGCCGTGCGCATCGGCGATACGGAGGGTTGGGCCAAGATGATGGCCCGGGCCGCCGAGCGGTTGCGGGTCTTCAACGAGACGACACGGCTTGGTCTCCAGCAGCGCGAGACGACCCTGCGCTTGCGCGAGCACAAGCGCCGCCTGCAGGAACAGCTGGTGCGGGCGGGTGACGACCTGGCCCGTTCCCACGAACGTCTCGAACAGGTCAACCAGGCCCTGACCGACCACATGGACCAGCTATCGCTACTCTACACCATCGGCCGGGAACTGAGCACATCACCCAACTGGGACAGCACGCTGGAATCGCTACTGGGGACGATGGCGGATTTTGTCGGCGCCCAGGGGGCGGCCCTGGTCCTGCGTCCGGCGCCCGGCGCGCCCTTCGCCCCCCGCCAGACCTTCCACTGGGGCGAGGAGGCCTGGGACAAGGTGCTCGCCCGGCTCGAAGAGGAGCGTGGGCACGGCGACTTCGCGGACGAGGAGTCCGCCATCATCACTCTCGAACCGGACTCGCCTGTCGACGGCGCCGATCTCCCGGTGGTGGCCGCGCTCTCGCTCGAGCACATGCACACCTGTCTCGGGTACCTGCTGCTGCTCGATTTCCCGCCCCGCCTCGCCTCGAGCGGCCAGCTGGCTTTCCTGCGCACGGCCCAGATCATTCTCGCCGAAGAAGTGGCCTCCGCCCAGATGCTGGACCGCATGCGCGAGCTCGGCACCTTCAACTCGCGTGTCCTAGAATCGGTGGGCAGCGGCATCTGGGTGCTGGACGAGATGGGACGTTCCATCTATTGCAATCGCGGCGGTCGCGAGATGTTGACCGGTCGCCGGCAGGCGCCCAGGATCGTGACCGAGCCCCCGACGTTGATCGGCCGCGGCCGCAGTTCGGGCACGGCCGGTCCTTCGGCTTCCTTTTTCCGGCGCGACACGTTCCATCTCGAGGATCTGCCCGAACTTCTGCTGGACGGCATCCTGCGCCTGGAGGACAGCGAGGGGCCCTCGTTGGGGGCCCTCAGCCGCGTCGATCCCGAACCCTTCTACGGGGAGGGACGCGTGGTCCGCAGCGACGGCACAGCCGTGCCGGTCATGGTCCAGTCCTCGCTGATGCCCGGCCGCGGTCGCGACGAGATGTGGCGCGTGGTTGTGCTCGAGGACCTGCGCCCCGCCAAGCGCCTGGCCGAGGAAAAGCGGCGGGCGGACAACCTGCAGAGCCTGGTCGAGATGTCGGCGACGCTGGCCCACGAGATTCGCAACCCCCTGATGGGGCTCAGCGCCCAGGCCGAATTATTGAGCGAGAGTTTCGAACCGTCCGACGATCGTCGCCGCTATATCGACGTGATCACCGGCGAGGTCGAGCGCATCAACGATACCATCACGCGCATGCTCCAGTTCGTGCGTCCCTACGAGCCGGAGCGCTCGTCGATCGACCTGGTCGCCCTGTTGCGCGACTGCCTGATGCTGGCTCGCCCCCGCGCCGACGCGAAGCACGTCCGTCTGGGACTGGCCTCGGACGGGCCGCGGGGCGCGGCAGCGATTGCCTACGCCGACGGCACCCAGTTGAAGCAGGTCGTGCTCAACCTGCTGTTGAACGCCATCGACGCCACGCCGCAGTCGACCACCGTCTCCGTTTCACTCTCGCGCGAGCACGACCTGGTGATAAGCGCTCCGGACCACGGCGAGGGGCGCGTGCAGCCGGGATTCCGCATCGCCGTCACCGACCGGGGGGCCGGGATCGAACCCGCCGAGCGGGACCACATCTTCCGCCCCTTCTACACCACCAAGAGCGCCGGCACGGGCTTGGGGCTTTCCATAAGCCGCAAGATCGTGGCGGCACACGCCGGCAGTATCCGTGTCGATTGCGATGCGGAGGGAACCGTCTTCGCCGTCCTGTTGCCCGACCTGGCGAGGACCGCAACAGGCGACCGTGAACAGGAGATGTCATGACGCAACGCATCCTCATCGTCGACGACGAAGCAGCCATCCGCCAGTCACTGGCCGAATCCCTGGCCGACGAGGGCTACGGCACGGACGCGGCCGAGACGGGTGAAGAGGCCCTGGCCAAACTCAATGCCGAGGTCTACGACCTGGTGGTCACAGACCTGAAGATGCCGAACGTCTCGGGACTCGAGCTGCTCCAGGCCCTGCGCCACCAGGACCGTCAGACCCCGGTCATCATGATGACCGCGTACGGCGACGTCGACACCGCGGTGGAATCCATGCGGTTGGGCGCGTACGACTTCATCCAGAAACCCTTCAAGCTCAGTGAGATGCGCAAACAGGTTGCGGCGGCGCTACGCGCCACCATGCTCCCGGACAAGGACGACGGCGACGTGAAGCCCGCCCCGCGCCGCCCCAAGTCCAGGCAACCCTCCGGCGGCACCCACTACATGAACCTGATTCGCGCTTGCCCCGGACTGGCGGGGATCGCGGAACTGCTGGCCAAGGTCGGCTCGAGTCGCGCCGGCAACGACACCTCCGTGCTCATACAGGGCGAGTCGGGCAGCGGCAAGGAGATCGTTGCCCGGGCGATTCACGAGGCCAGCGATCGCCACGGCGAGCCGTTCATGGAGATCAACTGTGCGGCCGTGCCCGAGACCCTGCTGGAAAGCGAGTTGATGGGGCACGAGAAGGGCGCCTTCACCGACGCCAAGACCCGCAAGGAAGGCCTCTTCGAACTGGCGGGACAGGGCACGATATTCCTGGACGAGATCGGCGAGATGGGCATCCTGCTGCAGAGTCGCCTGCTGCGGGTCATCGACAACCGCACCTTCCGGCGGGTGGGCGGCAAGGAAGAGCTGAACGTGAACGCCCGGATCGTGGCGGCCACCAACAGGGACCTGGATGCCGCGATCCAGGCCGGCGCCTTCCGCAACGATCTCTACTACCGGTTGCAGGTGGTCGAGGTCCACATTCCGCCGCTACGAGAGCGTCCCGACGACGTCGGCGTGCTGCTGGAGCATTTCGTGGAGGATCTGAACGCCAAGCTGGGCCTCGCCACGGCGCCGCCTGACGCCAAGCTGGTGGCGGGTCTGCAGCGCTATCCCTGGCCGGGCAACGTGCGCGAGCTGAAGAACGTGCTGAAGCGGATCATGATCCTCGAGGAACCGGCCGTGTTGAAGCTGGATCATTTCCCGCGGCACATCGCGGAGGGACGTGATCCGCGCGCTGCGACCGGCGCCACGCACGGCGCGTCCGTCGGTCTGGTCTCCCTGTCGGAGGTCGAGCAGCGGCAGATCATCTACACGCTCGACAAAACGAGCAACAACAAGTCCAAGGCCTCCCGGATCCTGGGCATCTCACGCCAGACCTTGCGCGAAAAATTGCGCCAGTACGAAGAGGCGGCGGGACTCGACAAGAACGAGGCGGAGTCCTAGCACTTTCTTAACACGTGATAACTATGACATGACGAAGACCGGGAGGCTCCGAGCCTCCCGGTTTTTCAGTTCGGACAGCCCCCAACACCCCTGACGGCATGCGCATTGCGAGCTGTTCCCCAAACCCGCAAGTAGGGTCCTGAGGAGCAAGGAAATTATGCGCACGCGTCAAGAAAATGGCCTGCTGTTGGTGTTCTGGGTCTGGCTCGCCTACCTCGCCGTCTTCCAGGGAGGAACGGTCCGGGCAGCCGGCGGCTTGTCGCGGACAGAGGTGATCGGGTACACGCAGTGGCTGCAGACGATGGCAGCACCCGAAGAGGCACCGAGCCTGTATCCCCTCGGCATGACCGAGGAGGAGATTATTGCCGACACCTTCGACAGGCGTCTGACCGCAGCGCGTGCCCTGATCGACTACCGTGAAACGACGAGCCGCGCCTGGAACGTTACCGACTTCAGCAGCGAGCATCAGTCCCTCAACCTCGCCCGCGGGTCCAGGACGGTCCTGGACTTCGAGGGCGCCCTGCAGTGGTACCGCACAGCGGTGCGCGCACTCGAGCCCGTCAGCCCCGACGGCGTGCTCACCCGGGAAATACTAGCCACCGCCATCATGTCGGGCGACTCGCTGCAAGTGCTCGAACAACTGCTGAACGTGGTGGGCGGGTCGGATCTGAACGACAGATCAGAGGCCGTTGTGCTGGCCTACCGCCACTACCTGATCGAGCGTGACGAGACCAATCTCGGGCTATTGATGGAGAAGGTCGAAAAGCAGCTGACCCGGCTGCCGGCGGAGATCGTCTACTGGCACGCCTTCGCCCTCGTGCAGCGGCAGCGCCGCGCCGAGGCCGTACCCCTGCTGGAGCAACTTGCCCGCGACGCCCGCCTGGCCGAGTCCCTGGGGCACGACCAGGTGGTTTGGTTCGTGCAGGCGCTGCCCGACAACCTCCTGCTGCTGGACAGGCAGCGTGATGCCTTACGCCTCTATCAGCTGTTGGGCGCCTTGGCTGAGACCGCCCCCGGTCGCTGGGCCCGCTACCAACTCGCCAATGCTTATCTGGTGGATGGGCAATACGACCAGGCGGAGCTTCTATTCGCGGAAGCGTGCGATGTCTCCGACCCGTCACCCTGGCAGGTCCGCTCCTGCTCGCTGGCGGAGACGACGGCCGCCCTGGCCAAGATCCGGAAGGAGGGTGAACGTCATGGCACCGACGACATCCATGCCCGTTGAGACACCGACCGGCGGTCCCGACCTCCTGGAGGGGTTGATCGACATCTACAGTCGCGAGCGTGTCCTGTATCAGGAAGTCCTGCAGCTCTCGCGCGAGCAGGCGGATCTGGTGCGCCAGGGTGAAGGGCTGCCCGACATCCGCCGTGTCCTGGACGCCAAGCGGGAACGCCTCGACGAGATCGCCCGCCTGGAGCGGACCAGCGCGCCGGCACGGGGCGAATGGGAACGCCGGCGCCAGGGGCTCGGCGGCTCGCAACCGGTCCGCCTCCGGCAGTCCCTGCAGGTGGTCGGTACCCTGATCGAGAAGATCCTGCAGGTCGAGGCGGAGAACGACCAGCTTCTGATGACCATGACCCGTTGAGCCTGAGGCCGGTTCCGGGTGATCTGGAATGATTCTTGATGGTGGGAAAGACTCGGTCAGTGGGGAAGGTGCTCCGCCAGGACCGGCGCCATCTGATCGCGGCGAACCCAGCACGGAGGCTACGGCGGGATCATGTTCGATACGACTATCTTCGACAATGCACACCTTGATCATCTCAAGAAAGCGCTCACGGTCTATTCCCGGCGCCACAGCGTCGTGTCTGAGAACATCGCCAACGTTGAGACGTCGGGCTACCGCGCCCAGGAATACCGTTTCGAGGAGCTTCTGCGCAAAGCCGGTCAGGGCAGCCTGCGGGGCTCACAAACCCATGCCGCACATATGCCCGTCGGCGCGAAGCGCATCGCCGATACCATCGGCGAGACAGCCGCGCAGGACGGCGGCTACGACAACGGAATCAACGACGTGAACATCGATGTGGAGATGACGAGCCTGGCCACTACGGAGCTCTCCTACCGGCTGGCCACCCGCATCCTGAGCATGAAGTACAACCAGCTCCGCGAGGCCGTGTCCGGCCGCGTGCGCTAGTGAAGGAGGTCAGTGATGAGTGACGGCCTGTTCGGCTCCATCAAAATCAGCGCTTCCGGCATGTCGGGCATGCGGACGAAAATGGACACGGTTGCCAAGAATCTGGCCAACGCCGAGACCACGCGCACCGCCGACGGAACGCCCTACCGGCGGGAACGGGTGGTGTTCTCCCAGACCCTCGCCGAAAAGCTGGGGCGGCGGGCCATGCCCCGGCCCGAGCAGAGGCAAGTGGGCGGCATGGTCACCACCGATCCCCGCCATATCGCGACCGGCGGAGGCGCCGGCGGCGGCGAGATGCCGCGCGGCGTAAGCATGGACGTGCAGACGGCGCCGGACGCTTCCGAATTCAAGGTCATCTTCGATCCCGGCCATCCAGATGCTGATGAGGATGGTTATGTCCTGATGCCCAATGTGAACGTCATCACCGAGATGGTGGACATGATCACCGCCAGCCGGGCCTACGAGGCCAACGTCTCGGCCGTCCAGGCGGCCAAGCAGATGTTCGCCAAGGCACTCGACATCTAGCGACCTGTCTTGTCCAGGAAGGAACGAGGATGGCCATCAGCAATATCAGGATCCCGGGAGCCGTCGATCCGCGTCAGGCCTACGGCGTCGCGGGTGTGCAATCACCGTCTGGCCCGTCCTTTGCAACCAAACTTCAAGAGGCGATCCAGTCGGTGGACCGCGCTCAGGATTTCCGCAACGAGATGGTCGAGGGCGCGGTAACCGGCCGGGTGGGCGAGGTCCATGACGTGATGATCGCCGCCGAGGAGGCCCAGCTGGCTTTCGAACTCATGCTGGAAATACGCAACAAGCTCCTGGAGAGCTACAACCAGGTCATGCAGATGCAACTGTGATGGGAAAGATACAACGGCCTACGGGACCACAGCGAGGAGCTGACGCGTAAAGATGAGGCAACTGCTCGAGAACCTCAAGAAGATCACCGGACGGTTCACGTTCAATCAGAAGATCCTGATGGGCGTGATCCTGGGCGCCGCCGTCCTGAGCGTCGCCATTTTCAGTGTCTGGCTGCAGAGCGAGGAGAAGACGGTACTGTTCACCAACCTCTCCGCGGAAGACGCCTCGCTGGCCATCGCCGAACTGAACAAGCAGAACGTCGAGGCCGAACTCACCAACGGCGGCACCACCATCATGGTGCCCGAAGGCGTCGTGCACCGGCTGCGGGTGGATCTGTCCGCCAAGGGCATTCCCTCCTCGGGCACCGTGGGCTGGGGCATCTTTGACGGCAAGCAGTACGGCATGACCGAATTCGTCCAGAACGTGAACTTCAAGCGGGCGCTGGAAGGCGAGCTGACCCAGACCATCGAGTCCATCAACGGCATTCGGGCGGCGCGCGTTCATCTGGTCATGCCCAAGCCGTCCATCTTCAAGAAGCTGCAGTCTCCCGCCACGGCCTCGGTGGTGCTCACGCTGGGACGAGGGAGTGTGCTCTCGCCGCATCAGATCCAGGGTGTACAAAGTCTCGTGGCAGGCAGCGTCGAAGGTCTCGAACAGCCGAACGTCTCGGTACTCGACCAGTACGGCGTCGTGCTGTCTGCGAACTTCGACAGTGCCGGCGCCGCCAGGTCCGAGAGCCAGCTGGCCATGAAGAAGGAAGTCGATGCCTACCTGTCAGACAAGGCCCAGGGCATGCTCGCCCAGGTGCTGGGCCCGAACCGTTCCATCGTGCGCGTGGACGCCACGCTCAACTTCGAGCAGCTCGAACAGCAACGGAAGATCTACGATCCCGCACAGACCGTCGTCCGCAGCGAGGAGCGCAACGAGAGCACCGAGGGCGCAGGCGGCAGCAACGAGCAGTCCACGACGAACTACGAGATCAACGAGACGCTGGAGACGGTGGTCGGGGAGATCGGCGGCGTCAAGGCGATGTCCGTGGCCGTCTTCGTGGACGGCCGCTACGAAGCGGCGGAGGAGGGCGCCGAACCCGTCTACACGCCGCTGCCCGACGAGGAGTTGCAGCAGATCGAACGCATCGTGCAGACGGCCGTGGGGCTCGACATCGCCCGCGGCGATCGCATCGAAGTCGTCAACATGCGCTTCCAGGATCCCGTGGTCGTTCCGGAAGAGACCGGACTGATGGCCGCACCCTTCATCCAGACGCTGCCGCAGACCATCGGCAAGTTCCTGCTGTTCGGACTGGTCATCTTCATGGCGTTCCGCTTGAAGAACGCCCTGACCGACATGATGGGACAGGTCTACGTGCCGGAGGGCGCGCCCCAGAAGGCCGAGGAAGTCGACATGACCGACCTCCTGGAAACCGACGCCGCGGTAGTGACCCTGGAGAACAAGCTCACAGAGGTGCGTGATTTTGCGGGGGGCAATCCCCAGGAGATCGCGGATCTGGTGCAGGCCTGGGTGGGCGAGGCCGACAGCGCGGCGGCTTCCAACTAAGATACGGAGCATGAGCCTTGGCTGATAAAGCGACATTGCGCAAGGTAGCCATCCTGATGATCTCGCTGGGACCGAAGGTCGCCGGCCAGGTCATCAAGCGCCTGCCCGAGGAACTGCTGGAGAAGATCACCGCCGAGATCTCCGAGGTCTCCCTGATCGGCACCGAAGACAAGGCAGAAGCCCTCGAGGAGTTCATCGAACTGCGACGCCGCTCCTCGGGCGTGGAGTTCGGTGGCGAGAACTCGGCCCTGGAGATCCTCGAGGAGGCGCTGGGCAAGCGCCAGGCCGACTCCGTCCTCAACCGCGCCACCGGCTTCAGCGACATGCAGGGCTTCGACAACCTCAAGCGCGTCGACAACCTGACGGTCATGAACTACCTGAAGAACGAGAATCCCCAGACCATCGCCCTGGTGCTGGCCTACGTGGACCCCCGCAGCAGCGGTCCCATCATCCAGTTGATGCCGTCGTCGCTGCAGGGACACATCGCCCATCGCATGGCGACCCTGGACAAGCCCAACTCGCTGGCGTTGAAGATCGTCGAGACTACGCTCAGCAGCCTCGTGCACGACGAGATCGCCGGCGAGTCGCGCGCTTTCGGCGGGCGCAAACAGGTCGCGGCCATTCTCAACGAGATCGACCAGGATTCCTGGCTCGAGATCATCGACGACGTGCGGGATATCGACGACGAATGCGCCACCGAGATCAAGAATCTCATGTTCGTCTTCGAGGACCTGATCAATCTCGATGACCACTACATCCAGGAGGTCCTCAAGGAGGTCAAGGGCAAGGAACTGGCCACGGCCCTCAAGGGGACGCCCAACAACATCCAGGAGAAGATCTTCAAGAACATGTCCAAGCGCGCCGCCGCCGGCATCAACGAGGACATGGAGTACATGGGACCGGTCGCCATCCAAGATGTGGAAGAGTCCCAGCAGAAGATCGTGTCGGTCGTGCGCCGGCTGATGGACGAAGGCGTGATCGTTCTCGGCAGGGGGGGTGGCGGTGCTTCAATGGTCACCTGACGAGCTGTTCGCCGAGGCCGTCGCCGCTGCCGCGGTCGTGGATTTCGCCCCGGCGGAAGGGCCGGCCGAGCGCACCCTCGATTTCGTGGAGGACTTTCCGGAAGACGGCCTGACGAGCTTCCTGAACCGACTCGAGCCGGACGAGCGCGACGCGCTCTACCAGCTTGTGGACTCCGAGATCCGCGCCGAGATCACACGCGAGCTCGCGGCGGAGAACGAGCGCTGGCGCGAGCAGGCGCACGCTTTTCTCGAGCAGTTGGCGAGTCGCCTCGAAGAGAAGGTGGACGACGAGATGGCGGCGGTGTCACGAAACGCCGTGGAACTGTCCATCGCCATGTCGGAGCAGATCATGCGACGCGCAGTCGAGTTGGACCGGGGCTCGGTCCTGAAGGCCGTCGAGACGATCATCTTCCGCGCCAAGCGGGGCACCAAGTTCACCATCATCGCCAATCCCGCGGATGCGGACTTCCTCAAGCAACGGCCGGATGATCTGACAACGCTCAACATCGTCGCGGTCGAGTCGGATCGACGCATCGAGCGCGGCGGTTGCGTCATCACTTCGGACGGCCAGGAATGGGATTACACCGTCGGCGGCCGCTTCGAGAAGATGGCCGAGATCGTTCGCGAGAGCATCCTGGACAAAGTCGAGACCCCGGAGGAACCCGCTTGAGTCTGCCCTGGGCGGAAACCATCCAGAAAGTACGCCGGACGGACACCATCCGTGTCACCGGTACGGTCGAGAACATCGTCGGCCTGTCCATCGAAGTGCGGGGGCTCAGCGCGTCGGTGGGTTCGGTCTGTCGCATCGATATCGGCCGCTCGCGGCAACCCGTGATGGGCGAGGTGATCGGATTCCGCAGCGGGCGCGCCATGGTGATGCCCTACCAGACGCTGGCGGGAATCGCGCCGGGGCAAAAAGTGGCGGTCGTCGCCAACAATCTCACCGTGGCGGCGGACAAGTGCCTGCTGGGACGTGTGCTCGACGGCCTGGGGCGCCCTCTCGACGATGGACCGCCGTTGGCCCAGGTGAACGAACGCTTGGTGACCGCCCAGCCGCCCCAAGCCCTGAAGCGCCGGCGCATCACGGATCCTTTCGCGACCGGTATACGGTCCCTGGACGCCCTGGTCACCGTGGCCCGCGGGCAGCGCATGGGCATCTTCGCGGGCAGCGGCGTCGGCAAGAGCGTCTTGCTGGGCATGCTGGCCCGTAATGCGGCATCCGACGTCAACGTCGTGGCCCTGATCGGCGAACGCGGTCGTGAAGTCCGCGAGTTCATCGAGCGCGACCTGGGTCCCGAGGGGCTGGCGCGCAGCGTGGTCATCGTCGTCACCTCCGATGAGAACGCCGTGCTGCGCGTCAAGGGCGCCGAGACCGCCATGACCATCGCCGAGTATTTTCGCGACCTCGGCAACAACGTCCTCTTCATGATGGACTCCGTCACACGTTACGCCATGGCCCTGCGCGAAATCGGTCTCGCGGTCGGCGAACCGCCCACCACGAAGGGGTACACGCCGTCGGTATTCGCCACCCTGCCCAAGCTCTGCGAGCGGTCGGGGTGGACCGAGGCGAACGCGATCACGGCCTTCATGACCGTGCTGATCGAAGGTGACGACGAGAACGATCCGGTCGGCGACGCCATGCGCTCCATCCTGGATGGGCACATCATGCTGAGCCGGGATCTGGCGCGACAGGGGCAGTATCCGGCCATCGACGTGCTGGGCAGCGTGTCGCGGCTGCGCAATGAGGTCGTCGACGACACCGTCCTGGCGGCCGGCATCAAGATCATGCGCTGGCTCAAGGCGCTGGAGGAGAACCGGGATCTGATCAACATCGGCGCCTATGTGGCCGGTTCCGATCCTCTCGTCGATACGGCCCTCGCCAAGCAGGAGGCCCTGCGTAGCTTCCTGTGCCAGGAAGTGGCGAGCGCCTCGAATTGGGAGGATACCTTAAGTGACGTGGTGGCCTTGGCTTCGGAGTGATGGATAATGTTCCGATTCAAGCTGGCGAAAGTGCTCCGATATCGCCGCCGGCGCATGGAAGCCGAGGCACGAAAACTGCATGCAATCGAATCCGCCGCGCAGGTCCTGGAGCGCGAGAACGTCAGGATGGCGGCGCGCTGCCGGGAGCTGGCTCTGGCCGAGAAACCGGAAGTAACGAGCGCGGATCTGGAGCACAAGCGCAGGTTGACGGAATTCACGAGAGGCCAGGGGTTGCTGATCCTCCGCAACGAGCAAGAAGCCCGGTCGATCCGGAACCGGGCCGCCGTGCAGCGGCGAATCCTGCTGGCCGCCCAACGCGACAAGCGCGTACTGGAGCTGCTGCGGGACCGGCATTGGGCAGCCTGGGAGCAACAGCAACGGCATCTCGAGCAGAAGAGCACCGACGAGATAGCGTCGCGCAGGAGCGGTAGATGAACACGAAGTCGATCGCCATCATATCCAGCCTGACCTTCTTGGTGATCTTCGGGGTCATCTTGATTACCAACGGGCTGTTCCAGGATGCCATGAGCGAATTGAGCCTGAGTGCGTCTACAGGTGACGAAGAGATCGATCCGGAAGCGGCCGCGCTGATCTTCGCCAATCTCGCTCGCGAGACCGACAAGCTGCAACGCGAGAGCGAGAGCCTCATCGGCTACCAGACCGTGTTCGAGATCGAGGAGAAGAACTTGGTCGACCGGGAACAGAAGATCATCTCGATGCTAACCGATCTGGAGACGTTGCAACTCAGCTACAACCAGGATCGCGACGCGCAGGCCGCCAAGCTTTCGAAGGTCTACGAGGCCATGAAACCGGCCAGTGCGGCGCCCATCCTGGCGAGCCTGGATCTGGACATCGTCCTGCAGATCCTCGCCAACATGAAGGATCGCCAGGCTGCCAAGATCCTGGCCAACATGACCCCGGAGCTGGCGGCCGAGATCAGCACCCGCTTGAGTGCGAAGGGAAGTGGTTGATGAACGGAGTCGGCAGCGCAGACGTCTTCAACTCAGCGCGCGAAGCACACAAGAGAAACCGTTCCGACGTCGCCGTTGCCGTGGCCATCGCCACCGATCAAGGCGACTTCGAGCGCCTGCTGGGCGCCGAGAACAAGCAACGCAGCGAACGGTCGGAGAGCCGACCCCGCGAGGATGCCCGCTCAGAGGCGTCTCCAGCACGTGCTGACAACAGGCCGCAGCCGCACCGGGGGACAGCGCGCAGCCCCGCTGCCGATTCCCCGCAGCCCGCACCCGAGCGTGCGCCCAAGGCGCCGGTCAAGGCAGAGGCCGGAGCCCAGCCCAGCACGACCCCGCCTCGCGGTACCGTTGTCGCTAACGACGCCAGACAGACGCTCCCGGGGCAAACCGGCCTCGAACAGATCCTGAAACACCCGGCCGCGACACAGACCGCGGCCGCCGTGCGGCCTACGGCACCGGCCGTCGCTGCGGTCCCGGAGAAAACGCCGGTGGCAGCCAAACCAGCCAACCTCGCGCAGCAGCTCGGGGGACCGACGGTCCTCGTCCAAGGGGCGAAGCCGGCGGCGGTGCTCATGTCCCAGGCGACGGCTCCAGCCGAGGCACCAGTCGCCACGTCGGATCAGGGGGCGAGTGCAGCGGACCCCGCCCCCGCAGTGCAGCAGCCGGCCTCGGGTGCAGCGGCACAAGTACGCGAGCCGCAGGCGCACGGCCCCAACCCGTCCGGCGTCGACTCTAGCATATACGAGGCGGGGCAACTCGCCCGGGACGGCCAGGCCGCGCCGATCGACACGGGTGCACAGCAGTTCGCGGAGACATTCCAGCAGGTTGGTGCCCTTAAGGCCACGTCCGAGGCGGCTCAACCGGAGGCAGCGGCACAGCTGTCCCAACAGGTACGTACCCAGATTGCCACCCAGTTGGCCGGCAAGCTGGGCGGTCTCGGCGGCAAGGGGTCGCTGCGACTGACGCTGACGCCGCCCGAGCTGGGGCGTGTCGAGATTCGCTTCACGCGCAACGGCACCCGGTTGCAGCTCACGTTCCATGTGGAATCCGCGGTCGCCGCTCGCGCGCTGCAGGACGGCGCTGGCCACCTCCAGGAAATGCTGCTGGGCGGCAACTCGTCTTGGCAGCAGATCGATGTCACCGTCGAACAGGATGAGGACGAGACGGACGAACAGGACATGACCGATCAGGAACAGACATCACAACAGGACGACGACGAACAGGACGCGCAGGATCCGGACGAGCACGGAGGTGAGCGATGAACGTGAGTCCAGTGAGCAGCAGTACCACCACGTCCACCACGACAACGGGCAGCACTTCCACCGAGCAGGACCAGTTCCTGCAGCTGCTCATCACGCAGATCCAGAACCAGAACCCGCTGGATCCGCTGGACAACGCCCAGTTCACCTCGCAGCTGTCGCAGTTCGCGATGCTGGAGGAACTCACGCAGATGAACGCCAGCCTCGAACAGAACATGGTCTATTCCCAATCGCTGAACAACACCATGCTGCTCGGCCTGGTCGGCAAGCACGCCGTGGTCGAGGGTGATCAGGTGAGTGTCGCCGATGGCGAGATCTCGTCCAGCCAGGTCCAGGTCTCGGCCGCGGGCACCGCCACGATCGAGATCAAGAACGAGAGCGGCACCGTCATCGCGACCTATACGCGCGAGGTCGAGCCAGGTTGGAACAACGTTACCTGGAACGGACTCGCCAACGGCGGCGACACCGCGGCGGACGGAGCCTACACGGTGTCGATCAGCGTCGCGGATCGCGCGGGGAATGATCTTACAGCGGTCACCTACATGTCGGGAATCGTGGAGAGCATTCGCTTCGAAAACAATCTGGCCCTGCTGAGCATCGGCGGGCGCGATTACTACGCTTCGGAAATCGCCAAGGTGGGCATCTAGTTTCAATCGCCGCAACGGTGAGACAGAGTTCAAGGAGGACCTCATGCTTCGATCCCTCTACGCCGGTATCTCGGGTCTCAGCTCCAACGCAATCGAGCTGGACGTGATTGGCAACAACATCGCCAACGCAAACACGGTGGGCTACAAGTCCTCCCGTGTCACCTTCCGCGAGATGCTCTGCCAGACCATCCGGCCGGCTCAGCGCCCGGTCTCGGGCGGACGCGGCGGCATGAACCCCCAGCAGATCGGACTGGGCTCGTCGATCGGCACCATCGACGGACGCTTCACGCAGGGCCACCTGCAGACCACGGGGCTGGCCAACGACCTGGCGCTGCAAGGCGACGGTTTCTTCATCCTGAGCGATGGCTACAGCAGCTACTACACGCGCGCAGGCGCTTTCGGGCTGGATTCGCAGAACTACATGGTCGACCCCTCGACCGGCATGCGCGTGCAGGGCCTGATGGCGGACGCCACCGGCCAGATCGCCAACGGGCAGTTCAATGACCTGTTCATCGATCCCAGCATGACCGTCCCGGCCTCCGCCTCGACCAACGCCCGCCTGTTCGGCAACCTCGATGCGGCGTCCGAAGCCCAGGGCGGCATCCTGGAGTCGGCGCACTTCGTGGCGGCCGCCGTCGGGAGCGACCTCCTGACGGAGCTCTTCGCCCAGAACGGCGACGCCATGGGGCTGGTCGCCGGCGATGAGATCGCCCTGACCGGCATGGTCATCGACGGCGGCACCTCGCAGATCTCGGTACCCAACTTCGAGGTGGGCAACACGGGCCTGGACCTGGACGATCTAACCGCCTGGATCGTATCCTCGCTGGAGTCGCTGCCCGAGATCGCGGCCGGCGACTTGACCATCGCCATCGCCGCGGACGGCTCTCTCGAGCTGACCAACAACAGCGGCACCGCGTCGGTTCAGAACCTGCGGCTCACCATTCCCAGCCGCTCCGACTTCAACCAGACCTTCCGCTTCACCAACAGCATCGGACCGGGCGCCACGGGCACCACCTACGATGCGGCGCGCGAAGCGGGCCAGGTGCGCGCGGCCGCGACGACGGACGATCTGCTGGTCGATCTCTACAACAGCAACGGCCAGAGCCTGGACCTGAACGTGACGCCCCTGAACCCGACCACCAGCATCAGCATCACCGGCTCGATCGGGGAGACCCTGGCGCCTTCGCACACCTTGACCGTGGACGACACGACCACGGTCGAAGACCTGCTCACCGGCCTGCAGATAGCCTTCGGCATCTCCAGCGAGCCGGTGACCATCAACACGGACGGCGAGATTGTCATGAGCGGGGAGACCGGCACGGAAAACGCCCTGGGCCAGGTGGACATCCGCGAAGTCGGCGAGGTCAACCCGGTCTTCGAGACCTCCTTCAACTTCGTCGAGATCCAGGAAGCCTCCGACGGACATACCTTCACGGCTTCGGCCACCGCCTACGACTCCCTGGGCGAAGTCCACAACGTCCTGTTCACCTTCACAAAAATCGTGGGTCGCAACGAGTGGAACTGGGTGGCCGAACTGGAAGGCAACGAGGAGATCATCGAGGGCAACTCCGGCAGCGTCAGTTTCACGGACACCGGCGAGATCATCGCCTTCCGCTACAGCGACGACGCCGGCGGCTTGACCTTCCGGCCCCAGCCCTCGGGCGACGTGGGCGCCCAGGAGATCACCATGCAGATCGACGTGGGCCAGTTCGGCGATTTCAACGGTCTGACCCAGTACGCCGCCCAGGGCGGCCTGCAGTCGATCACCGACGGCTTCACCGTGGGCCAACTGCTCGATTACGAGATCAATGCCGACGGCATGATCATCGGCCGCTTCTCCAACGACACGGTGCAGACACTGGCCCAGATCGGCGTCGCGCGGTTCCCGAACTACCAGGGGCTACAGCGCAGCGAAGGCAACACCTTCCAGTCCAGCGGCAACTCCGGTGTGGCCATGCAGGGCCTCGCCGGCGGCGCCACGGGTACCTTCATCGTCTCCGGCTCCCTCGAGGGCTCCAACGTGGACCTGACCCAGGAGCTGACGAACATGGTGGTGGCACAGCGCGCCTTCCAGGCCAACGCGAAGGTCATCACCACCGGTGACCAGATCATGCAGGAGATCGTCTCCATGTTGCGGTAGTCGGCAAGTGCTGACCTGAGGAGTAGAAACCGATGATAAAAGTGACCAAACTCAACGGCAGTCGGCTCATGATAAACGCCGATCTGGTCGAGTTCATCGAGAGCACGCCGGATACCCTGTTGAGCCTGACCACCGGTCGCAAGATCATGGTCAAGGAGGACCTGGAGCTGGTTGTACAGAGGATCGTCGACTATCGACGGCAATCGCGCAGCCACCCGGTCCCGGTCGGCGGCCCGGACAACGCGTTCGACGGGAACAGGTCTTAATGCGCGCTGAGCGCGAAACGAAGGGCATGTCGTGGATTTCGCAACACTGATAGGCGTCTTCGGAGCCGTCGCGTTGATCATGTGGGCCATCCTGATGGGCGGCTCCCTCACCCAGTTCGTCAACGTGCCGTCGCTGGTCATGGTCTTTGGCGGCACTGTGATGGCCCTGCTCGCCAACTATCCACTGCCCAAGGTCCTCGGCATGATCGCGATCCTGAAGAAAACCATCATGGTCGCCACCGGCGATCCCCGGGAGTACATCGAAAAGCTGGTGCGCTATGCCGAGCAGGCGCGCAAGGAGGGCATGCTTGCCCTGGAGGAGCACGCCGAGAACGAGGAGAATCCATTTCTGCGCAGGGGTCTGCGCCTGGCGGTCGACGGCAACGATCCCGCCATCTTGAAGCAGATCATGGAGACGGACATCGATCAGCAGCGCACCCGCCATCTGGAAGGCAAGAAGATCCTGGAGTCCGGCGGCACCTTCGCGCCCGCTTTCGGCATGGTCGGCACCCTGGTCGGCCTGATCAACATGCTCGCGACCCTGGAAGACCCCAGTAGCATCGGCGTAGGCATGGCCGTTGCGTTGCTGACGACATTCTACGGCGCGGTCATGGCCAATGCCTTCTTCTTGCCGCTGGCAGGCAAGCTTGAGTCGCGCTCGCGCGAGGAGGTCCTCATCCGCGAGATGGTCATCGAGGGTGTGATGGCCATCCAGAGCGGTGATTCGCCGCGCATCGTCGAGGAGAAGCTCAAGCCGTTCCTGATGCCCTCGGTCCAGCAGAAGCTGGAGGAGGCGAAGGGCGACTTGGCGGCATGACCGGAGACACGTCACGCCATGGCTAAGAAGTGCAAATGCCCGCCTCCCGAGATGGGAGTGCCAGGTTGGGTCGTCACCTACGGCGACATGATGTCGCTGTTGCTGACCTTCTTCATCCTGCTGCTCAGTTTTTCGTCCATCCAGGAGTCCAAGTTCAAGGAGGCCATGGAATCACTCCAGGGTGCGCTCGGCGTGCTCCAGAAGGTCACGACGGTGATCGACTTCAAGACCATGGTGGTCCACGAGGCGCGCCAGACCGACAACGAGGAGATCTACTACCAGATCAAGAAGCTGGAACAGTTCCTGCTGGACGAAGGGCTGGATCAAGCGGTGGAGATCGAGTTGACGGCCGACGGCATCAGGTTGCGCGTAGTCGACTCGTTCCTCTTCCCTTCGGCGCGGGCCGACCTGCAGCCGCAGGCGCTTAAGCTGCTCAGCGGCATCGCCGGCATGTTGGACGGCATGGGCCAGGAAATTACCATCTCGGGGCATACCGACTCGGTGCCCATCCACACGGCACGGTTCCCTTCCAACTGGGAGCTGTCCGCGGCGCGGGCCATCGCGGTCGCCCGCCGCTTCCAGGAGCAGGGGGTGGATCCGCAGCGCATGAGCGCGGTGGGTTACGGTGAATTCCAGCCGCTCGAAACCAATGCGACGCCGGAGGGACGCTCCGTCAACAGACGGGTGGAGATATTCTTGAAGATGGATGAGACGGCAGAAACTTCGACACAAGGCTTACCACTGGAAAGTGCAGGTGCAGACAATGGCTGAAGAAGAGAAGGAACAGGCTGAAAGCAAGAAGTCCGGCGGTGGTCCCCTGGACAACAAGATCATCCTTTTGGCTGCGATCATCGTGACGCAAGCCGTGATGGCCATCGCGGTCACACAATTCGTGATCGCACCGAAACTGCAGGCGCTGGCCGGCACCTCGAATGAAAGCGCGGCGCAGGAAGAGGTTTCGCAGCCGGATCAGGGTGTTCTGGTCGGGCTGAACGAGGTCGTCGTCACGCTGCGCGATACGGGGCCCACGACCAGCTACCTGCGCATCAAGATCGATCTCGAGGTGATCGACAGCAAGGTGGCGACGATGGTCGAGCAGAGGCTACCGCACCTGCGGGACATCGTGATCCTGTCGCTGTCCAACAAGTTCTCGTCGGATTTGAAGTCCATGGACGGCAAGTCTGCCCTGAAAGCCGAGCTGTTCCGCAAGATCGCCGAAACGCTGCCGCAAGACAGCCTCATGAACATCTACTTCTCCGACATGGTGGTCCAGTAACCACCGGCGGATGATGGCAACGGAGAGCGATGAGCGACGAGACCAACACCACCAATGCCGAGATCGACGATCTGCTGGCCGCCGACGAGGACGGTGCCACGCCAGAGGTGGCGGCGGCGGCGTTCCCCGACGAATCCGCGGACAAGCCCGATACGGGCAAGGGATTCTACGGCGGGGATTCGTTCGATTTCAGTCTGCCCCACAACATCTCGCGGCAGTTCGAGAAGAACCTGCTGACGCTGTGCAAAAGTTTCGCCAAGTCGGCGTCGTTGGCCTTCACGAGTCAGTTGCGGGCGAACACGGCGATACGCTTCACCAAGCTCGATCTGTACACCTACGGCGATTTCGGCGCGGACATTCCGAAGCTGTCGACCGTCAGCATCGTCTCCCTGTCGCCACTCGGCGGCTACTCGCTGGTGCATTTCGACCTGGACATGATCTATCTGATGATCATGCGCCTGCTGGGCGGGCCCATCGAAAAGGTGCCGATCGAGCGGAAGTTCACGGACATCGAGCTGGGCATCGGCCAGATGATCACCGAGCGCATCCTGACCGAATTGAAGGACGGCGCCGCGAAGCTGGTCGAGCTCCAGCCCGAATTCGTACACCTGGAGAACAACCCCAATTACCTGGGAATCATCGCTACCAACGATCCGGTCGTCGTCCTGAACTTCGATATCTTCATCGACGAGCTGCAGGGACCGCTGAGGATCTGCATCCCCATGACCGCCTTCGAGCCCGTCTGGGACAAGTTCGATCCCGAGGAGATCTCCGAGTACCGGTCGCCGGCGGAAGTCAAGCGCGATCGTCTGCTGCTGTTCGAAGCCGTCAAGAGCACCACGGCGGACGTCGTGGTGAAACTCACGGATCTCAACATGACGTTCCAGCAGATATTGGAAATGAAAGAAGGGGAGGTCATTCCCCTCTTCAAGTCCCTGCAATCTCCGCTCGTGCTCGAGGTGCAGGGCAAACCGATGTACATAGGCCAGGCGGGAAAGATGAACCAGAACCGCGCCCTGAAATTGACCGAGAGACTTGCCGAGGAGGCATAGCATGTCGCCAGAGACCACCGAGACAGTGAGCGAGACGCCCATCGAGGATTCCGCCGTCGCCGTGGAGACGCTGCCCGTCGAGGAGACGCCGCCCACCGCGGAGGAGACGACAACGACGGAAAAGAATTCGCTGGAGGACGATCTGGCGGCCGCCGCTCCCGACGTGCAGAATATCGGTGTCCTGCTCGACATCGATATGAAGGTCACCGTCGAGCTGGGGCGCGCCAAGATGAAGATCCGCGACATCATGAACCTGAGCCCGGGCTCGGTCGTCGAACTCGGAAAATCGCCGTCCGAGCCGGTCGACATCCTCGTCAACGGTGTCCTGCTCGCCCGGGGCGAGGTGGTCGTCGTGGACGAACAGTTCGCGGTCCGGATCAACAAGCTGTTGAGCAGGGGCGAGCGCATCCGGAAGCTCATCTGAGATGCTCGCTCCACGTTTCATCCTGGCGGCTGCGGCGCAGCCCGGCGATCCCTCCTGGTGGAAGCTGGCCGGCGCCTTCCTGCTCGTCTTCGCCCTGCTGATCGTATTTCTGAAGATCCTGGGCCGCCAGCAGCGCGGCGGCGGCGGGGCCGAGGCCTCGCTGCTGCGCGTGCATTCCCTGGGACCGCGCCGCGGCGTCGAGGTGCTGCGCTGCGGTGAAACGGTCTACACCCTGTACCGCAGCGACCAGGCCATGGTGCTGCTGGACCAGGAGCCCTTCGATCCCCAGCGTCACGACGCGACGACGCCGGCACCGTCCCTCGCCGGCTGGCTGGACCGCCTGCGCGGCAACGACCGCCCCGACCGCGGCTGAGCTGTCGAGATCCTAACCAGCCCTGGCCGGAAGTCGGCCGCGACGGCCGTAGCAGCCCCGACCCAACCCCGTAAAACGCTCGTCCAGACGAATCTACGCCACTCGAGACTGGCACGCCCATTGCGTAACAGTATGGGTTACAGCCTGCCCAGGGGAGGGCCACGCCTTGAAGCATCGTTGCAGATACATCACAAGCGGATTGTTCCTGGCCGTGTTGCTGCTGGCTTCGTCCGGTTACGCCCAGGATCCGGCGGCTGCGGCTCCCGGCAGCATCAACCTATCGCTGGGCGATATGGACGGACCGGCCCGCCTGGACGTGGCGGTCGAGATCGTCCTGCTGATGACGCTGCTCTCGCTGGCGCCGGCCCTGTTGATCCTGCTGACCAGCTTTACGCGCATCATCATCGTGCTGGGCTTCCTGCGTCAGGCCATGGGCACGCACCAGATGCCCTCGAACCAGATCCTGATCGGACTGGCCCTGTTCCTGACCTTCGTCATCATGGGGCCGGTCTTCCAGCAGATAAACACCGAGGCCCTCCAGCCATACCTGGCCGAGGAACTGAGCCAACAGGAGGCGCTGGAGCTAGCCAAGGCGCCCCTGAAGAACTTCATGCTCGGCCAGGTGCGGGAGAAGGACGTTGCGCTGTTCCTGGATTTGACGAACCAGGAGGCCCCCGCGGAGCCAGAGGATCTACCCCTGCTCATCGTGGTGCCGAGTTTCGTCCTGGGCGAACTCAAGATGGCCTTCCAGATCGGCTTCGTACTGTTCCTGCCGTTTCTGATCATCGACATGGTCGTCGCCTCGGTCCTGATGTCCATGGGCATGATGATGTTGCCGCCGGTGCTGATCAGTTTGCCCTTCAAGGTCCTGTTATTCGTGCTGGTGGACGGTTGGTACCTGATCGTCCGCTCCCTGGTGATGGCTTTCCAGAACGGTTGAGCGAAAGGACGCCATGAATCCCGAAACCGTGGTCGAGCTGGGACAGCTGGCCCTGCGTACGACATTGCTGGTCGCCGGCCCCATGCTGGCCGCCGGCATGCTGGTCGGTCTGACGATCAGCATCTTCCAGGCGGCTACGCACATCAACGAGATGACCATGACCTTCGTGCCCAAGATCATCGCCGTCTTCGTGGTGCTGATCCTCGCCTTGCCCTGGATCATCCACCAACTCACCACGTTCACCCTGGGTATCTTCGAGCGCATCGGCGCCATGTAGGAGCAGCACGTGCAGGTAGAACTGGATCTGACCTGGCTGATCGTGGGATTGATCCTGACCCTGCGTCTCTCCGTCCTGGCCGCGTTGCTGCCTCTGCTCTCTGGCATGTCGGTGCCGCCGGTCTGGCGCCTGGCGCTTGCGGCCTGTCTGGCCGCCACCACCGCGCCGGCGGTGGCTTCCGAGCTGCCGCCCGAAGCCTTCGACCTCACCTGGCACGGACTCGTGGCCGAGGGTCTGCGCTCCCTCGTCGTGGGGGCGCTGCTGACCTTCGTGGTCGGCATACCCTTCGCGGCCGTGCGTTTCGCGGGCACCATGATCGGCGTGCAGATCGGCTTCGGCATGGTCAACACCCTGGACCCCCAGAGCGGCGGGCAGCTCTCGGTGCTGGCAAACCTCTACTACCTGCTGGCCGTGCTGCTGTTCTTCGCCCTGGACGGTCACCACACCCTGATCGGCGCCATGGTTCACTCCTGCCGACTCGTGCCGCCCTTTTCGCCGTTGTCGGTGGGGGCGGGAGCTTGGCTCACCATGGAGAATTTCGCCGCCTTCTTCGCCATCGGTCTGCGGGTGGCGGCGCCGGTCATCCTGGTGCTGCTGCTGGTGAGCGTGGCCATGGGCTTCATCGTCAAGACGGTGCCCCAGTTCAACATCCTGGTGGTCGGATTTCCGATCAAGATCGCCGTGGGCCTGGCAGCCCTCGGCGTCTCGCTGACCTTCTTCAACCAGGTGTTCCAGACGTTGATAGGCGGCATGGAGCAGGAGCTCGTGTCCCTGCTGGGTGCGTTGCAGGGCTGACCACAACCAGGACCGGACAAGAACGTTCCGGGCCTAACGCCGGCCGAGCCGGCGCCGCAGGAAGGGAGGTGAGGAACCATGGCGGATGCTCCCGGTGGAGAGCGGTCAGAGCGCGCGACACCTAAACGGCGCGAGAAGGCCCTGGAAAAGGGGCAGGTCGCGCTCAGCCAGGAAGTGAACAGCGCGCTGGTGCTGCTGGCCGGTTTCTCGCTGCTCTTCGTGGCCGGCCGCCACATGCAGCAGGTGCTCGGCGAGAACGCCCGCTACCTCTTCGGCCAGCCCCACATCTTCCTGCTCGAGAATCCGTTCGCCCTGGTGGAGATGGCCACGGCCAATCTGAGCGTCATCGTGGCGACGCTCGCGCCGCTGATGCTCGGCATCATCGTGGTCGCGTTCCTGGCCAACGTGCTCCAGGTGGGCTGGAAGGTCAACGTCAGCGCCATGGCCTTCCGCTGGGACAACATCAATCCCATCAACGGCATCAAGAACGTCTTCAGCAAGCGCGCCGGCTTCGACCTGGCCAAGAACGTCGTGAAGATCTTCCTGATCGCCCTGCTCTCCTGGTACACGGTTTCCCGGCTGGGCGCCGAGCTGCCGGGCACCGCGGAACTCCCCGTGGAGGGGATCCTGGCCCTGGGCATCAAGACCGTGGCCAAGCTGGTCTACCGGTTGGTGGCCTTCCTGACGGTGCTGGCTCTGCTCGACTGGGTCTTCCAGAAATGGCAGCACGAGGAGCAGATCAAGATGACCAAGCAAGAGGTCATCGAGGAGCAGAAGGATATCGAGGGCGATCCACAGGTCAAGGCGCGTATGCGTGCCATCCAGCTGGAGGCCATGCGCAAGCGGATGCTCGCGGAAGTTCCACGCGCCGACGTGGTCGTCACCAACCCGACCCACTTCGCGGTGGCTCTGCGGTACACCGCGGGCGAGATGGCGCCCCGGGTCGTGGCCAAGGGGCAGGACAGCCTCGCCGAGATCATCAAGCGCATCGCGCGGGAAAACAGGGTCCCCGTCCTCGAAAACAAGCCCCTGGCACGGGCTCTGCATAAGGTCGCGGAAGTGGGTGCTTTCATTCCAGATGAACTCTACCAGGCAGTGGCCGAGGTGCTGGCCTATGTCTACCGGCTGAAACGGTCCTGATAGGAGGTGAACGGCTTGGACGGCACAAAGGAGATCGACAGGGACTTGATCCTGGCCAACAGCAACGTGTTGAGCGCCTTGGCCGTCGTGGCGGTCATCGGTTTGATGATCATGCCCGTAAACCCCATCGCCCTGGACCTTTTGATCACATTCAACATCGCCTTCGCCGTCGTCATCCTGCTGGTTGCGCTGTATTTGAAGGAGCCGTTGCACTTCTCGAGCTTCCCGTCCCTGCTGCTCATGGTCACCCTCTACCGGCTGGCGCTGAACGTGGCGTCGACCCGTCTGATCCTCAGCAAGGCGGCCGCCGGCAAGGTCATCGCCAGTTTCGGCGATTTCGTGATTGGCGGGAATTATGTCATCGGTGTCATAGTCTTTGCCATCCTGGTGATCGTCCAGTTCGTGGTGATCACCAAGGGCTCGGGCCGTATCGCCGAGGTGGCCGCCCGATTCACCCTCGATGCCATGCCCGGCAAGCAGATGGCCATCGACGCCGACCTGAACGCCGGACTCATCAACGAAGCGCAGGCGCGGGAGAGACGCGCCAAGGTGTCGTCCGAGGCCGAATTCTTCGGTGCTATGGACGGTGCCAGCAAGTTCGTACGCGGCGACGCCATCGCCGGCATCATCATCACCCTGATCAACATCGTCGGCGGTTTCGTCGTCGGCATGCTGCAGATGGGTATGAGCGCCGGCGAATCCATGCGCCAGTTCATGCTTCTGACCGTGGGTGACGGCCTCGTTACCCAGATCCCGGCCCTGCTCATTTCCACGGCGGCGGGCATGGTGGTGACGCGTTCCAGCGGCAGCATGAACCTGGGTCAAGCGCTCACGATGCAGATCTTCAGGCAACCCAAGGCGATCTATCTGGCCTCGGGCGCGCTGGCCGTGTTCGGGTTGATACCCGGGCTGCCGACGCTGCCGTTCGTGGGGCTGGCCGCGGCGTTCGCGATGGCCGGTCGCATCGTCTCGGGACGCGTCCAAAGCATTGAAAATAGCCAGGCGGAGGAGCTCTCCGGACAGGCAGCCGAGCAGGAAGCCGGAGCCCAGGAGCGGGACACCATCCGCGAGCTGTACGTGACCGACGCCCTGGAGTTGGAACTCGGCTACGGCCTACTGCCCCTGGTCGACGAATCCCGCGGCGGCGATCTGCTGGTCCGCATCACCAACATCCGCAAGCAGATCAGCACCGAGCTGGGCATGGTCATCCAGCCGGTGCGTGTCAGGGACAATCTCCAGCTGGGCGCGAACGATTACGTGCTGAAGCTCAAGGGCGTCGAGATATCCCGCGCCGAGTTGCGGCCCGACCGGCTGCTCGCCATGAGCACCGGCGGCGCGAGCGGTGAAAAGCTCGAGGGTATCGAGACGGTGGAACCGGCCTTCAAACTGCCCGCGATCTGGATCGACCCGGGGCGCAAGGCGGCCGCGGAGATGGAGGGCTACACCGTCGTCGAGCCGACGGCCGTGCTCGCCACCCACCTGTCCGAGACCATTCGCAACCACGCCGACGAGCTGCTGTCCAGGCAGGACGTGAAGGACATGTGCGAGACGGTGCGCGAGTTCGCCCCGGCCCTGATCGAGGATCTCATTCCCGACAAGGTGCCGGTGAACACGCTGCACAACGTCCTGCGGGGGTTGCTGCACGAGCGGATCCCCATCAAGGACATCGTCACCATCCTCGAAACGCTCGCCAACTACATGAACGCCAAAGCGGGTGTAGACCTGCTGCTGGAGAAGGTGCGCGAATCACTGCGCCGCAACATCAGCAGTCTCTACGTGGAGCCCGACGGCAACGTCTACGCGGTCACGCTGCATCCGGAGACGGAATACAACCTCGGCCAGGCCGCGAAGGAATCGGACCGGGTCGGCGCGGTCGTGCTGGATCCCCTGCTGGCCCAGACGCTCCTGGAGCGACTGGAGCGCACCCTGCAGAAGGTATACAGCCAGGGCAAGCCGCCGGTGCTGCTGGTGCCGACGCCCATGCGGCTCTTCGTGAAGAGATTGATCGAACCCACGTTTCCCAGCCTGCCCGTGATGGGTTACACGGAAGTGACAGCCAACACGAGCGTCCAATCGGCAGGAACCGTTTCCACGCAGGGAGTGCAAGATGCGCAGCAAGCGACAGCCTGAGACGCCCAGGCACAAGGTCACCGGCCACACGCTCCGTGAGGCTCTGCATAATGCGAGGCGGCAGTACGGCGAACGCGCCTGCATCGTCGACACCAAGAGCGTGACCCGACGAGACGAGACCGGTCTGGGCAGCGCACGGCTCATCGAGGTCACGATAACCCTGCCGGAGACCGGCGCCGCGACCCCGCCCGCCGTCGCATCCGACCGCTCCCGACCGGACTACACGCGGGCGATCGCCGCAGAGGTCGAGCGTATCGAGGACCTCATCGAGACCCTGCGCGCCCCGCGTAACCAACGTGCCGGCGCGGACAAGGCGGCCATCGGGGACTACCCCCTCGGGCGGCAGTTGCTCACCGTCGGTGCGACCCTGCCCGCCGTCCGCCATCTGCAGCGCCTGTTCCGGGCCGAGGCCGGGGGCGACGATACTCCAGGGGCCGCGCGGAACCACCTGGCGGGTCTGCTGCGCACCAGCGGCGGCGGGTGGCGCGATCTGGCCGGCTGTCATCTCTTCCTCGGTGGCCCCGGCGCCGGCAAGACCGACCTCGTTCTTTCCGTCGCCGCCCGGCTCAAGGAAATGAGGCGCCGTATCCTGGTCCTGTCCTACGCGCCGCGTCACGGGGGCGAGATTCGTCGTCTGCAGGAGGAGGCGTCCGCGCGAGGTTACGACGCGGCGATTCTGCGCGACGCCGCGCAGCTCTCAGGCGGCCTGGAGTACTTCGAGCAATACGACGTGGTCCTCATCGACACGCCTTCGCTGGATGGCCGGGCCCTCGCGGACGATGAATTGCATCGACTGTTCGCCGATCACGAAGAAGTGCATCGGCACCTGCTGCTGCCGGTGGATGCCGATCTGGCCGAACGTGAACGGGCCTGGGCCGTGGCGCGGACCTGGAACTGCGACTGGCTGGCGCTCACGCGGCTGGACTTGACGGCACGCGCGGGCAAGCTGATCGACATCCTGCTCGCGGCGCCCTTGCCGCTTTCGTTGCTCAGCGGCGGCGCCTGGCCCGGCCCCGGCGCCGAGATCGCCACGCCCGCACGCTTGCTGGAGCGGATCCTGGACACCGCAATGGATGAAGACAAAGCCGCTGTTTTCGAGGAAGCGAGCGCCGAGTGAGGGCGCGGAGGATTGAGGCATGAAGAAACTCGTCAACACCACGGCTCTGACGGCGGCTTTCGCGGCCGTGTGTTTCGCGCTGGTTCGCGACTACGGAATCCTGGCCACGCTCAAGCGTGCAGCCATCGCCTACTTCGTCTTCTACGCTCTAGGCGCGGTCCTGGTCATGATCTTCAGAGCAGGCATCCAGGACGACTGGATACGCGAGGACTGGTCGAAGCAACGGGCCCACCTGGAGGTCGAGGCGACCAAGCGCGCCGAAGCCGAGGCGAAGCGTGTGGAGGAGAAGAAACGGCGCAAGACCGAGCGAAAGCAGCAACTCATCGGTGAAGAGAAGTAATCGCTGTTGACCCGAGCGGGCACAGAAACTGCAACCAGCGGGGAAACCCGACTGCGAAACAACGAGGCTATGCATGCTTAAGACCAATACGATCGCTCATCTGGAGCTCTGGGAGCGTCTGGAAGTAGGCGAAGATGAGGAGGCCCGCCGGGAGCTGGTCGAGCTCTATGCGCGCGTGGTCAAGTACGTAGCGGGTCGCATGGCCATCGGCCTGCCCCACTACGTGGATCACAACGATCTGGTCTCGGCCGGGCTGCTGGGACTTATCCAGGCCGTGGACAACTACGACTACCACCGCGGCAACAAGTTCGAAACCTACGCGATCCCCAGGATACGCGGCGCCATCCTCGACGAGCTGCGCACGCAGGACTGGTTCCCGCGCTCGTTGCGCCGCAAGGCACGCCAACTGGAGGACGCCCACAACCGTCTCGAGTCCCGCTTCGGCCGCACGCCGACGGACGAGGAACTGGCGTGCGATCTGGGCGTCACACGACGCGAGTTGGCGATCATGATGGACGAGGTGGCCGTGGCGACGATCGTCTCGCTGGACGCCGACGGTTCCGACGACGACGACAGTTCGAGCCTGGGCGACTACCTGCCCGATACCCGCACGCCCGACGCCGAGACCTGTGTCTCCGAGGAGGAAATGCGGTGCCTGATCGCCAGCAGCCTGGGCGAGCTCGCGGACAAGGAACAACTGGTGCTGGTCCTCTACTATTACGAGGAGCTCACCCTGAAGGAGATCGGCGAGATCCTGGACGTCACCGAATCCCGCGTGTGCCAGATCCACACCAAGGCGATCCTGCGCCTGCGCGGCAAGATCCAGCGGAGCGACGGCCGGAAATCGATCGACCGCTTGAGCAAGGAGATCCGTGAGCAGCGGGAAGACACGGCGGACAGCGCCGTCGACAAGCAGGCGCTCTACGAGAAGATCAACATCATGGCGGGGCTGGCCCTGCCGCCGATGATCAAGCTGGCGGCGATCCTGATGGAGTTGGATGTGCCGCTCAGGACCTAGCGGTTGTCTAACAGCCGGGCGCGGACGCAGAGCAGTGCGGGAGGTGTGACATGACGAGTGATGGCTTCTCCGTCAAGACCACCATCAGCCAGATCGCCAATCTGGCCCGCACCCAGGTCAAGGGACAAGCCACGCAGCCCGTGAATCCGGCGACCGACAAGCTGTTGAAGAACGACAAGCGCGTGGACCGGGTCAAACACAACGAAGAGGTGCAGAAGCAGAAGATCGATCCCGACCGCAAACGCGATCGGGGCGGAACCGCAAACAAGGAGCCGCAGGACGAGGTGCAAGACACACCCTCCGGCGCGAAGGAAACGGCGGGCTCGGCGGACGAGCCCGAGGACGGTGGCAAGGGCGTCATGTTGGACACGAAAGCCTGAGGGCGCGCGCCGACATGGCACTTCCCGATTAACAGCAGTGCGAGGTATCGGCTATGGGTCTGGACATACTCAATCTACTCGAGAGCGGCAACAAGACCATGGCCTGGCTGGGCGCGGTAGCTCTGGCAGCCGGCGGCACGGCCATCGTCGTGGTGGTCTACATCCAGATCCAGCGCCTGCGCCGGCGCTTGCCCGGCCTGACCTGGCCGGTGCTCCTGACGAACTGGAAACCCGCGCTGCCGGCTCATGCGACGCGCCCACGTCAAAGCGAAGTCCAGGCACGATCCGAAATAAAAGCCGCACCTGCCGCCGCGGGTCTGGCCGCCTATCGCGCGGTCCAGGCTGCCGTACCCGCACAGCCCGGCCGTGGGGAGACGGGGGAGCTAGGGTTGGAGGCCCTGGATGCGATGCTGCGGCGCCTGCGCAGAGCTGCGGAAACGCTGGATGAGATCGCGCTCAAGAGCGGTCGTGCAACCGGCGCCAACGTGGCCTACGAGTCCTTCATCAACGGCATGGATGTGGAGTACCTGCACCGGCAGAACTGATCGCCGAACTGACATGCCCCCTGCACGCACGACTGCAAGGTTGGCGTCCGTGCATCATATGTGCTATTATATCCATCGATTGCAGAGATTCAGAGATATTTTGCGCCTGACAGGAAGCCTGACAGGATAGCAGGAGGAACTCACTTGCCCCACAACGTGGCCGTGCTGGGTCGCCGACCGGCGCTGTTCAAGACGGTGGCAGACTGGCGTCTGCCGGACAAGCAGGTCACCCTCCACGAATCACCCTCGGAAGCCCTGGCGGTTTTCGCCGAGGGCGAGGGCGCGCTGCTCATCTTCGACACCACCGAATACCGCCGCTCGCGTCATGTCGTGGAGAAGTTCCTGTCCCTGCGGGGCGACGCCGACCTCATCGTGCTCGGTGAACCCGCGGTGCTCTCGGGTCTGCAGAACAAGTCGCACCGGGGTGCGCTGCGGCGCCTGGCACCCGACGTCCCGTCCGACGAACTGCGCCTGGAAGTGGACCGGCTGCTCAAGCTGCGCGAAGTGCGCAACCGCAGCGGCATCGTCGGACGCTCCCGCGCCGTCAACCAGATGATCGCCCTGATCGCGCAGGCCGCGCCTCTCGACGTGAACGTGCTCGTCATGGGGGAGAGCGGCACGGGCAAGGAGCTGGTGGCCCGCGCCCTGCACCAGCACTCGTTGCGCCACGACAAACCCTTCGTGAGCCTGAACTGCGGCGCCCTGAGCGAGGGCGTACTCGAAAGCGAACTCTTCGGCCACGAGAAGGGCGCCTTCACGGGCGCGGTCGGCAAGCACGCCGGCGTCTTCAAACGCGCCGACGGCGGTACGCTTTTTCTGGACGAAGTGGCGGAACTGCCCCTCGGCATGCAGACCCGTTTTCTGCGCGCGCTCGAGACCGGCGAGTTCACGCCCGTCGGCGGCGTGCGCCTCGAGCACAGCGATATTCGCCTGGTCGCCGCCACCCATCGTGACCTGGCCCGGGAGGTCGAGGCCGGTCGTTTCCGCCAGGACCTCTATTACCGACTGCGGGTCGTGGTCATCCCGACACCGCCCCTGCGCGACCGGCGCGATGACATTCCCATCCTGGCTCAGACGTTTATCGCGCAGGAGAACGAGCAGCACGGTTTCTCGCTACGTGGTATCGCCCGGCCGGCCCTGGATCTGTTGAGCGCCTATGCCTGGCCCGGCAATGTCCGTGAACTGAGGAACGCGATCCGCTCCATGGCGGTCTTCAAGCAGACGGGCATGATCGAGACGGCGGACCTGCCGGAGGAAGTGCTGACGGGCCAAGCGCCGGGCCAGCCCACCAACCTGCCCGTGCCGATCACGCGGAGCCAGGGCGGTTTGGAACTGGAATTTCTCATGGCCACGCTACTCGAATTGCGCGGCGACGTGAAACGCATGCTGGCCCTGATGCAGGGGGAAGAGCAGGCGGCCGTATCCTTCGCCGGCAAGGTGGTCGACACCTTCGCGGGGGAGGCCGGCTATTCCACCGAGCCCACCGGTGGTGACGGCGACCTGGTCAGTGCCGAACGCGCCCTGATCGAACGGGCCCTGGCGACCACCGGCGGCAAGCGCCGACAGGCCGCCGAAAAGCTGGGCATCAGCGAAAGAACCTTGTATCGTAAGCTGAAGAAGTACGGCTTGCGGTGAGATGCACTTGGCCCTGTACTGGGGGCTTGGCTCCGGCCGCATCATTGGCGTATCATGTGTGATGAGCCGTCCGTACCGGAGCGGCTTTTCTCACCCCTGAGAATGCGAGGATCCTACATGCTGTTCACCGGCACCAACCGGACGCATATCAGCGCCCTCTCCGTCTGCGCTATCAGTCTTTTCGTCGTCATCGCTTCCTCGCCCACGGAAGCCTTGGCCGACAAGTACGCCGGCGCTTTCATGGAGGACGGTGGCGGCGCGCGCGCACTCGCCATGGGGGGTGCCTTCACGGCGGTGGCCGACGACCCTTCCGCCGCCTTCTGGAATCCCGCCGGCCTCGTAGGTACCGACGGTCGCAACCTGTTGCTGATGCACGCCGAACGCTTCGGCGATCTGATCGACCGCGACTACGTGGCCTACGCCCAGCCCGTGGGCTGGTCCCTGCTCGGCGGCCAGGACGGCGCTTTCGCCATCTCGGCTATTCGCCTCGGCATCGATGATATTCCGCTCACCGATCATCTCTTCGATCAGCTGGATGCCAACGGCGACGGTACCGTGACCGACGACGAACTCCAGGGCCTGTTCGCCATCCAGGACCAGATCAAGTTCGCCAGCGATTCCGAGCTGGCGCTCTTCGCCAGCTACGCCGAACGCAAGGGCGACTGGCAACTGGGCGGGACCGTGAAGTTCATCCGCCAGAGCGTCGGCGAATACTCGAGCGTGGGTATCGGCCTGGACCTGGGCGCCCTGCGCCGCGGGATCTGGCGCGACCTGGATTTCGGTTTGAAACTGCAGGACGCCACCAGGACCTATCTCTCCTGGTCGGGACCGGACGGCTATGCCAAGAACGAAAAGATCGCACCCACGATCGTGCCCGCTCTCGCCTACAATCTGCACCTGCCGTCGTGGGACGCGCGCATCACACTGGCCACCAGCGCCGAAACGCGCTTCGAGAACCGCCGGGCCGCCGATCAGTACCACACCGGCTCTCTCAGCACGAACGTGCACTGCGGCGGGGAACTCGCCCTGCACGAGAAGGTCTTCCTGCGGGGAGGCTTCGATTCGGGCTGGTCCCTCGACGACATCACCATGGGCGCCGGTTTCCGCCTCGCCATGCTGACCATCGACTATGCTTATGCAGGGGACGTGCTCGAGATCGACGAGGAAACCCACCGCGTCAGCATCACCGCCCATTTCTAGGCGCGCTGGTCAGGGGTTTGGGGGTCTGTAGGCGAAGACCCTCTGACCCGGCTTGATCAGGCTGGTGCCGTGCATGTTGTTCACCCGTCGCAGGTGGCGCAGGCTGACGCCCAGCTTGCGCGCGATGCCGGTGAGGGTGTCTCCACTCTTGACTCGATAGCTGACCCGCTCGTAACCGCTGGGTGGAACGTAGTGGCCGCTGGCGGCCACCCGTTGTTCGGCCCGATCGGCCAGCACGGCGGGCATGGGAATGAGCAGCTTGTCCCCGGGATGTATCAGCGCCACGTTGCGGAGGCCGTTCAGCTCGGCGATGTCTGCCACCGACGTGCCGTAGCGGGTGGCGACGGCGCCCAGCGTCTCGCCCCTGAGCACCGTGTGCCGGCGCCAGGTGAGGCGTTCGGCCCGCGGTATCGCCCGCAGCTTGCTCAGGCAGCGGACACCCGTGCCGGTGGGAACCCGGACGGGATAATCACCGGCGCCCGGCGGGGTGGCCTGCCGCAACAAGCCGGGATTCAAGGCAACGACCTCCTCCTTGGGCACACCGGCGCAGTCCGCGATCAAACCCAGGTCGGTGGCGTCGGTCACGTCCACGACGTCGTAGCCCAGCTTGGTCCCGAGCGTCGGATCGAGGCCGTGGGCGAGGGGATCCTCGCAGATGCGCGCCACGGCGATGAACTTGGGCACGTGATTGCGCGTCTGCCAGGGCATGTGCAGATCCCAGAAATTATCGTGCCCCGTGAGTCGGATCGACCGGTCTACGCGGTGTTCGCCGGTATTGTAGGCGGCCAGCACGAGGGCCCAGTCCCGGAAATGGTGATAGAGTTGCGAGAGATAGGTGACGGCCGCGCGCGTGGACAACTCGGGATCGCGTCGCTCGTCGACCCACCAGTCGCAACGCAGATGATAATGACGGGCGGTACCAGGCATGAACTGCCAGGGGCCGACGGCTCCCACGCCGGAACGAGCGTGCGTGTTGAAACCGCTCTCGATGGCGGCCAGGTAGATCAGTTCGCGCGGCAGGCCGGCCTCGTCGAGGTAGCGATAGATCAGGGAATCCACGGCCGCCTTGCGGTCCAGCCATATCTGAATGCTGGCGCGTCCGCTCCCCGTGAAATAATCCAACCACTGGCGCACCGCTGCATTGTCCACGCCGAGCAGATCGCTCTGGATGCCGCTGCTCCGCGCGCCCGAGACGGGAATCAGGGAATCCGGGAAGGACAGGCCGTGCAGGTTGTCGTAGGCGGCAGCCAGAAGGGAATCGTCCGCCGCGACAGACAGGCTCAACACGCGATCCTCGGCGAGCACCCCCCCCAGCAAGGTGACCCGCCTGTCCAGGCTGGTGAGAAAGCTGCGCGCCACGCTGTCGCGATCGGCGGGCATCATCGCCACGGCTTCCTCCTTGAGGACGAAGAGCAGATCCTCGGCGGTCTCGTACTGGGTGCGGGAGAGGAGTTCCAGGGCCTGGCGATAGATCCGGTCGAGCTGGGCAAGGTCGGGGCGGTCTTCCAGCACGTTGCGCAAGGCGGCGGCGGCGGCGCCCTCGGGAGGTTGCGTGGGCAACGGTGCGGCGATGAGTTGCGAGTCGGCCGCGGCGACCGCGGAGACCGGCGCCACTTGCGCCGGGGGCGTGTCCGCCGACACTCCGGTCGTAGTCAGTCGGGGCGAACATCCTACGAGGCAGATCAGGGCGAGGACCAGCGCGGCTATGCCGCGGGGGGAGTGCTTTCCCTGGTCGATGAGGCTTGACATCCTTGTTCTCCCGTACTTCTGAATGCACCGTGACATCTGTCTGAAAACGAGTTCGCTGAAAGGAAGTAGACTATCTATATTGCAAGTGAGCGCACAATGTGTCACAATTATATACGTGCGAACTTGCCAGTCCCGTACCAATATACGTGCAACTCAAGCGCGTCAAGGTGACATCTGCAGGGGAGACGAACATCGCCTTGAGAGCACTCATACAGCATCTCCTTTCCGTAGCGCAGGTCGCCACACCACTGCGCCGCGCTCTGCGCGTGGCCCTGGCGGCGAACGACCCGGAGGCTCTGCTGAAGTACGGACGCTCGTTGGTCACCAATATGATCCGCCGCGGCGACCTGGTCAGGGTTACGGTCGGCGGCGACGAAGCGGGCGCTGATCTCACCTACGCGTTGCAGGACCACGGCGCCCTGCTCGACCTGTCGCCGTTCTACCCGGCTGCGCAACCGACGGAAGAAGCAGCCGTCGCAGAAACAGTCCAAGAGACCGCTCCTGTGGAGGAGCGACTCCCCGACCCGGATCCACTGTCGACACACGATCCCGAGTTGCACGAACGTCTTCTCAACGCCATGGAGCGGGCGCAGGATCTGACGGTCACCCGCACGACCGGCAGCGGTGTCGCCTGCATACTCCAGGACGTGGTGGAACTTCTCAAGCCGACCTTCCCGCACGCCGAGCTCCACATCGAACTCTTCAAGCCGGCGGACGTTCCCGAACCCTTGCCGAACATCGGCACCAGTCCGCGGGAGGACCGGCCCTTCTGGGCCGTGACGAGGGTCGCGGGCGAAGTAGTCTGGATTCCGTCGCGCAACGAACTGCCGTCGCAGTTGCGTCGTCGTAGCGGGGAAGGCGGCGAAAAGGTTAGTTTTACGGCGGGCGTCGCCGTGCCGCTTTACCCGCCGGCTGAAGTGGCGGCGTCCGAAGGCGCAGGTGAGAGTAGCGAGGTGGGGCTGCTCTACGTGATCCACACCGAGCCGATCGAACGCGAGACCTTGATCAACCTGGCGCTGCGCATCTCTCGCTTCGTAACCAACGGGTGGCGTCAGACCCTTCTGATGAGTCGTCTGGTGCACACCGACAATCTCACGGGTGTCAACAACCGCGCTTTCTTCGACGAGCAGTTCGTGCTCGAGATGGAACGCGCGCACCGTCGCAAATCACAGCTGGTCTTGTTGCTGGGGGACATCGACCACTTCAAGGACGTCAACGATCGCCACGGCCATCCCGCCGGCGATCGTGTACTCAAGGCCGTGGCCCGCGAGCTGCTACAGGGTCTGCGGCGGATCGATCTCGTCTGTCGTGTCGGCGGCGAAGAGTTCGCCCTGGTCCTGCCCGACACGGACCTCGAGGCCGCCCACGACATCGTCACCCGTATCCAGGTCCGGATCGCCAATCTCAGGTTGACGGATCCCGGTGCCGAAGAGCCGCTACGCGTCACCATCTCCTTCGGGGGCGTGGAATACCCCGGTGCCGGCGAGACGCCGGAGGAGCTCTACCGTAACGCGGACAGGATGCTGTACCTCTCGAAGCAGAGAGGCCGCAACAGGTGCCACTTCTGGAACCCCGACGGCGATCCCATCCTCACCTTGCCGCGTTACAGCGCACCCTCGGACTGACTACCCGCCCGGTCCTCCGTATCCTGGCCGGCATCCGCACCCTGCCCTGGACCGTGGTCTGGGCCGCCGTGCTGCTGGCCTCGTTGTCGGCCGGCGAGTGGAGCAGCCGGGAGCTGCGCGAAGCGACTTCCCGGACGGGCCTTACCGCCGCAACAGCGCTCCGTCTGGCGTGCCTGGCGCCGTTCGCCGCGGCTGTGACTGCACACCCCGTCGTCCTGCTCGCCGGAATCTCCGCCACCGCGGCGTTGGGCTGGTGCGCCGGTTGTCAGGCGAGCGACGCACCCGCCATGTCCAGAGGCGTCGTGTGTGAGGATCGCTGGTCGCCGTCGCGGCGACGCGTGTGGCGTGCGGGAGCCTGTTTGCGCGTCACGGCCTGGCCGCGCATGTCGGGTGCGCATTGGCGCGCGCCGGCGATACTTGTCGCTGTCGGGGATTTCGAGTCCGACGGCGGCGGTCCCGGACCCCGGGTCGCCGAGGGCGTGATGGTCTCGGGCGAAGGACCGCCGCCACGCATGTGGCAACTCGTTGTCGGCGATCTCACGTGCCGGGTTCCCCGCCGCGCCGCGGTGCCCGGTTCCTTCTCGCCTTTCCGGTTCCTGCAGGGCCGGGGCCTCGTTTGGGAGGGCCGCTTGACCAGGGCCGCGTCCATCGTGACCGACGGCGATCCACTCGGCAGCGCTAGCGCTACTGTGCTCGACCCCTTGCGTCGCACCGTCATCGGACGTCTAGACCGCCTGTATCCACAGAACGAGTCCAGTCTGCTCCAGTCGGTGCTGCTGGGCGAGCGCAGCGAAGGGATGCGGCAGTTACGGAGTTCGTATGCCGTGCTGGGACTGGGACATCTCTTCGCCGTCAGTGGTTTGCACGTGGGACTCGTCGCCGGCATCCTGTTGCTGTTGATCCGCATCGCGCGCATCGGTTTCCTGGGACGATTTGGTCTGCTGGCCCTCTTTCTGCTCGGTTATACACTCCTGGTCGGTATGCCCGGATCGTCGTTGCGCGCGGCAGCCCTGCTCACCACGGCCTCCCTGGCTGCCTGGACGGGACGGCGGCACGACGGGCTGCGCACGTTGGGCCTGCTGGTCTGGGCCTGGGCGGTATTCTCGCCTCCATCCCTTGCGGACGCTGGCTTGCGCCTCTCGCTCGGCGCCGCCGCTGGCATCGTCGTCACGCTACGTGTCGTGACGCCTAGGCTCGGCCACGCACCGCGTGCCTGGCGGTGGCTGGGCAACGCACTGGCCGTCAGCATCGGGGCGCAGCTGGGCGCGCTGCCGGAGACGGCGCGGAGCTTCGGCTGGCTGCACCCTCTGGCCACAGCGTTCAATCTCGCCGCGGTGCCGCTGTTCGGGGGGGCCGTTTGGCTCGCCGCCGGGTCCATCCTGCTGTCGCCGGCGGTCTGGCTCGCAGACGGCCTTGCCGCCGTGGCCTGGTTGATGTTGCGCCTGCTCTCCGCGGGCACGGTCGCCCTGTCGTCCCTGGACGCCGCCAGACTCGGCCTGCCGGTCTGGGATTACCGGGCGGCGGGCCTGTACGTCGTGGGCCTCGCAGGCCTGTGGCTGCTGGTTGCGGGTCGACGGCGCAGAGCGCGCCTGGCGGGAGCGCTGGCCGCCTCGTGTCTGCTCGCGATCCCCTTCTGCGGCAGGACCCTGCCCACAGGCGAGATGACGGCCATTCAGTTCGACGTGGGACAGGGGGATTGTGCTGCGCTCGTCTTCCCGGACCGCAGCGTTGTCCTGGTCGACACGGGGGAGGCGTGGCAGGACACGGGTCCTTTCGCCCGCGACGTGCGTCCCTGGCTCAGGCGTGAGGGCCTCGACAGCCTCGCCGGCGTCGTGCTCACGCATCACCATGCCGATCACGACGGAGCGCGCGAACAGCTTGACGCCACCATGGACGTTGCGGCGTGGTGGCTCGGGGGGCGGACGGACGCACCGGCGCACACCGTACCGACACGAGTTTCGCGTCCCGTTCCCGGCGACACCCTGCACCATGTGGGAGACTGGGCACTGGTCTGCATCGCCTCCGCGGGCCGGGATATGCCGAACCTGCACGAGAACGATCGCTCCTTGGCCACAGCGCTGTACTGGCGCGGCCACATGAGGGGTCTGTGGACCGGCGATCTTGAACAGGCTGGCGAGCGGGCGCTGCTCGTGGACATGCCCTTGGCGTTGCCAGGCGCAATCGACGTGTACAAGGCGGGTCACCACGGCAGCCGCACTTCCAGTACGCCCGAGTTATTGGCTGCCTTCCGCCCCGGCACGGTGCTGATCAGCTGCGGACTGGAGAATCGACACCAGCACCCGAGCCATGGCCCCTTCACCAGTGGTGGCGACACGCTGCGCTGCTTCCGTACGGATCTCGACGGTACTCTCTTCATCCGCTGGCGCGACGGTGGACCGGCCCGTATACGGACCGCAGACGATCTCTGACCCCATCGCCTTGACACCCGGCAATGAGGCGCGTAACATGCCCGCGTCCCACCCGGTTTACGACCCGGAACGAACCCAAAAACCAGCGAAACGGGAGAAAGATGCAGTCATTGCGCAGCACGGTCGATCTCGGCTTGCGGCCGGACCGCACGGGCAAGGTCCGCGAGATATTCGATCTCGGCGAGGAGTTGATGATCGTCGCCACCGACCGCATCTCGGCCTACGATGTCGTGATGGATCAGAATGTCCCCGGTCGAGGATGCGTACTTACAGTGATGACACTGGCATGGCTGAATTACTTCAACGAAGTTCCCAACCATCTGATCACGGCCGAGGCGGATCTCTTCCCGCCACCCTTCCGCGATCTGCGCGCGGAACTGGCGGGACGCGCAATGCTGGTGCGCAAGGCGACGCCCTTTCCGGTGGAATGCATCGCCCGTGGCTACATCACCGGTTCGGGCTGGCGCTCCTACCTGGCCGACGGAACCATCTGCGGCCACACCCTGCCGCAGGGCCTGCTCAAGTCGCAACAATTGTCCCGACCGTTGTTCACGCCGTCGACCAAGGCCGAGACCGGGCACGATGAGAATATCGACCTTGATCAAATGCGCTCGTTGATCGGTGACGAGCCCGCGTCCGAACTCGAGTCCCTGACGCTGAACCTCTACACGCGCGCCGCAGCCTACGGTAAGGCGGGGGGGGTGTTGATCGCCGACACCAAGTTCGAGTTCGGCACCATCGACGGACAGCTCGCGCTCATCGACGAGGTGCTCACGCCGGACTCCAGCCGTTTCTGGCCAGCCAGCGAGCACGTGCCGGGGGAGGAGCCGCCCAGCTGGGACAAGCAGATCCTGCGTAACCACCTGGACACCCGCGACTGGAACCAGACGCCCCCACCCCCGGTGCTGCCGGATGAGATCCTCGCACGCACCTCACAACGTTACCTCGAAGTGCTCCACATTCTCTTCGCCGAGGAGGCCCGCAGATGGCACAAGATCCTGAACTGAAGCGCCCACGGCGGGCTCTGTTCAGCGTGACGGACAAATCCGGCCTGGCCGACGTGGCTACCGCTCTACAGGGTCACGGCTATGAATTCGTGGCCAGCGGGGGGACCGCGGCGCATCTGCGCGACGAGGGGTTTTCCGTGACCGAGGTCGACGACGTGACCGACTTCCCGGAGATCTTCGGCGGGCGGGTCAAGACGTTGCACCCGCGGATCTTCGGCGGCATTCTGGGAGCGCGGGAAACGGACTTCGCGGACGTGGCCGAACTGGGCGTGAGCCCCTTCGACGTGGTGGTGTGCAATCTCTACGACTTCGCGGCGGCGGTGGCGTCGAAAGCCGAACATGCGGCCGTCATCGAGAAGATCGACATCGGTGGTCCCTCCCTGCTGCGCGCCGCCGCCAAGAACCACGACCGGGTCTGCGTGCTCAGCGATCCGCAACACTACGACGAATTCGTCCAGGCCTGCGGGACCGGCGCTGGTTTCCCCGCTGCGGAATTCCGGCGCCGCATGGCCACGGAGACCTTCGCCCTGGTCACGGACTACGACGCCCAGATCGCCGACTACTTCGCGGGCGACGTCCACGACGGTCACCTGGGTGTGGAGCTGCGCTACGGCGAGAACCCCCATCAGCAGGCGGAACTCTTCCTGCCGGGAGACGATACGGACGATCCCCTGGCGGGGCTCGGCATGCGCCAGTGGAACGGCAAGACGCTTTCCTACAACAATCTCATCGACGTGATCGCGTCGGCCAAGCTCGTCGGCGATCTCGAAGGCATCTGCTGCGCCGCCATCAAGCACACCAACCCCTGTGGCGTGGGGACCGGCCCCACGCCGGCCGCCGCCCTGGAACGCGCCTTGCGCTGCGACCCGGACTCCGCCTTCGGCGGCATCTTCGCCTTCACCTGCGAGGTCGACGACGACACGGTGGCGATCCTGCGCAAGCGTTTCTGCGAAGTGGTGCTGGCGCCGGCCTTCTCGGACGGCGCGCTGGCCACGTTGCAGAAGAAGAAGAACCTGCGCGTGCTCACCTGCGATCTCGACAACTTCGCGGCGGCGACGCGCGGCCAGGGACGCGCCTACGGACAGGTGCAACTCCACCAGGAGGAGGATGAGGGCTTTCCGGAGCTGGACGACTGGCAGCACGTCGCCGGCCCCGCCCCGGACGAGCGCCTGCACGCCGCGCTGACGTTGAACTGGCGCGTCTGCAAGCACGTCAAGAGCAATGCCATCGTACTCGGCGATCACGAGAACACGCTTGGTATCGGCGCGGGACAGATGAGCCGGGTCGATTCCACCCGCATCGCCATCCGCAAGGCGAGCGACCAGGAACTCGATCTGCACGGCTGTGTTTGCGCCTCCGACGCTTTTTTCCCCTTCGCCGACAGCATCGAGCACCTGCACGCGGCCGGCGTGACCGGTGTCATCGCGCCGGGCGGCTCGATCCGGGACGAGGAAGTCATCGCGGCCGCCGAACGTCTCGGCGTCACGCTGATCCATACGAACCGCAGACATTTCCGGCATTGACCGGGTCAGGACCAGGAACATGAACCAGCAGCGACATCAGCCCGAGGTGGCGGTCCTAGATTTCGGATCCCAGTACACCCAGCTCATCGCGCGCCGTCTGCGCGAGGTCGGTGTCTTCTCCGAGATCTACCCCTATGACCGGTATCGGGAACTGCTCGAACGCGATGAGATCAGGGGCGTCGTCCTTTCCGGCGGTCCGTCCTCGGTCTACGAGGAGGGCGCACCCGACATCGGGAACGAGCTCTTCGGGCAGGGCAAGCCGCTGCTCGGCATCTGCTACGGCATGCAGCTCATGTGTCGCAAGCTGGGCGGCACGATCGAGGCCTCGACGCAGCGGGAATACGGCCCCGCGACCATCGACTGCGGAACGCGCAGCCGTCTGTTCGCCGACACGCCGGACCGGCAGGACGTCTGGATGAGTCACGGCGACCGGGTCGGCAGCTTGCCCGCGGGGTTCACGCCTCTCGCCAGCTCCGGCTCGATCCCCTTCGCCGCCGCCGGCGACGAGGGCCGCGGCTTCTATTGCGTGCAGTTCCATCCCGAGGTGGTCCACACCGAGCACGGCCTGCAGATCCTGCGCAACTTCTGCCGCGACATCTGTGCCATCGACACCGAATGGTCGGCCGCCACCTTCGTGGAATCCACGGTGGTGGAGATCCGGGAGCGCGTGGGCGAGCGCAAGGTGCTGTGCGGCGTCTCGGGCGGTGTCGATTCCACCGTCGCTGCCACGCTGATCGACCAGGCGGTCGGCGAGCAGCTGCACACCGTGTTCGTCGACAACGGTCTGTTGCGGCTCGGCGAGGCCAGCGAGGTCGAGCGCAACCTCAACGCCTTCCTGCACCGTCCGGTCCTGCGCGTCGACGCCCGCAACGCCTTCCTGAACGGCTTGCGCGGCGTGACCGAGCCTGAGCTCAAGCGCAAGATCATCGGCAACACCTTCATCGAAGTCTTCAAGTCCGCGACCTTGGACCTGGGGCCCTTCGCCTTCCTGGCCCAGGGCACCCTCTATCCGGACCGCATCGAGTCGGTCTCGGTGAACGGCCCCTCGCACATCATCAAGACCCACCACAACGTGGGCGGCCTGCCGGAGGAGCTGGGCTTCGAGTTGCTCGAACCCCTCGGCGAGCTCTTCAAGGACGAGGTCCGGCGCGTCGGGCGCAGTCTGGGCATTCCCGACACGTTGCTGATGCGCCATCCGTTCCCGGGACCGGGACTGGGCGTGCGGATTCTGGGGGAGGTGACCCGCGACGGGGTTAGACTCCTGCAGCAGGCCGACCATATATTCATCCAGGAGCTGCTCGAGAGCGGCGAGTACGACAGGATCTGGCAGGCAGGCGCCGTACTGTTGCCCATCCGGACCGTGGGCGTCATGGGGGACCAGCGCACCTACGAGGCGGTGGTGGCCCTGCGAGCCGTCACCAGCCAAGACGGCATGACCGCGGACTGGGCCCGTATCCCCGACGAAGTGCTGGCGCGCGTGAGCAACCGCATCATCAACGAGGTGCCCGGCATCAACCGTGTGGTCTACGACGTCAGCAGCAAGCCGCCGAGCACCATTGAATGGGAGTGAGCCACCCGCTTCATGATGAGCGCCTTGACAAGCAGGCTTCCGAAATCGCACGTGGCGGCCGTCCTGCTGGGGACGGTCGCGTGCTTCTGCGCCACGCTCGCTCACGCGGCCCCGTCTCCCGATCCCACCTTGTCCGCTTGGCGTGCCGCCCGTCGCGTCGCGGTCCGTGAACTGAGCGCCGACCCCGCCAAGGGAACGTCTGCGTTCAATCTGCTGGTCGTCCCCGTCGACTTCGCCGACAAGCGACTGCCCAACGGCTGGAACGCCGCCGCAGATCTGTCCCCCCGCCTGGCCGGTCTGGACGGGGAGACCCTGGAACGCTACTTCAGCGCGGTCAGCGGAATCCCCGGCTGGCTGCGCATCGTCCTGTCACCGCTGGTACACCTCGACGGCGAAGCCGCCGACTACTCGGACCTGTATCTCAACGGTTTCACGCGCACCCGCGCCCTGGCCCGGCAAAGCATCACGGGCGCCGCCGCGGCAGGCGTCCCCTTAGGCTCCGCGGACGCCGACGGTGACGGCGTCGTGGACGGCGTGCTCGTCCTGCACGCCGCCCCCGGTCTGGAGAACGATCCCGTGAACGGCCGTGTGGTCCCCCTGCAATACTACCTGGAGACGCCTTACCTTCTGGACGGGATCGCCGCCCAGCACTACGCGGTGGCCAGCCTGCACAGCGGACCTGGGATCTGGGCCCACGAGACGGCCCACCTGCTGGGTCTCGAGGACCGTTACGACCCCTTCCTGTCGCCGGACGCCGACAGCGCGGTGAGCCTCGGCGGACTCGGGGCCTTCAGCCTCATGGCGGCCGGCGCCTGGGGACGTGGCGACGGCACCGGCGCCGCCCTGCTCGACGCCTACAGCGCCGCCCAGTTGGGCTGGGTCGTTTCCCGGCAACCGCTCGGCGGCGCCGTGGCGACCGACACCCTGCTGACAAGCGAGGTGCTGAGGTTTCCCGTCGACGGCATCACCGACGATGAGTACTTCCTGCTCCAGGTACGCGGCGGTTTCGACGACGCGCCCTACGATGCAGCCTTCCCCGAACCACGTCTCGTCGTCTATCATGTGGACGAGTCGGTGCCGGACGGGGCCTATTCCGTCGGCGAGCAGTCCCATCTCCGCGTGCGTCTGGTGGAAGCCGACGGGATCGACGACCTGGCCGCGGGGGAGTCGTCCGGCGGACCGGGCGACATGTTTCCGCCCGGCGCCGGCCCGGCGAACTGGGACCAGACTTCCATCCCCGACAGCGACGCCTACACCGGCCCCAGCGGCATCGCCTGTGCCTTCTCGCTGGTCGACGACGGCGTCACCGTCGACTACTCGCTCCCCGGGCACCCCTTGCAGCTGGAGCTGAGTGTTACGACGACGGGGGAGGATTCCCTCATCGCGATCGAGATCCTCGATCCCTCCGTGACCGCCGAGACTATCGCCGTGAACGTGAGCCTGTTCATCCCCCTCGACAACTGGGGCGCTTTCGCGCCCGGCGTTTTGTCTGTCGCGCGCGATCTGCTGCACGCGGGCGGCGGTGTATGGACCCTGAGCGAACCCATCGTCTGGTTGCCGGCAGGTGAACCGCCCGCGGGGGCGTACACCCTGTTCGCGATCGAACTCGTGAGGGACGGCGAGACCCTCGGTGTGTACCAACGCAGCTGGCTTTGGCGCCAAGAGGAATCGCCTCTGGCCCTGAGCGTTCCCTTGACCGGCGGCTGGGTGCAAATGCTGGTCGGCGGTGACGACACGCGATGGCATGCGTGGCCGGCGAACGCGGCGCCCGGCCTGCCCGCTGTCCCCCTGCTCGCTTGCACCGGCGGCGCGTTCGAGGACGGCGCGTCGTGGCCCGACGTGACCTACCAGAACGCCGCCGAGGCCCGTATCCTGTCGCCACCCTTTCACACGGACGGCCGCGTCCTGCGCATGATCCACGCCCTGGACGCGCACGCCTACGAGCCCCTGATGGGCACCGACGGCGCACAAGTCTCGGCCCACGATGACGAGGGATCAGTCAACCTGCTCGTGCCGGCGGGGGGGTACCCGGGCTCGATCGACAGCTCCGTCGCCAACCCTCTGCTGGGGCAGCCGGCTTTCATCGGACTGGGCGACCTGACCGCCGAAGACTCCCCCCGCTGGCGGATCGACTATTTCCCTCTGCCAGAGCCAGAGCCGGGTCTGACGCGGCTCGGCCTGCACTTCGCCAGCGATCCCCTGTGGCGCGGGCGCGGCTGGCTCATCGCCAGGATGGATTTCGTGAACCCCGCGTCGGCTGCGGCGCCCTTCGCGCCCGCCTGGGACGAGACCCGCGACGGCGTGGCCCTGTCCTGGCCATGGGAGACGCCGGAGTGGATCACCCTCGAGGCGAGTCTCGACGGCGGGACCGTCTGGACGACGATCTGGGAAGGCGGCGTGCCCTTCGGCCATGCGCCCGCTGACATGCTGTTCCCCGCGAACCAGCTGGTCCTGCCGGCCGGCGCCCTGTCGCAACATACGCTGCTCAGGGCCAGGGTGCGCATCGACATCGGCGAGGTCGTCTCGCGGCACGGAGTGCTCGTCGCGCCGACCGTCGAGCCCGTGCTTTTCCTCGGCAAGCCGGGGCCGAACCCCTTCTCCGGCGACACGCGTTTCCTCGTGCAGTACGAAGGGCTGGCCTGCCGGCTCGGCGTCTACGACCTGCGCGGGCGCCAGGTGCGCGAGTGGTGGCTCGCTCGCGGCACCTATCAGTTGAACTGGGACGGTCGCGACGAGGCGGGACGGACAGTACCGGCGGGCTTCTATCTGCTGAGACTCTCTACCCACGACGGCAGCCGCGTCTTCAGTCGAAAGGTGACCTTGCTCCGATGAGCACCGGACGGATCCTGGTCTTTGCGCTCCTCCTGTACGCGACGTGTGCCTCGGCGACGCCGCCGCTGGATCCTTTCGTCGAGGACCTGCGCGTAGGACGCCACCGCGCGGCCGAGGACCTCGAGTTGGTCGACGGCTGGCCCGCCGGCCTCTTCGCACCGGCCCAGCGGTCTACGGCGTGGGAGGCGGCCTGGGCTGTAGCGTCGCACGATCCTGCGGCCTTCCTCGATCAAGCAATCGGTCTGAGGTCCTGCTTCACGACCGACACCGAGGCGCGCACCTGGCTGACCGACCGGATTCGTCTCTGGGAAACCCGTGATGATCTCGAGTGTTGCGGTGACCGGCTCACGCGTCCGGCCCAGTGGAAGGGCGAGATGACCATGAGCGTCCTCGACATGGTTCAGGCCGGTGAGCTCAGCGGTGCCCTGGCCAGGATCGACTCTCTATTGACGTCCCTGCCCGACGGTTCCATCGATGATCTGGAGCGCTTCGTCTGGTCGCTTCGCCAGCGCGCCTTGCGTGCTGGGCTCGGTCGGACGCCCGCACCGGATGTTCTCTGGCCCGAACTCCTCGACCTCGGGCCCTACGATCGAAATTCAGGCTGGGCCATCTGGTCGGTGCATAGACGCCATCTGGGACGGCCATTGCTGCCCCCGTCTCCCGGGGACTTGAAAACGGTCCTCTTCCTGGCCAGTCTGGGTACAACCGGTCTCACTTCGCGCGATATCGACCGGAGCCCCTTTGCGCGGGATGCGAAATCAGCGCTCGGGGCCGCCGTCCTGCCCAAGTCGGCCTTGAGGCGGCACTTTGGCTTATACCCGGATCTCCCTGTCGGCGCACGACTTCAGGAATATTGGCTGCGAGGGCGGTGGCGACTGCTCGGACACACGGCCACCGTGGCCGAGAAGCTGGCGTCTCTGCCCGGAATCACTCACGAACACCGGGCAGGATATCTGCGCCGGGCGGCCGACAAGCAGGCCTCGGCCGGTTACTGGGGTAGCGTCGTACCGAATCTGAGGACCGCGCAGATGTCGGCGGAGAGAAGCGGCAAACGCCGTGTTATCGAGCGGATTCGCCACGAGACCGAACGTGTCGCGGCTCTTTCGGCGCACCAGGGCATGTCTCGCGCCTCGGAGCTGCTGCTCGAGCTGCTTGACCCGCGGAGCACGGCTACTGAAAACGGTCGACTTGCAAGTGCCGCCGACCTCGTCCGGGCCGGCCAGGCCGACCGCTTGGTCACGGCGCCGTTCAACGCGGATCCGACCAAAGCCCGAGCAAGGGCCTGGCGCACCTGGGCGCGTCTCGGCGCACGTCTGGCCCGTAATCATGCCGATCTGCGCTGGCGTGAGTACGGCGACATACTGGACCAGGAGTTCGCGGCGGGTGGACCGCCCACCTCACCGGAATTCTCTGCCCGGCGAGCCATCGACCACGCCCTGCGCCTCATGCCCTGGCGGGAGAGGGCCCTGGACTGGGCCTTGGCCTGCGCCATGGTCGAACGTGCTGACGGTGCTCTCGCGGCCTCCGAGACACCGATCACCGACCTGACCGCCCGCGCCAAATCGAATCTCGAGAAGCACCTCCTGCTGGGCGTATCCCTGCTGCTAGGCGATGCCCGCGGACAGCTCGCGACCACCGTAGCCATGTCTCGTCCGGGACTCACTCAGGACGAGTATCTGCTTCTGCTCTATCCGGTGCCGGCGGCTCCCTTCGTAATGGACAAGCTGAGGGCAAGCGGTGTCGATCCCGCCCTGGTCCTCGCCGTCGCCCGCAACGAGTCGCTTTTCGATCCAGCCGTGCGCTCCCGTTCCGGCGCCCTGGGCTGGATGCAGATCATGCCCTTCCACTACCCGGGACGCGGCTACCACGAAGGCGAAGTGGTCTGGCGCAAACTCGCGGCCTCCCTGGCGGCCGGTCTCGACCTGCTCGCCAATAACAGCCGCCGCTACGACGGCGATCCCTACCGCACGCTGGCGGCCTACAACGCCGGTCCGTCCGCCGTCAAGCGTTGGGACGCCCAACTGGGGGCGGGAGCACCGCCGACCACCTTCCTGGCCTGGATCGGCTATCCCGAAACCCGGCGCTACGTGGAAAAGGTGTTGATCGACAGACTGATATATGCCTGGATACTGCGTGGTGCCGAGGGCGAGCAGCCAGCGGCTTCCGAGACGCGCTAAGTGGCAGAGAAAAGGGACTATGACACCTCAGAAGACCGGCAGCTCAACCAGACCGCAGCCCCGTACCTGGCGCGAGAGCGTCGAATGGGGCCGCAAGGCCATTCATATATCCTCGACGATCTTCGCCGTCTGGGTGCTGCTGATCGACGAGCCGCTGTGCACGGCCGGCCTGGCGGCGGCGACGGTTTTCGTCATCTCCACCGACCTGGCCCGTCTGGCCACCAAACGCTGGGCGCTCTGGTTATACCGGACCTTCCCGCTGATCTTCCGGCGCGACGAGCGCTATACGCTCTCCGGTGCCTCGGTGATGATGATCGGGGCCACGATCACGTCTTTCCTGTTCCCCGCCGTACCGGCGGCCGCGGGCATCCTGTGCTTATCTTGGGGCGATTCGGCGGCGGCCATCGTGGGACAGGCAGTCTCCTTCCGCCGGCAACAGCTCGGCCTGGAGAAGGGTGACGGCACCCGGGCACCCGTGGTGAGCAAGCGCGGCAACAAGACCTGGGTCGGCACGTCGGCCTGTTTCCTGGTCTCGATGCTCGTCATTTCGCTGGTAAGCGACGCTTCCCTGCTGCTGACCGTCGCCGGCGGCGTCGCATCCGCCACCATGGAGCGCTGGACGCCGGGACGTTGGGACAATCTGACGATGCCCCTGGCGACGGCCGCCGTCATCCAGTTCTGCAACACCTGGTTCGTCTAGTCGGCTAGAAAATGAAAGTGATCCGAGACATGGTGCTCGCCAAGCTACTCGAGAAGATGTTCGGCAAGAAGTCGCAGCGGGACTACCTGAAACTCCGCCCCATGCTCGAGGAGGTGAAGACCGCCCGCGAACCGCTCGCCGCCCTCGACGACGAGGCCCTGCGCGCCAAGACCGACGAGTTCCGCCGCCGCGTTGCCGACGGGGAGACGATCGACGATCTCCTGCCCGAGGCCTTCGGCACGGTCTGGGAAGCCTGTCGCCGGCTGACGGAACGCAAGGCTGCGTGGCCGGTCTGGGAACACGAGACCGTCTGGGACATGGTCCCGTACGACGTGCAGATCGTCGGCGCCATCGTCCTGCACCAGGGCAGGATCGCCGAGATGGCCACCGGCGAGGGCAAGACCCTGGTGGCGATTCTGCCGCTGTACCTGAACTCCCTGACCGGACGCGGCGCCCACCTCGTCACGGTCAACGACTACCTGGCGCGCCGCGACGCCGAATGGATGGGCGGCGTGCTCGATTTCCTGGGTGTGAGCGTGAGCTACATCGTCAACGCGATGACTCCGGACGAGCGTCGTGAGGCGTACAACGCCGACATCACCTACGGCACCAACAACGAGTTCGGCTTCGATTACCTGCGCGACAACATGTCCGTGCGCAAGGAGCAGCTCGTCCAGCGTGATTTCAATTATGCCATCGTGGACGAAGTCGACTCCGTGCTGATCGACGAAGCTCGCACGCCCCTGATCATCTCGGGCGCCGTCGACAAGTCGACGCAGCGTTTCGCAGAGCTCAAGCCCCGTGTCGACCGTCTCGTGAAGCTGCAGAATCGTCTGGTGAACGAATGGCTGAGCAGCCTCGAGAAAGCGTTCCGAGGCGCCACCGAGGACGGCGACGCGGTCGCGATCGACCAGGATATGGCCCTTGCCCTGCTGCGCATCTCGCGCGGCGCGCCCAAGAACAAGCGCTTCCGCCGCCTGGCGCAGTTGCCCGGCGTCCTCGACGCGGTCAACCGCACCGAGGAAGGGTTCATGCGCGACAAGGCGATGTGGGAGGCCGACGAGCCCCTGCTCTACGTCGTCGAGGAGAAGCATCACGCCGCCGATCTGACCGAGCGGGGGCGCGAGATCCTGGCCGCCGACGAACCCGACTTCTTCGTCCTGCCGGATCTCGCCGTGAAGGTGGGGGAGGTCCAGGATGATGCCGGCCTGTCCGCCGAGGAGAAGACGGCGGAGATCGACAAGGTGGAGCGGGACTACGCGGCCAAGAACGAGTTGATCAGCAACGTGGACCAGCTCGTGCGCGCGTACACCCTGTACGAGAAGGATGACGAGTACGTCATCATGGAGGGCAAGATCCAGATCGTCGACGAGTTCACCGGCCGACTGATGCCGGGACGGCGTTTCAGCGAGGGCCTGCACCAGGCCCTGGAGGCCAAGGAAGGCGTCAAGATCGAGAAGGAGACCCAGACCCTGGCCACCGTCACCCTGCAGAACTTCTTCCGCATGTACGATAAACTGGCCGGCATGACCGGCACGGCGGTCACCGAGGAGGCCGAGTTCGGGCAGATCTACGACCTGGACGTGGTGGAGATCCCCACCAACGAGCCCGTGCGCCGGCAGGATCAGGACGATGTGGTGTTCCGCTCCAAGAAGGAGAAGTACAACGCCATCGTGGAGGAGGTCGTGAGGCTGCACGCGCTGGGGCTGCCGGTGCTGGTGGGCACGACCACGGTCGAGGTCAGCGAGTTGATCAGTCGCCTCCTGAAACGTCGCGGCATCAACCACAACGTGCTGAACGCCAAGCACCACAAGAGCGAGGCGGAAGTGGTGGCCGAGGCGGGGCGCAAGGGCGCCGTGACCATCGCCACCAACATGGCCGGACGCGGCACCGACATCAAGATCGACATGGCCCGTCTGCTCGGCATGACACCCGGTTCAGCCTATGACAAGGAGACCGCGACGGTGGAGGACGAGCCCGCCGGCCTGCATATCATCGGCACCGAGCGGCACGAGAGCCGCCGCATCGACCGCCAGCTGCGCGGTCGCTCGGGTCGCCAGGGAGATCCCGGCTCGTCTGTCTTCTTCCTGTCGCTGGAGGATGATCTGATGCGGCTGTTCAACTCCGAGCAGCTGATCAAGATCATGGACCGCCTCGGCATCCAGGAAGGCGAGGTCATCACGCACTCGATGGTCACCAAGGCCATCGAGCGGGCCGCCCAACGCGTCGAGGGGCACAACTTCGGCATCCGCAAGCATCTGATCGAGTACGACGACGTCGTCAACAAGCAACGCGAGGTCATCTACTCCCTGCGCCGCGAGATCCTGCTCGGCGAGGACATCTCCGAGCTGGTGCAGGAGGATATCCTGGACGTGGTGCACGGGCTGGTGGAAACGCACGCGGATCAGAACCAGGCCAACGATTACTGGGACTATGACGGGCTCGCACGGGAATTCCAGAGCCTCTTCCTCACGCCCCTGCCGATCGCCGACGATGAGCGACTGCACATCGGGCACACGGCGCTCCAGGAAGGCCTGGCGGAGGCCGCGCTCGCCAAGTACCACGAGAAGGCGGCCCGCCTCACTCCCGAAGTGATGCGCCAGCTGGAACGCTTCGTCAAATTGCAGGTCATCGACGAGCACTGGAAGGACCACCTCAACCAGCTCGTGATGCTGCGCAGCGGCATCGGTCTGCGCTCCTACGCTCAGAAGGATCCGCTGGTGGAATACAAGGCGGAGTCCTTCCACATGTTCCAGGCGCTGATGGACGCCATCGAAAACGAAGGCGTGCGTCTGATGATGCGGGCCGAGCTGGTCCAACGTCCCGCGCCGCCCGTCGCACAGCCGCAGCAGATGAAGGCCCAACACGCGGAGATGGACTACCTCGGCGGGCAGCCTCCCGGCGCCGGCGGGCCGGGAGGGCCCCCGCCCGCTGCCGGTGCTGCCGCTCCCGTGCCCGGACGTCCGCAACCGGTGGTGCGCCAGCAACCCAAGGTGTCGCGCAACGATCCCTGCCCCTGCGGCAGCGGCAAGAAATTCAAGAAGTGCTGTGGTCGTTGATTTCCGCCCAAACTTGCGGTGCGGCCCGCCCTGTGCTAGCGTTTGCGCCCGACTCGACGATGGTGACCCTGTCTGGAGGATGCGTTGAACAGATTCAGCGACAAGGTACGACAACTGTTGATCCACATGCTCCACGATGACGAACCGTCCATGCGTTTGTGCGGTGTCGCCGGCGGTATACGCCACTTCGATGCCATGGAGCAGCATGCGCTGTCGCCCGACGCACGCGGGTATCTGCTGGAATTGAGCCGCCGCGGCGAGATTCCCAATGAACAGAGGGAATTGATCATCCACTATGCTTCGCAACTGGGGGGCGCTCCGCTGGAGCGGGTAGACGTCGAGGAACTCCTGGATCATCTCATCTTCGCCTTCCCCGACGAGGAAGAGCCCTCGGGTCATCGCCACGATACACGTCCGCATTGAATCCGGCGGAAAGAGGAGTCGGTTTGAAGCTGATAATCGTCGAATCCCCGGCCAAAGCCCGTACCATCGAGAAATTCCTGGGAGACGAGTACAGCGTCGCCGCGAGTTACGGTCATATCCGCGACTTGCCCGGCTCGGCGGCGGAGATCCCCGCCGCGGTGCGCAAGAGCAGTTGGGCGCGGCTCGGCGTAGACGTCGACGGCGACTACACGCCCGTCTACGTGATCGGCCGCGATAGCAAGCAGCACGTGACGGATCTGCGCAAGCTGATGAAGGGTGCAGACGAACTCCTGCTGGCCACAGACGAGGACCGCGAAGGCGAAGCCATCAGCTGGCATGTGCTCGAAGTCCTCAAGCCCAAGATCCCGGTCAAGCGCATCACCTTCCACGAAATCACGCGTACGGCCATCGAGCGGGCGCTGGCCTCGCCGCGCGACGTGGACCTGTCGGTCGTCCGTGCCCAGGAGGGTCGCCGCATCCTCGACCGCCTCTTCGGTTACTCCCTCTCGCCCGTGCTCTGGAAAAAGGTGCGGACCAAGCTCAGCGCCGGACGAGTCCAGAGCGTGGCGCTCCGCCTTATCGTGGAGCTGGAGGAGGCCCGGCTTCGTTTCCAGGAGGCCGAGTTCTGGGATCTGGAGGCGACGTTGAGCGCCGGCGGCAATCCCTTCACCGCCCGCCTGACCGAGATCGACGGCGAACGATTGGCCACGGGCAAGGACTTCGATCCCGACACCGGCATATTGAAGAAGGCCGCCCTGGCACAGCTGGACGAGACGACCGCCACCGCCCTCGCGAAAGGCAGCGCGACGTCGTTGCCCTGGCGCGTGGGCCCCGTCGCGCGCAAGGAGACGCGCAAGCGTCCCTCGCCGCCCTTCATCACCTCCACCCTGCAGCAGGCCGCGAGCTCGCGCCTGGGCATGTCGCCGCGACGGGCCATGCAGGTGGCGCAGCGTCTCTACGAGGGCGTCGATCTGGGCGGTTCCCGCGAGGGTCTGATCACCTACATGCGGACCGACTCCCTGAACATGAGCGAAGAGGCGCTCGCTGCGGCGGACGCGTTTATCCGGGCCGAGTTCGGCACCGAATATGCCGCCGGCCCTCGCCGCTACCGCACGAAGGCGAAGTCGGCCCAGGAAGCCCACGAGGCCATCAGGCCCACCAATTTGATGCGCACGCCCGACTCGCTGTCCCGCTATCTCGACAAGCAAGAACTAGCGCTCTACCGTCTCATCTGGGAACGGGCCATCGCGTCGCAGATGGCGGACGCCATCCTCGACCGCACGACGATCGACTTGTTGGCGCGCGCGGAAGGGCGAGACCTGGTCTTTCGCGCCACCGGTTCGGTCGTGCGCTTTCCCGGCTTCTATCGCGTCACCGGTTCATCCGCACAGGACAAGCTGCTCCCCGAGATCGGCGAAGGCGCGGAGATCGGCAACGACGCCAGCGAGATCTCCCTGGCGGGTGTGCTGCCCGTGCGTCACGTCACCGCGCCGCCCGCGCGGTTCACCGAGGCTTCCCTGATCAAGCGGTTGGAAGAGGAGGGGATCGGACGCCCGTCCACGTACGCCCCGACCATTTCCACCATCCAGCAGCGTGAGTACGCCGTGAAGAAGAAGGGGGCCTTGCTGCCCACCTACGTCGGCATGGCCGTGATCAATCTCCTGCGCGGGCATTTCTCCCACTACATCGACCTGAAGTTCACTGCCCGCATGGAGGAAGGACTCGACGATATCGCCGCGGGCAAGCTGGACCGTCGCGTTTTCCTGGACAGTTTCTACAAGGGTGACGAGGCGGGGGAAGAGGGTCTCATCCGGGCCATCGAACGCGAATTGCCGGGCATCGAGTATCCCGACATCCCGCTGGGCGATGATCCCAGGACCGGCGAGGAGCTGCGCGTGCGCATCGGGCGAAACTACGTCTACGTCCAGTCCGGCAAGGGCGAAGAGGCACGGCGCGTTACCCTGCCCCTGGATCTGCTCATCGACGAATTGACGCCGGAGCGCGCGGCACAGCTGCTGGAAGCCCGCGACAAAGCCCGCGAGCCCATCGGCAACGATCCGGAATCCGGTCTGCCGATCTTCGTGCTGACCGGTCCTTACGGCCCCTACCTGCAGCTCGGCGAGGTCGTCGACGACGGGCCCAAGCCCAAGCGTGTCAGTCTCGGCCGCGGCACCGACCCGTCCAGTATCGATCTGGAATTCGCGTTGCGCCTCCTGTCCCTGCCCCGCGAGATCGGCAGCGACCCGGAATCCGGCAAGCCAGTCCGGGCGGGGCTCGGACGCTACGGGCCCTACGTGGAACTCGAGCGCGTCTTCGCCAGCGTCTCGTCCGTGGAGACGCTCTTTTCCATCACCCTCGAAGAAGCTCTCGAGCGCATCCGTAACAAGAACCGCCGCACGATCCTCAAGGAAGTCGGTCCGCATCCGGAAACCGGCGTCGCCCTGCAGGTCATCAAAGGTCGTTACGGTCCCTACGTGACCGACGGCAAGGTCAACGCCTCGTTGCCGAAGGGTGACGATCCGGAAGACCTGACGGTGGAAGAATCGCTGGTGCTGCTGGCGGCCGCGGCCAAGCGCAAGAAGACGTCCCGCAAGAAGCCAGTCCGCAAGACGAAGAAGAAGACCGCCAAGAAGACGAAAAAGAAGACCGCCAAGCCAGCCCCCCGGAAGAAGAAAACCTGATGCCGATGAGCGCCGTGCACGTCGCCGGCGGCGGTCTGGCCGGTTGCGAGGCGGCGTTGCAGCTCTCCCGTTTCGGAATTCCGGTCGTCCTGCACGAGATGCGCCCCGCCCGCGGGACGCCGGCCCACCAAGGCGACGCGCTCGCCCAGATCGTCTGCAGCAACTCCCTCAAGAGCGTCGAACCCGCCACCGCCTCCGGCCTGTTCAAGGCGGAGCTGGCCGCGGCGGGCTGCCGCTTGCTCGCCATCGCGCGCGACTGCGCGGTGCCCGCCGGCGCCGCCTTGGCGGTGGACAAGGCGCTGTTCTCGTCGCGTGTCGAAGCCCTGCTCGCCGACGATCCCCGGATCGAGATCGTGCGCGAAGAGGTGACGGATCCCGACCTGGCCGCGGACGCGTTCTGGATCATTGCCACCGGTCCGCTGACTTCGGGGGACTTGCACCGGCGCCTCGAAGCGCTGACCGGCGGTACGGGTCTGTATTTCTTCGACGCCATCGCGCCCACCGTCACCCTGGAATCCCTTGACCTGGACACGCTCTTCCGCGCCGCCCGCTACGACAAGGGGGAGGCGGACTACCTGAACGCACCCTTCACGCGGGAGGAGTACACGGCTTTCCACGCCGTCCTGACCGGCGCCGCGCGTACCGAGGTCCACGATTTCGATCGCGCGCAGCTCTTTGCCGGCTGTCAGCCCATAGAGGAGATCGCGGACAGCGGGCTCGAGACCATGGCCTTCGGCCCCCTGCGTCCGGTCGGCCTTGCGGATCCCCGCACCGGCGAGCGCCCACACGCCGTGGTGCAACTGCGTCAGGAGAACCGGGCCGGCAACCTTTACGGGCTGGTAGGCTTCCAGACGCGGCTGAAGCGTGCGGAGCAACGGCGCGTCTTCCGCCTGATTCCCGGCCTCGCGCACGCGGAGTTCGTCCGCTACGGCCAGCTGCACCGCAACTTCTACCTGGATACACCGCGCGTGCTGAACCGCGCCTTCGCCTTGCCCGCCCAGCCCCGCCTTCGTTTCGCGGGACAGATCACCGGCGTCGAGGGTTATGTGGAGTCCATCGCCTCCGGCTTGACGACCGCCTGGATCCTCGCCGCGGAGCTGCACGGCGAGAAGCTCCCGCCCTGGCCTCATGACACGTTGCTCGGCGCCCTGCTGCACGGCTTTCTCTTCGACGGAACCGGTGACCGGCTGACGCCCATGAACGTCAACTTTGGGCTGTTGCCGTCGCTGGCGTATCCCCCGCGGGGGCGCGGCGGGAGACGCCGGCGCCGACTGGCCATGGCCGAGCGCAGCCTGGCAAGCCTGACACGGCATCTACGCGGGCCCGAGGCTCAGCGTCTGCTTGCCGCCGGCACAGCCCGATGATAGATTCTCGCCGGGAGGATGCGCATGGATCACGTCACCGCATTTACGCGTCACATCGAGATCGAGAAGGGCGCCAGCGCACGCACCGTCGAGGCGTATACCCGTGATCTGTCCCAGTTCCTTGAGACGAGCCGCAACCTCGGCCACCTGCCCGCCAAGGTCGGGGACCAGGCTTGGCGCCGCCTCTTCAACGAACGGACCGCCGTGCGGGATCACCTGGCCCTGCTGCGTCGCCGCGGTCGCGCTCACGCCACCATCGCCCGGCAGATCGCCACGATCCGGGCCTTCGCTCGCTATCTCCAACTGGCCGGCGTCCTGGCGGTCGTGCCCGAGTGCCTCGCCCGGGGAACCTCCGCTGGTCGCGAGCGTAGACTCCCGCGCGACCTGATGGAGGAGATGATCGAAGCCCTGCTCGAACTGCCCGACGCCTCGCAAGCCCGCGGACGGCGCGACCGCGCCATCCTGGAGGTCCTTTACGGGCTCGGCCTGCGCCTGTCGGAGGTCGTGGGACTCGATCTCGCGAGCCTCGACTTTCCATCCGAGCGGGTACGCGTGCTGGGCAAGGGCAACAAGGAGCGCATCCTGCCGCTGCTCGGCATCACGGCGCGCCACCTGCGCGGACATCTCGAGGGCCTGCTCGACCCCGACGTCTACCTGTCCCTGCTGGACGGCAACCTGGCGGCCGCAGAGGCCCGGCGGCCGGTCTTCGAGGGTCGGCGCGGGCGTCGCATCAGCCCCCGCACGGTGCAACAGCGGGTCGCCCATTACGCCGGTCAGCTGGCGGGGCTGCGGGGCATCTCACCCCATGCGCTGCGGCACAGCTTCGCGACGCATCTGCTCGACGGCGGCGCGGGCATCAGGGTCGTGCAGGAATTGCTCGGGCACGAGCACCTGGCCACCACCCAGATCTACACGCATCTCTCCCGGGCCAGGCTGCGGGAGGAATACCGCAAGGCCCATCCCCGCTCGGAGTGAAGGTGCGCGGACCGGAAGAAGGAGTGAGATGAAGAGACTGAGATCGACGACGGTCCTGGCCATCCTGCGGGACGGCAAGGGGGCCATGGCCAGCGACGGCCAGGTGACCATGGGCGAGACCGTGGCCAAGCAAGGCGCGGTCAAGGTGCGCCCCCTCTTCGAGGGGCAGGTGCTGGTAGGCTTCGCGGGCGGCGGCGCCGATGCGTTGACCCTCTTCGAGAAATTCGAGGGACACCTGGAGCGCTACCGCGGCAACCTGCGACGGGCCACGGTGGAGCTGGCGCGCGAGTGGCGCAACGACCGCATCCTGCGCCGACTCGAAGCCATGCTGCTGGTAATGGACAGCGACACGATCTTCACCGTTTCGGGCAACGGCGACGTCATCGAAGGTGAGGAGGGCTCCGCGGGCGTCGGTTCGGGCGCGCCCTACGCCCTCGCGGCCGCGCGGGCGCTGCTGCGCCATACGGACTTCGCGGCCGACGTCGTCTGTCGCGAGGCCATGAGGCTGGCCGGCGAGATCTGCATCTACACCAACGACCACGTCACTTTGTTGACGCTGGACGGCGAGGAGACCTCAAGTTGAGCATCGTTTACTACAGCGAGGCGATCGGCTGGACCTGCCGCGCCATCGTGGCCCAGCTCGACCGATACATCATCGGCCAGGACGACGCCAAGCGCGCCGTCAGCATCGCCCTGCGCAACCGCTGGCGTCGCCTGCAACTCGACGACGACATCCGGCGCGAGGTCGTGCCCAACAACATCATCATGATCGGACCGACCGGCGTGGGCAAGACGGAGATCGCGCGACGACTCTCACAGCTGGCAGGCCTGCCCTTCATCAAGGTCGAGGCGACCAAGTTCACGGAAAAGGGCTACGTGGGGCGCGACGTGGATTCCATGGTGCGCGACCTGCTAGAGCACGGCATGTCGCTGCTGCGTCGCCGCAAGGAGGAGCAGCTGCGCGCCGAGATCGAGCAGGTGGTGGAGGAGAGGCTCATCGACACGCTCTTCCCGCCGCTGGCCGCCATCGATGCGGAGCGCGAGCAACGCTGGCAGCGCAGCCGCGAGAAGATACGCCAGCAGTTGCGCGACGGGGCCCTCGAAGAGCGCGAGGTTACCATCACCACCCAGAGCCAGCAGGTCCCCATCGCCAACATCTTCACTGCCGCCGGGGAAGAGATGGACGCCTCCTTCGGCGACAGCCTGGGCAACCTGTTTCCCCGCAAGACCAAGGAGTCGGTCCTGCCCGTCGCGCAGGCGCGCAGGCAGCTCTTCGACCAGGAGCTGGATCGCCGGGTCGACCAGGAGCGGCTGGCTCAGGAAGCCGTCGAGCTGGTCGAGCAGGGGGGCATCATCTTCATCGACGAGATCGACAAGATCGCCGGCACCAGCAAGGGCGGCAGCGGACCCGACGTGAGCCGCGAGGGCGTCCAGCGTGACCTGTTGCCGGTGGTCGAAGGTTCGACGGTGACCACCAAGTACGGTCCCGTGCGCACCGACCATGTCCTTTTCATCGCGGCCGGCGCCTTCCACATGAGCAAGCCCAGCGATCTGATCCCCGAGCTGCAAGGCCGTTTCCCGATTCGTGTGGAACTTGCGAACCTGACCGAAGAGCATTATCTGCGAATCCTGCAGGAGACCGACAGCTCCCTGCTGAAGCAGTACCGGGCGCTGCTGGAGGTGGACGGCTGCCTCCTAGAGTTCACCGACGACGCGGTCGCCGCCGTGGCGCACTACGCCCAGGAACTCAACGAGCGCCTGGAGAACATCGGTGCCCGGCGTCTGCAGACGATCATGGCGCAACTGCTCGACGAACTGCTCTTCGAGGTACCCGACTCACGCTCGGGCACCGTGACCATCGATGCTGAGTTCGTGGACGAGCGGCTCGCCGACGTGGTGAAGGACGAGGACACCAGCCGCTACATTCTCTAATCCGCCACGGGGCGGCGGCGGGACGGGATCCCGCGAGGAGGCAAGATGAAGCTCGGACAGAAGGACTTCCTGTCGATCGACAGGTTCTCGCCGGAGGAGTTGCGCGGCATACTCGAACTGGCCAAGGAACAGAAGCCGCTGGCCCGCCGTCACGAACTGCCGCACACCCATCCCAACCGGACCCTGGCCTGCGTCTTCGCCAAGCCGAGTCTGCGGACGCGCGTCAGCTTCGAGACCGCCATGCAGCAGCTGGGCGGCAACTCCCTGTTCATCACGGACAAGGAGATCGGCATGGGCACGCGCGAGTCGGTCTACGACGTGGCCAAGGTGCTCAGCCGCTTCGTCGACGGCATCATGATCCGCTGGTTCGATCAGGGCGAAGTCGATGAGCTGGCAACGCACGCCACCGTGCCGGTGATCAACGGTCTGACCGATCTGCTGCATCCCTGCCAGGTCATGGGCGATATCCTGACCGTCGAGGAGCGTCTGGGCACCATCGAGAACAAGACCGTGGTCATGATCGGCGACGGCAACAACCTGGCCAACAGCTGGCTCAACGCCGCGCGCCGCTTTCCCTTCAACTTCATACTGGCCTGCCCCAAGGGCTACGAGCCCGAGCAGTCGATCCTGGCCGCGGCCGAACGGGACGGCGCCTCCTACTGCATCATGCACGATCCGCAGGCTGCCGTGGACGGCGCCGACGTCATCTACAGCGACGCTTTCTACAGCATGGGACAGGAGGAGGAAGCCAAGCAGCGACGCCGGGATTTCGCGCCCTTCCAGATCACCACCGATCTGCTGAAGTCGGCCCGGGACGAGCACATCGTCCTGCACTGCCTGCCAGCCCACCGCGGCGAGGAGATCACCGACGAGATCATGGACGGTCCCCGTTCGGCGGTCTTCGACGAAGCCGAGAACCGCTTGCACATCCAGCGGGCCATCATCGCCCTGCTGGTGTCATAGGCCGTGGCTGCCGGCCGTAGCAGCAACGGGAGTCGGGTCGCCGCGGCGGCCCTAGCCCTGGTGATCTGCCTGGCGACCGCCTGCGCGACCATCGAATCGCCTCGCGGCGGGCCCGCCGACGAGACGCCGCCCGTGGTCGTGCAGGTGATGCCGGATTCGGGAACGGTCGGACTGGTCGGTCTGCACAAGATCGAGATCACCTTCTCCGAGAAGGTGGATCCCCTGCCCGCGCTGCGCTTCGTCCATTTCTATCCGCCCCTGGAGATCAAGAGCACCAAGTGGCACGGGCGCCGCAGCGCCACCGTCGAGTTCAGCGACCCGCTGCCGCCCGACACGGTGATCGTCGTCGAGATCCCGAGCGGGCATGCCGATGTCCACCGCGTCGCGAGCGAACACTCCCGTCGCTACCCCCTGGCCACCGCGGACAGCCTGCCGCCGGGTGCGATCACCGGCCGCTTGTATTTCGAGGACGAGCCGGCGGCCGGCGCCGTGGTCGAGCTGTATGCCGTACCGCCCGACTCGCTCGAGTACTTCCAGCAGGACATCTTGCGACGTACCGAGGCCGACAGTTCCGGACACTTCGTCCTGCCGTGGCTGGTCGTGCCCGGCGGTCCCTACCTCCTGCGGGCTTTCCAGGACCGCAACGGCGACCTGCGACCCGCCGACAACGAACCCCAGCGTCTGCTGCCCGTCGAGATCGACCTCTTGGCCGCGACACCAACGGCCGATGCGGGCGTCCATACGCTCTTCGACCTGAATACTCCGGGTCGGCTACTGGGCGTCCTGGACAGCCTCAACGTTGACGAACGGGTCCTCTTCGGCTGGACGCAAAAGATCGCCGACAACGACACGGGCTTCGTGCCCTTCCATCTTCTGGCGCCGCCGGCTGGCCAGGCAATGGTGTTCCACGGCGACACCACGGTCTTCGCGCCCGCGGGGCCGGGACAGGTGCGCGCGATCCTCTTTGCGGATCTGGACGGCGACAGCCTGTTGAGCGCCCTGCCCGATTCAGTCACCCTGCCCGACTCGCTGCTCTGGCGCTGGGAGCCCTATATCACGGCCGAGCCTTTGGAGATCGAGCCCGGACTGGACCTCATCCAGACGTTGCCGTCCGTGTCCGATTCGCTGCGGCCCTGCCGGGCGCCGCCGCCGCTCGAACCCGTAGCGGTCGATACCCTGGCACCCGCGACGGCGCCTCCCGACACGTCCGGTCCGGCGGAAGGGGTCGACGAATGAAACGCACCTTGCCCTTCGTTAAGATGCACGGCGCCGGCAACGATTTCCTGATGCTGGCGCGGGAGGATCTGGACCGTGCCGAAATCGAGGCGGACGCGCCGCTGGTGGCTCGACTCTGCGACCGGCGCCGGGGTGTGGGAGCCGACGGCCTGATCGTGGTCGGCCCGCACGCGAACGCCGACTTCGCCATGACCTACCGCAACAGCGACGGGGGCGAGGCCGAGATGTGCGGCAACGGCGCCCGCTGCGCCTTCGCGTTCGCGCGAAGACTGGGCCTGGTGGGGGAGGGTGGCGGCGTCTGCGCCACGGCCTCCGGTAACGTCGGCGGCGCCTTCACCGGCGAAGCGATCTCCGTGGATCTGACGCCGCCGCGCGACCTGAGCCTGGACGTCACGGTCGAGGCCGACCATCCCTTCGCCCGGCTGCACGGCGTGAACACCGGCGTGCCGCACCTGGTCATTCCGGTCGACGACCTCGAAACCGTCGCGGTGCCGCGCTGGGGACGTCTCCTGCGGGAGGATCCGGCCTTCGCGCTGGCCGGGACGAACGTCAACTGGGTCGCCAAGCAGGCCCACGGGGACGCCTGGCTGCTCCGGACCTACGAGCGCGGGGTGGAAGCCGAGACCCTCGCCTGCGGCACGGGCGCCTCGGCCGTCGCGATGGTGCTCGTCACGCTCGACCTGGCGGAATCACCAGTCGACCTGTTGACACGCGGCGGCGATAGGTTGACGATCGAAATCGAGAGCGTGCAGGGCGAGACGCGACTGCGTCTGACCGGACCTGCAGACACCGTCTTCAGCGGGGAAGTGATCATCCATGACTGACTCACGCCACACCTTGCCGACCGGCGTATACACGGCGCTCGTTACGCCCTTCGCGGAGGACGCGCTGGACCGGGAGGCCTGGGAACGTCTCGTGGACCGACAGGTCAACGCCGGCGTGGCCGGGCTGGTACCCGTCGGCTGCACCGGTGAAGCCTCGGCGTTGTCCCTCCCGGAACGGGAATGGCTGGTGCGCAAGTGCGTGGAGCTGGCCGCGGGCCGGTGTGCGGTCATCGCCGGCACGGGGACCAACGTGACCGCGGGCACGCTGGAGTTGACGCGGGCGGCGGTCGACTGGGGCATCGACGCGGCCATGCTCATCTCGCCGTACTACAACAAGCCGCAGCAGCACGGTCTGATCGCCCACTACACCAGCGTCGCCGACGCCGTGGATATTCCGCTGGTGATCTACAACGTGCCCGGACGGACCGCCGTCAACATCCTGCCCGAGACCGTGCGCGCCATCGCCGGGCACCCCAACGTGGCGGCGGTCAAGGAGGCCAGCGGCGACCTCGTCCAGATCGACGCCATCTGCCGGACGTCCGGCCTGCAGGTGTTCTCCGGCGACGACGGGCTCAACCTGGAGATCTTCCGTCTCGGCGGCCAGGGCGCCGTCTCGGTGCTGAGCAACCTGCTGCCGCGCACCCTGGTCGACATGTGGGACGCCTGGCACTCGGGAGACGAAGCGCGGGCCACGGCGATTTCCACCGCGGTGGCCCCGGCGGTCGACGCCTGCTTCCGCGAAACCAATCCCGTTCCCGCCAAGGAACTGCTGAGCCTAATGGGGCTCTGCCGAGCCGAGCCCAGGTTGCCGCTGGTGACACCCACCGCGGAGACCCGCGTCTGGCTGAGGGATTTCCACGACGGCCCCCTGGCCGATCTGCTGCAGGCGGAGGCTTGAGATGATACAGGTCACGGTACACGGCGCCGAAGGACGCATGGGGCGATTGGTCACAGATCTGATCGAATCGACCGACGATCTTGCCTTGAGCGCCCTGGTGACGGAAGTGGGCCGCGACAGGCCCGCGGGCGACTTCCATCCGCGCCTGCCCCTGTCGCCGCAGGACCGGCTGTCCGACGTTCATCCCCGGGGCGGCGTGATCGTCGACTTTACCCTGTCACCGGCTCTGGGGGGACTGTTGAGCGGAGGTGCAGCCACGGCGGCCCCGCTGGTGATCGGTACCACCGGCCACGACGAAGCACAGATGGAGCTGTTGCGCCGTTACGCCGCCGAGCGGCCGGTCGTGCTGGCCAGCAACTTCAGCATCGGCATTCCCGTCCTGAAACTGGTACTGGAGCAGCTGGCCGCCATCCTGCCCGCGGGTTTCATGCCGGAGCAGATCGAGACTCATCATCGCCACAAGCTCGACAAACCCAGCGGCACGGCCCGGAGCCTCGCCCTGGCGTGGGAGGCGAAACGCGGCGAGGGTCCGGTCACCACGCACAGCGTGCGCGTGGGTGGCGTGACCGGCGAGCACAGCTGGACATTCAGCGACGACGAGGAGACCCTGGTGTTGACCCACCGCGCACATTCGCGTCGGGCCTTCCTGCGTGGCATCGTGCCGGCGGTACGTTTCGCGGCCCAGGGCAAATCCGGTCTGTACGCCTTGGCTGACATCCTGGCGAGCGGCGGCTGAAAAACGAGAAGGGGCCGCCTCGGTGGCGACCCCTGATTCGTGAGCACATGTCGATAGCCGCGGCCGACCCGGGTCCTGCGGAATCCTACTTGGCGTAGAGAGCGGTCAAGCGGGACTTGAGGCGGGACGCGCGCGACTTGGGAATGACTCCCTTGCGCGCCTGGGTATCGAGCACGCTGTAGATGGCGCTCAACGCCTCGGGCGTCTTTTCCTCGGTTGCGGCGAGAGCCTTGAAGCGCTTGATGGCGCCTCTCATCTCGGTGCGGTTATCGCGGTTGGACAGGCGACGCTCGCCGCTGGTCTTCATGCGCTTCTTACAACTCTTGTTATGCGGCACGTCGTGACCTCCTTCAGTGCAACCGAGGCAAACTAGCAGGGGTACATCGAGATGTCAAGTCACCCCCGGCAAAAAAGCGGCGGCTCCGACCTGGCCCGCAAGCTCCATTTGCTCCCGGACGCACCGGGTGTCTACCTGCACAAGGACAAGCACGGCAAGGTCATATACGTGGGTAAGGCTGCTCGTCTGCACCTGCGTGTCGCCTCCTATTTCCAGCGCGCCGGAGATCACGACCCCAAGACCGAACAACTCGTCAAGCGCATCGCCGACGTGGACTACATCACGACGGCCAACGAGGCGGAGGCGCTGGTTCTCGAGGACCAGTTGATCAAGGAATATCGTCCCCGCTACAACATCAGGCTCAAGGACGACAAGCGCTATCCCTACCTGCGCATCACCTTGCAGGAACCCATGCCCCGCGTGGAGGTAGTGCGGAGGATCGCCGACGACGGCGCCCGCTACTTCGGCCCCTACACCAATGTCAAGGCCATGCGCGAGACGCTCAAGCACGCCCTGCGCGTCTTCCAGGTACGAACCTGCCACCTCGACCTGCCCGAACAGACCGTCCCGCGCCCCTGCCTGGACTGGCAGATCGGGCGCTGCAGCGCTCCCTGCGTCGACTACGACACGCAGGCCGTCTACGACCGCAGGGTCCGCGCGCTGGTCCGCTTTCTCGCGGGCCGGGAGAAGGGCCTGCTCGACGAACTGCGCGCCGAGATGTCCACCCTGTCCGCAGGGCGACACTACGAGGACGCGGCCAAGGTCCGGGATCGCCTCGCCCTGCTGGAAACCGCCCTCGACGGCGTGGGTCGCGTCTACGGACTGACCGGGGACCTGGACGCCTGCGGAGTCGTCCGCGACGGGGCCACCGGGTGCGGCGTGGTGTTGCGAATCCGCGGGGGGAAGATCATGACGAGCCATCACTTCCTGCTCGAAGACCGGCTCGAAAGCGATACCCCCGCCTTCCTGTCTCAGCTGTGCCGGGAATACTACCCGCGCGCCGGCGATCTGCCGCCCATCCTGCTGGTCTCGCACGACTTGCCCGACAAGGAGCAATGGTGCGAGCGCCTGAGCGAGCTGCGCGGGCGACCGGTGGTGATCGTGAAGCCGCGTCGCGGGCCGCGCAAGGAGTCCGTGGACATGGCACTGGCCAATGCGGCCTACAAGCTGAACGAACGCCGGCTCCGGGATCAGACAAGGGTCCGTCGCGTCGCGCCAGGCCGCGCCCTGGCCCTGCAGGACGCCCTCGACCTGCGCAAGGTGCCGGAAACCATCGAGTGTTTCGACATTTCCACCCTGCAGGGTCGGGAAACGGTGGCTTCCCTCGTTTTCTTCAAGAACGGGCGCCCGCTCAAGTCGCGTTACCGGCGCTTTCGCATCCGCACGGTCCAGGGCAGCGACGACTTCGCCTCCATGCGAGAGGTCCTGACACGTTATTATCGCCGATTACTGGACAAGGCTTCGCCGCCGGCGGACCTGGTCATGGTCGACGGCGGCGTCGGGCAGCTCTCGGCCGCGCGCGAGTCGTTGACCGCGCTCGGCCTGCACGAAGTCGAACTGGTGGGACTGGCGAAGCGGGAAGAGGTCATCCACCGGGAACGGGGTCTGCCGCCGGTCCGCCTGCCGCACTCCAGTCCCGCCCTGCAACTGCTGCAGCGGGTTCGCGACGAGGCGCATCGCTTCGCCATCACCTACCACCGTCTGCTGCGTTCCCGCAGCGTGCAGGATTCGGTTCTGGACCTCATCCCCGGTATCGGCCGGGTCAAGAAACTAACGCTCCTGCACCATTTCGATTCGCTGGACGCGATCCGCGCCGCCGGCGCCGATGAGCTCGGCAAGGTCAGGGGTATCCACGGCGGCGATGTGGAGCGCATCATCGCCTTCTTCGCCGCCGAGCAGGACCGGCACCGATGAGCGCGCGCTGGGATACGGCCATCGGCGCCTATCTGTCGCACGCCGCCGCGGAACAGGGCCTGGCCGCCAACAGCCTGGAGGCCTACGCCCGCGACCTCCAGGGCTGGCGCGGCTGGGCGGAGGCGCAGGGTCTGTCGGATCCGGCGACCGCGGGACCGCAGGAATTGCGGGCCTATCTGCTCGCCAGCGCCGACCGCCTGGGGCCACGCTCGCGAGCCAGGCTCATTTCCACACTGCGTTCCTTCCATCGCTTTCTCACGGTGGAGGGGCTGGCCCAACAGGACCCGACCCTCACCCTGCTCTCGCCTCGGGTCGGACGCAAGCTCCCGGTGGTGCTGTCCGCGGGGCAGATCGATCGTCTGCTCGCCGTGCCAGATTCCGCGCGGCCGGCTGGCGCACGCGACCGGGCGATCCTGGAAGTGCTCTACGGATGTGGTCTGCGCGTGAGCGAACTGTGCGGCCTGGATCCTCCGGACCTCGACCAACGCGGCTCCTCGCTGCTGGTGCGCGGCAAGGGCGCCAAGGAGCGCATCGTGCCCGTGGGCGCGCCGGCGCTCCGTGCCGTGCGGGACTATCTCGCCGAGGGCCGGTCGCTGTTGTTGGGCAAACACCGCTGTCCGGCACTTTTCGTGAACCGGCGCGGCGGCCGTCTTTCCCGCGTCTCGGTCTGGTCTCTCGTCAAGAAGGCGTCCCGCGCCGCGGACGTGGCCGCCGAGGTGACGCCGCACACGCTGCGTCATACCTACGCCACGCACCTGCTCGAGGGAGGCGCCGACCTGCGCGTAGTGCAGGAGTTGCTGGGACACACGGCCATTTCCACCACGGAGATATACACCCACGTGGACCGGTCCTTCCTGGCCGAGGCTTATCGCAATGCCCATCCGCGTGCCCGTCGTCGCTGAACTCGTCGCTGAGCTTTGACAGATGCCGGCACCGATGGTAACGTTGGCGATCGGCTCACACGCGCTAGACCGGGCACGAGGCCTCTCACGACACGCAAAGGAACGTCCCTTGACGAAGAAGATCATACTCAGCGGCAACCGACCCACCGGTCGCCTGCACTGGGGCAACTACACCGGCGCGCTGGAAAACTGGATCAAGCTCCAGGACGACTACGATTGCCATTTCATGGTCGCCGACTGGCACGTGCTGACCACCGCCCTGGACAAGGCGGGGGAGATCCGCTCGAACACACGCGAGATGGTGTTGGACTGGCTGGGCGCCGGTCTTGATCCGGACCGCTCGGTCATCTTCGTCCAATCCGCCGTGAAGGAGCACGCCGAGCTCTACCTGCTGTTCTGCATGCTCATCTCCCTGGGCCGCCTGGAACGCAATCCCACCTTCAAGGAACAGGTGCGCGACCTGAACCTCGCGGGGGAGATCAGCTTCGGACATCTGGGCTACCCGGTGCTGCAGGCGGCGGATATCCTGGCCTACCGGGCCGACGCCGTGCCGGTGGGCGAGGACCAGCTGCCGCACCTGGAGCTGACACGCGAGATCGCCCGGCGCTTCAACCATCACTTCGGCGAGTTCTTCCCCGAGCCCGAAGCCCTCGTCACCAAGTTCGGGCGCTTCCCCGGTACCGACGGCAAGCGCATGAGCAAATCCCTGGGCAACACGGTGGAACTGGCGGCCTCTGCGGACGAGATCCACGCCTCCCTCAAGACGGCCTTCACCGATCCCCAGCGGCTGCGCCGAAGCGATCCCGGCAATCCCGACGTGTGCGCCATCTACACCTATTTCCAGAAGTTCATACCCGAGGAGGTCGAGGTGACGGCGCAGGAATGCCGCAGCGCCGCGCGCGGCTGTGTGGACTGCAAGCTGCGTCTGGCCGAAGGCGCCATCGCCCATTTCGAGCCCCTGCGGGAACGCCGCGCCGGCTACGCCGAAGACGAGTCGCGGATCGACGAGATCATCGCCGCCGGTTGCGAACGCGCCCGCGCGAAAGCCCGCGACACCCTGGAACGGATACACGACGTCATGCAGGTCGGTTGACAAGGAGCTGTCTTGAGCGAGCCCACGTCTGACATCACACCCACGCCCGCCACCAACGGCGGACGCATCATATCCTGGGACCTGCCGCCCGAGCTGGAGTACTTCCAGACCAGCGAGGCCTACGACATCGCCCTGCCCGATTACCAGGGCCCGCTCGATCTGCTGCTCTTTCTGATCCAGAAGGACGAGATCGACATCTACGACATACCGATCGCCGACATAACCAAGCAGTACCTCGGTTATCTCGAGGTCATCAAGGCGCTGTCGCTGGACATGGCCGGCGATTTCATCGTCGTGGCCGCCACCCTCCTGCGCATCAAGTCGCGCCTGCTGCTGCCGACCCATCTCCACGACGACGAGATCGACGAGGAGGACCCGCGCGCCGAGCTGGTGCGCCGCCTGCTCGAGTACAAGCGTTTCAAGGAGATGGCCCAGTGCCTGCAGGAGCAGGAACGCGCACGTAGCCGCCTCCATGTGCGCGAGCAGCGGTATCCCTTCCTCAAGGAGAGCACCGAGCCGCTGCCGCTGCGCTTGAACATGTACGAGCTGTTGACCGCACTCTCGCAGGTGTTCGACCGGGTCACTAAGGAGGCGGTGCACAGCGTCACGCGCGAGGTCTTCACCGTCACCGAGAAGGTCAAGCTCATCCGTTCGCGCCTGGCCGCGGGGGACACGGTCCGCTTCGACGAACTCTTCAAGGACGATCACATCAAGATGGAAGTCGTCGTCACCTTCATGGCCATCCTGGAGCTGGCCAAGCGCGGCACGTTGCAGATCCTCCAGACCGAGATCAACGGACCCATCTGGGTACGCAACGCCGGTAAGCTGGCCGCCGCCGCGGCCGGGGGAGGGATGGACTCTTGAAGCAGGATCTGGAAGCCCTCTTGTTCGCCACCGACACGCCACTGACCACGGCCCGTCTGCGTGCCATCTTCGACGTCAGTGACACCAAGATCCTTCGCGAGGCCATCGACGCCCTCAACGCCGACTACGAAGCGCAGCACAGGGCCTTCACCATCGTCGAGTTCGGCGGTGGCTGGCAACTCGCCTCACGCCCGGAGTATGCACCCCTGATCCAGAAGCTCTACCGGGGCCGCCGCTACATTCGCCTCTCCCAGGCCGCCCTCGAAGTGCTGGCGATCATCGCCTACCGGCAACCGGTTATGCGCCTGGATATCGAGGACATCCGCGGCGTGCAGGTCAGCGGGGTTCTCTCGACCCTGACGGAGCGCAGCCTGATCACGGTCGCCGGCCGCTCCGAGGCCATCGGCAACCCCATCCTCTACGGCACCACTCGCGAGTTTCTCAACTACATGGGACTGAAGGGGCTCCACCAGCTGCCCGCGCTGCCCGAACTGGAAGGCATCATCAACAATCGCGAGGAGATCCAGAAGTTCGCCGCGCAACTGGGCGAGGACGTCTCCGACGAGGATTTCGAGACGGTGGCCGTCCACGGCGACGAGATCGTGGTCGTGCAACACGAGGAACCTGCCGCGGACCAGCCGCAGGAGGACGCGACGCCGGATGCCGACCTGAACTCCCACGACGAAGAGCTGCCGGATGAATCGGCGGTCTGAGCCCGCCCTACCTCGTCTCAACCGCTTCTTGGCGCGTGCCGGTCTCGGCTCCCGACGCGCCGTCGAGACGTTGATCCGCGCGGGACGCGTCGGCGTAAATGGCAAAGTGACTGACGAGTTGGGCAGGCGCATCGACCCGGTCCGCGACGAGGTCACGGTCGACGACCAACGCGTGTCCTGGCCCGAGCGGTGGCGGATCTTCGCCTTCCACAAGCCCGTCGGCGTGATCTCCTCCCTGCGCCCGCAGGGGCGCACACCGTGCCTCGACATCTATGCCGATCGCTACGACCTGCCGCCCGGCGCGGTGCCCGTCGGGCGCCTTGACGCGGACACCAGCGGGTTGCTCATTTGGACTGACGACGGGGACCTGCACCAGGCGCTCTGCCGTCCTCGCAGCGAGGTCTGGAAGACCTACGAAGTCGTGCTGACCGCGCCGCTCCGGGAGGCCGCGCTGTCTCCGCTTCGCGACGGTGAAATCTCCCTGGACGGGCGACCCTGTCTACCGGCAAGATTGTCGCTCCTGGGGCGCGACGGACGTCGTTGGCGCATGTCCCTGCGCGAGGGTCGCAATCGCCAGGTGCGGCGTATGTTCCGGGCCGTGGGCGCCAGAGTCGCGACGCTGCATCGTACAACCGTCGGCGAAATCGACCTGGGCGATCTACAGGTGGGAGAATTCCGTGAACTGGAGGCGGGTGAAGCGGCAACCATCGCGCGTTGCGCCGGGTTACAGGACTGAGCAGGGGCCATCGAACAGCAAGGAAGGCGTCATGGATTTCAAAAGTCTCATCAGGCCGGGGATACTCGCGACTCATCCTTACACTCCGGGCAAGCCCATCAGTGAAGTGCAACGCGAACTGGGTCTGGACAGCGTCGTGAAACTGGCCAGCAACGAGAACCCGGAAGGGCCGTTGCCGTCCGTGATCGAAGCCGTGCAGCGTGCTGCCCTCGACCTGAACCGCTATCCCGACGCGTCTTGCTACGAATTGACGCGCGGCGTCGCCGGCGACCTGGGCGTCGCTCCCGAAAACCTCATCTTCGGGAACGGCTCGAACGAGGTCATCGACATGTTCATCCGGGCGCTCGTCTCGCCGGGGGAGAACGTGGTGTTCGGCCATCCCAGTTTCATCGTCTACCCGTTGACCTGTGGCGTGCATTTCGAATGCGGCCGTGCCGTGCCCCTGGATGCGGAGGATCGCCACGACCTGCCCGCGATGGCGGCGGCCGTGGACGACGCCACCAAGCTGGTGATCGTCTGCAATCCCAACAACCCCACCGGCACCTACAACACGGCCGCGGAATTCGACGCCTTCCTGCGCGACGTGCCCGAGCACGTGATCGTCCTGGTGGACGAGGCCTACTACGAATACGTGGCCGCCGCGGACTACCCCCAGACATTGCCGCTGCTGGACGCGCATCCCAATCTGGTGATCGCGCGCACGTTCTCCAAGATCCACTCGTTGGCGGGACTCAGGGTCGGCTACGCGGTTGCCCATCGCGATCTCATCGCCGAGCTGCATAAGACGCGTGAACCTTTCAACGTCAACTCGCTCTCGCAGGCGGCCGCGTTGGCGGTCCTGCAGGAGAAGCAGGAGACCGGGGCTCGCGCTGCACGCAACCGCGAGTGGCTGGAGGATCTCTCGCGGGAACTGACAGCCCTGGGGCTGGAGATCACACCCTCCCAGACCAACTTCATCCTCGTGCGCTGTCCCGGCAACGCCAATGAACTCACGCGCGAGCTTCTGACCCGGGGGGTTATCGTGCGACCCATGAGCGCCTTCGGACTGGGCGACGGAGCCATTCGCATCAGTGTCGGACTACCGGCAGAGAATCAGCGCTGCATTGCAGCCATGCGGGAGATACTGGCTTGAGCGGCGGACCGTCCAGGCCGCCTGCTCACGTCGCGTCGAACCGCCTGGTGCCGCCGGATACGGTTATTGCCATCGACGGTCCGGCCGGGTCGGGTAAATCCACGACTGCGCGCTCGCTCGCCGACTATCTCGATCTGCTCTACGTCGACAGCGGCGCCATGTACCGGGCGCTGACTTGGGCCGCCGCCGAGCAGGGCGTTGCGGTCGACGACGCGATCGGGCTCGCCGCGCTGCTCGCAGGAGCGGATCTGCACCTGGAGACCACGCGCGGCGAAGTGCAGGTCACCTGGAACGGTCGCGACATCTCCGCGGCGATCCGCACGCCCGCGGTGGAATCCCTCGTCTCCGCCGTCTCCGCACATGCCGAGGTGAGAAGTTGCATGGTCGAGCGCCAGCGCACGCTGGGCCGCGCGCGGGGCGTCGTGATGGAAGGGCGCGACATCGGCTCGGTCGTCTTCCCCCTGGCGTCGGCCAAGATCTATCTGGATGCGACGCTCGAAGCGCGCGCCGAGCGACGCCTGCGACAGCATCAACGACGGGGCGTCTCGATCGATCGCGAAGAGGTTATACAGGAATTGACGGCGCGCGATCGCCGCGACAGCCAGCGGGAAGAGAGTCCGCTGACCATTTCGCCGGATGCCATCCTGATCGACAACAGTGACATGGTGCTCCACGAGCAGCTGGAGGTAACCACCGAGGCCGTCCTGCGCATACTCACGGACAAGCAACCCCCTGCAAAAGACGCGCAGCCGCCACGGCGATCGATGACCTGGAATTACCGGATTGCCTACACCGTCATGGGCGCGCTGGGCAAGTTCTTCGGCTTGCGTACCTACGGCCGCGAATTCGTGGACGGGGTGCAGGGCCACATCCTGGCTCCCAACCATATCAGCAATTGGGATCCGCCGTTCCTGGGCGCGGGAGTACGGGACGTCTATCCCCTGCGCGCCGTGGCCAAGGCGGAACTCTTCCGGTACTGGCCCTCGCGCTTCCTGTACCGCTTCCTCGACGCCGTGCCCATCAAGCGGTCTATCTACGACAGCACGGCTTTCGACATGGCGGCGTCTTTCCTCGACCAGGGCGCGAACATCCTGTTCTATCCCGAGGGTACGCGGCGCGTCTTCGGCCAGCCGGGCCCGGTACGCAACGGGCTGGGCATGCTCATGCAGAGAACCAAGGCACCCGCCTTGCCGATCTTATGCCGCGGCACCATGTCCCCTGAGCCCGGCGGTTCGCCCCGGTCGCCCCTGGAGCTGTGGATCGCACCGCCGGTGCGGCTGTACGCCCTGCCGGCCCTGCTGGCGCGCAAAACCGAGAAGGATGTCAACCGCGCCGTGGCCAGCCTCTTCGAGAACATCTACCGGGAGATGCTGGCCCGCTCCAGTGCCCGCATCCCCATCTCGGACTGGGAATATGAGGCCGCTCACCGGCGGGAAAAGGCCGTTAGACGCAAGGAAAAGCGCGTTTTCGGCAAATCCGCGCCGCGGTCCCGGAAGTGATGGCGGGACCTCTCGATCCACCCCCTAAATACTTGCAAACACAGGGAGACTGGTGTATATTCTGCCGATGCCCGACTGCCCAGTCGGGTAAATATGTCTTTTAGGAGGAACCACAAATGAATCCCAACCCCAACACGGGGGAGGAAGCTCCGCAGGAGCAGACTCCTTCGGTCCCCGAGAACCGACCAGTCCACGCCGAAGCCGCGCAGAAAGAGAATCGCGACGGCGGCTTAGCCGCAGTTGTGCCTGCCGCGCCCAAGCTGACCACCACCTTCGACGAGTCCGCGATAGTCAACCGCGACTATACCGAGGGCGAGGAGCTGGACGACGACGCCATGCTGGCGTTGCTGAACCAGTACGAGGAAACCCTCAACGAGATCCAGGAGGGTCAGATCCTCAAGGGAACGGTGGTCGAGGTCCGCGAGAACGAGGTCCTGCTGAACATCGGCTTCAAGAGCGAGGGCATCATCTCCCTCGACGAGTTCGGCGCGACGGAGATCACGGAGGGCGACGAGTTCGACGTCTTCCTGGAGCATCTCGAAGACCAGGACGGCCTGGTGGTCCTGTCCAAGGAACGCGCCGACTTCCTGAAGGTCTGGAACAGGATCAAGATCGCCCACGAGTCCGGCGACGTGGTCACCGGCACCGTCGATCGCCGCATCAAGGGCGGCCTGGTCGTCAAGCTCTGGGATGTCGACACCTTCCTGCCCGGCTCGCAGGTCGCGCTACGCCAGGTCCCCGACCTGGACCAGATGATCGGCCAGGAGATCGAGTGCCAGATCATCAAGAAGAACAAGCGCCGCCGCAACGTGGTGGTCAGCCGCCGCATCGTGCTCGAGCGTGAGCGCGAGGAGAAGAAGAAGACGTTGATGGCGGAGCTGGACAAGAACCAGGTGCGCACCGGCGTCGTGAAGAACATCACCGACTTCGGCGCCTTCGTGGACCTGGGCGGCATCGACGGCTTGCTGCACATCACGGACCTCTCCTGGGGCCGCGTGAAGCATCCGAGCGAGGTCGTCAACATCGGCGACGAGATCGAGGTCAAGATCCTGGACTTCGACCGCGACCGCGAACGGATCTCCCTGGGCCTGAAGCAGCTTCAGTCCTACCCCTGGGAGAACGTCGAGGCGAAGTACCCGGAGAAGACCATCGTGCAGGGCAAGGTCGTCTCGATCACCAACTACGGCGCCTTCGTGGAGCTGGAGGAGGGCATCGAGGGGCTCATCCACATCAGTGAGATGTCCTGGACGCGTCACATCAAGCATCCCAGCAAGATCCTGTCCATCGGCGATCTCGTCGAGGTCATGGTCCTGAAGATAGACAAGGACAACGAGAAGATCTCGCTCGGTCTCAAGCAGACCGAGTCGGATCCCTGGCTGTCCCTCGACGACCGCTTCCCCGTCGGCACCATCATCGAGGGTCGTGTGCGCAACCTCACGGACTTCGGCGCCTTCGTCGAGGTGGAGGAGGGTATCGACGGTCTGGTGCATATCTCGGACATGTCGTGGACCAAGCGCGTCCGCCATCCCAAGGAGATCGTGCGCAAGGGCGATTCGGTGCAGGTCCAGATCCTGGACATCGACGCCGACAAACGTCGCATCAGCCTCGGCATCAAGCAGCTCCAGGAGAACCCCTGGCCGACGCTCGCCGAGGACTATCCCGTGGGACGACAGGTCGAAGGCCAGGTCATCCGCATGCTGGACCACGGCATGGTCGTGGAGATCTCCGACGCGCTGGAGGGCTTCGTGCCGGTCGGCCATCTGGCGATCCCCAAGATCCAGAAGCCCCAGTATCACTTCCAGGAGGAGGAGTCCCTGCCCCTGCACGTGATCAAGATGGACGCGGAGAACCGTCGCATCGTGTTGTCCGTGGCCGAGTACTTCAAGGATCAGTCCCGCGAGGAATTGGATACGTTCGTCTCCGAGCATCCTCTGCTCGAAGCTGTCGTGGCGGCCGAACGTGAGGCCGAAGCGGGAGGCGATGACACCGCCCGCGCCAACGACGACTATCCTGCCGATTCCGGAAGCGACTATGCTCCGGAGGACACTCCTAAGGACGCTCCTGAGGACACTCCTGAGGATGTAGCGACCGACGCGGCGAGCGACGGTGATGAGACCACTGCAGAAGTCTCCGCTACACCGACCGATCAACCCGTCGCGGAGCCGGCCGAGGAAAGCACGGCTGACGAAGTGACGACTGATGACAAGGTGTCCGACGAGGAGCCGGTCACGGCAGAAGCTGCTGACGAAGAGCCGGCCGCGGAAGCCGCTGCTGACGAAGAGCCGGCCGCGGCAGAAGCTGCCGTCGAAGAACCGGCCCCGGAAGCGGCGTCAGACGAAGCGGCGGACGAGGAGTCGACCGAGGCGGAAACGTCCGACGAAAAGACGGCCGAGGAGAATGCGGTCGTCGAGGACGAGAAACAGGACTCCTAGTTCTCTCGCGGAACCGGGTCGTCCATGTGTCGCGGGGGTGGAAGCCGATTCCACCCCCGCTGTTTCTTAAAGACCGGATGAGATGACTAACGAGCCCACACGCACGGTGCGTATAGCATTCCAGACCCTCGGCTGTCGCCTGAATCAATACGACACCGAGGTCATGAAAGCGCGCTTGCCCGACGGCTTGCATTGCGTGACGGTGCCCTGGACCGCGGACGCGGACGTCTACGTACTTAACAGCTGCACGGTGACCCTCAAGGCCGATCAGAAGTGCCGTCAGCTCGCGCGCGCCGTGAAGCGGCGCCGTCCCGACGCCAAGGTCGTCGTGACCGGCTGCTACGCCCAGACCCAGCAAGACGCCCTCGCCGCCATAACCGAACTCGACGGTGTTTTCGGCCTCAACGAGCGCGAGGATATCGCCGAGTGGCTGCCGCGACTGCTGGCGGCAGACTCGCCTCTGGTCGAGGTCTCGGCATTCGAACGGCACGCCGCCTTCCGCTCCCACGACATCACCGACTTCGACGGTCGCACTCGCGCCTATGTGAAGGTCCAGGACGGTTGCGATCTGCGGTGCACCTATTGCCTGATCTGGCAGGCGCGCGGGCCGAACCGATCCCGACCCGTCGCCGACGTCTCACGCCAGATAGAGGTGCTGCGCGAGAACGGTTTCGGGGAGATCGTCCTGGCCGGCGTGCACCTCGGGAGCTACGGCCGGGATCTGGGACTGGGCAAGGCTCTCGTCCCGCTGCTGGCGGAGGTCCTGGGCAGGTTCCCGGACATGCGCTTCCGCCTGAGCAGCATACACCCCAACGAGGTGCGCCCACCCTTGCTGGAACTCTTCGAGAACTACACGAACCTGAGGCCCTATCTCCATATCTCACTGCAAAGTGGCTCTGATGATGTATTACGTCGAATGCGCAGGCCCTACGATGTGGACAGCGCCGGCCAGGCAATCGAGGCCGCAGCGGGTTTGGGCCTCCACTTTGGTATAGGTGCCGACGTGATCGTGGGCTTCCCAGACGAGTCTGACGCCGAATTCGACGCCACGCGCAGCTTTCTCGAGCTGTCGGCCCTATCATATCTGCACGTGTTCCGTTTCTCACCCAGACCGGGCACGCCGGCGGCCGGAATGCGGCCCGTCCACACGGAAACAGTCACCGAGCGCTCGCGCATCCTGCGGGACCTGAGCCGACGCAAGCGCCACGAATTCGAGCAGCGACTGATCGGTCACTGGCACGAGGCCACGGTGGAGACCGAGCGACCGGCGCCTGACCGGCTGCAGGCCACCACCGGTAACTACGCTGTGGTGTCGGTGCCCGACACCTGGGAGCCGGGCGCCATGGTCATCCTGAAACCTGCCGGTTTCCGCGCCGACACACTCTACGCCGATGAGGTGGCGCCGGCACCCGGCATCTGATCGCCACGGAGGAAGCATGTCGTCAGGGGAAACCGCGAGCCACAGGGTCTACATCGAGACCTACGGCTGTCAGATGAACACCTACGACTCGTCCGCCATCGGCGGTATCCTGACGCGCAACGGCTATACCCTGGCTCACGACCCGGTCACGGCCGACGTCATCCTCCTGAACACCTGCTCGGTCCGGGAACTGGCCGAGCACAAGATCTTCAGCCGTATCGGTGAACTGCGCAGCCAGCGTCGCCGCGGCTTGATCCGGGCCGATGTCATCGGCGTCTGCGGTTGCATGGCCGAGCGACTTGCCCACGCCCTGGCCAAAGGTACCGGCCGGGTAGACCTCGTGGCGGGTGTCGACCAGTATGATCGGTTGCCGGAACTGCTCGTGCGACTCCTGACGGGCCGCGAACGCAAACCACCGGTCGCCACGGGCCATCTCGCGGAGATGCATTACGTGGCGCCGCCGGAGGCCTATCCCACCAACAACTCGCACCTGGTGACCATCCACAAGGGCTGTGACTACCGCTGCACCTATTGCATCGTTCCAGCGACGCGCGGTCCCCAGCGCGAGAAGTCTCCGTCCGCCATTCTGGAAGAGATCCGCGATATCGTCGCCATGGGGGGACGGGAGGTCACCCTGCTCGGCCAGAACGTCACGGCCTACAGGGCACCCGACCTCGACTTCGCCGGCCTGCTGCGCCAGGTGGCCGAGGTCACCGGACTGGCCCGCATCCGCTTCCTGACCAGTCATCCCTGCGACATGGACGAGCCGTTGCTCCGCGCCATCGGCGAACTCGAGAAGGTCTGCCCCTGGCTGCACATACCGGCGCAAAGCGGCAGCGATCGCATCCTGAAGCGCATGAAGCGGTTCTACACCCGCGATCGCTACTTGGCCCTGGTCGAGTTGGCGCGCCGGCATGTCCGGGACGTGACCTTCTCGGGCGATTTCATCGTTGGCTTCCCGGGGGAGACCGACGATGATTTCCGACAGACGCTTGAGTTGGTGCGGGAGGTCCGCTACGATCAGACCTTCAATTTCAAGTACTCGGCGCGACCGGGGACTCCCGCCGTCCGTCTGGACGACGATGTCGACCTCCTGGTCAAGAAGGAGCGACTGGCCGAGTTGATGGCCCTCCAGGACGAGATCTGGCAGGAACTCGCCACGGAGGAGATCGGGCGTCGCAGAAGAGTGGCCGTGGAGGGGGAGGCCCGCCGTCCGGAAGGGGCGGTAAAGGCGCGCACGCCGAACAATCGCAAGGTGCTCCTGAAGGATTGCGACGCCGCCGTCGGCGACGTGCTCGAGGTCCGCATCACTGATTGCGAGGCGACGACCTTTCTCGCCGAAATGACTTGAATCGACTCGAACCAGCCGAGAGGTGAAACCGTGTGGATCTTCAAGGGAATCATCTACCTGCTCGTCTTGCTCACCATGGCCGTGTTCTTCACCCAGAACAGCGGCCAGTCCGTTGATCTGCGCTTGCTGAAGTGGGAGTACCTGGACATTCCCCTCTACTACGTGATGCTGGGTGGATTCCTCGCCGGCATCCTGGTCAGCCTGATCGTGGGCGGCATCCGCGAGATCAAGCTGCGCAACCGGCTCCGCACCCTGGCTCGCGATCTGAAGGACCGCGACAACGAGATCACCGAGCTGCGTTCGCTGCCCCTTCGCGAACTGGACGAAGCCACGGAGGACTAGATCATGGCGGTACTCTCTTCCGCATGGTTCATCGCCCTGGCCGTATTGTTGGCGGTCGCGGCCCTGTTCCTGCTGCTGCGCCGGCGCGTCGGCCAAGGCGTGACCGAGGACGCCTACACGCGCGGTCTCGAGTTGTGGCTGGCCGGTGACACCACCGGCGCGCTAGAGGCCCTGCGCGACGCCATCGACAAGGAACCGCACGCCGTGGATCCCTATCTGCAGCTCGGCAACCTGCTGCGCCTGACCGGTGATCCCCGCCGGGCCGCCGCGCTGCATCGCGGTTTGAGCGCCCGCCCCGGGCTGCCGCCGCACAAGCGAATCTCCGTGACCCTGGCGCTCACCGAGGATCTCCTGGCTCTGGAGCTGTGGGACGAAGCCGGTGAGCTGCTGGATTCCCTCCTGCGCCACAATCTGGCCGCGCCCCGTTTTTGGCGGGCACGCTTCCGGCAGTTCCTGGGCCAGGGCTTGGCGGATGGCGCCGCGCGCGCCCTCCGGGAGGGCGCGAAACGGGCACCGGCGGAGGCTGCCGCCGAGTTCGGTGTCCAGTACGAACTGTTCCAGCTGGACCGTGCCGTGAGCGCCGCACAGGCCGGACGTCACGGCGAGGCGCGCCGCTTGTCCGGATCCGTGGACAAAGCGGGCCGCCACGGTCACCTGGCGCTTTACGTACGCGCCTTCTCTCGCCTCGGCGAGCAGGACCACGAGCGCGCGGCCGAGCTGGCCACCGAAGGTTTGCTCATGTCTCCCGCCGCCGCAGATCTGCTGTTGCCGATCCTGCAAAAGGCTCTCCTGGCGGCCAGCCGCTTCGAGCGCTCCATCCCGATCCTCGAATCCGCCTGCCAGAACGCGGACGCCCCGCCCTCCCTGTGGCTGGCCCTGGCCCTGCTGCAGGAGAAAATCGGCGACCGCGAGCAGGCCGTGTGCATGCTCGAGGGCAAGCACGGCGACCCGCGACTTACACCTGGCGTGGCGGCGGGGTATCTGCGCATCCTGGTCAACGACCTGCCCGACAGCGATTTCACCCGTGTCTGGTCCGCCCTGCACATACCGGAGGGTCCCCGGAGCTGGACCTGTCGCGTCTGCAGTGCGGAGTCCGAGGGCGTGCGCTGGTATTGCCGCAGCTGCGGCAGCTTCGCCTCTTTCGCTCCCCCCGCGACCCACGGAGAACCGGCATGAGACGCACGGTAGGCCGGGTTGTCCTGCTCATCGCCGTGACTATGTCCCCCGGTGCTTACGGCGCCGACCCGCCAGCCGGCGACTGGAACGACGTGCGGTCGCTCTTCGCCGTGGGCCGTTTCGCGGCCGCTCGGGAGCTCACCACCACCCTCGCGGCCACGGACGGGACCAACCTGCAGTCGCTCTATTGGCGCTACCGCCTCGCGGAATCGCCCGCCGCAGCCGCCGGGCTGCGACGCGAACTCCTCGACGCGCCCGATCTCGGAGACGACGCGCGAGCCTTGCTCCTCACCGATGCCGCCTGGCAAGCCTTCGGCGCCGGCGACTACGAGACCACCATCGCCTTGCTCGAGGAGATTCCCCTGCGTAACGATGAAACCGCGGCCTCCGCTACCCTGCTGGGTGGCTTGGCCTGTCGCGCCCAGGGAGACATCTCGGGCAGTCGGGACGCTCTGGCCGCCGTACCGCCAGGCGATCCGGATTACGACTGGGCCCGTTACCGGCTGGCCCGTCTCGCCCTCACCGACGGGGACCCCGCCTTGGCACGGCGCTACCTCGAGATGGCCGGGAGAACCGAGGACACACCCTGTCGCGCCGAGATCCTGCTCCTGGACTGGATGTTGGCGAGCAAGACGGATGCCCAGAAGGCGACCCGCCTGCGCCGCGAGCTCGAACACCGCTTCCCGCACTCCCTGCCCGCTGCGCTCGTCGTCGAGCAGGAGCAGCGACAAGAGGAGCTGCAGCGGAGCCTCGACACACCGTCAATGCCCGCGCCCGCTGTCGACGGGAGCGAAGAACAGATTCCGGAAGCGGCTCCTGCCCCAGGACGCTACACGCTCCAGTTCGCCGCGTTCGCCGACCGGGCCCGCGCCTTGAAATTCCTGGACGATTGGCGCGAGCGACTCCCCGGACTGCGGATCTGCGAAATGGCTGACGAGCGCGGTCTGGCGCTCTACAAGCTGCGCGCCGGCTCGTACGCCGGCATGTCCCAGGCGCGCGAACAGGCGTCCGACCTGCGCGCCCGTTATGATCTCGCCCCGTTGCCGGTCAAGGCGGCCGATTCCCCATGAGTTCCCGCCACGCCTCGTCTCCCAAGTTGACGCCCATGCTTGCCCAGTACCTGAAGATCAAGCGCGAACATCCCGAAGCCTTGCTGCTGTATCGCATGGGTGATTTCTACGAGACCTTTTTCGACGATGCCAGGATCCTGGCCGAGACCTGCAACGTCACTCTCACCACACGCGACAAGAACAGCGACCACCCGGTGCCCCTGGCCGGCGTACCGCACCACGCCCTGGACACCTATCTCGGCCGTCTGCTCGCCGCAGGCCTGACCGTGGCCATCTGCGACCAGGTGGAGGATCCGGCACAGGCCAAGGGGCTGGTGAAGCGCGCGGTGGTCGAGGTGATCAGCCCGGGTACCGCCACGGCTCCGGAACTGGTCGAGGGCGCCGGCGGCGTGTTCTGCCTGTCATACGCGCCGGGGACCGACGGCGACGCCGGTTGGGCGGTTCTCGATGCTAGCACGGGCGATTTCCGTTGCGGCCACGAGGATGCCAGCCTGCCCTCCCTGTGCGAGCGCTACGGCGCCCGCGAAGTGATAGTCTCCGAAGGGATCGACGCCGAACTCTGCCGGACCTGGCGCCTGGCCCTGCCAGATACCGTGATCAACACCGTGAGCACCGCCTGGTATCATCCTTCCTTCGCCCGCGAAACGCTGCTCGACCATTTCGGCGTGCTGGACCTGGACCCCTTCGGCCTGGAAGACGATACGCGCACGTCCGCCGTCGCCGCCGCCGGCGCGCTGCTGCGCTACTTGACCACCTTGGCTTTACGGAAACCGTCCCAGATCACGTCGCTGGTCTTCAACTCGCGCGTCGAGCGGTTGCTGCTCGATGAGGAAACCCTGCGCAATCTGGAAGTGTTTCGCACGTTCAGGGGCGAGCGGGGTGAGGGCACGCTCGTGCACCACCTGGACGCCACCAGCACACCCATGGGCCGACGCCTGCTCGAGCGACGATTGGCCGAGCCCCTGACCGATCTGCAGGAGCTGGCGCGCTGGCACGCCGGCGTGGCCGGCGCCGTGGCTGACCGGGACTGGCGGCGCGACGTGCGAGGCGCCTTGCAAGGCGTCGGCGACCTGGACCGCTGGGCCGTGCACGCCGCCTCCGGCCGTATCGGCCCCGCCCGCCTGCGACACCTCGGCCACTCCCTGCAGGCCGCTCACGAGGTGTCTGTCCAGGTGCTGGCCCCCGGCCACGAGAAGCACCCGGCGGGGGAGTGGGCCGCGGCGATGCCGGACCTCTCCGCGCTGGCCGCCGAGATCACCTCGACCCTCTCCGACCAGCCGCCGGCCCAGATGAAGCCCGGCGACATCATACGCGCCGGCGTGGACGCGGAGCTGGATGCCGCCAAGGCGGTGGCCAGCGACACCAAGGGCTACCTCGCCTCGCTGCAGGCCGGGGAGCGGGAGCGCACGGGCATCCCGACGCTGAAGGTCGGCTTCAACAAGGTCTTCGGCTACTTCTTCGAGGTAACCAACAAGCACCTCGACAAGGTACCCCCGGACTTCCAGCAGAAGCAGACCCTGGTCAACTCGGCGCGCTTCCACACCGAGGATCTCAAGCGGGCCGAGCAGACCATCCTCGAGGCGGAGGACCGGATCCAGTCCCGCGAGAACGAAATCTTCGGCCGACTGGTTCGCACCGTCGCCAAACGCCTGGACGACATCCAGCTCAGTTCGCGCCGCCTCGCCGCCGTGGACTTGATGTTCGCCTTCGCCGAGCTCGCCGAGCAGCGGGGCTACTGTCGTCCCGTCTGCGACGACTCGCTGGTCCTGGACATAACCGGCGGCCGTCACCCCGTGGTCGAACGACTGCTCGATCACGACTTCATACCCAACGACACCCTGCTGGACGACGCCACGCACCAGGTGCTGCTGCTGACGGGGCCCAACATGGGGGGGAAGTCCACTTACCTGCGGCAGGTGGCGCTGCTGACGATCATGGCGCAAGCCGGCGGTTTCGTGCCCGCCCAACGCGCGGTCATCGGCCTCGCGGACCGCATCTTCACCCGCGTGGGCGCCAGCGACAATCTGGCCCGCGGCCAATCCACCTTCTTCGCGGAGATGAGCGAATCGGCGCGCATCCTGCACCAGATGTCCCGGCGCAGTCTGGTGATCCTGGACGAGGTCGGCCGCGGCACGTCCACCTACGACGGGTTGTCCCTGGCCTGGGCCATCACCGAGTTCCTGCACCTCGACGAGGGACCCCGGCCCCGCACCATCTTCGCCACCCACTACCACGAGCTCACCGAGCTGGAATCCCGTCTGCCGCGGCTGGTGAACCTGCGCATGGACGTGAAGGAGTGGGAGGGCAAGATCATCTTCCTGCACGCCGTCAAACCCGGCTGCAGCGACAAGAGCTACGGCATCCACGTGGCGCGCCTGGCCGGCGTGCCCGAGCCCGTACTCAAGCGCGCCGAGACCCTGCTCGCGGCCCTGACGACCGAGGACGCCCGTGCCCTATCCCCGGAGCGTTTGCCGGACGGCGCCGCCTTCTCCGTGGCGGCAGACAGCGTCGCCGCTCCCCATCGCCAGCTGTCCCTGTTCACGGACGGCGAGCGGGACGCCCTGGACGGCCTGCGCGAACTCGATCTCGAATCCCTCAGCCCCCTCGACGCCTTCCTCTGGCTCGCCCGCATCAAGAAGCAGCTCTGATACGGTCAGGACCCTCGAATCTACAGGTATCTTCCCGACGGCCGATGCTATACTGGATACGCGAGGATTGAACCTTGGCGCGGAATGGTACGCCATGTGGCACGTGATCTTCTATCTGCCGGGCGAAAGCGAGATACCGCTTTTGGCGGAATGCCAGCGGCGCGCGGACGTGCGCCTGCTTGGCGTTGTCGATCCAATCGTCACGGCGCCCGGTTCCTCTCTGGCCGAGATCATGGGGCTCCCGGTCCTTAGTGATTTCCACGAACTCTCGCCGCCGTCCCAGACGAATATCGTGACACATATCGTGACGCCACCAGTGGCGCGCCAAGACGAGATCCTCCTGCGGGCGGTCGCGTACGGAGCCCTGCGCGTGGTTGGGGCCCAGGAATTCGAGATGCTGCTCGCCACCAGCGGCGCCACGCTGTCGACCGCAGATCCGAACGCGGCAGCGGATACGGCCGCGGCGCCGGGCACACCCCGGAAAATCGAGCCCGGTCCCGTCCCCCCCGGGTCCGTAATCGCGAAGGGCGATATCGAGGCTGCCCTGAGAACCCTGGGCCGTATCGAGGACGCGCACGACCGGGAGACGTTGCTGCCCTGGTTGCTGGCGATCGCCATGGCCGCCGTGGGCGGCGCTTCCGGCTCCATCATGCTCTATGATCCGCAAGCGGAAGCCCTGTTCATCGCAGCGGCCAAGGGGTTGAGCGCGCGGACCCTGCACTACACGCGGCAGCCCCTGGACACGGGCGTGGCTGGTCGCGTGGGCCGGACGCAAAGCCCCGAGTTGGTGATCGAGCCTCAGCCCGGCGACCTGAAGACCGAGAGGGGTGAGCTTGCCGCTGCGCTCTGCATACCACTCGTGCACGACGGCGACCTGCTGGGCGTGTTGAACGTGAACGTCGGTCCGGGTGAGCCGGTGTTCGACACTTCGCATCTCACCGACCTTTGCACAGTCGGCGACAGCATCGCCGGTCTGCTGTACACCACGACCGGAGACCGGCACATGCGGGCCGGCCACCTGCGCAAGCGCTTGAGCCGTGAATTCCGCGAGCTGGCTGGGGGAGAGGAGCAACTGGAAACGGTCCTGGCCGGCTGGTCCGCGGCCCTCGCCATGGCCCTGGGCGCGGACCACGTGTCGCTGGGACTCGTGCTGGACGACGGCGCGTTGCTGCTCGCCGAGGGCACCGCCGCCGGCGAAACCCGCGCCGGCGCCATCGCGCAACAGCATCCCGCCTGGGACGACGTGCTCCAAACGGCCAAGCCGATCCTGGTCCGACAAACAGATGGCGACGAGAACGGCGACGGACTGGCCATCTTCTTCCTGCCCATCGGTCCCGCCCCGGTGCGCGCGGTGTTGGCAATACGTTTCGGGGCTGCCGACGACTCACATCGTTTCCAGGCTCGTGCCGATTCGGTGGCGGGTTTTCTGGAGCCGCGCCTGGCTGACCTCCTGCATCGACACGAGGAACACGACCATCGCGAGCGTCTACGCGTTTTGACCGCCTTTCTGGGCGAGGAATCGCGTCGCCCCGCCGCCTCTCTGACAGCGCGTCGTGGCGCGCTCGAGAAGATCCTGCGCAGGGTCACCGGCGCCCGGGATGTGATGTTCCTCACGAATCCCGTGGACGGGATCGGTCCCCAGACTGCCGCGGCCCGAGAATTGTTGAACCGTGTCGGCGACGAGGGCTGGTTGATCACCGTTACCGCGCCCGGCTTCATGGACGGCCCCTCCCGGTCCTGTCTGGCGGTGCGGGGCTCCGGAAACGGCTGCGCCGGCTTCGTGCTCTATGACAAGCATCGTCTTCACCCCGCCGATAGTTCGTCCTTCACGGAATTCGACGCCGCCCTGGCGCGCCACCTGTCCCAACTACCGGTGGGGACGAGCGACGAGCCCCACGCCGTGCGGAGCGTACCCGACGAGGCGCCGCCGTCCGCCGTTCCCGGCACCTTGTTGCTGACCCTGGCACGGGAGATCGATCGCGCGGATCGCTATCACGTGGCCTTCTCCCTCTCCGCCTTCGTCTGCGACCAGCCGGGCCCCGCCGCCGCCGCCCACCTCGAGCAAGTGGCCGCCCGCATACGCACCTCGGACCTGCTCTTCCCGGGGGAGGACGGACAACTGTTCATTGTCGCCCCGGAGGAGACCCACGCCGTGGCGCATCTGGAGCGCCGCATCGTCCTGGCGTTGCGCGAGGCGTCTGGCGATCCCGGGCTGGTGGTGCGCACCGGCCGCGCCCTCTATCCCGGCCGGGACAACTCTCCGGAAGCGCTCGTGGACACCGCTCTCGAGACGCTGACCAACCGGTCGCGGGACGATGATTGACGATTCTCACACCCTACCGTTATCTTAGGCTCCGCCCCGGCAGTCACCGGTCTGCCGTGATACCTAACCAACGGAGTACAGGGAGCCGACGACGCGATGCCTCGCCACCCCATCAGGATACTGGATAGCGCCTCGGTGGATCGGATCGCCGCCGGCGAGGTCATCGAACGACCGGCCTCGGTGATCAAGGAGCTGGTCGAGAACGCGCTGGACGCCGGAGCCCGCAGCATCGGGATCTCCGTCACGGACGGCGGCCTGGCCGCCATCGTGGTGGAGGACGACGGGAACGGCATACCCTACCGCGAACTCCCGCTCGCCCTCGAACGTCACGCCACGTCGAAGATCGTCTCGGCCGCCGACATCACGCAGGTGGCGTCGTTCGGCTTCCGCGGCGAGGCCCTCGCCAGCATCGCGTCGGTCAGCCGCTGCACGTTGATCAGCCGGACCACCGACGAGGAAGTGGGCGGCATGATCCGCGTGGCGGGCAGCGTCACCGATCGCCGCGAACCGGCGCCGCGCAACCGCGGCACCACCGTCACCGTCGAGGATCTGTTCTACAACACACCGGCCCGTCGCAAGTACCTCAAGACACCCCCGGCCGAGAAGAAAGCCGTTCTGAAAACAGTCACCGCCATTGCGCTGGCTTATCCCGAAGTGCGCTGGCGCCTGGCCGCCGATGACGCGACGCTGCTCGACCTGTTGCCCGCCGACTCCCTGCCCTCGCGCGTACGCGACATCCTCGGCGAACAGGCGCTGGAGCATCTGGCTCGCTTCGAACGCGTGGAAGGGGGGCTCGGCGTGGGGGGACTCGCCTCGCGCCCCACGCTGACCCGCGCCAATCGCAGCCAACAGTTCTTCTACGTGAACCGGCGTCCGGTCAACAGCAACGCCCTGGCCCAGGCCGTGCGGCTGGCCTACAAGGATGTCATCCCGCCGGGTCGGCATCCCGTCGTCCTGCTGTTCCTGGACATTCCCTACGGTGACGTGGACGTGAATGTCCATCCGGCCAAGAGCGAGGTGCGTCTGGTCCTGGAGCGCCACATCTTCGGCATGGTCATGACCGCGTTACACGATGGTCTCGATCTGAAGGCCGACCCGTCCTTCGCGCCTGATGACGGCTCAGCCAACGTCGAGGCGCACCGCGGTCCCCTGCAAAGTCTCGCGGAAGCCCAGGAGGATTACCTGCGCCGGCATTTCACGACCCCGGGCGGCGCGCCAGTCGACGGTCAGCCGTCGCTCTTCGACGGCGCCACCGGGAGAAAGACCTCCGCCGGCGGGGAGGCCCCCGCCCCGGTGGCCGGCGGGGGAGAACCCGCGCGCCAGGCTCCGTTCTGGCAATTGCATCGGACCTACATTTGTACCCAGACCCGGGGCGGACTGCTGATCATCGACCAGCACAACAGCCACGAGCGCATCCTCTACAACGAGGCCCGCAAATCCCTGGGCGAGGGAACGCTCAACGTGCCCGTGCAACAGCTCCTGTTCCCCGTCAACCTCGACCTCACACCCCTGCAGGTGCAGTCCTACCAGAGCCACGCCGATGAGCTGGCTAAACTGGGCTTCGCCATCCAGCCCTTCGGGGGCCACTCGATCCTGGTCCAGGGCATTCCCTCGTCCCTGAAGAACTGGCACGAGGGCCAGCTCCTGCTCGACGTGCTGGACGATCTGACCGAATCGGGACGAGCGGACAACGCCGCCCACGACGACCTGCTCGCCAGCTATGCCTGCCACGGCGCGGTGCGCGCCGGCGCCTTGATGACAGTGCCGGAGATGCAGAATCTGCTGGACCGTCTCTTCGCCACCGACAAGCCACTGTCGTGCCCCCACGGTCGTCCGACCCTCATCCAGTTCACGCGGGAAGAGCTCGAGAAAAGATTCGGGAGACGCTGAGTGGGCGCGCAGTCGCACGCGGGCGTCTGCCCCGTGGTGGCGGGCCCCACGGCCGTGGGCAAGACCGCCTTGATCGTGGCACTGGCGCAGCGCCACCCGCTCGAGATCGTTTCCCTGGACAGCCGGCAGATCTACCGCGGCCTGCGCATCGGCACCGCCCAACCCACCGCCGCCGAACAAGAGGCCTGTCCCCACCATCTGGTCGACTTCCTGTCACCCCGCGAGACCTATTCGGCGCAGCGCTTCCGCGATGATTTCATCCGCGTGGTGGCAGACATCCGGTCCCGCGGGCGCCAGCCGCTTCTGGTGGGAGGCGCCGGCATGTACCTTACAGCGGTGCGGGACGGTTTCTTCTCCGTGCCCGCAGACGCCCCTGATCTGGCCGGGATCCGCGCCGAGCTGGACGCCCTCAGCGACGCGACCATCCGCGAGCGTCTGCACCGCGTTGACGAGGCCAGTTTCGCGCGCATCCATCCCCACGATCGCTACCGCAGCCAGCGCGCCTTGGAGGTGCATCGGCTCACCGGGCGCACCATGACCGAGATCATGCGCACGCGCGAGTCCGAGCCAGTTTTGGGTCTTTCCTTCCCCCTGGTTTATCTTATCCGCGACCGTGACGAGCTGCGTGCGCGTATCGCCGAACGCACCACCGAGATGCTCGCGGCCGGCTGGCTCGAGGAGACGCGCGGACTGCTCGACGAGTTCGGTGACGACGCTCCGGGCCTGAAAACCCTGGGCTACCGTGAACTGGTCCAGCACCTGACAGACGACCTTCCCTTGCACGACACACGGGAGCTGATCGTCGCCAACACCGCACGCTACGCCAAGCGTCAGCGCACCTGGTTCGCTGCCCAGCCGCAGGTGGCGAGCGGCAGCCCCGACGATCCGCGCCTGCTGACTACGCTCGAGAACCTGCTCCATCAAGCCGGGACGGAGAGCTGAAAGCCTCGCCACCTTGACACGACCGGGCACGGCGGCTTAACTTCCCGGTTCCGGAGCGGGCTTAGCTCAGTTGGTAGAGCACCAGCTTCCCAAGCTGGTGGTCGCGGGTTCGAGCCCCGTAGCCCGCTCCAAACACACTGACGGGTTGCGCAGGCGCAGCCCGTTTCTCTATGATGGGGGCGACTGTGGCACCCGACAGGCCACCGTTCGTCTTCGGCCATTCCTTCGCGGACAGGACGTCCATGATCGAGCTGATCCAGCCCTTTCCCTCGCCTCTCGACCGGCAACATGCCTGGCGCGAGGGCGACGCCGTGGCCGCGGTCGACGACCAGCCGGTCGAGGACATGCTGGACCTCTACTACTACATGCCGCGCGGCGACCGGATGATCCTCACCATCCGACGCGCCGACGGGGAGGAGCTGCAGATCCGGTTGGCGCCCCACGCCCTGGATCAGGTCACGTCCTGTTTTGCCGCCATGGAATTCAAGACCTGCTCCTGCGACTGCGTCTTCTGCTTCATCGACCAGAATCCCGCCGGCCTGCGCTCGAGCCTCTACGTCAAGGACGAGGACTACCGCCTGAGCTTTCTCTACGGCAACTACATCACCCTGACCTCGCTGGGGCGACGCGGCATCGAGCGGATCATCACGCAGAAGATAACGCCGCTGTACGTCTCGGTGCACGCCACGGACATCGACGTCCGCACGCGTATGCTCGGCATCAAGAAGCGCATCGACGTGCTGGAGATCCTGAAGCGCTTCACCGACAGCGGCATCACGGTCCATACGCAGATCGTGCTCTGCCCGGGTTGGAACGACGGCGAGGTACTCGAGCGCTCCATCGCGGACCTGCAGTCGCTGCAGCCCGGACTGGCCACGCTGGCCGTGGTGCCCGTGGGACTTTCGGCCCATCGCGAAGGCCTCACCAAGCTCGACCCGGTGACGCCCGCGATCGCCGCGGCGACCAACGAGATCCTACACGCCAGTCAGGAAAAGAACCGTGCGGCCCACGACACCGCCTTCGTCCACCTCAGCGACG